>NZ_JBFBJW010000005.1:311133-574263 GCF_040686315.1 Micromonospora sp. NPDC085948 | reverse complement strand
GCCGCGCACAGCACCACCCGTGCGCTGTACGGCGCGTACAACGGCCCGCTCTACCAGGTCCGGCGCTCCTCGGACAACACCACCCGCGACATCGGCGTGCTGAGCGCGGGCGGCTACGCCGACGCCGCCACGCAGGACACGTTCTGCGCCAACACGAACTGCGTCATCACGATCATCTACGACCAGTCCGGCCGCAACAACCGCCTCACCCAGGCCATGGGTGGCGGCGTGCCGGGCCCCGGCCCTGGCGGGTCGGACAACCTTGCCGACGCGAAGGCGGCGCCGATCACGATCGGCGGCCAGAAGGCGTACGGGGTCTACATCGCTCCCGGCACCGGCTACCGCAACAACAACACCAACGGCATCGCGACCGGCGACCAGCCCGAGGGCATGTACGCCGTCCTCGACGGCACGCACTACAACAACGGGTGCTGCTTCGACTACGGCAACGCGCAGACGAACGCCATGGCCGACGACATCGGCATCATGGAGACCATCTACTTCGGCAACAACAAGGTGTGGGGCTACGGCGACGGCAACGGCCCCTGGATCATGATGGACATGGAATGGGGACTCTTCTCCGGAGTGAACCCGCGATACAACCCCATGGCGCCCATCAACCACCGCTTCGTGACCGCCATCGTCAAGGGCGAACCGAACCACTGGGCCATCCGGGGCGGCAACGCCCAGGCCGGCGGCCTGACGACCTACTTCGACGGACGCCGCCCCAACGGCTACCACCCGATGAAGAAGGAAGGCGCCATCCTGCTCGGCATCGGCGGCGACAACAGCAACACCGCCCGAGGCACCTTCTACGAGGGCGTGATGACCTCCGGCTACCCGACCGCGGCGACCGAGGACGCGGTGCAGGCCAACATCGCCGCCGCCGCGTACGCGCCGTCCGGTGGCGGTAACCCGACACAGAGCGTCCAACTCGTCGGTGCCCAGTCCAACCGCTGCGTCGACGTGCCGAACGGCACCACCACCAACGGCACCCAGGTCCAACTCTGGGACTGCGTCGGCAACACCGCCCAACGCTGGACCCACACGGCCGGCAAACAACTGCAGGTGTTGGGCAACAAGTGCCTCGACGCCAGCGGCCAGGGCACCACCAACGGCACCCAGGCCATCATCTGGGACTGCCACGGTGGCACCAACCAACAATGGAACATCAACTCCAACGGCACCATCACCGGCGTCCAGTCCGGGCTCTGCCTCGACGCCAGCGGCGCTGGGACCGCGAACGGCACCAAGCTCCTCCTCTGGGCCTGCAACGGGCAACAGAACCAGCGGTGGTCCACCCGCAGCTGATCCGTAGCACCACCCGATCGGCGGTGCCGCCTCCGCGAGTCTCACGGAGGCGGCACCGCCGGCGGTGCCGGCACCGGTCAGCGCGCGCTGCATCCCGGGCAGCGCGGCCTCGTTGATGGTGGCGACGGCCGTGACCTCGGGATGGGTCACGAGCAGCTGTTCCACGCACGCCTCGCCGGAGGCCGTGTCGTCGCCGCAGCAGACCTCCACCCCGGTCCGCCGCCGCCCGGAAACCGGTGAGCGCTCGATGGCTGGGGCCGTAACCCGCGGCCACCAACTCGGCGGAGCGGTTGACCAGGGCCACGTGCCGGTGCCCCAGATCGGCCAGGTGGTGCACGCAGCGGGCGATCAGCCCGGAATAGTCGATGTCGATCCAGCTCATGTCGTGCGGCTCGGCGATCCGCCCGATCGTGACGAACGGCAGACCGGCCTTGGTCAGGCGGGTCACCCGGCCGTCCTCCAAGCGGATCTCCATCAGGACCACACCGTCCACCCGGCGCCCTGTGACGATCCGCCGTTCAGCTCGTTCAGCTCGTTCAGCTCGTTCAGCTCGTTCTGCGCGTCGAGCGCACCGCACGGCCACCGCGCAACGTGACGCTCGCTCCGCGGCAGATGTGCGCAGTCGCTGGTCAGTTAACGGTCACGATGACCTTTCCGAGGGCGCGTCCCTCTCCAACGTGGGCCAACGCCTCGGGTACCTCGTCGAGGGTGAAGGCTCGGTCGATGTGGATGGCGAGGTCGCCCGTGGCGCAGAGGTCGGCCACCGGTTCGAAGTGGGTCGGCCCTTCCTTGACGGCGAGCACGCCCAGCCGGCGGTGTGTGAGTCGGCCGGCCGCGGCGCCGATCGTGAGTATGCGCAGCAGCGCCGAGACCGATCCGCCGACGCACCGGTAACGGCCGCCGGGGGCCAGTGCCCGGCGGTAGGCGAACACCGACCGGTGCGCGACCAAATCGAGGATGAGGTCGTACGGGCCGCTGCGGGTGAAGTCCTGGCTGCGGTAGTCGATCACCTTGTCCGCGCCGACCGAGCGCATGAAGTCGAGCTTGCCGGCGTTGTCGACGCCGGTCACCTGGGCGCCGAGTCGCTTGGCGAGCTGAATCGCGAATGAGCCCGATCCTCCGCCGGCACCGTTGATCAGGACCCGTTTCCCGGCTGCGGCGCCTTTGGTCCCCTGCCACGCGATTACGCCCGCCTGTGGGATCGCCGAGGCCTCGGCGAAGGTAAGGGCGGCGGGCTTGCGGGCCAGAACCGACTCGGGAGTGATCGCGTACTCGGCGAAACCGCCCTTGAGCATGAGGTTGTCGCCGTACACCTCGTCACCGGGTCGGAACCGGGTGACGGCCGGGCCCACCGCCTCAACCCATCCGGCAATGTCCGAGCCGAGCGTCCGGCGTGCCGGTGAGCGCAGCCCACCGATGCGCGAATACAGTGGTGAGCCTCGCAGGGTCTCCCAATCGCTCAGGTTGACCGAGGTCGCCGCGATCCTGACGAGCACCTGCCGGGCAGCGGGAGACGGCTTGGGGACTTCCTCGATCCGCAACACATCCGGGGACCCGTACCTGTCGTACACGATCGCTCTCATCCGCGTACCCCTAGCCCTTCGTGGAAATAGTCCAGCCGCAGTTACGTCCAAGGCCAGCAGGCTACGGCTCCTTGGTAGCACAGAGAGACGAGCGACTGACCGACAGAGGCTGCCGGCGACGGCGGGGTAGGTGTCCGAGGGCTCGGGGTGGTGGCGGGTCCAGGATGGGCGTTGAGTTCCGGTGCCGGAATCGTTTCTACTCCAGAACCAGCGCTGTGTTCGGGTACACGAGGGCGGCAAGGTGCTGGCCACCGTCGGCTTTGATCGCGGAGCCTTCGCCTGCGTGCTCAGCCGCGGGCGGGACCCGCGGCTGTTCGTCGTCGGCCAGGCGTGGGGTGGACCGGAGCCGTCGCACCCTAGCGGGAGGATGGTGGCGTTCCCGGCGCCCACACCGGGAGCCGGGAGACCTTGACCCGGACGCTACGCACACTCGGTCGGCGGCAGATCCGGATGTAGTCGCCGCCGTTCAGGTTTCCTGGCGTTTTGCCGCTGCTCCGGTAGAGCGCCTTTTACACGTCGCGCCCCACGACGACGGCGACGGATCGCGTCGATCGCCCGCGAACCAACCACCCGTCGCGCTGGTGGAACTGGGCGTCAACGCTCCAGCTTGGCATCCCGGCAGGTCTGTGGGGCGGACACCGGGTTGCAGCGTACGGCGATGCCACCGGGGAGCTCCGCCACGAAGTCGCTGTCGTACCGGGCAGCCATGCCCACGGTCGGAAAATCGGTCGTCACCAACTGGGCACCGCTGGCCAGGGCGACCTCCACCCGGCTGAACTCCTCGCTCTTCACCGTCCGCAGCGGCTCGTCCGAGCGGGTACGCACCAGATAACCCCGCTGAACGAGGTCCTGGATGACTGCTCCGTTGGCGCCCCGCGGGTCGTTCACCATCGTGACCGCCGCGTCCGGCGACCCGGGCGGCCCCTGGGTGAAGACGGCGCGGCCTTCCAGGCTGGGCCGGCCCTGCGTGTACATGTTGCGGATGCCGCCGGGGCCGCCGTTGTCGAAGAAGAACAGGACCTTCCCGCGCGCCCAGTCCAGTTTCGGCCAGCCGTACCGCAGCACCGACGCTTCCAGGGTCCTACCCGGTCGGCGCAGGTCGTCGGCGGTGATCAGCTGGTCTTCCGGGAAGACGGAGCGGATCTCGTCGTCGACGGCGTCCAGCAGGGTGGGGCTCCACGCCGGGCTCACCGCTCCGCCGAGGGCCTCCCACCGCTTGTCGGTTTGCTTCAGTTCGAGCTGGAGGATGATCGGCACGTGGCTCGGGTTGGCGGCGGACCAGGTCCGCACCTGCTCCAGACAGCTGACCAGGGTGCGGCAGCTGGTTCCGTAGTCCTGGTCGGCGACGTGAAGCACCTTCATGCCGGGCTTCGCCATGGCCGGATCGTCGATCGGGCCGAGCCCCGCCCGCTTCCGCGGGAGCGGGTGCCGGTAGAGCCCGCCCTCGGGGTCGGGCAGCAGGTCCAGTTCCAGGCCACGGACGCTCTGGCGGCCGAGCAGGTCGGGAATGGACGCGTGCGAGTAGAAACCCCACGACGGGTACCCGGGGTCGATCTTGAGCGATTCCTGCAGTTCGACGTCCTGTAGCTCACGGTGGTACGCGTTGTGCGCCCCCATGTATTGGATCTGGTTCATTCGCACGCCACCGGCGCCCCCGGCGCTTGACAGGCCGGCGGCTCGCACGTCCCCGAAGGTCCGAACAGCCAACGGCACGGCAGTGACGGCGATGGTGGTGACGACGGTCGCGGCCAGCGCGGCGACGCTCCTGGTCCTGACTCTCATGCAATCCCCCTCGACGGATTGCGGCAAGGCTAGGAAGCGAGGGTGTCCGGGCCGTAGCTGAGGCTCGCCAACGGCCATCGATACGATGAACCCTGCCAGAACGAGCGGCGCCAGTGATCCGGCCGCGTCACCTGGCACTCATGGCGCGCGCGGCGCCGCCTCGGCCAACACGGCGCCGAGCAGGGGGCGGCGGTGATGAACATGCCAACGGATCGCAGGTCCGGGGGCCTGCAGGCGCAGTCGAGTGCTTCTTCGGCGCTACCGGCGGTATGGCCGCTGGGCAGGAACGAGTCCTCGTGGCCGTTCTTGCTGGCTAGCTGGCGGCAGTAGCTCGGACGCTTGCCTGATTGGCGGTCTGGTCGGAGCATGAGGGAGCCTCGATCCTCCGTAGCGTGACGCTCGTGGAGGCGTCGAATATGACGACTCGGTTTGTGGGATTCGTCAGGGTAAGTCTGGCCGTGACGGTGCGATGATCAGTGGCGTCCTCTGAACCTGCGGTCAGCATTGGTGTGTCGATCCGTGATGGGCTGTCGCGGGTTACGCAGCGATCGTCCATGCACGCCCGGATCTCAGTCGGGCCAGGAAGGTGGCGTAGGTCTTCCAGATGGAAGACCACGCCGGCAGGGGCGTAGATGAGCGGGCAGGCGGCAGGTGGGGCCGGATTACATACGGTCACCGTGAGCAGTGATGTACTCGCGGCGACCAGGGGGCGATCTTCTGAACCTTGGACGTTGCCACGAACCCGCGGGTTGCGGCTGAGCCGCGGTTCCCGGGTTCGCACCCCCAGTCGGCACGTGCCCGTCCCGTGCCTCATCAGCACACGGGATCAACATGGTGCAGGGGAGTGGGCCTGGCGCAGGGGGAGTCGCTCGTACGGACCCGGCAGTACAGCAGCGATGTACAGCAACCGACGGAACCACACGGGGCCGCCACGACACCGACCGGGCTGTTGTGCAGCCGTGCCAACCGCACCCGACCACCTTGCCGAGGTCTGGGGGTCAAGGGGTCGTCGGTTCGAATCCGGCCGTCCCGACGCAGGTCAGAGGCCATTCGGATTCTTCCGGATGGCCATTTCTGATCTTGTATAGCAGCGAAGTACAGCAACGGCTCATTGGTCGAGGCTTTCGCCGAGCCGCGATGCTCCAGGACAAGGAGGCGCCCAGCCCGGTGCGGGCGGCACTTCGCGTCCAGCATGCCCATGCGCTCGCGACCGTCGGCGAGCACCGCAAGGCTATGCAGCTTCTGGACAGGGCGCACGACGGGGCGGCGGATCGCCGTCCGGGTAAGCCTGAAGGCGAGCACACCTCGTACTCCATGGGTGGCTACATCGAGGTTCACCGAGGCACCTGCTTGAGGATTGGGGCGCCGGCCGGACGAGGCGAATCGCGGTTCTCGATGCGTGCTGCCGTCGATGCCGTCGCTTCACCGCCAGGACTTCACCGCAGCCCTTCTGACCAAAGCCGCAGCCCATGTGGCGGCTGACCAAGCTGAGCAAGCGGCTGCCACGGCTCACATCGCGCTACCGATCGCCCGCCAAGCAGGCTCGCGCCGGATCCTGCACCAACTCGGCCAGATCGGCTCCGCTGGTGACGAGCACCGTCACCTGGCCGACGTTCGTGTGTTCCTCGACGACCTCATGGATGCCGCCTGATGGCGTCAGACCTCGAACTGTGTGCGATGCGGCAGGCCAGCACCCTCGCCGTTCTCGGGCTGGGCACGACGAGCCCGAACCCGCCCGTCGGGTGTGTGATCCTGGATCAGCGTGGAACGGTGGTGGGCGCGGGATCTCTCCGCCGTAAAGGGGAGCCGCACGCTGAAGCACACGCTCTCGACGCAGCGGGCGGTGCGGCTCGCGGCGGTACAGCCGTCGTCACGCTTGAACTATGCAACCGCGTCGGAGTCACGCCGGCTTGTCGTCATGAGTTGATCGACGCCGGCATCTCTCGGGTGGTCATCGCCGTCATCGACCCAACGTCTCGCGGCGACGGTCCTGCCGCAATGCTCATTGCCGCAGGCATCGAGGTCGAGACAGACGTGTTGCGCGGCGAAGCCTTGACCGTCCTTGAGCCGTGGTTGACGCGACGGTGCGCCGTAGGCCGTTCTTGACGTGGGCGTTTGCATCAGATGCCGGGCATCAAACGGCGGCGGAAGGACGACTCCTGCGCGACCTCCGCGCTAACGCGGACCTTGTCGTTGAGGGCAAGACCGTCGTTGGGGGCATTCCGGGAGGCCACGCTAGCGCGCACTTCGCGCTGCCCGGTGATGCCGACATCGGCACCGGCCTACCCAATTGGCTGTCAGCCGCCTGTGAAGCGGGCGTACGACGCGCGCTCGTCGTCGGTTACGAACACGACGCCGAGATGCGATCGCAGTTGCACGCGATCGACGAGCTCGTTGTCGCTGTGCCGCGAACCGACCCGTCTCGAGCGTTGCAAGTGGTCCACTCCGACCTCATACCGGCCGGTTTTGAACTGGTCGAGCTCGCTGCTGACGCGGACTCGTTGACGATCCGCATGCGCCGCTTGATGTAACGCCGAGCGTGGTGGCGACTCCGAATACCGGTGCCATGGGCGGCTCGCGGAGCCAGTGATAATTTTCACACCATCGTTGGATGCCGACCGCCTCCGGCTCGTGCCCCCTCGATCCGGCAGCATCACGCAGCGTGAGATGGGTCGTCGATCCGGTGAAGCCTGGAACCCGGCCGCCTCGCAGGCGGACGGCGGTGGATGCGGTGTCGGTCACGTTGCCCGTTCGACCTCCCTTCGATGCAGGGCATCCCACGGTGACGATCGCCGGTTTGGCAAATACGACTGGTCCGTCTCGCCACTTAGATCACTTATCGGTGTCAGACGTCCTCAAAAGATCAACGGTTCTACGGGCTGATGATCTCCCTGTCAAGACATTGAACGTCCACTCAGGATCTACGTAAGCTGCGCCGACTTTCTGATGGGGACACGGGGGTTTCGATGGATGAGCCGTTGGGCACGGGTGCGTTCGTTCCACTGACGCATGGAGCGTTCGCTCGTTGGGCGCGGCGGCTGGCGATGTTGTTGGCGTTGGTCCTGGCGGTGTCCATGTCGGACATACCGGCTCGGGTCGAGCAGCCGGCCGTGGCGGCACCAAAGGTGACAGCCCAGCCGACGCCGAAGCCAGCCTGTCCAGGCGACCGCCCAGACGAGGTGTCTGCGGCGGTGGCGGCTCGGTTCTGTGGCGGACGGGTGGAGGTGGCGAACCGGCGCTCGGAGACGACTCAGGTATTCGCCAACCCGGACGGCACGCTCACCGCGGAGCAGGCGCTGGCGCCGGTGCGGGTACGTCAAGGGGACAACACCTGGGTGCCGGTCGACCTCACCCTGCAGCGTCGGGCCGACGGCGTCGTCGTGCCGAAGGCGCACCCGCGTGGCCTGACCTTCGCCGGTGCCACCCCGGGCGCCGGGGAGCACGGGGTCGCCTCGCTCGGCAGCGGTGCCGAGCGTGCCGAGCTCGCGTGGCAGGGCCCACTGCCCGAGCCGGTGCTGAACGGGCGCACGATCACCTATCCGGATGTGCGGCCGGGCGTCGACCTGGTCTTTCACGCCCACGCCACCGGATATGAGCAGCACGTTGTGGTGAAGGACCGTGCCGGTCTGGCGCACGTGCGCACGCTGCAGCTGCCGCTGAGCACCGGGAAGCTCACCGCGGCTCGCGACGGCATGGGTGGCCTCGTCTTCAAGAATTCCCGCGGCGGTCAGGTCGGCCGGGCACAGACGCCGTTGATGTGGGACGCGGAGGTCTCCGCGCTCTCCGGCGAGCACGTCAACCGAGCTCCGGTGGCCCTGAGTACGACGGCTTCCGGTGGACGCACCGTCATGGAGTTGACCCCGGACAAGAACTTCCTCGCCCGGCCCGACCTGACGTTCCCGGTCACGATCGACCCGCCGACGTCGCTGTCGCCGTCGTTCGACGCGTTCGTGCAGAACGACTACGCCAGCGACCAGTCCGGTTCCAGTGACCTGAAGCTGGGTTACTCGAACGACGGTGGCACCTTCTACGCCCGGTCGTACCTGCGGTTCAACACCACCGGCTTCGCCGGCAGTCAGATCGCCAGCGCGAAGTTGCGGCTGTGGAACTACCACTCATGGTCGTGCAGTGCGGCGTCGTGGGAGGCCTGGCGCACTGACTTGGTTGACTCCTCCGTGCGGTGGACCAACCAGCCCGTCGCTCGGGAGAAGGTTGGCACCTCCACGGAGACCCGTGGCTACAACTCGTCCTGCGGCGACGGCTATGTCTACATTGAGGTCGGCGGCGCGCTACAGACTAGCGCGAACCTTGGCTGGACCACCGCAACTGTGATGCTGCGGGCCACCTCGGAGACCTCCACGGCGGGTTGGAAGCGCTTCGATTCCGCCGAGGGCACCCATCCGCCGCTGGTGAGCATCACCTACAACAGCGCCCCGTCCGCGCCGTCCGCCCTGGCGGTCGCTCCCTGTTACACCGCGTGCGGCTCCGGCGCGCAGACCTCGTCGCTGCGTCCGACGCTCTCGGCGAAGCTCGCCGACGCGAACGCCGGTCAGAGCTTGCAGGCCGAGTTCGTGGTGCGTAACAAGGTCACCCAGGCGGTGGTGAGTTCGTCTGGTCTGCGTTCTGGCAGCCCTGCCTGGTCGAACGGTTCGACTGCCTCGTGGCCCGTGCCGGTCGACCTCGCCAGCGGCTCCCAGTACGAGTGGCAGGTCCGCGCCAAGGACCCGTGGAACTACGGCGCATGGACGGCGTGGACGCCGTTGACGGTGGACACCGAGAAGCCGGGTGTGCCGTTCGTGGCCGCGACGATCTACCTCAACGATGGGCAGCCGCACGCTGGCGCTGCCCAGCCCGACACGTTCACCTTCACTCCTGCCAGCGGTAGCGCTGACCTCGCCGCGTTCGTCTACAAGTTCGATTACGACAGCGCGGCGACCACCGTGGCGGCGACCGGTGCGAAGTCGGTGACACTCGCACCCCGTGATGGCCACCGGACGCTGACCGTTCAGGCGAAGGACTCCGCCGGCAACCTGTCCAACCCCAACCTGTACGTCTTCGACGCGGGTAACGCCGCGCTCGCCGAGCCGCTGCCCGGCGCGACCGTCGTCAAGCGCACCAAGCTGCGGATCACCACCCCGGTCAGCGGCTACACCCGGACGTACTTCGAGTACCGGCGCGGGCCCGGCGGGGCGGCCCTGCCGGTGCCGTCGGCGAACCTGACCTCCGCCACCGGCGCGCCGGTCACGGCGACGGCCGCCAGTCCGGCCGCCCTGTCGGCGCTCGGCGGGTACGCGATCTGGAACGCCAGCGACACACTCGGCCTGATCGGCGGCGTCGTCGAGGTCCGGGCACACCTCTACACCGCCACCGGCACCACGCCCGCATACACCATCCCGTGGGTGCGGATTAGTGTCGACTCCAACGGAGACGGCGGCGCCGACGAGGAAGCCGGCCCCGGCTCGGTCAACCTTCTCACCGGTGACTATCTCCTTTCTGAAACCGACGTCGACGAGATGGGCCTGTCTGTCCGCCGCTCGTCCTCGTCGCGTAAGACGGCCGACGGTTACCAGCCGATGGCGCAGCGGCTCACCGCCAACCAGCAACAGGTCTCCGCCGACCTGACCGGCTTCGCGATCCCGGGCACCACTTCGGCAGCGCGCTCCACCACCCGCGGTCAAGGTGAGACCACGCCAGCCGACTCGTTGGAGATCACGCCGGTCACCGCGACCAGCAACGACACCTACGTCGCAGTCGGCGGAGACGATGGCGGCGGGCTGCGGCTCGGCATGACCGCTGGCAAGACGTACCGGATGACCGGCTGGATCAATGTGCCGTCCGCCACCGGGCTGGTTCCCGCGCACGTGGATCGGGGCTTGCGGATCGTCGGCTTCCACCGGGTGGGCACCACGTATAGCGAGGTCGCCTCGCCGATGGCCGGCTACACCGACGGCTGGCAGGAGTTGTCGGTAGATCTGACCGTCCCCGCCGGGGCGAACGAGGCGTTCTTCCGGCTCTACAACGGCATGCAGGGCGGCTCCGGCCGCAAGGTCTACTGGGACAACCTCTCCGTCACCGAGATCATTGCCCCGTTCGGCCCGTCCTGGACGGGCGGCGCCACCGGCGCCGTCGCCGAGGTGGACTACACCACACTCACTCTGCCCGAGCCCTCGCTCGTCCAGGTGCACACCGCAGACGGGGACTGGACCACCTTCGCCCGTAGCTCTGACGGGGTCACCTTCACCACTGAGCCCGGTGCCGAGGACCTGACGTTGAGCAAGGTCGGCAGCACCGCGTACCGGCTGACCGAGGTGAGCGGCACGGTCACCGAGTTCACCCAGCAAGGCGGTACGTGGGCAGCGACGTCGAGTTGGACGGCAGAGACGGGCACCACGGCACGGTATGTATACGACACCGCCGGTAGCCGCCTACTGCTGAAGAAGGTAATCAATCCGGTTGAACCCGGCGTCGGTGATTGCACTACCGCTACCCCAGCACGCGGCTGCGAGGTTCTGGAGTACGAGTACGCCACGACGACCACCTCCGGGCTGAGCCAGAGCGTCTTCGGCGACGTCGTGGACCGCATCACCGCAATGAAGCTGTGGCTGTGGGACAGCGAAGCCAGCGCGATGACGGCCGTCACGGTGGTGCGGTACGCATACGACAACCTGGGCCAACTCCGCGAGGTGTGGGATCCCAGGATCTCCCCGGTCCTGAAGACTGCCTACGAGTACTCGGCCGGCCGTGTCGTCCGGACGACACCCGCAGGCCAACTCCCGTGGAACTTCGACTACGGCAATCCGGACGTCGACTCCGCCGCACTGCGCTGGGACCTCGACGCAGGCTCCGGCACCAGCGCCGTCGACTCCTCCGGCGCAGGTCGTACCGGCACCATGGCCTCCGGGGTGTACTGGACGCAGGGCAGCCACGCGGCGGACAACCCGGGTGACCGGAGCGCCAGCTTCACCGGCGGCGCCGGTCAGCAAATCAGCGCCACTGGTACTGCTCTCTCCAATACCTCCTCCTACACCGTCTCCGCGCGGGTGCGCCTGACCGACAAGTCCGTCAACCGCACCGCCGTCTCCAAGGACGGATCGCGCACCAGCGGTCTCTTCCTTAATTACGTCGCCGCCGACGATCGGTGGGCGTTCTCGCGGGTTAGCGCCGACAGCGACAGCGCCACGCCGATACGGGCCAGCTCGAACACCGCACCGGTACTCGGGAAGTGGACCCATCTGACCGGCGTCTACGACACCGCCAGCGGCCAGATGAAGCTCTACGTGGACGGTGTGCGGCAGACCACCACTGCCGCGGTCGGTGGCTGGAACGCCGCCGGGGGGTACGTGGTTGGCCGCGCTAAGTGGGCTGGCGCCGCCTCGAACATCTGGCACGGCGGTATCGACGACGTCCGCATCTACGGCAAGGCGCTCACCGACGCTCAGGTCGCCGACCTGGCCGGCGACGAGAACGCCGGCCGCCTGCTCAAGGCACGCCGGGCTGCGCTGCAGCAGGGATCTAAGACGGCCACTGACGGAGAGACCGCCACCAGCATCGTGTACCACGTGCCGCTCACCCAAGGCACCGGTGGCCCCTACAACCTGGATGCTGCCAGCGTCGCGACCTGGGGGCAGACGGACGTGCCCACCGACGCGACGGCCGTCTTCGAGTTGCAGGACGACCCGGGTCGCCACAGCGCGACTCCTTCTGCTCCCGGGTCGGGTGGCTACCGCTACGCCAGCTTGTTCTACCTCAACGCAGGGGGCCGTGAGGTAAATGCGGCCACGCCCGGCGGGCACATCGACACACAGGAGTACGACCGATTCGGCAACGTCGTCCGCACGCTGGAGGCGACGGACCGAGAACTAGCCCTCGGCACGCTGCCCAACGCCGCCACCTACCTTGCGGAGCTGGGACTGGCTGCGTCCGACTCGGCCAGCCGGGCGCTGGCCCTTTCGACCGTGAACAAGTACAGCGCAGACGGTCTGGACCACGTCGACACCCTGGGGCCGACCTCGACGATGATGCTGGAAAGGCCGGTCGCGGACCCGGACGGTGCCGGGCCGCTCACCGCCATCTCCGCCAGATCCACGGTGATCGGCCGGGTGCACACGGTGAAGAAGTACGACGAGAACAAGCCCGACGGCGCCACGTACCACCTCTTGACGACCGAGACGGAGAGCGTTCAGGTTGTCGGCTACCCGGACAGTGACACGCGGACGAGTCGCAGCGGGTATGGCGCGGAGTTCGGTGGTGCCTCGGGCTGGACGTTGCAAAAGCCGACGAAGGTCGTAGTGGAGGGTGGCGAAGGCGAGGAACTCGCCTCGTACACCGTTTACGACGCGGCCGGACGTGTCACGCGTACGCGGGGCATCGGCTCCACTGGCTCGGACGCGTATGCGCAGGAAGAGATCTACTACACCGCGGGAGCAAATCCACAGGACAACTTGTGCGGCAACCGGCCTGAGTGGGCAGGTGAACTGTGCGTCAGTCGTCCGGTCGGTGCGGTGACGGGGCACGATCCAGCTCGGATGAGCGCGACGCTGCCCGTGCGGCGGGCCACCCGCTATAACTCCTACCGCAAAGAGGAAGTGGTTACGGAGACCGTTGGCAGCGCGATCCGGACGACCACCACTAGCTACGACGGCGCCAGCCGAGTGGTCGGTGTCGAGGTCACCAGCAACCAGGGCGTGGCGGCCGGGAGGTCGGTCACCAGCTACGACGCGACCAGCGGTGCAATCGCCAGCACCACGACGGATAGCTCCGTCATCTCCCGCGAGTACGACATGCTCGGCCGGTTGGTCCGCTACGCCGACGCCGATGGCGGCGTGACGATCAAGGAGTACGACCGGTCCGGCAACACGGTGAAGACGTCGAATCCGACGGGTCACGTCACGTTCCAGTACGACCGGACGGTGGAACCGAGGGGTTTGCTGACCAGCAGTTCGGACAGCGTCGCCGGCACGTTCACCGCTCGCTACGCTCCCGATGGCCAGCTCGTCCAGATGACCTACCCCGGTGGTCTGACTCGGACGGACCGGCTGAACGCGAACCTCACGCCAGTGGAACGTACGTACACCCGCGACTCCGACGGTGAAGTGCTGTTCACCGAGTCGGTGAATGAGAACGTCGCCGGCCAATGGGTTGAGCATGCCTACACCGGTGGCAGCAAGGAACACGGCTACGATCGTGCGGGCCGGTTGGTCCGTACCCGCCACGAAAGCCCCATCACCGGTGGCTGTGTAACCCGGGTCTACGCCTACGACGAGCGCAGCAACCGCACCTCCCTCAAGCGTTACGCACCGAATGCCGAAGGAGGGTGTCAGGAGGCGGCGGCGGAGTCGCAGAGTGGGCACAGTTACGACACCGCCGACCGGATGACCGACGCTGGGTACGAGTACGACGCGTTCGGTCGGACGGTACGGATGCCCAGCGGCCTCACTAACAGCTTCCACGTCAACGACCTGGTGCAGCAACAGCAGCTCGGAGATGCACGGCAGACGTGGACGCTGGACCCGGCGCAGCGGTTCCGTGCCTTCACCGCCGAGACGCTTGTCGACAGTGTCTGGGGAGCTGCCACTACCAAGGTCAACCATTACGGTGACGACTCGGACGAGGTCCATTGGGTGGTCGAGAACGCCCAGGGTGTTGTCACCCGGAACGTGTCCGGTCCGGACGGCGATCTGGCGGCGACGACCACGGCCACCGGCGATGTACGGCTGCAGTTGGTGGGACTGCATGGTGACGTCATCAGCACCATCGACCCCGCCCTCACCGAGCCCGAGCTGCTGGACTATGAGGAGTTCGGGGTCCCGATAGCGGGGCAGGCCGACCAGCGGTACGGCTGGCTCGGCGGCAAGCAACGCTCCGGCGATGGGCTCGACGACGTCATCCTGATGGGTGTCCGCCTGTACAACCCGCACACCGGCCGCTTCCTGTCCGTCGACCCTGTGCAGGGTGGCTCGGCAAACGACTACGACTACGCCAATCAGGACCCCGTCAACGTCACGGACCTGGATGGACGGTGTCCAATGTGTGTACCCGTCGCCATCCTCGGCGTTCGGGTGGCAGCCCAGTACGCGGCACGACGGGCGGCGCAGCGCGCCGCAGCACGGTCGACAGCCCGGAACAAGCGGATCCGAAAGGTAGCTGGTCGGCCACCGGCCCGGCCCAACGGCTCGTCGGCCCACCGCAACAGCAACAATTACCGAGGTCGTAGCTGGGGTTATCAGATCAACCACACCGATTCGCGGGGTCGCGAGCGGGTCTACAAGTACGGGATCACCAGTGCTTGGCCGCCCATCCTTCGGGCCAGCATCAGCCGGTACCAGTGCGCCAAGAAGTATCGAAACTGCCGCATCCGGAAGATCAAATCGTTCCCCACCCGCTATCACGCCCGCGTATGGGAGTATCGCAGCTGCCTGACCTACGTGATTCGCTACGGCTCGCGCCCGCCGGGCATGTCCCGGTCCTGCCGGTAAGGTCGGCCCCTGTGAACTTCTGGTTGTCCGTTCAGCCCCGCGACGCACCGCGCGATATTGGCGTGGACGTCGCGGGGTACCAGGACCGCGTACACAATCTCGCTGCCTTGATCGAGGTGGCGTTGCAACGGACGGTCGACGGTGGAAAGTGGCTGCGGCGATCCTTCCCGGCCCGCAGCTACCTTCGGCTCGACATCACCGTTCACGGCGGGCCGGGGCCGTCGGTCCAACACGTACGGACACGGGGGCACGGTGGCGCCAAGGAAATCGGCTACCTGGTACAGGTGCCGGTGGCGTGGTTCGACGTGCCCGGGGACGGCTTGCTGGCGATCCGGATGATTCGGGCGCTGCTGGGCGCCTTGACGGCCGTCGGCGCCGAGCAGGGCCTCGGAGCGCCACCGGTGCGCTCCCCGGAATCCGACCCGGGGCGGCCGGAACTTGTGGATCTCTTCGCGCCGCCCGCCGACCGACCCGCAGGCGCCGGGGCGGCCGCCGACCAGGTCCGAGAGATCATCGACGGGATCGAGCCGGACCAGTTGGTGCTCGCTGCGACCGTGCCTGCGACGCGTGCGGTAGGGCGCGACCGGGAAACGGTCGTCCGGGCGCTGGGCAGTGTGGTGCGGGAGACCGAGGTACGAACGGCCGGAGAGGAGGGGGTACGCATATGGGTGATTCAACGGGACGGTTGAACTGGCGAATCGGGTCGGAGAGTCTGGACCTGGCGGCGGCGGGGCCACTACGGGACGCCGTGACGGCGGCCGATCACTGGTTCACGGTGCTCGGCAGCATCGTCAACGCGACGCTCTCACAGGACCTCACGCTCGAGGTGGTGACGGGTGACGATGATGGGGTGTTGACGGACGTTGTGGCACCGGGCACCACACGAATCGTTCTGCCCCGTTCGATGGTCGACACCGAGCAGCTGCGGGTGTCCCTCCTCGACAGCGTCCTGGCCGTCGTGGCCGCAGCAGCCGAGACGGCTGGTCGGACGTCGGAGATCTGGAAGCGCCCGGATGATTACGCGGACGACGATGAAGACAATCTCGCCGTGGAGCTGGACAGCCTCGAACCAGAGGATGTCCTCCTCGCCGGCCGCCTGGACGGCACTGCTGTGGACGAGCTGGCCCGGTTCCACCAGCTCGACGACTACGTGGTCGAGCGGGTCGACGCTTCGGGGGTAGCCGAGGTCACCGACACCGAGGCCGGCTGTGCCAGCGTCTCCTGGCAGATGCGTCTCACCGACTGCTGATCCTCCCGGCCCTCGCCGACGGGTTTGGTCGGCGGGACGCTCCAGTTGGTTGCCGAGCGTCGCGACGGTCGGTGGCGCCGTCGTCACAGCGGATCCTCGGCAATCTTCTACCGGGAATTTGGGTTTCTCCGGAGGGTGGCCGCGGGGTTCGATCCCCGCGGCCACTGAACTCTCCCGGGTTTCAAGCCACCAGGCGGATCACTGGGTGGTCAGCCGCGTAATCCGGCAACCTCGCCCCACGGCGATCGGAACATCACCACCGACGAGGACCGCCCCGCCGGTGCGCTGTCGTGCCCCACCGTGCAACGGGTTCGGGTGGGTCCAGCCGTTCGAGGTGGGGTCAGGTGCAGTAGTCATGTGCGGGTGGCTCCCGCGCTGATCGACCGTGTTCGCACCTACGAATGGCCCCGCCAGCCCGGCGCAGAGCGGCCCGTTCCGGGGCCGATGACCCAACGGCGCCCAACAGTGGTGGGACTGGTCGCGCGAACACCCACCCTGCTCCTGTTCGGCCCCCGCGCACCTGCAAGGCCCCGGGTCTGGTCGTCCACGACTCGCGGATCTTCCCTGGCCAACAGCATCCAACAGGGCCGTGAGCTGGGCTGCTGGTGTCCTGCGCTCTGCCAACGCCGGCTCCGGCCTGGTTGTTGGGTGTTGGGTGGTGGTGCCTTGTGAGCAGGCGCAACAGGCGCCCGCCCCCGATCGTGTCGTCCCGGACTGTTCGGTGGCTGTGCGCGGATGAACGTCGCGCGCCGCCGTCACGGTGCCGCGCCCGAGAGCTTCGCGAGGGGTGTCTATGTCTGCTCGATCCTGGCCGTCGTCGCCGCTGGCCGCGGCCGGCCGTGCCTTCGCCCTGCTGGTCCAGCCACCCACTCATGTCGGATTCGACGCTCGAGGATTCGACGGCCTGCCGGACGAGATCCTGTCGTTGGATCGGTTGCGGGCGCTGCTGCTGGAGCCGCGTACCAGCGTCGAGTTCCGCGATGCGGTGTGGCGTGAACTGATTGTCCGCGCTCGTCGGGACGGCCCGGCCTGGGTGGTGGTCGCGGTCGGAGTCGCGCTGCCCGAGAGGCTTACGTCCGGATCTGTGGGGGACGGCGGGTGACATCCCCGCCGTGTACCCGGCAGTGGGTTACGAGCATTTCCGCGTTACGGGGTCACTGCCAGGTGGCTGTCTCCGGGTCGATCCCGTGAGTGCGAGCGCACTCGTCGATGCTCTGCCGAAACCAGGAGGCTAGCCCGACCCGGATTCCGTCGTAGTGGGCGGAGAAGCCGGGGTCGGACTCGAACATTCTTCCCAGACACACCTGCATCTGTCGCGTGAGCGGGAAGAAGTTCGAGAATACTTCGCGGTGGCGTTCGATGAGCGAGTTCGCTTCTGGGGTGCCCGGAATGACCCCCTGATCAAGGGCGTTGCCGAGATCGAGCTGCAACGTGGACATCGCCGCGGAGAGCGACTGCCATTGCTCCCGGGTGCGAAAAGCTGCCCGCTCGGCGAACTGCGCCCATTGCACAGTATCCCCCCACACAGTGCGGGCATGTCGGGCTCGATGGGCGCCCCAGTCCGCCCCGAAGACCTCCGACTGCGCTTCATCGCTGAGGAGGATCCCCCGCTCGTGAGCCTCGGTCATCCGTTCCAGGCGCGCGTCGAGCTGCTGCAGTTCCTGGATGCGCTCGGCGAGCTGGGCACGCTGCTCACGCAAGGTAGCGCTGATCTCCGCTGTCGCGTCATCGAGAATCTCACGCACCGCGTCCAGCCCGAGGCCGGCCTCCCGGTATGCGACGATTCGATCCAGCCGTTGCAGGTCCGCGTCGGTGTACTGGCGATAGCCGGCGGTGGTGCGCATGGACGGCGACGCCAAGCCGATCTCGTCCCAATGATGAAGCGTGCGGACGGTCACCCCCGCCAGCTCAGCGGCCTCGCCGACCGTGACACAGTCAGGGATGTCTCGTTCGCGTTCACCCATGGACACCATTGTGACCCTTCTCTTCCGATCCTGGTGCGACGATTCCGACCGAGGCGAGATCACGCGCTTCTTGGCTGTCGGGATCGAACTCCAGCGCCGCGGTGAACACGACCCGCGCACCCTCGGGGGTGATCACCTCGACGTCGCGAGTACGCCACGGCGTATCCCGCGGCCCGGTAACGCTGCCCGGCACGAGATCCGAACACGCCTCGGCGAGGGCATCGACCTCGCTCAGCACGCACAAGAAGCTCACGCTCATCGCCGGCACTCCGGGCGCCTCGGCACCGGCCGCCGCAGGAACGAGCAGCACATCCTGGAACGCCCACCGGCGCAGGTGGACCACCTGCCCCGGGATGCTGAACAGCTCGACAAAGCCGAACCCCCGCACCCAGAAATCCGTCGACGCCGCCAAGTCCGACGTCGGAACCGTCACGAACACCGGCATCGCGTAGATGCCGCGGAACACCTCTGGCGCAACCGCCTTCGGTCCACGCTCGGATACGGGGCCCATCTCGAATGCGTTGAAGAAATCATTCACGCGGGCTACCGTCCCCCCTCACGCAGCGTGAGGGTCAAGCCCAATCCGAGAACAACAAGCTGTGCGTGTCCGGATCTGCCGCAGACAATGCGCGCTGCCGGCTGGTACCCCGGTGACTGCCCGTAACCAGCCCTCACCGCCCTGGACGTCCTACCTCGCGGAGAAGGTGACTCGGGTCGCGCTGTCGGCCTCTTTCCCCATGCGCACATCCTGCTGGACGACCGCTCATCGGCCAGTCTTGGCGCCGCCTGCCCTTCCTCGCGTGACGCTGCCTAGCGGACGGATCGCGGCAGATGTGCGCACCTGATCGAGCGTGCGTCTGGACGCAAGAATCACGGGTGTGCCGGGTCAGCACCGAGGGCCGGCCGGACGTGCTGGCCGACGGGTCTCCACAGTTCCCGCAATGCGGCTTTTCCGCATAGGGATGCGTCACAGGTGTGCGCCGCCGGTGGCGTCGAGATGTTGGCCGGTGACCCAGCGGGCCTCGTCGGAAGCGAGGAAGGCCACCACGTCGGCGATGTCGGCGGGTTGGCCGACCCGGTTGAACGCGGAGAAGGAGCCCCAGAAAGCGAGTTGTTCAGGGTTGTCCCGCAGCCAGACGGCGTTGCTGTCCACGTCGACGATGCCGGGGACCACCGAGTTGACCGTGATGCCGCGTTCGCCGAGCTGCTTGGCGAGGGTGAAGGTGAGAGTGTGGATGGCGCCTTTGGTCAGCGAGTAGGTGATCATCGCCGGTGCGGCGATGCGGGTGACGCCGGAGGAGATGTTGATGACCCGGCCGCTGTTCCGCAACTGTTTCAGGGCCTGCTGAAGGATGAAGAACGGGGCTTTCACGTTCACGGCGACGATCTTGTCGAATTCGGCCTCGGTCGTGCGGGCCAGGTCGTTGGAGTTCGCGATGCCGGCGTTGTTGACCACAATGTCGACGCCCGGTTCGGCGCCGGATTCGGTGAGGCCGGCGTCGAAGGCGGACCACAGCGCCTGTGCGTCGCCGGGTACACCCAGTTCAGCGCGGACCGCGAACGCGAGGCCGCCGGCTCGGGTGATGGCGGTGACGGTGTCGTTCGCGGCTGCCTCGTTGGTGCCGTAGTGGACGGCGACGAGGGCGCCGTCCGCCGCGAGTCGTGTGGCGATTGCCCGACCGATGCCTCGGCTGCCGCCCGTGACCAGAGCGGTCTTGCCGTTGAGCAGTGCCATGATGCCCGCGTTACCTTTCTGTAGTAATCACTATGTATTGTCTGGGCATCAGGCTAGCGAGCGCTATAGAATGTGTCAATGGCCAATGATCGTCCCCGCCGGCGTGGCCGGCCCCGAGCCTTCGATCGGGACCAGGCCCTGTTGACGGCGCTGCACGAGTTCTGGCAGCGCGGCTTCGAGCCGGTGTCGGTGGCCGAACTCACCGCGGCCATGGGCATCACGCCACCCAGCCTCTACGCGGCGTTCGGCGACAAGAAGACTCTGTTCCGCGAGGTGGTCGAGCGCTATCAGCAGACTCACGGCGCGTTCTTCGCGACGGCACTCGCGGCGGAGAAGTCCGTGCGCGACGGTGTCGCCCGCGCGCTACGCGCCGCTGCGGTGGAGTACACCCGGCCCGAGCATCCACCCGGTTGCCTCGTCATCAGCGCGGCCGTCAACTGCACCGCAGCATCGGCTGACATCACCGAACTGCTGCGCGCCCAACGGACCGCCAACATCACCGCGCTGCGAAAGCGGATCGAGGCCGATGTCGCCGACGGCCGGCTGCCCGCCGGCACCGACGCCGGCCGTCTGGCCGTCCTCGTCGGCGTCATCCTGCAAGGCATGTCCCAGCACGCGCGCGACGGCGCCGGCACGGATGAGCTTCTCACCGTTGCCGAAGCCGCCATGCTCGCCTGGCCCGCGAAGATCGACGCGTAACCGTTGCTTACACGCCGCGCATGATCCGATATCCGCTCATCGGCAAAGGCGCGAGCCTGGCTACGTCCCGGAGGCCATGTAGGCGGCGAGGATGTAGTTGGGATGCCGGTCGAGGTTCTTGCGGGCTCGGTCGTAGCGCATGGTGGTACGCGGGTCGGCGTGACGAGCGGCGATCTGCACGTCGCGCAGGCTGACGCCGGCGTCGAGCATGGTGGTCACGAACGTGTGGCGCAGCATGTGGGGGTGCATCCTCGGCATCCGGATCCCCGCGATGTGGGCCAGGTGCTTGAGCCGACGAGTGGCGGCGTGTCGGTCCATTCGCCGACCTTGGGTGTTGCGCAGGAGTGGCCCGCTGGTGCGCTCATCGACGGCCCGGTCGATGGCTCGGGCGACTGCGGGTGGCAGCGGGACGAGCACGACCTTGCCGCCCTTGCCGCGTACCCGTAGGACCCGGTGGCCGTGTTCCTCTCCCAGGTCGGCGATGTTCGACCCGCAGGCTTCGAAGATTCGTAAGCCGAGCAGGCCCAAGAGGGCGACCAGGGCGAAGTCGTTCGGGTTGGCCGACAGCCGGGCGGCGATGATAAGGGCCTCGAACTGCAGGTGGCCCAGTCCCGAGTGTCGGTGACTCGGCCGGCACTGTGGGCCGGCGAACGTAATCGGCTGGCGAGTGCTCCAGGATCGCGTCGATAACACAGGCCCGATAGAACCCGACCACGACCGACAGCCGACGGGACACCGTCGAGGGCTGGTACCGGCGAACGTCTTGCAGCCAGCGCAGGTACCGCTCGATATCCACCCGAGCTGCGGAGAGCGGGTCAAGTTCG
Source organism: Micromonospora sp. NPDC085948 (assembly GCF_040686315.1). Classification (NCBI taxonomy): domain Bacteria; kingdom Bacillati; phylum Actinomycetota; class Actinomycetes; order Micromonosporales; family Micromonosporaceae; genus Micromonospora; species Micromonospora sp. NPDC085948. The sequence goes on along the minus strand of NZ_JBFBJW010000005.1, from coordinate 552,641 downwards.
TGGTCGCTGCACCACCGGAGGAAGACCCGTAGGTCGGACTCGGTATGCACGCGGGTCTGCCCACGGTAGCGGCCCAAGAAGGCGGACACCGCGGCGCGCACGACAAGTTGGTTGGCAGGTACGACACTGGAAGCCGAAGCCGAAGCCGAAGCCGAAGCCGAAGCCGAAGCAGGAGAGGTAGCCATACATCACCGTGCGTCACCACCAACGATGAACGCCAGCCCTCCCGGAGCGGCATTTCCGGGCGTCGCGGGACAGCATGGGTAACACCGAGCGTGACGGCCCGCAGGCGCGCGAATAGCTCACCGAAGAGTTGCGGACTTCCGCGCAGCGGTCGCAGTTGTCGGCGCCGACAGTCGGCCCCAGTGGCCCGCACGGCGGGCGCAGGATCCGCCGACCGAAGCGGGGGTTACGGTGGATAATTAACAATCCGACGATGAGGCTGCAAATGATCAATGTCCAGGAGTTCGCGCGACGGCTGAGTACTCTCGGAGCTGATGCGTTCACCAGCGACGACGTCGTGGACCTGGCGACCGCGGCCGATGTTCGCATCAGCGCAGACGTCGAGATCGACGCCACCCTGGCGCAGCGCTTGCTCGACCAGATCTCGCCCACCCTGCCGGTCACCGGGGCCCAGATCGCGGCGTCGCAATGGCCGCCACCGAAGTCTTCCCGTCCTGCAGCGCCTTCGGTGTCGTTCTCCAGCCCTGGTGCCGTCGACGGACCGGCTGATCAGCCGACCCGACCCCGCAGTTCTGGGTCTGCGGGTAGCGGTCGGCGACCCGGCTCCCGACGAACTGGCAGGTGAAACTGCAGTCCCAGCTTTTTCAGCAACCGCCAGACTGCTCGCCGCAGCCCTCGACTACGACGCGAGCTGCGAACCCAACTCTCGCCGCCATCATCGGCTGAACTTCGTCCTCCTGTCCGGCTCCGTACGCCCGGGCAGTCGACGCACGATGATCCCGGTAAAGCATGCGGATCGGCGGCAGATGAGGATGCCGAGGGTCGTACCGTTCCGCCATGCCGACCGCCTGTATCGCCGTTGCCAGGACGGAACTCTGGGGACCCGGCTGAGGTGTCGAGCTCAGTTCGGTGGGCGTCGTTCACCGGCCGTCGAGTTGCTCGCGTACCAGAGCGGCGATGCGGGAGAGCGCGACGCCGAGGTGGCGTTGCTGTGCAGCGCTGAGTGGGTCGAACACCAGTTGCCTGACCCGCTCGACGTGAGCTGGGGCGCTGTCCTCGACCTTATGCAGTCCGGCGTCAGTCAGGGTCGCGAGGGTGTACCGACCGTTGTTTGGGTCAGGGAACCGGGTGACCCACCCCTGCTGCTCGAAACGGACCATCAGCTTGGACAGCCGTGGTTGCGTGCTGTCGCACTGCGCGGCCAGGTCGCTGAGCCGCATCGTGTGCGTCTCGGTCATGGACAGCCGAGCCATCACGCTGTACTCGAAGTTCGAGATTCCCTCGTCCCGCTGCAACTGGCGGTCCAGCAGCGTGGGCAGCGCGATGACCACGGTGCGCAAGTCCTGCCACAGCTTCTGCTGCTCGTCGTCGAGCCATTGGGGGGTGCCGGTCATACGCGCAGCTTACTTGACTGGGCAACCCTGGCAGCCGGATGCCTTTCGCTGCTCAGAGGCAGGCACTGACCTGGTCGGCCTCTGTGATGCCGCGCACCTTGACTTGCCTAGGCAAGTCAAGCACACTCGTTCACAGTTGCCCAGGCAAGTGTGGCGGCGGCGCGGCGTCCGGAGATTCCCCGATCGCCACGGATCCGACACCCCGAAACCATGAGGAGAGTGCAGTGAAGGCTATTCGCTACCACGAGTTCGGCAGCACCGATGTCCTGCGCCAGGAGGAGGTGGAGCGTCCGGTCCCCGGCGCCGGCCAAGTGCTGGTGAAGGTGGTGGCCACCTCGTTCAACCCCGTCGACGACCACATCCGGCTGGGTGTCCTCGCTGAGATGATCCCCACCCCGCTGCCGATCACCCCCGGCCTCGATGTCGCGGGCACCGTTGCCGAGCTCGGCGACGGAGTCAGCGGACTGCAGGTCGGCGACCCGATCATCGCCATGTTCCCGCTGCATGAGCACGGCGGAGCCGCCGAGTACGCGGTCGTGGCGGCCGACCTGGTGACCGCCGCGCCCCGCAGCATCCCTCTGACCGACGCCGCCGCACTACCCCTGACCGGGCTGGCCGCTCGCCAAGCAGCCGTCGAACTCGCCGGGATCAAGACCGGCCAGACCGTTCTCGTCAACGGGGCAGGCGGCGCGGTGGGAGGCATCGTGGTCCAGCTCGCCGCCGAAGCCGGCGCTAAGGTGACCGCCGTCGACGGCCCCCAGCATGCCGACCGCCTGAACGGCTACGGTGCGGAGAAGGTCGTCGACCCGCTGGACCTCGACGCAGGCCCGGCCCCTGTCGGTGGTCCCTTCGACGTGGTGGTGAACCACGTACGCCTGGCCCCCGAGGACCTCGCGAAGCTGACCCCCTACGTGGCCGACGGCGGCATCGTCGTCAGCTCTGCCGGCCCGGTGCCGGCCGACGACGCACGCTCGGTACGCACGGCCGGCGTGTGGGTCGGCCCCGACGCCTCCCACCTGGCCGACCTCGTCTCCCGCATCGACAGCGGCGTACTCGAGCTGCACATCGCCGACCGCCGGCCGCTGGAGGAACTGCCGACCATCCACCAGGATGCAAGCAACGGCAAGCTGCTCGGCAAAACAGTCATCGTCGTCTGACGCCACGCCGCGTCCACCATCGAAGCCCCTCTTCGGTGGTGGGCGCCGACGTATCCGGAGTAGTCCGGCCGGCTGGTCGGAGCCGCGGTCAACTCGGCGTCGTTTGTAGTCGTCAGGGGCGCGGTGCTCGCAGCCGCCCGGCGACCGACACTCCGTCTTTCCCGTTCGGAAGGCTGCCATCGGTGACTGCGCGAAAATCACGTCGCACTCAGCGCGCAGTCGACCGCGGAAGCGAATGTCGTTCGGCGCGAAGGGGAATGTGGTCTGGCCGGTCGAGGCAGGGATCGCATATGCACTCATCGACATGACCGGACGTTGCGGCACCGGGTATCCGGTCACGGTCCGTAGGGTCCGGACCGGCAGATCCGGATGTAGGCGGAGGTGCAAGCCGGCCACGGACTTTCGAGCTCGGGGCTCGTGATCGCGTCCGAACGGAGCAAAGGCGTAGGTCGTTTCCCGCGCAACACCGGCAGCGACATATGAATGACCGTCGCGACAGCCGTAGCCATCAGCTCCCACCGAGGTCCCCGATCAGATGCCGCCAAGATGCGTTGACGCGATGGAGAGGGCCTGCCCGCTGGAGCAACATTGCGCCGCCAGCGACAGTGCCGAGGCCGGTGCCGACGACGGCAACAGTCAAGACATGGCTGACGTTGCACGGAACTTCTGTGTGTCGCGACAGGGTCAGCAACCCTCCGACCACAGTAACCACACCTAATGCGATGGCGCCAACCCCCTGTGAGGTCGGTCCGTGGGTGGTTGCGCAGGCCCACCCCCGCCTGCCACCGACCCGGGCAAGCCGAGCGGGCCGCCGCCCAACCCGCCGGCGTCCGACCGTGCGTCACGGTGGTTTTGACGTGGCGGGCTGGGCGGCGGCCCGCTCCCCAGGAGGGCGGGTCGACAGACGGGATGGCAGTCGGGCCGCGTTCTAGTCGAGGAGCAGCGCCAACAACCCGGTCAATGCAGCGGTGAACGTCGACAGATGGCCAGGAGTTGCGTTCACGAGTAGGCCACTTCCACGGGCGGTTCGGCGAGCGTACGGTTCTACCGTGGCTCAAGACGTTGTTGCCCGCCCCGATGTGGAGCGCCTACCCGTGTCTGGTCGGGATGCGTTGTTTCGGTCGGCCACGGGTTTCGGCGTTTCCGTGGCAATAGTCTCCTTTGTTGCGCTGGTATGGCCCGACGCAGTCGAACTAGCGCTCTCCTCGATACTTATTTCCTCAGTCGGTTGGCTCCACGAGTCGAAGGACCATCGCCACAGAGTGGCTGCCGTGGTGTCCGGCGGGCTGTCGGCCGTCGTCGCGCTAGGCGCGGTCATACTGCTCGGCGGCGGGCCACCGGACTTCTCTCGTGATGTCGCTTGTGCTGCGCTGGGTGTACTGGCTGGCAGCCAGATCTATGCCGCCATTACCCGCCGTTAGTGACAAGGTGCAGGCCGTGCCCGCTGCGTGTCCGACAGGGCGGTCAACAAAGGTCAGCAGCGGGTTGCCCTGCCGCCTTCCCTGCCCCGTCAGCGGAGAATCATCCTTGTCACCAGCACAATTACGGTCGCCCACGTCGAGATCGACGCGCCGTCCAAACTGATCGTGCACAGCTGCGACGATCGCATCATGACCAGTCACGATGGCGAGCCCTGTCCCGAGTGCGGACACGCGCCCCAGGTGCACCCGAGGCCGGACGGTCGGGACCTCTCTATCTGTGCGACCTGCATCTACGAGGAGGACGAGGGGCTGCGCGATGTCGAGGCCATGTGTTCGAGGATCTTTCCGGCAATGCGGATGAGTGGCTAACCGGGTGACGACGGGCACGGCGGCGGTGGACAACCACGGACGCTGGCGGACCGCTCGGCCAGCTCAAACGAGTCGCCAGCGCAGCTCACAAGCCGGTGGTTGTTTCTTCCGGACGAAGGGGTCAAGCTCCGCCAGGAGCCGGTCGACGGAGCTTGACATCCATAGGAGCATCGGGGTGGCAACATCGCGCAGGGTTGCTGCCGCCAGCTAGAGCAGGGTGAGGGCGGCGTCGTACCCAGGGCTGTTCTCTGGTGGGCGGCACAGCGAGCACCGCCGGTGGCGTTGCCGCAACGCTGAGGACCAGGAACGCCACCGGATCTCGGCGGACAGCGTGTTCAGAGCTTACAAGTGAGGGGTCAAGACTCGGGCGGGCAGCTGGCTTCATGCTGGTCGATGAGGACCACCTCTGCGACGCAGAGGGTAAGCCGGCTCAGCACTTCATCTGCTGTTCGGCCACCGCTGACGGCCTTACGGCGAGCAGCGGGTATCCGACCGGAACCTCATCGCCCTCGCCAACGAAAACAGCCGCAACCGTTCCGGCGGCCGTGGCCGGGATTTCTGTATCGACTTTGTCGGTCGATACCTCCGCTGCCGCGTCACCAACCTGTACCGGCTCGCCCACGTGCTTCATGATCCGAATAACTGTTGCGGTCGTGATTCCCTCGCCCAATTGAGGCATCTCGACCGCCACTGTATCCCTGGGCAGATCTGGCCAAGCCGATGCGTCCACGGCGGCTCGCGCTAGGCGACGCCTGCGAGCATCAATTGCCAGGGCGATCACCGCCGCGAGGCCGACCAGTGGCGCGACGATGTTCCACACCTCGTGCAGCAACCTCATGCCGCAGATTATGGCTGGGGCCTCGCAACCGCTGACAGTTCAGCGAGGGTGCGCCTGCCCCTGCTTGTGGCCTCCGGGGTCGGGCCGATCGACGAGGACCAGGTCCAGGCCGTCAAACGCAATCTGGCAGCATCAGCGCTGGTCTGAGCCCATCGACCCCAGACCCTGATCGGTGTGCTCTTCCTCGTTCGTCGGGTTCCCGGTACTGGCTATTCCAGGGCATCGAGACCGGCATCTTCGTCGCCGTCGCCGCCCTGCTGCTCTACCTCGCCGTCCGCCGCATCCGCCGCGTCGCGTGACCGCGAAACCATCGAAGGGAGGCGCCATGCGCACACGCACCCACATCGCCGCGGCCGCACTGGCTGCCGGCGCGGCGGCTGCGTGGCGAACGGGACGAGGAGACGTTCCTGCGCGAGGGTGAGCGCATCGGGCCGTACCTGACGTGTCTGCGCGGCCGCCGGTTCGAGCAGGAGAACCGTGAGTGGTGCGAGCAGGTCGCGGTGCTGCTGCGCGCCCGGGCGGCGCTGTCGGACTGACCCTGCTGTCGGTGTCATCGGCGGGTCGGTCCCGGCTGGCCGACGAGAGCCGGCGGTCGGGCCGACCGGATCGGCCCGACCGCCGGCGTCAAGCAGTTTGGTCGGCCCGCTCAGCCGCCCGTCACGCAGAGACCGGTCAGCTGCAGGACGGGCTCGTCAGCCGCCAACCCGGTCCAGTGGCGTCCGTCGGACGAGCCGAGGAGCCGGTCGACGCGCTGCGCCCCCGGGCGGGCGACGATCCGTTGCACGCTCACGCGGCGTCCGGTGCCAGCGGCGGCGGCGGTCGCCACGGCGGCCTCAAGGGCGGTCGGGCAGATCGCGGCCGTCGGTGGAAACGGCATCGTCCACAGGTCGGCGGCCGTCCCGGCCGACAGGTCGGCCGAGTACCCGCCGTCGTGCCCGACCCGCCACCGCGGTCGGCTGATCGCCAGGCCGGACCAAAGCAGCCGAGGTCCACCGGAGCGGGGTGGAGCGTCAGCGGCTGGCGGGAAGGTCGCCGCCAGCGCCGAGGGCTCGGGCGGATCCTCGGCGTACCGCAGGGTGGCCGTGGCCGCCGGTTCGCCACCGTCGCCGAGCACCGCCACGGTCACCGTCCAGCCGTTCGGGGTGTCCGCGCCGACCGCGTGGTTGACGAAGCGGGTTCCCTCCTGCCGTAGCCGCAGCGCGTCGATCTGCACGGACACGTCGCTCAGTTCGACCAGGTGGCGGCGGGGCCAGCCCGGCGGGGCCACCCAGTCGGCCACCGAGCACATCTGCTCGATCAACACGCTGACCGGCAGGGCGGGGACACCGTCCACGGTGAACTCGCCGGCCAGACACGGTTGGTCCCCGGCGCGGTGGGTGACCGCGCTGCGGAGCTGGACGAACGGCTCGAACAGTTCGACCTCACCCAGGAAGTGGGCCAGCGAGTGCAGGCGTGGCAGGTCAGGGTGACCGGTGAACCGCCAGAACCCGCGCAACATCGAGGGGACCAGGGCGACCCCGATCCGACCGATGAACATCACCTCGCTGGTCGTACCCGCCCGCATCTCGTCGGTCCAGCGCCGGACGCCGTCGTCCGGCGCGATGGTGGAGACGTACCGCACAGCGTTGTCGTAGTTGGTGATCACCCCCAGCCGTTCCCAGGTCGGCCAGCACAGCGTCTGTGCCGGTAGGCCGTGGGTGCGGTGCGCCCAGAAGCCCAGCCGGGCGAGGGCTTCGTTACCCGCGGCGTAGTCGATCTGTCCGACCATGCCGCCCAGCCGCCCGGCGAGTGACCCGACGTTGCAGAACATCTTCAGCGTCGCGCGCCGGCGGTCGTCGGCGAGCACCTGGTTGACCAGGTTGGCGAAGCCGGTGACCTTGACGTCGACGGTGTCGACGACCTCTTCCGGCCGTTTCTCGGCCAGCCTTTTGGGCAGGTCGATGCCCGCGTTGTGGACGATCACCGTCGGCGCGCCGACGGTGTCGAACAGGGCCTCGACCTGGGCCTCGTCGGCGCAGTCGCACGCCTGGTAGGTGATCCGGAGACCGGCGTCCCGGGCGGCGGTGACATTGTGGTGCACCGCGCGCAGCTCCGCCTGTCGCCGCAGCACCTCGCGCACCTCGCGCAGTCGCGTCGCCGAGGTCGCCGCCGCGACCTCGGCGCGCCGGTATTCCTCGAAGGCGGCGTCGTCGAGGGCGAGCCAGGGCTCCTCGACGGACATGGCACTGCGTCCGGTGACCACCACGTGGCAACCGAACTCCCTGGCCAGATGCTCGGCGAGCGCGAAACCCACGCCCCGCGCGCCGCCGGAGATCAGGACCAGGTCGTCGACGCCGAGGTCGAGCCGGGGTTCGGGTACGTCCTGCCGGCGTGCCTCCAGCACGTAACGCTCGTCGCCGGCGTAGCCGACCTCGAACTGGTCCCACGAGCCGAGTTCGGCGTGCACCACGTCCGCGATGCGGACCGCTTCCGGCCGGTCGAGGTCCACCACCTTGATCGCCAGGTTGGGCAGCTCCCGGACCAGGCCCTTGGCGAGCCCCGCCCAGATGCCGCCCAACGGTTGTTCGATCGGAACGTCGTCGTACCCCATCTTGCCGCCCATGACGGTGACCACGAGGTACCAGCAGCCGTTGGCCAACGGCTGGGCCGCCCAGTCCGGATAGCGGTGCGCGAGCATCCGGACGCTGCGGTCCAGCGCGGAGCGCCAGTCGCCGTCACCGGGGGAGTACCGGGCGCCAGCCACGTTGAGGTCGACGATGCCGCCCCAGGCCGCCGGGGCCGGCTCGACACCGCGAGCGGCCACGTCGACTGCGAGACCCCGCGCCCGTAAGCGCGCGGCGACGCCCTCCGCCAGCGCCACGTCGTCTCCGACGACCAGCAGCGGTCCCACGTCGGCTACCCGGGCGGTGACCGGCCGAGCCGCCGGGACCGGTGTCCACACGAAGCGTTCGACGGGCCGGACGAACGATTCGGTGGTGAACGAGACCAGGTGCGGCCGGAGGGCGGGAGCACCCGGTGGGGACACCGTGGCAACGGTCACGACCGCTCCTCGAGGTACGCCGGCACTCCGCCGGTCGGGAACAGGGTGATGTACGTGCCCGGCCGGATGTCGTGACGCACCAGGCGGAGCCGGAACCGTTGACTGATCATCGCCACCGCGAGGACGCAGGTCGCCAGTGCCAGAGCCTTGCCGATACACATCCGTCGTCCGCCACCGAACGGGAGGTACGCGTACCGGTGTCGGCTCGTGGTGGCGGTGCGGAACCGGGCGGGGTCGAAGGCGTTCGGGTCGGTCCAGAGCTCGGCGGAGCGATGGGTGCCGTAAACGCTCATCAGGAGCGTGGTGCCGCCCGGCACGAACCGCCCCGCGACCGTGTCGTCGGCTATCGAGTCGCGGGGGAACTGCCACACCGGCGGGTAGAGCCGGAGCGCTTCGTCGACGGCGGCGGCGACGGCGGGCAGCCGGTCCACGTCGTCGATGGTCGGTGGGTTACCGGCCAGCACCCGGTCTACCTCTTCCTCGACCACCCGCCGCTCGCCGGGATGTCTGGCCAACTCGTACAGGGTCCAGATCATCGCCTGCCCGGTGGTGTCCGAGCCGGCCAGGAGCAGCGTCCGCAGACTGTCGGCGACGCCCTGGTCGGACAGGTCGGATCCGAGCAGTCGACCGGCGGGGTCGTCGCCGGTGTCACCGGTGCGTCCCCGTGACGTGACGGCGTCCCGCACGATCGCGTCGATCTTCTGATGGGCCCACCGGCGCTCCCGGTGGTATCGGGTCGGCAGCGCCTTGGGCAGCAGCTCGTTGATCCCGAAGACCGTCTTCGTGTACATCACCTTGGACGCGATCGCGGCGGCCTCGGAGTAGCCCGTCTCCGGCTTCGAGAGATCCCGACCGACCACGGCCGCGCCGATCACCCGGGCCGAGATGCTCATGACGTCGTCTGCGATGTCGACCGGTTCCCCTCGGTGGGCCAGCTCGGCCCAGCGGTCCAGCACGGCGCTGGTCGCGGTGATCGTTTCGACGGCGTCGTTGCGGGTCCGCTGCGGGGTGAACGCCGGTTGGACGACCCGTCGGTGCGTCTTCCACTCGGCGGTGTCGAGGGTGAGCAGGCCACGACCCATGTACGGGGCGAATCCCCGGTACAGCTTGCCCCGTACGTAGTTGTCGGGGTTGGTACGCAGCACCCGCTCGATGGCGTCGGGTTCGGTGACCTGGATGAACGGCACCGGCAGCTTGACGCCCACCATCGGGCCGTACCGCTGCTGGGTGTCGAGCGTGTACCCGAGCGGATCGCGGAAGTAGGGACCCGCGTCGCCGATGAGAGGCAGCCCCTTCGGGCCGTGCGGCACCGGGCACACGTTGCCCCGCTGCCCGCTGACCGGGCACGCCGCCGGCGGGCTGGTCGTATTCTCCGACTGCTGTTCGATGGACATTGGCCTGCTCCTGTCCTTGTGCCCTGATCAGGGCCGAGTCGCTGGGGCGGGAAACATCTCGTCGAACGTCTTGCGGTCGACGATCTCGCCGGTGGACTGGTCGAGGTAGCCGACGATCGCGCCGATGATGTCCTTGACCTGGAGTAGCACCTCACCGTCGCGGGACACCGCGATGGCGCGATTGTCGGGGTTCGGGTCTTCGAGATCGAGATCGACCGGAGTCACGTACAACTCCACGTCTTCGCCGCGGGTAGCCAGGCTGGCGTCCGTGTGACCGCCGTACAGGTCGATGCGCCGGACGTACCGGGGGATCGCCACAGGCGTCCAACGGCCGTGCGCACGTTCCAACACGGCCACGCGGACCAGCCCGTCGAGCAGGACGGACGGCACCAGCAGGTCGGGGAACCAGCGGTGGATGCCGGCGGTGTCCAGGGCCAGCCGTCCGCGGCGACCCAGCGGGTGCACCCGGGTGTCCGTCGTGGAGCGGAACACCTCGCGCAGCAGCACCGGCGAGCCCGGCGCGTGGTAGGGGTCGATCAACGCCTCGCTGCCGTGTTCGTCCCAGTGTGTCCAGCGAGGCCCGGGCGTCGGTCGGTCGCGTAGCCGCACCACGACGGAGAAGTGCAGCCGGTCGCGTACCAGGACCCGTCCGCCCGGCCCGAGCACGTCGCCGGAGATCCGCACCTGCACCACCGACTCGGTGTCGTCGCTGCTCAACAGTCGCGCGGTCAGCCGCTTCGTCCTGCTTCGGCCGTCTCGGTAGACCCGCAGGAAGGACTCCAACCGGAGATCCTCGAAGACGACCGGCACTCGGTCGGGCACCAGCATCACGGCCACCTCGGCGGCCAGTTCTGGTACGAACGTGCCGGGCAGGGTGGGGAACTCGAAGACCTGGTGGTGCTCCAGGTAGCCGTCGCGATCGAGGTCGAAGGTGCGTACGGCGGTCAGCGACGTCGCGTCCCGGTGCACGACATCGTCGATGAACGGTAGCCGCCGCTCGGCCCGGGGTGCCGGTCCCGCCAGCGGCACCGCGGGCTGCGGTGGTATGGCGGACCGGGGCGCTGCGGCGGGCACCTGCCGTGTCGTGGGCTCGGGTGGTGCCGCGGCGCAGAAGTCGAGCAGACCGGGGAGCACCGTGGAGAGCGCGCCCGCCTCGCGGTCACCGAACAGGACGGTCGTGGCCGGCGGCCTCGGACACGCGAGTTCGGCCAGGAAGTGCGCCACGCCCTCCTCGGTCGGGGTGGCCGTGAACCAGCCGGTCCGACTGAGGAACTCCTGCATCACGGTGCTGGCGCCCAGGCCGGTGTCGCGCCACAGCGTCCAGCCGATGGTGTGCTCGGTCGAGCCGTCGTCACGGGCGGCGGCTGCCGTGTTGAGGAAGTCGTTGGCGGAGGCGTAGTCGGTCTCGCCCCGGGTACCGCTGAAGCCCACGAACGATCCGAAGTTGCACCACCGGGCCGGTGGCCGCTCCCGCAGGGCGTCGGCCAGGTTGAGGTAGGTGCGGACCTTCAGGTCACGCACCGTGCGGAAGTCGGCCAGGCTCTTGGAGCGTAGGTCGGAGGCGCGGTTGATGCCGGCGATGTTGATCAGCAGGTCGATGTCGCCCTGTTCGGCCAGGACCGCACCGATGGTCTCCCGCACCGCGGCGGTGTCGCGCAGGTCGCAGCGCAGGTACTGGACCCGGCCGGGTCCGCAGTGCAAGGCGAGTTCGGTCAGCGTACGGCGCATGTGGGCCGCGTCGCGTAGCCGGTCGAACCGCGCGTTGGCCGCCGCGACCGATACCCGGTCCGGGCCGGTGACCTGTTCCCGGATGTACCGGCTGCGCTGCTGCGGGTCGTCGAAATCCAGCACCGGATCGTCGTCTGCCGGTGGCGCGGAGCTGCCGAGGAGCACGATCCGTGGCGCGTAGTGCCGGGCCAGGGCGAGCAGGATCGGCGCGCCGATTCCTCGCGCACCACCCGCCGCCACCACCAGCGACGAACCGTCCAACGGTGGCGGCGCCGCGTCGGGCTCGTCCACCTGCTCCGGACGGGCTCGCGGGGTCGTCCGACGACCGTCGACGTGGTACACGCACGGCAACAGCTGCTCGGCACCGAGTTCTGCCACCGAGGTGGCGAGCGTGGCCGGTACCGGCCCGGCTGCGTGGACGGTGGCGACCACCAGCGCACCGGGACAGTCCAGCGCCAGGCTCTTCGTCAGCCCGGTGAACAGCCCGGTGAACGGCCGCGGCGTGCCGTCGGCGGTGATCCCGTCGAGGACGGTGACCAGATAGCTGCCGCCGTCGACCAGCCGGTCGGCGCTCTCCTGCGCTGCCAGGAACGCCCACTCGTGCAGCCGGAGCAGATCCCCGGACCGGGTCGACCAGCCCGCCACGTGCAGCTCCGGGTCCCGGGTGTCCACGATCACCCGTACGTGTCGGGGTGGCGCCTCCCGTGGTGCCCGCGCCTCGGGCCAGTCCGCCGGTGACAGGTGGCGCACTCCGCCGGACGTGCGTACCTCGACCGTGTCGTCCGAGACGACCAGGACGGTACCGTCGGCCGGCAGCGAGAGTTCCGCGGCGGCGGCGGTCGTGTTGGTCAGCACCAGCACACCCGCCGGCAGCAGTTCCGGCACCGGCCGTATCGCCCGGTAGGGCAGCTCGGCCAGTTCCAGGACGTGCCGGCGCAGCAGCTGTTCGGTCGGTGCGTCGGTCGCGGCCGGACCGGGCCGGCGCAGCCGCAGCGCCCGTACCGAGCCGGCGGCATCGGCGCGTACCGCCACGGTGCCGTACTCGACGCGGCCGGACAGCATCGCGGCGAGCCCGGCGGCGCCGCTCGCCCCGGCCAGTTTCGTGCCGAGCCCGCTCATCGGGTCACCTCCGCTACGGACAACCGGTCCAACTCGGCGAGGATGGGCAGCCCCTCGGCCTCGGCCACCGACCGCCGGGTCAACGCGAACAGGAAAGCGCCCTCGGCCAGTTCGCCCTCCGAGGCGAACACGGCCCGCCACGATGCCAGGGTGTTGCCGTTCACCCCGGCGACCAGCGCCAGGTCGAGGTCGCCGAAGCGCAGGTAGTGGGCGGCGACCTCGAACGCGTCCGCCAGCGAGGCACCGCCGCCGTCCACGGTGATGTTGAGGCCGCGCAGATCGAAGTAGTTGCAGAGCCGGGCCGCGATGACGTTGGGCATCTCGCCCGGGAAGGAGTCCTCGGTCGGCGCGGCGATCCGCCCGGTGACGTCCTGCCGGAGCTGCTTGAGCAGCCGGGCCAGAGCCTCCGGATCGCGGGCCTCCGTACCGACGCGGTCCAGCTCGTCGAGGTAGCAGCGCAGCGCGAGCAGGACCGCGTTGCGGGTCGGACCCGCGTGCGCGACCACCACTCCGGTCCGCTCGCGGCGACGCTCGCAGGCCTGGCGTACCTGCCCGTCGAGGCGCTGCATGCACTCGACCAGCATCAGTTGGGTCCGGTCGGTGGCCCTCGCCGCCGGCGGCGGCATCTGGAGCTTCGGGAACGGCGGATGGGGATAGACCGGACCGAAGGTGTGCGGGGCACCGGCACGGCCGACGGAGCAGTCCGCGACCGCTTCGGTGTCGTCCACTCCGGGCAGGTGTCCCGACCAGCCGACCAGCACCAGCGGATCGGTGTGCGGCTCGCCGTAGCCGTAGGCGCCCTTCACGTCCGGGCGGTACTCGCTGACCAGCAGATGGGCGTTGGTGCCGCCGAATCCGAAAGCGGAGACCGCCGCGGTGCGACACCGGTCCGGCAGGGGCGGCCAGGCGACCGGCTCGCTGGGTACGGCGAGGTTGGAGGTATCCGTTCCGAACGACTCGGGGGTGCCGGTGAACCGGTACTGGGCGGGTATCACCCCGTGCCGCAGGGCCAGCAGCGCGTGGATGACCGACACCACGCCGGCTGCCCAGCCGGTGTGCCCGATCAGCGACTTGTTCGACGTCACCTGGATCGGCGCGTCGCCCGCGTAGGCGGCCCGCAGGGAGAGGAACTCCGCTTCGTCGCCGGCCGGGGTGCCCGTCGCGTGCGCGATGACCATGCCCACGTCGCCGGGGCGGACCGTCGAACGGGTCAGCGCACGGTGCACCGCCAGCTCCTGCCCGCTGCTGGACGGCGCGTAGATCGCCTTACCCTTACCGTCGGCGGAAAGCCCGGAGCCGGCCAGGATGCCGTGGATCTGGTCGCCGTCGGCGAGCGCCCGGGAGAGCCGCTTGAGCGCCACCACACCGGCACCGTCGGAGAAGAGCACCCCGTCGGCGGCACGGTCGAGCGCGCGTACCGCGCCGGTCTTGGACAGGCCACCGAGCTTGGCGAAGAGCACCGAACCACTCGGCATGAGCGCGAACGAGCCGCCGCAGAGCGCGATGTCCGCATCCCCCGTGAGCAGGTCGCGTATACCCAGATCGATCGAGTACAGCGAGGACGAGCAGGCGGTGTCCACCATCGTCACCCGAGCGTCGTCCGGCAGGATTCCGGCCACCGCGGCGCGCCCGACCTGGTGCGGCAGGGCCGCCGGCCGGTCCGGGGACTGGTGCGGCAGCACCCGGTCGAGCAGGATACGCAGGTCGTCGCGTACCGCGGGCTCGTCCGCCGCGGTTCCAGCCATCGCGAGAAACTCTCGGCTCGCCAGCGCCTCGAACAGGTGCTGGCTGCCGTCCGGCGTGTACCCGACCCAGACGCCGTACCGGTCGCCGGGGCGCCGTTTGACGCCGTCGAGAGCCTGGTGGACGCAGTGCCGCAGCCACCGGATCGTGAAGTCCGTGGTGTCGTCGTCGACGATCGGCTCGCCGGCCATCGCCGGGTGTGGTCGCAGGTCGGTGATGAACCCCGACCTGCGCTGGTAGGTCTTGTCCGGCGCGGTCGGGTCCGGGTGGTGGAAGCCGTCCATCCACCAGCGCTCCGGAGGCACCTCGACGAACAGTTCGGCACCCTCGTTGAGCAGCGACCAGAACCCGTCGGGGTCGGACGCGCCGGGCACCGCGATCCCCATCCCGACGACGACCACCGGGTCGTACGTGGCGTCGTGACCGGTTGGTACGGGGATGGCATCGCTCGTCGCCTCGGGTGGTGCGACAGCCGCTTGCTCGGGAAGCGTGACAGCCGCCTCCTCGGACGGTGCGACAGCCGCTTCCTCGGGGGGCGTGACAGCGGTCGACGGGGCGGGGGCCGGAGGGGCCGCGTCGGGTGACAGCGCCCGATGATGCAGGCTCAGCCCGCCGTCGGCCAACACCGTCTGCCCGGTGATCCAGCCGGCCTCGGGCGACGCGAGCAGCAGGACCACGCCGGCCAGATCCTCTGGCGTGGCGAGTCGCCGCATCGGCGTGGCGTCCACCAGATTGTCCCGCAGCGAGGGAAAGCCGGGAAAGCGGCGACCGACGTCGTTTTCGATCAGGCCGGCCGAGGCGGTGTTCACCCGGATGTCGTCCGCCGCGAACTCGGCCGCCAGATACCGCGTCAGGCTTTCCAGGGCCGCCTTGGACACCCCGACGGACAGATAGTTGGCCGGGGCGTGCGTGGCGCCCATGGACGAGACGTTGACGATGCACGACCCCGGGGTGGCGGCAAGTAGCGGGCGGGCGGTGCGTGAGCACCACAGCGGTCCCTTGACGTTGATGTCGAAAGCGCGGTCCAGGTGCTCGTCGGTGATGTCGTCGATCGTGGCGAAGGTCCCGGTGGCGGCATTGTTCACCAGCACGTCGAGCCGGCCGTACTCGTCGCGCACCTGGTCGAACATCTGCTCAAGTTGCGCCGGTCGGGCCACTGATGCGCGCAGCGGCTTCGCCCGTCCGCCCGCTGCGACCACCTCAGCGGCCAGTTCCTTCGCCGCTGGCCAGGAATGGAAGCAGTTGATCAGGACGGTGGCACCGGTCGCCGCGAAACCTCGGACGATCTCCCGGCCGACGCTGCCGGCCCCGCCGGTGACCAGGACCACCCGTCCGCCCGTCATCGGACCTGCCCGCTCGCGAGGTTCCCGTGCACGAGGTCGACCACGTTGCCGAAGGTGCGGTACTCGCCGATGCGCATCCCCTCGGGGCGCATACCCAGCGCGAACGTCTGGCCGATGCGGTTGAGCAGTTCGGTCTGCTTGACCGAGTCCACACCGAGGTCCGCCTCCAGTTGCGCAGCGTCCTCGAAGACCTCCTCCGGGTATTCGAGAGCCTGGGCGTACATGGCGCGCAGTTGCGCGGCGATCTCGGACCGGGGTAGCGCCGACCGACCGGCCGCTTCCCGTACGTCCGGGGTCGCCGCGGCCGGCGTGGGGGCTGGCGGAGCGGGCGGCGCAGTGGGCGTCGCGGTCGGCGGGACGGGCGTAGCGCGCACGGTGGCGGCCGGCGGGACGGCGACGGTCGACGACGGTACGAGGAAGGCAGCGGCCTCCGCGATGGTCGTCGCGGTCTCGGTCACCGGCGTCAACACCGTGACGTCGGGGTGGAGCGAACGGACCACGTTGGTCAGCGCCCGACCCGCGCCGAGTTCCACCCAGACCCGAGCGCCCGCCCGGTGCAGCCGGCCAACGGTGCCGGCAAAGTCCACGGGCAGCACAAGGTGCGCGGAGAGCATCGCGGCCAGGTCGTCGTCCGCCCGATAGAACCGGCCCAGGATCGGGGAGAAGACCGGGGTGTGCATGGGCGCGGCACGCAGCCCCGTGAGCCGCTCCGCGAGCGCCTGTCGGGCGGTCGTCAACATGGTGTGATGAAACGGGTACGCCGAGAGCAGCGGTGTGGCCGGCACTCCGATCGCGGCGGCGATCGCCTTGACCCGGCGCAGCGCGTCGGCGGACCCGGAGACCACCACCTGTTCCGGCCCGTTGTCGGACGCGATCACCGGGCCGGCGTGGTCGAGTAGCGCGAGCACGGCGTCCATCCGGTCCCGGCCGCAACCGACAGCGACGAGCCCGCCTTCGGCCGTGGCGTGCTCCCGCAGTACGGCGATCCGGTGGCAGAGCACGGACGCGCCCTGCTCGACGCTGAGGGCACCTCCGGCCACCAGCGCGGCGATCTCGCCCATGCTGTGGCCGATCAGCGCGCCGAACGCGCCGCCACGGCGGCGTAGCGCGTCGTGTGTCGCGACGGTGGTGGTGAAGATCGCGAGCTGCATGGTGTCGGGCGAGTCGGCGAACAACTGTTGGGTGCTCGGCGGCTCACCAGCGCGTAGGCCGGCGATCGGATGGTGGCCGAGCATGGCCGCGCTGACCCGATCGACCTGCTCGACGAGCTTTTCCAGTTCCCGGTCGGCACCGATGAAGTCCAGGCAGCCGGGGAAATAGGCACCCTGTCCGGGGAAAACACCGACAGCAATCTCTGGTTGATCGAACATCAGATCTCCTCCGCTATCCCCTCGTGTGGTGTCACCGACGCTGAAGCGCCGCCACCGGCCGGAGGTCTGGCGAGCCGGCCCTGTCCTCCTGTCCTCCGCTCCTCGGCCGTGCCGAGGCCAGCTCCCGACCCCTTGGTCCAAACACAGGAGACGGTCGGCCGGTGGGAAAGACGTTAGGTCGTCGACTGCGATGCACGTTAGGTCGTCGACCGGGATACATCAGGTCCGCGACCTCTCGCCGGCGGCCGTAGCCCACCTACGAAGGAGCCGAGTGCCCACCCTGGACGTGTACTTTCTCGCCCTGCACGAGCCGTACTCGGCGCCGACGCACCTGACTGACCGTCCTCAGCAGGCAGACGTCGGGTTACGAGACATCTCTCAGCTAGTGGGCTGTCCACGAACGTTTCCGGGTTCAGACACGTCGGACGGCTTGTGCCGGCTGGCACCAGCCGGGTGCGGGATCAGTCGACGAGGACGGCCGAGGCGCCCAGGACTGTTGACCTTGCCCAAGGGTGAAGGCCGACACTGTCTGTGGCGAGCGAGCTTGGCGAGGTGTGCGCTTGTCGCTGACCGGACACCAATGAGAGGGGCTTACATGGATGAGGACGGTCTCCTGGCAGAACAGATGGCCTACTACCGGGCCGGTGCGGCCGAATACGACCGGCCCTATACAGAGTACGAAGACCTGCAGAGGTTGTTGGCTGTCGTCGATGACCTTCCGATCGCCGGGGATGTGCTCGAGTTGGCCTGCGGAACAGGTCAGTGGACCTCTCTGCTCGCTGCGCGGGCACATTCGGTGACAGCTGTCGATGCGGCATCCGAAGTGTTAGCCCTGGCTCGGGCGCGCACCGCATCCCCTACCGTGCAGTTCATTGAGGCCGACTTGTTTGAGTGGCAGCCGCCACGACGCTACGACACCGTGTTCTTCGCCTTCTGGCTCTCCCATGTACCGCCGGCACGCTTGCCCGACTTCTGGAACGCCGTCGCCACCGCGCTCGCGCCGGGCGGCAAAGCAGTCTTCATCGACGACGGCCCCGCCGTAGCCGCCAGCGAAGAAGTCCTCGCGAACCAGCCGACCCCGGCGGTGCTGCGCCGGCTCGATGACGGCAGCCAGTACCGCATCGTGAAGGTATTCCATGATGCTCAGACCCTCACGGACGTCCTCACAGCGCTGGGGTGGTCGGTCGGCATCCGGCCCATGGGCGGGAACTTCGTCGGCATCGCAGAACCCCCGACCACCCCAGGCGAAGAGCCCGCAACCGTGCCAGCATCCTGAGCCAGGCGGTGCCGTACCGACACGGCCACCCGCATTCTCCAAAGGTCGTGCGCTGACGAGAGGACACCGCGTCCGGACGGGCCAGTCCTGGCCCGGATGACCGCGCGGGAAAGGACCACGGCCTGCGGCGGGTTCAGTGCACGGGTGACCCGTGCAAACGACACGGTCGAATCATGACAGCACGGGGATCGGCATTGTGTTCCCGGATGGGCAGGCTGAGGTCATGGAAGACGTCGTCATTGAAGTGAACCAGCTGCGTCGTAGCTATGGGGAGTTCGAGGCGGTCCGGGGGGTGTCTTTGGCCATCGGCCGGGGCGAGCTGTTCGCCCTGCTGGGCACCAACGGCGCCGGCAAGACCACCACGATCGAGGCGCTCGAGGGGTTGCAGCGGCCGACCTCAGGCGAGGTGCGGGTGCTCGGCCTGGACCCGATCGCCGACCGCTCCGCTGTACGTCCGCGGACCGGCGTGATGCTCCAGCACGGCGGTTTCACCGGCGCCCTGACCGTACGCGAGACGATCGAGTCCTGGCGGGCGCTCACCGTTCGTCCGCGCACCACCCGCGACATGCTCGAGACGGTGGAACTGGCCGACCGGGCCGACGTCGCCGTCGAGCAGCTCTCCGGCGGCGAGGGCCGGCGGCTGGAGCTGGCGCTGGCCGTGCTGGGCCGGCCGGAGGTGCTCTTCCTCGATGAGCCGACCACCGGTATGGATCCGGCCTCGCGGCGCCGCACCTGGGATGTCGTCCGCGAGCTGCAGGCGGGCGGGACCACCATCCTGCTCACCACGCACTACCTCGAAGAGGCGGAGGTGCTCGCCGACCGGGTGGCGATCATGCAGGGCGGGCACATCGTGTCTCGCGGGACGCCCGAGGAGGTGGTGCACACGCTGCCGGCGCGGATCACGTTCCGCTCACCGGAGGGGTACGACCTGCCCGATCTGCCGCACGGCACGCTCTCGGTGGACGGCGACCGCGTCGCCTACGAGACCCGCGACCTGCAGGGCGACCTCTCCCGGCTACTGGACTGGGCCAAAACCACCGGAGTGCGGCTGTACGGGCTCTCCGCGCGCCCCGCCACCCTCGAGGACGTATTCCTGGACATCGCCGGCGAGCACGCTAACGCCGGTCAGCGACCGGAACGTGAGGAAGTTCGATGACCACCGTCACGACGGATCGGGCGGCGCGGCCGTCCTGGCAGATGCTCGCCCTGCTGCGCATAGAGCTGCTGGCGCTGCGGCGCAACTGGACCGCCACCGCCCTCTCCGTGGTCACTCCGCTGCTCATCGGGTTGCTGTTGACCAGCGGATACGGCGGCCAGGCCGTCCCCGGAGTGCGCCGGGTGGTCAGCGTGACCGCGCTGATCATGGTCTTCGTGGTGCACCACCATCTGACCACCGTCTACGCCTCGCGCCGGCAGGAGAACGTGCTCAAGCGGATGCGTGTGGGTCTGCCGTCCGACCGCACCATCCTGCTCGGCACCGCCAGCAGCACGGTGCTCACCTTCCTGGCACAGACCGCCGTCCTGGCGCTCTACGCCATCCTGGCGCTCGACCTGCCGGTGCCGCGACACCCGCTGGTGATCCTGCTTGCCTTGCTGCTGGGCGCCGCGGTGATGGCAGCCTTCGCCGCGGTACTGTCCGCGGTCACCCGCAGCTCCGAGGCCGCGATGCTGACCACCCTGCCATCCATGGTGATCTTCTTGGCCGCCCCGGGTGCACTGCTGCCGCTGGGCGCGCTGCCGGAGCCGATTGAGCGGGTGCTGTGGTTCCTGCCGACCGGCCCGTTCACCGAACTGCTGCGCGTCGGGTGGCTGGCACAGACCGACGGGGGCCGGGCGCTCGGCTTCTGGGACAGTCACCTGCTCGCACTGCCCTCGGCCGGTGTGCTGCTGGTGTGGCTGGTCATCGGCGCCTGGCTGACCCGCCGCTTCTTCCGGTGGGAGCCCCGGCACGTCTGATCCGACGCCGGCCCATCATGCCTGCTCCGCTCGGCGCCCGACATCCAGGTGGTGGCTGGTATCCGACGGGCGCGGCGCGGTGCCCTGCGCGCCGGTCGGTGTGTCGACGGCTCCCACTCTCACGGCCGCTTGTGATCAGTGTGCAACGACGACGGTGCGTACGACGCCATCAGCAGTCTCGGATGCTCGTCGAAAACCCCACCAGATCACACCCGGTAGTACTGCACGACGCAGAACTCGTTGTCCTCCGGGTCGGTCATGACGAGGACTGCGCCCTCTTGGTAGTCATGCCGTTCACCTGTCCACCGCCCGCCCAACATCCCGATCCGCTCGACCGCTTCGTCGACGTCGGTAACGGCGATGTCGAGGTGTAGTCGCGTCTTGCCGGCCTTGGGCTCCGGGACCGGCTGGAATGTCAGCACCGGGCTGCCCTCGGCGACAGTGACGCGCCGCCAGCCGGGAAGAGACTCCGTCACGCGGCCTCCAAGCACGACGGACCAGAAGTCAGCCAGTCGCTGCGGATCCCGGCAGTCGACCGTGACTCCGGCAAGTCGGCCCAGTGTCTCCACGACACCGACCATAGCGACGATGTGCAGCCCGCTCCCAGGGCCCGATGAGATGGACGTACCCGAGAGTTGAACCCGAACCCGGGTGCGGGCGGTGCCTGGCCGCCCGCACCCGGTTGGTCCGACGTCGTCGACCCGCCTTAGCGGGACACCGGGGTCGCCCGGTCCAGCGCGGGCGGGCGGACCGGGGACGCGTTCTCCAGGTAGCGCCACAGAGCGTCACCGCCGTTGTACAGGCTGCGGTCCTGCTTGCGCGCCTCGAACAGCGCGGTGAACCCGGATGTGGCGTTCTTGGCGAAGAAGTTGTTCGCCAGGGTCGCAATCCGATACGTCGACTTGAGCCTCAACGGCTTGCCGCCGATCCGCACGCTGCCGGGTTCCACCCGGTCGCCGACCGGCCTGGACAGGTCGTAGCGATACCGGACGTTGCCCGACACCGCCATGTGCCGGTACGTCACGGTGCCGTCCGCCGCCTGCTGCCACTGGCTCTCCAGCAGTTGGTCGAGCTGGGCGCCTGTCACGTCGCCCCGGACGAGCCCCACCCCGATGCCGCTGTCGTAGACGGTGCCCAGCGCGAGCTCGGAGAAGAGCACCCGGCCCGGTGCGTCGGCCGGGTTGGCAGGGTCGGCGGCGTACCGGACGTCCCGGCGCAGGATGCCGGGCATCGCGACCGCCAGATCGGCCTTGCCGTCCCGGTTCGCGGCCCAGAGGAACGCGTCGGCGGTGGCGTCATACATGGTCGACTCGGCGCTGTCACCCGGGGCCCGGGTCAGGTCCGCGGTCACCCGCGCGACCGGCAGGTTCGCCCGCTTCGCCAGCTCAGTCCGCCAGTAGTCGGCGATCCGCAGGGTCTCGGGGTCCGGAGTCACGTCCTGGGTGTTGGCGTGGTTGACCGAGGTCGTCCGGTCCCGCAGCACCTCGCCGGTACGCGGGTCGAGCTGGAGGTTGATCTCGTTGAACAGTCGGCCGTGGTTGGCCGCCTCCACCACCGGACGCGGGTTGCCGGCCGGGTCGGGGAGCATGCAGTTCACCAGGGCGTGCCAGTGGCCGGTGACGATCGCGTCGACGTCCGCGCTGATCCGGGCGTTGGCGTCGTACATCGGGCCGAACGGGTTGACGCACTCGTCGTACCCGGCACCGGCCTCCTGGGAGAAGCCCTCGTGGATGACCGCCACGATGGCCTTCACGCCCTGCCGGCGCAGCTCGGCCGCGTACTTGTTGACCGTGTCAGCCTCGTCGAGGAAGTCGAACCCCTTCGGGGTGTAGGACATCTGCTCCTCGGACATCAGCTTGGTGGTGGCGTGCACGAAGCCGACCGGCAGCCGACCGCCGTGCCCGTCGCTGACGTACTCGACGTGGTACGGCGGCAGCTTGGGCTTGCCGCTGCGGTCGTCCACGACGCTGCCGGAGTAGTAGTCGTAGTCCGCGCCGTGGAAGCGCCGGCCGGTGGAGTCGGTGAAGCAGATGTCGTTGTCGGGCCGCCACCGGCAGGTGCCATCGTCCATGTGCCGGAGGAACTCGTAGCCCCGATCCATCTCGTGGTTGCCGACCGTGGAGAATTCCAGCCCGATCGAGTTCAGGTATTCGATGGTCGGCTCGTTCCAGAACCACCCGGTCTCGTTCGGCCAACCGCTGAAGTCGTCCCCGGCCGAGAAGAGGATGGAGTTCCGCTGGCCGGCTTGGCGCTGCTTGAGGTGTGCCGTCAGGTAGGCGCCGCCGCCGACCTGACGGGCCGGCTCGCCGGCCCGGGCTCCGGGCACGGTCGTGGTGTAGTCGCCGAAGTAGCCGTGCAGGTCCGTGATGGACAAGAGTTGCACCGGGACCGGCGTACCCGGCCGGGCGCCGGCCGGCGAGGCCGAGGCAGCCGGCGACGCCGCCCCACCGGCCAGCAGCAAGCCGGCGGCCACCGCGGCGGCCAGGGCGGTTCGGCCACGCCGGAGCAATCGAGCGCTGTCAAGCATGTGTCGGGCTCCCAAGGGTGGTACGGGTTGGTTCGCCCGGACAGCCTCTGCCCAGTTGATCAACATTGTGTGAACTGCCGTGGTGCTCGGCCTGACCACGCACTGACGATGCGCCGCTGAGCCGGCAAGGCCGCTCGCCGTGCGGGGTCACCGGAGTTATTCATCCTGGTAACTTGCTGCGCTATGCGGAGCACCACCCTTCTGATGGCGGCGTGGCTGGCCACCACCGTCGTGGTTGCCCCCGAAGGGGTGCAGGCGGCGAACACCGGCCCGGGTGCCACGTCGGCTGTCATGGAGCACTTCAACGATGCTGAGTTCGGCACCGTGCCAGCCGGCTGGGGTACCGATACGTCCGGCGGGACCGTCGGGGTCGCCGCCGTCCCAGACGCGGTGGACCGCAGCCTCCGGCTCACGAAGACCGCGACTGACGCAGCTTCGTCGACGATTGTGGAGCGGCGGACGACAGCCGGTCTCACCGGCGTCGTCGAGGCGGAGGTACGCGTCCGCGTCGACTCGGCGGTAAGTGCGTTCAACGTGCTCTACGTGGCCAGCCGGACCGGCGTGCCGGTGGCGAGCATCGGCATCCGCGCCGGGCGCTACTACAACGCCGGCCCGAATCAGACGCTCGCGGCCGCGTCGCAGGGCTGGCACGTCGTGCGTGTCGAGCTGCGCACCGACGACCAGACCTTCGACCTGCACGTCGATGGTGCCAAGCTGCTCGACGCCGCGCCGTTCCGCACTCCGGCCGCCGATGTCGGCCGGCTCACGTTCGGCCTCGGTCCCGGCGCCACCAACCTCGGCACGATGTGGGTCGACAACGTGAGCCTGCGAAGGGTGCCCGAGGACACCGCGGCGTACCAGGCCAAGGACCTGTTCGACGACGTGCCGGTCGGTACCGTGGCGCCGGGCTACGTGGTTGCCGGTGGCGGGGGCACCGTCGATGCGCAGCCCGTGCCGAGCGACGCCGACCGCAGCCTGCGCATCACCAAGACCACCAGCACTCAGGAGTTGACCGCCACCCGTGCGTTGAGGACACCACAGAAGGGCGTCGTGATGGTGCAGGCCAACTTGCGGACGGAGTCGACGACCGGTGTCAAGATGGCGCTGTACATCCGCAGTTCCACTGGCAGGATCTCGGCCTCGCTACAGTTCAGCAACTCGGTTCTGCAGTACGTATCCGGCGGGGTCAGCCATGTCCTGCTCTCCGGTGTGCAGCCCGGCGAGTGGTACACGGTCCGCCTCGTGCTCGACGTCCCGGGCCGACAGTTCGTGGCCTACGCAGACGGCCGGCGCTTTCCGGCGGTGAGCACCACGGCAAGACCCACCCACTTCCCGTTCCGCGACCCGGCCGCGGCCGATGTGGCGCAACTCGTCCTCGGCGTCGGCGCCGGCCAGGTCGGCACCCTGTACGCCGACAAGGTTCTCGCGTATCCGGTTCCCGACCAGACGCCGACCGGGCCGGTTGTGGACGTGCGCTCGTTCGGCGCGACCGGGAACGGCACCACCGACGACACCGCAGCGGTCCAGGCGGCGGTGAACGCGACTCCCACTGGTGGTTCGGTCCTGCTCAGCGGCGGTGTGTTCCGCACCGGGACGATCATGTTGAAGTCCGATATGACGTTCTTCGTGGCACCCGATGCCATGCTGCTGGGCACCTGGGATGACGCTGCCTACCCCTCCGTTGCGAGGATCGCCCCGAGCCGCCCTTTCGTCGGCGGCGTGCTCACCAAGGCGCTGCTCTTCTCCCACCGGGCAAACAATCTGACCATCGAGGGCGGCGGAGTCATCCACGGCAACGGCACGAATCCCGCCTGGGCCGGCGGCCAGCCCGGGCCCGCCGAGAACCACCGTCCGGCCGGCATGTTCCTCACCTCCGGCAGCAATGTCACCATCCGTGACATCTACCTGAAGGACGCCGCGTTCTGGGGCATCGTGCCCGCCGAAATCGACGGCCTGACCATCACCGACGTCGCGGTCGACGGCAACATCGACGGAAACCGTGACGGCATCGACGTCGTCGACGGTCACGATGTCCTCATCGAACGGGTGGACGTCTACAGCGATGACGACTCGATCTGCTTCAAGAGTCACTTCTCGACCAGCCAGCGCGTCTCCAGCCGCGGAGTCGTCGGGGCCGTCGTCCGGCTGTCGAGCGTGTCCGCCTCCGGACGGGCGAACGGCGTCAAGCTCGGCACCGCCAGCGACGGCGCCTTCGCCGACATCACGGTCGAGGACGTCCTTGTCAAACGACCGCGCAACGCGGGGATCGTCGTCACCGAGGTTGGCGGCGGGACGGTCACCAATGCCCGGTTCCGGCGTGTCACGATCGACCAGACCCAGCGGGCGATCTTCGTACTGATCGGGCGCCGAACCGGAGCACCCGACCCCCGGTGGATCAGCGGCCTGCGCTTCGAGGACATCACTGCTACCCGCATCGCTGATGCGGCGCCCAACCATCTTGCGACGGGAGCCGTGCTCTCGGGTACCAAGGAGAGCACGGGCGCCACGTACGGGATGTACGACATCCTCCTGAGCAATGTGAAAGTCAACGTCACCGTCGGCGGATCGGTCGCTCCGCAGACTCCGAACGAGTACAACGGCGACTATCCCGAGAGCACCCGCTGGCCCTACCTTGCGGCGTACGGCTTCTCCATTCGACACGCAGACGGGGTGACCCTGCGTAACAGCTCGGCGACGCTTGCGAATCCCGGAGCCCGGCCGATGACAGCCACGGTCGACGTGCTTACGTATGCGACGGGCTGACACGGCAACGGCAGTAGGCGAATCGAGACTCGACTCGCGTTCGTCGGTCTGCGTGTGACGGATGTTGATGTCGATCGGCGGGATCGAGCGGCCTTTTGTCGGCAGCGGCGGGGGGTAGGCGCCCGGCCGCGACCGACACGGCGGGCGACGGCCGGTTTCCGCGCTTCGTCGACGCGGTATCCCGGCGGTGTGGCCTGCCGCCCGAGCAGGCTGCCGCCGTCTCCCGCGCCGTGCTGAAGACGATGGCCGAACGGGTGACCGATTCCGGGAGATGGTGTCGCGGTTGCCGCGCGACGACGACGGTGCTGTCGGCCCCGTCCCGCCGGAACCGTGTACGCGCTCAACCCACGGCGCAGAGCGTGGTCCGCGGCGAGCGACCCGATGTCTCTGGCCGGGAAATTCCTCTACGCAATGAATGCGCGACCGCAAAAATGGCCCCTGATGATCGTTCTAGGTGAAAATCCGCCGCTGCGCCAGGGGGATGATCGGACGACTTTCGTCATCCCTCGTCTGATCACCCGCTAGCCCTTCGGGTCGACTCTAGTCAATGATCTTCCGCGCCAGGCGTTGAGTCCTATGCTCGCTCCATTGTGAATTCCTGGGGGGGATCATGATCAATGTAGCCGGTCGCGGCGTGTCCATCTTGTGTGGAGCGATGTGCGCGTCCTGAGATGGAAAATTCAACGCTGATCCATCGCTTCGGCGATGCCACTACCGCCCGGCCCAACCATCCCGCCGTGCTCGGTGACACCGGCCCGCTCGACTACGCCGGCCTGGCCGGCCTGGCCGGCGGCCACGCCGAGCTGCTGGCCGGGGCCGGCGTTCAACCCGGCGACCGGGTCGGACTGTTGACCACACACGGGGCCGGCACCATCGCCGCGATGCTGGGCACCCTCGCCGCAGGCGCCGCCTACGTGCCGCTCGACCCGGGCTTCCCGGAGCAGCGACTGCGCCAGCTCGTCGACGGCGCCGACGTCACCGTGCTGCTCAGCGGGGGCGAGCACACCGAGCTGGCCCGCCGGCTCGCCACCGACCGGCCCGGCACGCGGGTCGTCCCCGCCGTCGACGTGCGGCCGGCGTCACTGCGGCCGGTGTCGGTGGACCCGGACGCCCTCGCGTACGTGCTGTTCACGTCCGGCTCCACCGGCCGGCCCAAGGCGGTCGGGCAGACCCACCGCAACCTGCTGCACGTGGTGGACAACCAGATCGCCACCCTCGACCTGCGTCCGGACGACCGGCTCAGCCTGCTCGCCTCGTTCAGCTTCGACGCGGCCATCCCCGACCTCTACCCGGCGTTGCTCACCGGCGCCGCCGTCGTCCCGGTCGATCTGCGCCGCCACGGGCTGGCGTACGCCGTCGCGCAACTGGCCCGGCACGCCGTCACCGTCTACCACTCCACCCCGACGGTCTTCCGGTACCTGCTGGACACTCCCGGCGTCGACCGGCTCGACCGGGTCCGGGTGGTGCTGCTCGGTGGCGAACAGGCCAGCTACGCCGACGCCGCCCGCGCCCAGGGTCACTTCGCCCCGGGTTGCGTGCTCGTCAACGGCTACGGTGCCACCGAGATGACCTTCGCGGCCCGGTCCGTGTTGCCGCTGGCCGACGTCGACCGTACGGCCACCGGGCCGCTGCCGATCGGCACCGCCCTGCCCGGGTACGCGCTGCGGCTGACACCGGACGGCGAGATCGTGGTGCGCGGCCGGCACCTCGCCCCCGGCTACCTCGACCAGGTCAGCGACCGGTTCGGGCTTGACCCCGACGGGGTGCCCGCGTACCGCACCGGCGATCTCGGCGAGCTGCTGCCCACCGGCGAGCTGCGCTGCCTCGGCCGCCTCGACCGGCAGGTCAAGGTGCGCGGGTTCCGGGTCGAGCTGACCGAGATCGAGTCGGTGCTCGCCGCCGAACCGAGCGTCGCCGAGGTGCGTGCCATCGCCCGCGACGGCGAGCTGCTGGCGTACGTCCGGTCGACCGGGACACCGGTGGACCCGGCCGCGCTGCGGGCCGCCCTGGCCCGGCAACTACCCGAGTACGCACTGCCCCGCGCCGTCGTGCCGGTCGCCGAGTTTCCGCTGACCGTCAGCGGAAAGATCGACGAACGGGCGCTGCCGGCGCCGGCCCGGGCCGTGCTGGCCGAGGATCGACCGGCCAACCCGACCGAGCGGATCGTGCACGACATCTGGTGCACCGTGCTCGGCCGGGACGCTGTCGGCCGCACCGACAGCTTCTTCGACGTCGGCGGGCAGTCCCTGCTGCTCGGCCAGGTGCAGCAGCGACTGACCGAACGGTTCGGGGTCCGGCCGCCGCTGCTGCGGCTCTTCGACCATCCGACGGTCGCCGCCCAGGCTCGACTGGTCGACCCGCCGCCGTCCGCCGACCTGCCGGCCCCGCCCGTCGCGACCGCCTCGGCGTCCACCGCGTCGGCGTCCACCGGCGGTGCGTACTCCTCGTCGGTCGGCGTCCGCGAGTACACCGGCGAGGAGATCGCCGTGGTCGGGCTCGCCGGCCGGTTCCCGGGAGCGGCGGACGTGGCCACCTTCTGGTGGAACCTGTGCGCCGGCGTGGACGCCATCCACGACCACAGCGACGAGGAGTTGGCGGCGCTGGGCGTCGGCCCCGGGCTGCGCGCCGACCCCCGGCACGTGAAGGCCACCGGGCGGCTCGACGGCATCGCCGACTTCGACGCGGAGTTCTTCTCCTTCGGCGACCAAGAGGCCGCCCGTACCGACCCGCAGCACCGGCTGTTCCTGGAGACCGCGTGGGAGGCGCTGGAGGACGCCGGCCACGACCCGACCCGGTTCCCCGGCCTCGTCGGCGTGTACGGCGCCACCTCCGTCAACCGTTACTTCCTCTTTCACCTGATGGACAACCCGGCCGTGATCGGTGACGTCGATCCGGACGACTGGGAGGCCCGCCTGATCGGCCGGCAGCTCACCGACCACCTGCCCGGCCAGGTGGCGTACCGGCTGGGGTTGACCGGGCCGGCGGTGGCCGTGCAGAGCGCCTGCTCCAGCTCGCTGGTCGCGGTCTGCCTGGCCGCGCAGAGCCTGGCCGACTACCAGTGCGACATCGCTCTGGCCGGTGGCGTGAGCGTCACCTGGCCCCGGCACCGGCACACCCCCGGTGGCCTGGCCTCACCGGACGGTCGCTGCCGGGCCTTCGACGAGGCCGCCCAGGGCGCCGGCTTCGGCTCCGGGGTCGGGGTGGTGGCGCTGCGTCGGCTCGCCGACGCGCAGGCCGACGGGGACCGCGTCCTCGCGATCCTGCCCGGCTGGGCGGTCACCAACGACGGTGCCGACCGGGCCGGCTACGCCGTCCCCGGGCCGGCCGGGCAGGCCGCCGCGGTGACCGGCGCGCTCGCCGCCGCCGAGGTCGCCCCGGGCGAGGTCCGTTTCATCGAGGCACACGGCAGCGGTACGCCGCTCGGGGACGCCATCGAGGTGGCCGCGCTGCACGAGGTGTACGCGGGCGCCGCCCCCGCCGAGACCTGCGCGCTCGGCTCGGTGAAGACCACCATCGGTCACCTCGACGCCGCGGCCGGCATCGCCGGGCTGATCAAGGCGGTGCTGGCCGTACAGCACGGGGTCATCCCGCCGAACCTGCACTTCACCCGTCCGCACCCGGAGATCGATCTGGCCGCCGGTCCGTTCTACGTACCGACGAAGGCGCGGGACTGGCCCGACGTGCCGCGCCGGGTGGCCGGGGTCAGCTCGTTCGGGCTGGGCGGCACCAACGCGCACGTCGTGGTGGAGCAACCACCCGCGGTCGAGCCGGTCGACACCGGGTCGGCCAGCGCCCACCTGCTGCCGGTGTCGGCGCGTACCCCCGCGGCTCTGCGGGCGGCCCTGACCCGGCTGCGGCGGCACCTGGCGGGCACCGCGCCCACGCTGGCCGAGGTCGCCGCGACGTTGGCGCTGGGCCGACGGGAGTTCGGCTGCCGGGCCGCGGTGGTCGCCACCACCCCGGCCGACGCGGTCGCCGCGCTCGACGCGTTACTGGCGACGGACACCCGAGTGGCCGGTCCGGCCGGCCCGCTGCGCGACCTGGCCGCCGGTTGGGTGACCGGCCGGTCCCTGGACTGGACGGCCCTGTACCCGGCCGACGGCGTCCGACGAACCTCGCTGCCCACCTACCCCTTCCAGCGGCAGCGGTACTGGATCGAACCTCCTCAGAAAGGTGTTCGGTGAACTGGTTCCTCTCCGCCGGCAGCCGCGATCCGGCACCGGTGCAATTGTTCTGCCTGCCCTATGCCGGCGCCGGAGCCGGCGCGTTCCGCAACTTTCCGGGCCGATTCGGTCCGGACGTCGAGGTGCTGCCGGTGCAGCTCCCCGGCCGGGAAAACCGGATCAGCGAGGACCCCCGGTTCCGGGTGGTCGACGTGGCGAGCGCCATCGCCGGGCGGGCCACCGGGCCCTACGCCATCTACGGCCACTCGATGGGCGGCCGGCTCGGCTTCGAGGTGGTCCGCGAGCTGCGCCGCGCCGGGCGTCCACTGCCGCTGCGGCTCTACGTCGGCGGCGCCCGCGCACCGCACGTCACCGCGCCCACCATCTTCGACGGGCTGTGCCAGGTGGACGACGACGAGCTGCTGCGCCGGCTGGGGGCCGGCGGCGGCCTGCCCGCCGGCGTGCTGGAGCACCCCGAGCTGGTCGACCTGCTGCTGCCGCTGCTGCGCGCCGACTTCGAGCGGGTGGACACCTACCGGTACCGGCCCGAGGAGCCGCTGCCGGTGCCGATCATCGCGTTCACCGGCCGGCGCGACCCGGCGGTGACCCGGGAGCAGAGCGCGGCCTGGCGGGAGCACACCGCCGCCGGCTTCACCCTGCACGAGCTGGACGGCGGGCACTTCTTCCTGCACGACGCGTTGCCCGAGCTGGCCGACGCGATCCGCGCCGACCTGACCGCGGCGCTCACCGCCGAACCGCCGGCCGCCGCGCCGAGGGCGGCCGCCGCCGCGCACCGGGGCCCGCTGGGCGACACCGGCTGGTCGGTGTGGCGCGACGCGGTCCTGCGCAGCACCGGCTTTCCGGCCGACGGGCTGACCCTGCTGTCCGCGCCGCACGCCGCCGCGGCGGCCGACGAGCTGCTGACCACCGGCGCCGGCGCCGACGTTTTCGACAAGGAGTTCGCCGAGGCGCTGTCCACCGCCACCCGGCGGATCACCGAGCTGGCCGCCGACCCGCTGCTACGCGAGGCGGTCACCTGGCAGAACCGGGGGGTGCTGCCCACCCTGGACGGGCTGGTCCGTGGTGGCCCCGACGCTCCCCGCAACACCCGTAGACGCGAGCGCGAACGGGCCGTCGTCAGGTACTGGCAGCGCTACTGCGGCAAGAACGAGACCGTCGGCTTCTTCGGCCCGAACTGCTGGGTCACCCTCGACCCGGAGCTGCCGGTCGCCGCCGAGGTCCGGCCGGGCGCGGCGCTGACCCGTGACCGCTGGGTGTGGTTCGAGTCCTGGGCGCTGACCGTGTACGCGCAGCGGATCGCCGAGGACCTGGCCGTCCGCCGTTGGTGGGCACCCCAGCTCGCCCCGCACCTGAGCCTCGCCGGCCGGGAGGTGCGCCGGCCGGGTCGACCCCCGGTGCCCCTGTCGCCGGTCGAGGCGGCACTGCTCGGTGCCGCCGACGGCCACCGCCCCGCCCACGAGCTGGTCACCGACCCGGCCGTCGGTCTGCGTCGGCCGGAGGACGGGTACGCGCTGCTCGACCGGCTGGTGCAGCGGGACCTGGCCACCTGGGACGCCGCGCTGCCGGTGAGCCCGGCCGCCGAGGAGGTGCTGCGGCAGCGGATCACGCAGGTCGGCGACGCCCCCGCGCGGGCCGTCGCCCAGGCCGGCTTCGATCGGCTGTGCGCCGCCCGGGACGCGGTCGCCGCCGCGGCCGGCGATCCGGACCGGCTGCACGCCGCGCTGAACGCGCTCGACGAGACGTTCACCGACCTGACCGGGCAGCCGGCGCAGCGCCGGGCCGGGCAGATGTACGCCGGTCGGACGCTCTGCTACGAGGACACCAGCCGGGAGCTGGACGTGGTCTTCGGCGCACCGCTGCTGGACGGGATCGCCGCCCCGCTCGCCGTGCTGCTGCGGGCCGCCCGCTGGCTGGCCGGCGCCTTGGAGGAGGCGTACGCGGTGGTGTTCCGGGAGCTGTACGACGAGCTGCGCGCCGAGGCCGGCGACGCCCCGGTGGCCCTGTCCGACCTGTGGTTCCTGGTCCAGGGCATGTTCTGGGGCAGCGGGCCGCGCCCGGTCGACGCGGTGGCGGGCGACTTCGCGGCCCGCTGGGCGGGGCTGTTCGGGCTGGCCGACCTGCCGCCGGGCAGCACCGACGTCCGGCTGGACGTGGCGGACCTGGCCGCCCGGGTCGACGAGGTCTTCCCCGTTCTCCGGCCAAACTGGTCGAACTCCCGGCTGCACAGCCCCGACCTGCAGATCTGCGCGGCCGACGCCGACGCGCTGGCCCGCGGCGACTACACCGTGGTGCTCGGCGAGCTGCACGCCGCTTGGCCGTCGTTCGACTGTGCGGTGCTCACGGCCGCACATCCGGACGTGGAGCGGCTGCGCGACGCGCTGGCGGCCGACCTCGGCCCGAACCGGATCCGGCTGCTCTATCCCACCGACTGGCCGCGCCGCACCAGCCGGGTCGCCGAGTCGCTGATCGGCCCCACCGACCGGCAGGTGGCCTTCGCGTCCGCGCCCAACGCCGACCCGGACCGGGTGCTGCCCACGGTGGCGCTGACCATGCGGGACGAGGACGGCCGACTGACGGTCGTGGCCCCCGACGGGCAGCGCTGGCTCCTGACCGAGGTCTTCGCCGGGCTGCTCAGCCTGCACGCCGTGGACGGGTTCAAGCTGGTCGCGGCCGCCCCGTACACCCCGAGGATCACGCTGGACCGGCTCGTGGTGGCCCGGCAGACCTGGCGGACCACCGTCGGCGCGTGCGACTTCGGCGCGGCGAAGGGTGAGCGGGCCCGCTTCCTGGCCGTACGGGACTGGCGACGCCGGTTGGGCCTGCCCGAGCAGGTGTACGTCAAGCTCGGCACCGAGACCAAGCCCTGCTTCGTCGACCTGAGCAGCCCCGCCTTCGTTGACATGTTCTGCGTGATGGTCCGGGCGGCCCGGCGTGACGGCGGCGACGACACGACGGTGGTGGTCAGCGAGATGCTGCCCACCGAACAGGACGCCTGGGTGCCCGACGGGGCCGGTCGGCGCTACTTCAGTGAACTGCGACTGCACATCGTGGACGCCGACGAGCCGGAACCGGTCCGATGAGTCACGTGCTGCCACTGGGCGGGACGGGCTGGTCGGTGTGGCGGGACGTGATGCTGCGACAGCTGGGTGACCGACGCGCAGGGCCGCGGCCACGTCAGTGAGCTGCGCCCGCAGATGACCGATCCGAACAGCTATCCCGGGGGGAACGGGTGACCGACCTACTGTTCAGCAACGCCGTACGGGGCGAGACCCTGCCCTGGCCGGACGCGACGATCGCCGAGCTGGTGGTCGCGCAGGCCGCCCGTACGCCGGGCGCGACGGCGGTGCGCCAGTGGGACAGCCGGCTCAGCTATGCCGAGCTGCTGTCCCAGGCCGCCGGGGTGGCTGCCGCGCTGCGCGCCCGCGGCGTCGGCCGGCAGAGTCGGGTGGGAGTGTGCGGCAGCCGCCGGCCCGAGCTGGTGGCGACCGTGCTGGGGGTGTTGCTGGCCGGCGGTTGCTACGTGCCGCTGGAGCCGGGCGGCCCGCGTCGGCGGCTTCGCGGGATCGCCGCCGACGCGGGCATCTCCCTGGTGGTCGGCGACGCCGCCGAGACCGAGTTCGGTGACGCCCCCGGCGTCGAGGCGGTCGGGTTGCCCGGCCCGGCCCCCCTCGCGCCCTGCCCGGCCCGGCCCGGCGACCCGGCGTACGTGCTGTTCACCTCGGGCTCCACGGGTCGGCCCAAGGGTGTGCTCACCAGTCACCGCAACGTGGTGGAGTTCGTGACGGGCGTGGCCGCGTTGAGCGGTGCCGACGCCGGCGTACGCAGCCTCGGCCTGGCGTCGCTCGGCTTCGACGCGGCCACCATCGACCTGTTCGTGCCGCTGCTGCTCGGCGGGACGGTGCAGCTCCTCGGCGCATCGGATCGCGCCGACCCGGTCCGGCTGACCCGGTTCGTCATCGAGCACGAGGTCAACTGGGGTTTCATCACGCCCACCGTGCTGGCGATGTTGGACCCGGCCGAGCTGACCGGCTGGCGTACGGTGCTCTGCGGCGGCGAGGCGGTACCGGCCGCGCTGGCCGCCCGCTGGGCGCCCGGCCGCCGCCTTCTCAACGCGTACGGCCCCACCGAGACGACGGTGCTGGCGGTCAGCGGCCCGTTGAGCGCCACCGAGGCCGACCCGGTACCGATCGGCCGGCCGATGCCCAACCACCGGGCGTACGTGGTGGACGCGGTGCTGGACCCGGTGCCGCCGGGCGAGACCGGTGAGCTGCTGATCGGCGGGCCCGGGCTGGCCGACGGCTACCTGGGCCGGCCGGCGCTGACCGCCGAGCGGTTCGTTCCGGACCCGTTCTCCGGGCTGCCCGGCGAGCGGTTGTACCGCACCGGCGACCTGGTGCGGCAGGACCCGGACGGGCGGATCGTCTACCTGGGCCGGGCCGACCGGCAGGTGAAGATCCGCGGGCAGCGCATCGAGCTGGGCGAGGTCGAGGCGGTGCTCGCCGACCTGCCCGGGGTGACCGGGGTGGCCGTCGAGGCGGTGCCCGGTCCGGCCGGCACCGAGCTGGTCGCGTTCCTCACTCCGGCGGATGCCCCCGACGACGCGCGGCTGCGCGCGTACGCCGGCAGTCGGTTGACCACGGCGATGCTGCCGGCCCGGGTGCTGCGCAGCGCGGCCCTGCCGATCAGCCCGATCAGCGGCAAGCTGGACCGCCTCGCGCTGCGCGCCCTGGCCGCGGCCCGCACCGCCTCATCCGCCGACACCGTCGCTCCGGAGGTGCCCGGTGGCCCCCTCGCGGCGGCCGTGGCCGGCATCTGGACCCGGCTGCTCGGCGCGGCACCCGGGCCGGCGACCGACTTCCTCGCCGCCGGTGGCAACTCCATCGCGGCGATGCGCCTGGTCGCCGCGCTGCGCGCCGAGCTGGGCCGGCAGCTCGACACCCGTGCGGTGTTCACCGAGCGCACCTTCGGCCGGCTCGCCGAGCGGGTGGCCGCCGCACCCGTCGGCGACGACCGGCTGAGCACCGGCAACCCGCCCACTCTCTCCCCACCGCAACGCCGGCTCTGGTTCGTCGACCAGCTCGCGCCGTCCAGCGCGCCGTACAACATCGCGGTGGCGCACCGGCTGCTCGGCCCGCTGGACATCGCGGCCCTCGGCGCGGCACTGCGGACCGTCGCCGAGCGGCACGACGTGCTGCGCTGGCGCATCCCGCAGACCGCCGGGGTGCCCTACGCGGTCTGCGCCGAGCCGACCGACGTGGCGGTGCCGGTGGTCGACCTGACCGGCAGCGCCGAGCCGAAGGCGGAGCTGGCCCAGATGCTCGCGGCCGGTGCCGCGCATCCGTTCGACCTGGCCACCGGGCCACCCTGGCAGGTGACCGTCTACCGGCTCGGCCCGGCCGAGCACGTGCTGGCCGTCACCTGGCACCACGCCGTCTTCGACGGCTGGTCGGAGCGGATCTGCTACGACGACCTCGCCGCCGGGTACGCCCAGGCGGTGGCCGGCACGGCGCCCACACTGCCGGCGCTGCCGGCCCGGTACGCCGACTACGCGGTGTGGCGTGCCGAGCGCGACCGGCTGCGGGGCGGGCCCGACCTGGCCTGGTGGACGGGGCACCTGGACGGCGTGCCGACCGTGCTGGAACTGCCCCGGGACCGGCCGCGGCCGGCGGTGCAGACGTACGCCGGGGCGGAGGCGGCGGTCCGGCTGCCCGCCGACACCGACCGCGCGGTCCGCGAGCTGGCCGAGCGTCGCGGCACCACGGTCGCCGCGGTGCTGCTGGCGGCCTTCGGTGAGCTGATCGCGCGGCTCACCGGTGGCGACGACCACGTGCTCGGGGCGATCGTCGCCGACCGGCGGTTGGCCGCCTTCGACGACGTCATCGGCTTCTTCATCGACACGGTGCCGGTGCGGGTCCGCACCGGCGGGGTGAGCTTCGCCGAGCTGGTCGACCGCTGTGCCGGGGAGTTGCACGAGGTCACCGCCCACCCGGGGGCCCCACTGGAACGCATCGTCGAGGCGCTCGGCGTCGGCCGGGACACCGCCCGCGCACCGCTGGTGCAGGTGCTGTTCAACGTGCTCAACTTCGCGCCGCCCGCGCTGACGTTGACCGGGTTGGCCGCCGAGCCGGTGCCGGTGCCCAAGCCGGGCTCGCCGTTCGACATCACCGTCTACGTGGTGCAGCACGGCGGTCGTACGGGCGTCGAGGTGGTCTACAACCCGGACCTGTTCGACGCCGGGCGCGTCGACGACCTGCTCGCCGACCTGGCCGAGCTGGTGGGCGCGCTGGCCGCGGCGGCGGACACGCCGGCCCGCGAGGTCGCCACCGCGCTGCCCCGACCCACCGTGCGGGTGCCGCAGCTCGGCGCGATGACGGTCGCCGGCGGTGACCCGGTCGGCCCCCCACCCGCGCTGATGCCTGTCGGCCCGGACGGGCTCACCGAGACCGAGGAGCTGATCGCCGGGATCTGGCGGGAGGTGCTGGAGCACGACCGGGTCGGGGTGACCGACAACTTCTTCGACATCGGCGGGCACTCGCTGGCGCTCGCCGCCGTGCACGCCCGGCTGACCGCCGCGACCGGCCGGTCCATCCGAATGCTCGACCTGTTCCGCCACCCCACCGTCCGAGCGCTCGCCGCCAGCCTCGACGGTGCCGCCGACCGGCCGGAGCTGGCCCGGGCCGCCCTGCGGGCCGCCGCACGCCGCGGCCGTACCCGTCGTAACCCACCTCGCCGCCCCGGCGGCTCCGCGTGACGAAGGACAGCCTGATGAGCAACCCGACCGCAGCCGACCAGTCCGACGACGTCACCGAGTCACCTGAGCACGGCATCGAACCGATCGCGATCGTCGGCCTGGCCGCGCGCCTGCCCGGTGCCGCCGACGTCCACGAGTTCTGGCGCAACCTGGTCGACGGCGTGGAGTCCACCACCGAGCTGACCCGGGAGGAGCAGCTCGCCCGGGGCGCGACGCCCACGGAGGTCGACGACCCGGGCTGGGTCAACCGCGCCCCGCTGGTCGACGGCTACGACGAGTTCGACGCCACGCTGTTCGGGATGACCGCCCGGGAGGCGGAGCTGACCGACCCGCAGCACCGCCTGTTCCTGGAGTCCTGCCACACCGCGCTGGAGGACGCCGGCTACGACCCGGCCCGCTACGACGGCGCGATCGGCGTGTACGCGGGCACCGGCGGCAACACCTACCTGCACCGCTACGTGTTGCGTAACCAGCGGGTCGGCGGCAACCCACACGGCACGGTCTCCATCGCCACCGGCAACTCGCCGAACTACGTGGCCACCAACGTGTCGTACCGGCTGGACCTGCGCGGGCCGAGCCTGACCGTACACACCGCCTGCTCCACCTCGCTCGTCGCGTTCCACCTGGCCTGCGAGTCACTGCGCAACGGTGAGTGCGACATGGCGCTGGCCGGCGGTGTCAACATCGAGCTGCCGCACGTCGGCTACCTCGGCATGGAGGGCTTCACCTCGCCCGATGGCCGGTGCCGCCCGTTCGACGCCGCCGCCAACGGCACCGTGTGGGGCAGTGGCGTCGGGGTGACGCTGCTCAAGCGGCTCTCCGACGCGATCGCCGACGGTGACCACATCCGTGCCGTGGTCCGGGGCAACGCCATCAACAACGACGGCGCCGGCAAGGTGGGCTTCACGGCGCCCAGCGTCGACGGGCAGGTGGCCGCGATCGCCCAGGCCGTCGACATGGCCGACATCGACCCGCGCACCATCAGCTACGTCGAGGCGCACGGCACCGGCACCGCGATGGGCGACCCGATCGAGGTCGCCGCGCTCTCCGCCGTCTACGGCCGGGACACCGACGAGCGGGGCTGGTGCGGCATCGGGTCGGTGAAGTCCAACATCGGCCACCTCAGCCAACCCTCGGGCATCGTCAGCGTGATCAAGACGGTGCTCGCCATGGAGCACGGGCTGATCCCACCGACGATCAACTACGAGACGCCGAACCCGGCGGTCGAGTTCGCCGACACCCCGTTCTACGTGGCGAACACCCTCGCCAAGTGGGACACCGACGGCGGGCCGCGCCGGGCCGGGGTCAGCTCGTTCGGCATCGGCGGCACCAACGCGCACGTCGTGCTCGAGGAGGCGCCGGCGGCGTACCGCACCGACCGCCGGGTGCGCCCGGCGCATCTGCTCCAGGTCAGCGCGGCCACCCCGGGCGCCCTGGACGCCGCGGTGCAGCGCCTCGCCGCCCACCTGGACGGTGCCGCGGACGCCGGGCCCGCGTACCTCGCCGACGTCGCGCACACCCTGCGTGCCGGCCGCCGCCCGCACCCGCACCGCCGCGCGGTGGTCGCGTCGGATCTCCCCGGCGCCGTCACGGCCCTGCGCGCCCCGAAACGCGGAGCGCAACCATCGACCGGGGGCCGAGCCC
This sequence comes from Micromonospora sp. NPDC085948, assembly GCF_040686315.1. Classification (NCBI taxonomy): domain Bacteria; kingdom Bacillati; phylum Actinomycetota; class Actinomycetes; order Micromonosporales; family Micromonosporaceae; genus Micromonospora; species Micromonospora sp. NPDC085948. Next base: position 514,441 of record NZ_JBFBJW010000005.1, on the reverse strand, counting down.
CGAAAGTCGCTCTCCTGTTCTCCGGTCAGGGTTCCCAGTACGCCGGGATGGGCGCGCAGCTCTACGCCGAGCAGCCCCGCTTCGCCGCCGTCGTCGACGAGTGCGCCGAACTTCTCCTGCCCGACCTGGGCATCGACCTGCGTGACCTGATCCTCGGTCGGGATCCGATGGCGGGGGAGAGGCTTACCGAGACCCGCTACACCCAGCCGGCGCTGTTCACCGTCGAGTACGCCCTGGCCGCGCTCTGGCAGGCCACCGGCGTACGCCCGGCCGCGATGATCGGCCACTCGATCGGTGAGTACGTCGCGGCCACCGTTGCCGGGGTGCTGAGCCTGCCGGACGCGCTGCGGGTGGTCGCCGCCCGGGGCCGGCTGATGCAGTCGCTGCCCACCGGGTCGATGCTCGCCGTCTCGCTGGATGAGTCGGCGGTCGCCGACATGCTGCCCGACGGGCTCTCGGTGGCCACGGTCAACGGGCCGGGGACCTGCGTGGTGGCCGGCGAGACCGCCGCCGTCGAGGCGTTCGCGGCGACGCTGACGGCAAAGTCCAAGATGCTGCGCACCTCGCACGCGTTCCACTCGCCGATGATGGAGCCGATCCTCGCCGAGTTCACCGCGCTGATGGGCACGGTGTCGCTGCGCCCGCCGACCGCGCCGTTCCTCTCCAACGTGACCGGCACCTGGATCACCGCCGAGCAGGCCACCGACCCGGCGTACTGGGCGGCGCACCTGCGCCAGCCGGTCCGCTTCGGCGACTGTGTGGCCACCCTGCTGGCGGCGGGCACCTGGCAGTTGGTCGAGTGCGGTCCCGGCCGGCAACTGGCCAGCCTGGCCCGGATGCAGGTCGCCAAGGCAGCGCCGGAGCAGCGACCGCTCATCCCGCTGGGCAGCCTGCCCGCCGCCGGGGAGACCACCGGCGACCTGGCCGCTCTGCTCGGCACCGCCGGCGCGCTCTGGTGCGCCGGGCTGCCCGTACGGTTCGACGTGGACCCGGCGGCGCGGCGGGTGCCGCTGCCCAGCTACCCGTTCGAGCGCCGCCGCTACTGGATCGACCCGGACCCGGAGCAGCAGGTCGCCGCCGCTCCGGTGGAGACCGGGCCGCGTCCGCTGCCCGAGTGGTTCGCGGTGCCGGTCTGGCGGCAGGCCGCGCCGCTGCCGCCGACCGGGTCGCTGGGCCGCTGCCTGGTGCTGACCGCGGGCGCGCGCGGCGACGCCCTGGTCGCCGGCCTGCGGGCCGCCGGTGCCGACCCGATCCCGGTACGCCCCGGCGACGCCTTCACCGCCGACGGCGGCTACCGGCTGCGCCCCGGGGTGCGCTCGGATCACGAGGCGCTGGTCGCCGCGCTCACCGCCGACGGTGGACTGCCGACCCGGCTGGTGCACGCCTTCACGCTGGACGGTGCGCCGACCGGCACCGATATCGCGGCCACCTGGGCGGCCCAGGAGCTGGGCTTCTTCAGCGCCCTGCACCTGGTGCAGGCGCTGGCCGGCGCCGGCCTGACCGGCGAGGACGGCGACGTCGTCCTGGATCTGGTCACCGCCGGCACCGGCGATGTGCGCGGCGACGACCTGCGCCGCCCGGAGCACGCCACCCTCGCCGGGCTGGCCCGGGTGCTCCCGGCCGAACTACCCGGGTTGGCCGTCCGGCTGGTCGACGCGGACCCGGCCGACGACGACGTCACCGCGCTGGTCGCCGAGCTGCGCCGTCCTCGGGAGCCTGAGGTCGCCCTCCGTGGGGGCCGGCGTTGGGTGGCCGACGTCGAGCAGGTGACGCTCGACGCCGAGGGGGAGCCGGGCGCGCTGCGCGACGGCGGCCGGTACCTGATCACCGGTGGGCTCGGCGGCATCGGCATCACCCTGGCCGAGGACTTCGCCACCCGCGCCCGCGCCAAGCTGGTGCTGCTGGCCCGCTCCGGGCTTCCGGAGCGGGAGCGGTGGGACGACCACCTCGCCGTGCACGGCGACGACCGGGCCGGTCGGGCCATCGCGGCGATCCGCCGGATGGAAGCCGCCGGCGCCGAGGTGCTGGTGCTCGCCGCCGACGTCACCGACCCCGCCGACCTGCGCCGGGTCCGCGACGCCGCGCAGGCCGCGTACGGCGGCATCGACGGCATCGTGCACGCGGCCGGTCTGCCTGGCGGTGGAATGGTCGAGGTCAAGGAGCGGGCCGAGGCCGAGCGGGTGCTCGCTCCCAAGCTCGCCGGCACGCTCGCCCTGGCCCAGGTCTTCGGCGACCTGCCGCTGGACTTCGTGGTGCTCTGCTCGTCCATCACCGCGGTGGTCGGCGGCTTCGGGCAGGTCGACTACTGCGCCGCGAACGCGTTCCTGGACGCGCACGCCCGCTCGGGTGCCGGCTGGCGGGCTCCGGTGCTGTCGCAGAACTGGGGCGGCTGGGCCGAGGTGGGCATGGCGGTGGAGACCGCCGCGCCGGCCGGGTTCCGGGCTGCCGGCCGCGACACGGTGACCAGCACCGTCGACCACCCGGTGCTCACCACGAAGGTCAGCGGGCCGACGGAGACCGTGCTGCACGGCCTCGTCTCCGCCAGCACCCACTGGCTGCTCGACGAGCACCGGATCGCCGGCGTACCGGTCGTACCGGGCACCGCCCACCTGGAGTCGGTGCGGGCCGCGGTGGCCGCCGCGATGCCCGCGCCCGACGGGGAAGCGGCAGTGGAGCTGCGCGACGTGGTCTTCCTGGAGCCGTTCGCGGTGCCCGACGGCACCATCGCCCAGTACCGGGTGGAGCTGACGCCGGCCGACGACGGCGGCACCGACTTCGCCGTCCGGAGCCTGGCCAGCGGTCTCCTGCGCACCCACGTACGGGGTGCAGCCGGCTGGACCGACGAGCCCACCCCGCCGGCCCGCCGCGTCGAACCGACCGGTCGGCGGGTGGACGACGACGCGTCCTTCGGCCGGGGTCGCACCAGCATGCTCACCTTCGGGCCGCGCTGGGCAGCCTTGAACGAGCACCATCTGGCCGACGACACCGAGCTGGCGGTGATCGAGGCCCCTGCCGCTGCGCGCGGTGACCTGCCCGCCTGGGGCCTGCACCCCGCGCTGCTGGACGTGGCGACCGCGTTCGGCCGGGGCCAGGGCAGCGGCGCCTACCTGCCGCTGTCCTACGGCCGGATCGTGGTGCGCGGGCCGCTGCCGGCCCGGTTCACCAGCGAGCTGCGACACCGGCCCGGTAACACCGACGAGGTGGTCGCCGCCGACCTGTCACTGCGCGACCCGGACGGCCGGGAACTGGTCGCGATCAGCGACTTCGTGCTGCGCCGGGTCGACCAGGGTGCGGTCACCGGTGGCCTGATCGAGACGTCCACGGTCGATGCCCCGTCGTTGGCCTCGACCGAGGACATCCGGCCGGTGGACGGTGCGGAGGCGTTCCGCCGCAGCCTCACCGCCGGTCTCGGCGCCCAGGTCGTCATCGCCACCCGGACGGTGGCCGACATCCGGCATCGGGCCGGTCGGGTCACCGCCGACGACCTCGCTGGCGACGACACGGTCACCGGCTCGACCCGGTCCGGCCTCGGGGACGGCGGCGCCGCACCGGGCACCGAGCTGGAAAAGACCATCGCCCGGGTGTGGGAGGACGGGCTCGGGGTGGCCGAGGTCGGCGTCGACGACGACTTCTTCGCCCTGGGCGGCAACTCCCTGGTCGCGGTGCAGCTCATCGCGGCGATGCGCAAGGCGACCGGCGTGCGACTGCCGATGCGCAGCCTCTTCGAGACCCCCACGGTGGCCGGGCTCGCCGCCCGGATCGAGGAGCTGCGTGCCGCCGACACCGACGATCCGGCCGCCCCGGCGCCGACCTCCGCCATCCCGCGACTGCCCCGCGCGTAACGAGAATCAGGAGTAGACAGCAATGAGCGACACGATCGCCACGCTGCCCGTGGTCGTCGAAGCCGACGGCCGGGCGCTGACCGAGCTGATCACCGATCGCCGCGCCGAGCTGCGGGCCACCCTGGCCGACCAGGGTGGGCTGCTGTTCCGCGGCTTCGACGTGGGCGGGGTGGACGGCTTCGACCAGGTGGTCCGGGCGTTGTCCGGGGAACCACTGACCTACACCGAGCGGTCCTCGCCCCGGCACGCCATCAAGGGCCGGGTGTACACCTCGACCGACTACCCACCGGACGAGGAGATCTTTCTGCACAACGAGAACTCGTACCAGGCGCGGTGGCCGTTGACCCTGTTCTTCTACTGCATCACCGCGCCGCAGACGCTGGGCGCCACCCCGTTGGCCGACATCCGTCAGGTCTACCGGGAGATCGACCCGGCGGTACGCGAGGAGTTCGTACGCCGGCGCTGGATGCTGATCCGGAACTTCCACGAAGATTTCGGCACCACCTGGCAGCACGTGTTCGGCACCGATGATCGTGGCGAGGTGCAGGCGTACGCGGCGGCGAACCGGATCACGCTGGAGTGGGTGGGCCGGGACGGGCTGCGTACCCGTGCGGTGCGTGACGCCGTGCACCTCCGCCCCGGCTCGGACGTTCCCCGCTGGTTCAACCACGCCACCTTCTTCCACGTGAGCAGCCTGGCGAAGGACCTCCAGGAGGGCCTGCTGGACATGTTCGGCGCCGACGGGCTGCCGTCGAACACCTACTACGGCGACGGTGGCGAGATCCCCGCCGACGTCCTGGACCACCTGCGGGCCGCCTACCGGGCCGCGAGCGTCCGCTTCGACTACCACCGCGACGACGTGCTGGTGGTCGACAACATGACCGCCGCGCACGGCCGGGAACCGTTCACCGGCCCCCGCAGGATCGCCGTCGCGATGGCCGAACCGCACACCCCTGACACCAACGGAGAGCAGTGATGGCCGAGCCCCGATTCCTGGTCGTGCGCAACGACGAGGAGCAGTACTCGATCTGGTCGGCCGAGCGGGACCTCCCGGCGGGATGGCACGACACCGGCTTCGCCGGCACCCGCGAGGAGTGCCTGGCGCACATCGACACCGTCTGGACCGACATGCGTCCCCGCTCGGTACGCGAGGGGGCCCAGTGAGCGCGAGGAGTGCAGCGGAGCGGAGCCCCGCAGTCGCGAACGAAAGGCGGCAACGATGAGCAAGGAGTGGACCTTCCCGGCGTCCTTCGCCCAGGAGCGGGTGTGGACGGCCAACCAGCTCGACCCCGGGTCGCCGGTCTACAACGTCTCCGCGCCGTGGCGGTTCCCGGTCGGCGTCACCGCCGCACAGGCCACCGAGGTGTTCGGCCAGGTCGTCGCCCGGCACGAGTCACTCCGTACGCACCTGCGGATCGTCGACGGCGCGCTGGTGCAGGTGGTCCGGGCCGTCGAGCCGTTGGAACTGCCGGAGTTGGACCTGACCGGTCTGCCCGCCGACGAGCGGGAGACCCGCCACGACGAGACCCTCGCCGAGCTGGCGCGTAGCCCGATCCCGCTGGACACCCCGCCGCCGTGGCGGGCCCGGCTGGTCCGGTTCGCCGCCGACCGGGTCGGGTTGCAGTTCGTGGTGCACCACGCGGTCTTCGACAGCCACTCGGCGGTGCTCTTCTACGCCGAGCTGACCGCGTTCACCCGGGCCGCGCTGACCGGCGCACCCGCCGACGTGCCCGAGCTGCCCATCCAGTACGCCGACTTCGCCGTCTGGCAGCGCGACCAGCTCACCGACACCGAGTTGGAGCGGCAGCTCGCCTTCTGGCGCGGTCACCTGGCCGGTGCGCCGGCGGTGACCGGCCTGCCGCTTGACCGGCCGCGCCCAGCCCAGCTCGGCTTCGTCGGTGACGAGGTGCGCTTCGACCTCCCCGACGGGCTGCTGGACCAGGTCGGGAGGCTCGCCGCCGGCACGTCGACCACCCCGTACATGGTGCTGCTGGCCGCCTTCGCGGCGCTGCTCTCCCGGATCTCCGGTGACCCCGAGGTGGTGGTGGGCGTCTCCACCGCCGGCCGCGACACCGCCGAGCTGACGCCGCTGATCGGTATGTTCGTCAACCCGGTGGCGCTGCGGTGCGACCTCACCGGCGACCCGAGCGTCACCGAGGTGCTCGGCCGCGTCCGGACCGGCCTGGTGGACGCGATGGAGCACGGGCAGACCCCGTTCCAGCGGATCGTCGAGGCGGTCGCCCCGCAGCGCGACCCGTCGGTGCAGCCGGTGTTCCAGACCGCGCTGAACCTGATCCCGGACTCCGGCCTGGACCCGGTGCCGCTGGGCACCACCAAGGACGACCTGGCCTTCGACATCACCGGCGGCACCAGCCGGCTGGTCTACCGCACCGACCTGTTCGACCGGGCCACCGCGGAGGCGGTCGTCGCCCGCTACCTGCGGCTGCTCACCGCCGCCGTGGCCGACCCGGGTACGCGGCTGTCGGCGCTGCCGCTGCTCGACGACGCCGAACGTGACCTGCTGCGCGCCTGGACCGACACCGGGCACGCGGTCGCCCCGATCACCCTGGTGGCCGAGGTGGAGCGGCAGGTCGTCGCCACCCCCGCCGCGATCGCGCTGGTCTGCGACGGGGAGGAGCTGAGCTACGCCGAGCTGAGCGCTCGGGCCAACCAACTGGCCCGGCTGCTGGTCGAGCGCGGTGCCGGCCCGGAGACCCGGGTCGCGCTGCTGCTGCCCCGCTCGGTGGAGTTGCTGGTGGCCATCCTCGCGGTGCTGAAGGCCGGTGCCGCGTACCTGCCGGTGGACACCGGCTATCCGGCGAAACGGATCAGCTACCTACTGACCGACGCCGAGCCGACGCTCGTGCTGGCCACCGCGGAGACGGCCGCGCTGGCCCCCGCCGACGCACTGGTGCTGACCGACACGACCGCCGCCGACCTGGACTCCGCCGACCTCACCGACGACGACCGCCGTACGCCGTTGCGTGCGGAGCACCCGGCGTACCTGCTCTACACCTCCGGCTCCACCGGGCGGCCCAAGGGCGTGCTGGTCGAGCACCGCGCGGTCACCGCGTACCTGGCCTGGGCCCGGGACACCTACCCGGGGCTGGCCGGTGTCGCGCTGCTGCACTCACCGGTCTCGTTCGACCTGACCGTGACCGGGCTGCTCGGCCCTCTCACCGCCGGGGGCACGGTCCGGTTCGCCGGCATCGACACCCCGGCGGCGCGGGCCGGTGGTCGGCCGACCTTCCTGAAGGTCACCCCCAGCCACCTGCCGCTGCTCGACGACGCCCTGTCGCCCACCACCGATCTGGTGATCGGCGGGGAGGCGCTGACCGGCGAACAACTGGCTGGCTGGCGGGCCAACCACCCCCGGGTGGCGGTGATCAACGAGTACGGCCCGACCGAGGCGACCGTCGGCTGTGTCGCGGCCCGGATCGCCCCCGAGCAGCCGGTCTCCGCCGGGCCGGTGCCGATCGGCCGGTCCACCTGGGACACCCGGGTCCACCTGCTCGACGCCGCGCTGAACCCGGTGCCGCCGGGTGTGGTCGGTGAGCTGTTCATCGCCGGGGCGCAACTGGCCCGGGGCTACCTGGGCCGGCCGGCGCTGACGGCCGAGCGCTTCCTGCCCTGCCCGTACGGGCCGCCGGGGGAGCGGATGTACCGCACCGGGGACCTCGCCCGATGGCGGGCCGACGGGGCACTGGAATACCTGGGCCGCCGGGACAACCAGGTCAAGATCCGGGGGATGCGGGTCGAGCTGGGCGAGATCGAGTCGGTGCTGCGCGCCCGCGCGGACGTGGCCGAGGCCGCGGTGGTGGTCCGCGCCGACAACGGCGAGCCGACCCTGGTCGGCTACCTGGTCGGCCGGGTCGACGAGGCGACGCTCGCCGCAGACCTGGCCCAGGAGTTGCCCGCGCACCTGGTGCCGAGCGCGTTCGTCCGGTTGGACGCGCTGCCGCTGACGCCGAACGGCAAGCTGGACACCGCCGCGCTGCCGGCACCGGCCGCCGCCACCGCCGACGGCTTCCTGGCCCCGCGTACCGACGCCGAGGTGCTGGTCGCCGAGGTCTACGCCCAGATCCTGCAACTGGAGAAGGTCGGCGCGCTCGACGACTTCTTCGCCCTCGGCGGCAACTCGCTGCGCGGCATGCGGGCGATGGCCCGGATCCGCGCCGAGGTGGACGTGGAGCTGCCGATGCGGGCGCTGTTCAGCAGCCCGGTGGTGGCCGACCTGGCCGCCCAGATCGAGCAGCGGATCGCCGCCGAGCTCGACGAACTCTCCGAAACCGAGGTCGCCGCGCTGCTCGCGGCGGAGAAAGACATCCCCTGATGACCGACGTGAAGGACTCGGCCCGCGACGCCGCCCGGCAGGCGCTGATCGCCCAGCGGTTGCGCCGCCGGTCAGGCAGCCCGCCCGCCGCGCGGATCACTCCCCGCCCGCCGGACGCCGAGGTGCCGCTGTCGTACGCGCAGGAGCGGGTCTGGTTCATGGACCAGCTCGCTCCCGGCGAGGCGGCGTACCACATCGCGGTGCCCGTGCGAGTCCGTGGCCCGCTGGACGTCGCGGCGCTGCGCCGCGCGCTGGCTGACCTGACCCACCGGCACGAGTCGCTGCGCACCCGGTTCCCGGCCGACTCGGACGGCCGGCCCACCGTGGTGCTCGACGAGGTCGTCGAGGTGCCGCTGACCGTGGTGGACGCCGCCGACGACACCGCCGCCCAGGCACTTGTCGACCAGGCGGCCGTCGAGCCGTTCGACCTGGCCAACGGGCCGCTGCTGCGGGCTCTGCTGATCCGGCTGGCCGCCTGCGACGATAATCCGACCTCCGCGCCGCAAGACGGCACTCCGGACCGGATGAACGTCGACGAGCACGTGCTCTTCCTCGGCCAGCATCACATCGTCGGTGACGGCTGGTCCGTGGACGTGCTGCTGCGTGACCTGATCGCCCGCTACCGCGACCGGGAGCTGCCCGCCCTGCCGGTGCAGTACGGAGACTTCGCGGTCTGGGAGGCACGGGAGCTGGCCGGGCCGGGCGCGCTGCGGCACGTGGACTGGTGGAAGGAGCGCCTCGCCGGGATCACCCCGCTGGAGCTGCCGCTGGACCTGCCGCGGCCGGCAACCCAGACGTACCGGGGTGACTTCGTCGAGTTCACTCTGGACGCCGCCGCCACCGAGGGGCTGGCCGCGCTGACCCGTGCCTACGGCGGCACGATGTTCATGACGCTGCTCGCCGCGTACCAGGTGTTCCTGGCCCGGCACGCCGGGCAGGACGACTTCGCGGTGGGCGCGTCGGTGGCCGGCCGGTCCGCTCCGGAGCTGGAGAACCTGGTCGGCATGTTCATCAACATGCTGCCGATGCGTGCCGAGTTGGCCGGCGACCCGACCTTCACCGAGCTGCTGGATCGGACCCGCCGCGCGGTGCTGGACGGGCTGGAGCACGGCGAGGTGCCGTTCGCCCGGGTCGTGCACGAGCTGGGTCTGCCGCGTGACGTCAGCCGCTCACCGGTGTTCCAGGCGATGTTCGTGCTCCAGAACTACGAGATGGGCCGGTTCGAAGGGGTGGCCGAGGACGCCGACGTCGGCTTCGAGTGGCATCCGATGGAGCTGCGCGCCACCCGCTTCGACTTCGAGCTGCACGCCGTCGAGACCGGCAACGGGCTCTGGGGCAAGTTGGTCTTCAACACCGACCTGTTCACCCGGGCGACCATCGAGCGGATGGCGCACCGGCTCACCACGCTGCTGCGCGCCGTGGTCGCCACCCCGGATCTGCCGGTCTCCGCGCTCGATCTGCTCGCACCCGCCGAGCGGGAGCTGGTGGCCGGGTGGAACGACACCGCCCACGATTTCCCCCGGCAGCAGACGCTGCACGCCCCGATCGAGGAGCGGGCCGCTCGTACTCCGGACGCGGTGGCGCTGCGGTTCGCCGGCCGTTCGGTGACGTACGCCGAACTGAACGCGGCGGCGAACCGGGTGGCGCACCGGCTGCGCGCCTGCGGGGTGGGCCCGGAGACCCTGGTCGGTGTCTGCGCGGAACGCTCGGTGGAGCTGGTCGCGGGCCTGCTCGGCGTGCTCAAGGCCGGCGGCGCCTACCTGCCGTTGGACCCGGAGTATCCGGCGGACCGGCTGGCCTTCATGGTCACCGACGCCGCCGCGCCGGTGGTGCTGGTGCAGGCACACCTGCGCGACGTGCTGCCGACGACCGACGCCACCGTGCTCGCCCTGGACGACGAGGCGGTCTGGGCCGACCAGCCGACGAGTGACCCGACGCCGACGGCCGGCCCGGCGCACCTCGCGTACGTCATCTACACCTCCGGCTCGACCGGCCGGCCCAAGGGTGTGCCGAACACCCACCGGGGCATCGTCAACCGACTGGACTGGATGCAGCGCACCTACCGGCTCGGCGCCGACGACGCGGTGTTGCAGAAGACCCCGGCCAGCTTCGACGTGTCGGTGTGGGAGTTCTTCTGGCCGCTGCGCGAGGGCGCGCGGCTGGTGCTGGCCGAGCCGGGCGGTCACAAGGACGCCGGCTACCTGCGCGACCTGCTGGTGTCCGAGCGGGTCACCACCGCCCACTTCGTCCCGTCCATGCTCACCGTCTTCCTCGCCGAGGACGGCGTCGAGGCGGCCACGGCGCTGCGCCGGGTGATCTGCAGCGGTGAGGAGTTGCCGCTCGCCGCCGCCCGGGACTTCACCGCCCGGCTGCCCGGCTGTGGCCTGCACAACCTGTACGGGCCGACGGAAGCGGCGATCGACGTCAGCTCCTGGGCGTGTGACCCGGCGCTGCTGGTCGAGGTGGTCAGCGTGCCGATCGGTGCGCCCATCAGCAACGTGCGGCTGCGGGTGCTGGACGCCCGGGGCAACCCGTGCCCGGTGGGAGTCGCGGGTGAGTTGCACATCGGGGGGGTGGGGCTGGCCCGCGGCTACCACCGTCGGGCGGCGCTGACCGCGGAGCGGTTCGTGCCCGACCCGTTCTCCGGCGAGCCGGGTGCCCGGCTGTACCGTACCGGCGACCTGGCCCGCTGGCAGGTCGCGCCCGGTGACCGGCCCGGCGGTGTGCTCGAGTTCCTCGGCCGGATCGATCACCAGGTCAAGCTGCGCGGCCTGCGCATCGAGTTGGGCGAGATCGAGAGCGCGCTGCGCGCCCAGCCCGGGGTGACCGAGGCGGTGGTGCTGGTCCGCGAGGACACCCCCGGCGACAAGCGGCTCACCGGGTACCTGGTCGGCGCGGCCGAGCACGACGCGGTCAAGGTGGCGCTCAAGGAGACTCTTCCGGAGTACATGGTGCCGGCGGCGTTCGTCACCCTGGACGCCCTGCCGTTGACCCCGAACGGCAAGCTGGACCGCAAGGCGCTGCCCGCGCCGGTCGTCACCCGCGCCGCGTCGGTGGCGCTCGTGGAGCCGCGCGACGACACCGAACGGCTGCTCGCTGGGATCTGGTCCGAGGTGCTCGGTGTGGCCACCCTCGGCATCGACGACGACTTCTTCGACCTGGGTGGGCACTCGATGCTCGCGACCCAGGTGGTGGCCCGCATCCGCAAGGCCGAGCATGGTGGGCGGCCGGTCGGCGTGATGGACCTGTTCCAGCAGCGGACCGTCCGCGACCTGGCCACGTTCATGTCCGGTGGCGGTGGCGACGGGCCCCGTCGGCTGCTCTACGAGCTGACCAAGCCGATCTCGCCGGCCCAAAGAGTGATCACGTACGTCTGCGTGCCGTACGGCGGTGGCAGCGCGATCGTCTACCAGCCCCTCGCGGACGCGCTGCCGGCCGGGCACGCGCTCTGGTCGCTGGCCATCCCCGGGCACGACGTGGGGCTCACCGAGGACGCGCTGCCCTTCGACGAGCTGACCACCCGGGTCGCCGAGGAGATCATCGAGCGCATCGAGGGCCCGCTCGCCCTGTACGGGCACTGCGGCGTGGGCAGCGCGATCGTCGCCGAAGTGGCCCGCAAGGTGGAGGCCGCCGGGCGGGAGCTGACCGCGCTCCACATCGGTGCGATGTTCCCGTTCGCCCGGCCCAAGGGCCTGTTCGCGGCAGTGCGCACCAAACTGGAGAAGCTGCGCAGCAACAAGCACTACGCGAGCTGGCTCAAGTCGATGGGTGTGGACACCGACGAGCTGGAGCCGGAGCAGGCGGACCGGATCATCAGCAACATGCGGGCCGACTCCCGGGCTTCCGAGGAATACTTCACCGCCCTGCTCGACCGGGGCGCGGTGAAGCTGCGCGCCCCGATCATCTCGGTGGTCGGCTCGGAGGACCCGGTCACCGACTACCACATCGAGCGGTACGCCGAGTGGCAGTTCCTCAGCGACCGCCTCGGGCTGGTGGTGCTCGACCAGGCCGGGCACTTCTTCCTCAAGTACCGCGCGCAGGAACTGGCCGAGATCGTCACCCAGGTGCACCCGGCGCTGATCGCCGGCGACGTCGGCGAGCTGACCCCGCAGGCACGGGGCGAGGACGCCGGCTGGGCGGTGGCCGACACCCGGGGCGTCGCCGCCGTCGTCGTCCCGGACAAGCCGGTGGTCCGGCCCAGCATGGCCCGCTTCGTGTCGGTCACCGTCGGGCAGCTCGTCTCCACCACCGGTTCGGCGCTGACCGCGTTCGCCCTGCCGATCTGGCTGTTCACCCGCACCGGCTCGGTGACCGACCTGGGTCTGCTCTGGGCGTTGGCGCTGATCTGCGGCGTGCTGGTGCTGCCCATCGCCGGGGCGATCACCGACCGGATCAGCCGCCGCAGAATCATGATGATCGCCAGTTGCAGTGCCGGTTCGGTCCAGCTCGTGCTGGCCGCGTTGCTCTGGACCGACAACCTGGCGCTCTGGCACATCTACGGCCTGGTGGCGCTCAGTCAGGTGGCCGGCTCGTTCCAACGGATCGCGTTCCAGTCGGCGGTGCCGCAGTTGGTGCCCAAGCGCTACCTGGGCCACGCGATGGGCATCACCCAGCTCTCCAACGGGTTCGCCATGCTGCTGATGCCGGTCTTCGCAGCCGGCCTGCTGGCCGCGATCGACCTCAAGGGCATCCTGCTGCTCGACGTGGCCAGCTATCTGATCGCGGTGGTGACCCTGTCCGTGGTCCGCTTCCCCGACCTGCTCGGATGGCGACCCCGGGAGCGACTGCTGGTGGCGATCGCCAACGGCCTGCGCTACTCGTGGCGGCACCGTGGCTTCCGGTTGATGCTGGGCTACTTCGCGCTGGGCAACATCTTCCTGGCGCCCGCGCTGGTGCTCACCACCCCGTTGGTGCTCTCCTTCGGCAACGCGACGCAGGTGGCCCAGGTGGCCCTCGCCGAGGCTCTCGGCGCGGTCGCCGGCGGTGTACTCATGTCGCTCTGGGGTGGTCCCCGCAACCGACGCATGATCGGCGTGCTGATCGGCAACCTCGGCACGGCGGTCGGCTGCGTCCTGGTCGGCCTGGACGCGTCCGTGGCGATGATCTGCGTCGGTGCGTTCTGGCTGGCCATGTCGATGACCACGGCACAGTCCATCTACGCCACGATCGTCCAGGTCAAGGTGCCGCAGCGCTATCACGGCCGGGTGTTCAGCCTCAACCAGACCATCTCCTGGTCGACGCTGCCCATCGGGTTCGCGCTGATCGCCCCGGCGGCCACCCGCCTGTTCGAGCCGCTGCTCGCCCCGGACGGGGCTCTGGCCGGGTCGGTGGGCGCGGTGATCGGCACCGGTCCGGGTCGGGGCATCGGCTTCGCGTACGTCTGCTTCGGCGCGACGCTGATCCTGATCACCCTGGGCGGGTTCGCGATCCGGCTGCTCCGCCGCTTCGACCTTGAGGTCGCGGATTCGCTGCCCGACGACCTGATCGGTGCGCAGGAGCGGGAGCGTCGGCTGGCGGCCCGGGCCGCGCAGCGCGAGGAGGAACGGGTGCCGGTCGGCGTGTGACGAGGAAGGCGGCTTGAACGGCGTCGGCGAACACCTGCCGGGTGATGGCGCGGGGGGGCGATGGCTTCGGGGCAGTTGCCCGCGGCATGGTCGACATTGGACGCCGCCAGCGGCACCCTCTCGTACCGCCCGTCCGATCAGCTGCGGGGAGAACACGTCGTGGCGTCGTTGGCGGCGGTGCAAGAAACCGGACAGGGGGCCGTTGGGTCGCCCCTTGTCACGGGCGCTGTGGCACTATGGGGTTCCCCCCGCCACCGCACCGCAGGTGACTCGTGTCAGACCGGTTCGCGTTGCTGATCGGCGTACCGCACTGCGACGACGCTGAGACGTTCGCCCCCATCCCCGAAGACGTGGTGCGGGCCGACATCACCCGAATGCGCGACGCGCTGATGGAATCCGGCTATCAGGTCACGGTGCTTGGCGTAGCGCCGGACGGCCCCTCGGGGGAGGACGAGCAGCGGATACCCGGCGAGGTGACGCGTACCCGCTGCCTCACCGCGATCGACACCGTCTGTCAGCAGGTACCAGCCGGGGGAACCCTGCTGCTGTACTTCAGTGGCCACGGCGTTCGCTTCGGTGATCGCGACTATCTGGTGCCGGAGGACTACCGCGCCACCGGCAACAGCCGGGCCGACGAGGCTGCGCTGATCTCGCTTGACCTGTCTGACCAGGTCGGACGTTGCCAGGCCGGCATCGCCGTCGCCTTCATCGATGCCTGCCGCGACAATCCGGACCAATCTTTCGACATCTCCCAGATGCAGGGCCTACCCCAGCTACCGAACGGTGCCTTCGCGCTGGTCGCCGGCTGTGCCCGCGGAGAGATCTGCCGGTATGACGCTCGCGGCAGTCTGTTCACCCGGGCCTTGGCTGACGCTCTCGGGGTCCGTCATTCTGCCTGTACCGTGTCCGAGGTTGTCACCACGACCAAGCGTGCGCTCGCCGGCAGCGGGCAGACCCCCTCGGCCCGGGCCACCAGCGAGCTGACCGGAACGCCGTTCAGCGAGCCAGTCTGCGACGGCCTGCGGATCTTCGAAGAGTGGCAGGTCGGCGCGACGGACACCGAGCTGTGGGGCCTCGTGGAGGAGACCGCCTCGGCCAAGCGGGACCCGGTCGCCGCCGTGGTGCGCGACCTCGTCGAGGGTTATGCGAACACCATCACCGAGCTGCGCACCGAACGGCCACACGCTGCCCGGCCGCGCGACCCGTGGACCGACGAGGCCTACCCGCAGCGGGTCCTGTCCATCCTGCACGCGCTGCTTCGACCGCAGAACGACGACACCCAACTGACGCTGCCCCCGGCCGAGGTGGCCGTGCTCGTCATCGCCCCGTATCTGCGGGAAGCGGTCCTCGCGCTCGGCATGTTCGACCTGCACCGGTTGACACCGCGCAACGTCAGACCGACGTTTCAGGCCGGGCTGCGGTTCGATCTCGAAGTCGTCTACAGCGCCTATGAGCAGCTCTGCCGTCGGGTGATCCAGCTTGAGGAGGGCAGCGTCGAGCAGGACGCCATCGTGACCTGGATGGCCCACCGCTGGCTGCTCGGCCGGGAGGACCTGTGGTGCGCCGCCACCGTACGGGAGTGGACCACGACCGCGGCGGGGGCGCTGCTCGGCGCCCTCGGCGAGACACCCAGCCGCGGCGAGGTCGCCGAGTACGCCGACCTGCTGCTCAGCGTCGCGCACGCGGTGGGCGGCATCGAGGCGGTCGAGCTGATCGACACCGCCCCGGAGCAGCGCAACTCCCGGGTGCTCGCCCGACTGGTCAGGCTCGCCGGTGTACTGGCCGCCGACCCGCGCCGGGTGCCGCAGGTGGTGCCCGACCACATCGGGGTCCGTGATCCGGTAGCCCTGAACGACCTGCGCGAGGTGCTGGCCACCGCCAGGTGGCGCCGCGTGGCGACCTCGATGGAGCTGGCCGCCGTGTGCCCGCACCCGGCGATCCACGTCGTGTTGGGCGATCTCGCCGCCCAGGCCGAGGAGATGAGGCGACTGATCGTCGGCACCGCCAGTCGCGACGAGCAGCCGATGCTGGCCGGGCTGCCCCCGGCGTTCACGGCGGACGCGGTGCACGCGTTGAGAGTCACCGGCCAGGGGCCGCTCTACCAGCTCCCGCTGCTGCGATTCAGTCTCGCCGCAGACAAGGTGCAGGGCATGCTGATGGGCTCCCAGCTCTATGGCGACCGCTCGGTGGCGATCCGGGAGCTCTACCAGAACGCCCTCGATGCGTGCCGGTACCGCGAGATGCGATTCCGGGCCCACTACCACGACGCACAGCAGGACCTTGACGGTTGGACGCCGCGGGTCGTCTTCCGGCAGGGCGTCGAGGCCACCGGCCGGCCGTATCTCGAGTGCCAGGACAACGGCGTCGGCATGACCGAGTACGTCATCACGCGGGTGTTCGCCGAGGCCGGGACCCGCTTCGTGCAGACCGAGCCGTTCCGACGGGAGCAGGCACGTTGGCAGCAGCTCGACCCGGCGCTGCGGTTGCACGCGAACAGCCAGTTCGGCATCGGCGTGTTCAGCTACTTCATGCTGGCGTCGGAGATCTCGATCACCACCGTCCCGACCTACGAGACGGGATTGACCGGACGTGAGGCGCTCCAGATCACCATCGCCGGGAATGGCAACCTGTTCCGGGTACGTCGTACACCCGACGTGCCCAGTGGCATCCGCAACGGCGGCACGATCGTCCGGCTGCACCTGTCCGTCGACGACGGGGTGTCCTGTGCGGAGGCCCTGCGCGAGCACCTCCACCTGCCCGAGTACCGGGTCGACGTCGAGGTCAGCGGCGAGGTGGTCGACACCTGGCATCCCGGCGAGCTGCGGATGAGCGGGCCGATCGGCTCCTACGTTCGGGCCGCCGCGCACGTCTGGTGGATAGCCGACGAAGGGCGGTACCTCACCGACGGCATCCAGGTGCTTCCCCCTCGATCGGGATCGACGATGGCGGGCCGGTCGACCACAGACCATCCGTTCGGTTTCGTCCTGAACATGACCGGCCGACACCGTCCCCGGATCAGCGTCGACCGGCGTGAGATGTTGGAGTGGGACGCAGAATGGGTGTCCGCGCAGCTACGGTCGGCGCTACCGACACTGCGGACCTGGTCCGGGCTGAGCATGCAGTGGTTGTGGCGCTTGGCGGCCGCCGACCGGGAGCTCGCCGACTGGGTGTTCGACGAGCTCGGTGACCTGGAGCTGCCGGTACGGCCGGTACGGTCGAGCGTCCGGGTGAACCTCGGCCTGGTCGGTTGCCTACCCGAGGACGCCGACCTCCAGCCCGATCGGGACCGCTGGCCGCACCTGCCCGGTGCTGGCCTTCCCCGGTGGATCCACGCCTGGCGGGCCAAGCTGTGGCGGGACGCGCAAGGGCCGAGCGACGGCACCGGCGAGCCGGCGTACCTGCCACCGGACCGGTTGGACGGTTACCCCGTGATCCGCCCGAACCACCTGGACATCCTGCCCCGGCCGGTGATGGACGCCTACACCTTCCGCCGTCGGCGAGACACCCGTGGGCTGTCCAGCGAGGAGTTTCTCCGGATGCTGCGACCGTACGTGATCGCCGGCCTCGACCTGCGTCCGCTGCGCCTGCTGCGTACCGCGCCGGAACACGCGGCGCTGCTGGCGATGCTCCCGCCGGAGTTGAAGGCGGACGAGAACGTCGCGGTGCCGTTCGGGTTACGCGTCGTCGGCGCGGCGTGGCTCTCCGGCCGGTCGGTGGGGGAGGCGTGGCGTGCGTTGATCACGTTTACCGGCTCGGAGCCGATGCCGTCCACGCCCGTCGAGTCGGAGATCGAACCCATCGACGGTTATGTCCCGGACAACATCGACCGGCGGCTGGTGCACCGGGACTTCCGCGACGAGTACTACGACACCCGGTGGCTCAGCGGGATGTCCGTACGGCACCTGCTCGCCGCCGGTGAGGTACTCGGGATCGCCACCCCCGACCTCGTCGCCCGGGTCGGCCGGCTGCGGGCGCTCGGCATCTGGAGCGCGATCCGTCCCGGCTGGAACGGCACCGTACGGCTGCACGAGGACGACCCGGTGCAGGCCTGGCTCCTCGCCCTGGAACGACCACCCAACGCCATGGACCTGTTGATCCTGGCCAGCCGGTCCGGCGAGTCGGTGAGCCAGGTGGCGGACCGGGTTAGCGCTGCCTCGGCCGAGAGCGAACTGTCCGTCCTGATGCCCGAGTTGTCCGGGCTGGCGGACATCACACCCGGCCCCGACGACTGGGCGTTGTTGTCCGCGAGCGAGGTGTGGGACACCGGGGCTCCCCTGGTCCACCGGCTCGGCCGGATCGTCAGCGCGGTCGCGGCCGTCGCGCCCCTCGACGGTGCGGCCGAACGACTCGAGGCCGCGCTCGCCCGGCTGGCGCCGTTCTGGGAACTGCGCGGCGAGGTGACACCGCCGATGCTGGTGGCGATCGCCGGGGCCGCGCGGATCACCCTCGGCGAGGTACGCGACCATCTGCTCCGCTACTTCGCGCCCCATCTCGACCTGGACGCGATCGCGGCCGAACTGCCGAGCGCGCTGCGAAGGCGTACTGTTCGATTCGAGCGGGCCTGGATGCTGTTGACGGACACCGAGACCCGGCCCCGCTGGCAGGCGCCGGCGCCGCTGCACGTCGTCTGGCACGCTCACGTCAGCGGAAAGTCCATCGACGAGGTGCTGTCCGAACTGGCTCCGTACCAGGAACTGGGTGCGATCCTGCCGGCGTGGGTGCCGGACGGCGACCGGATCGTGCCGGACGGGTACGACGTGCTGATGCTCACCGACGACCTGCCGCCCGACGAGGGCCGGGGCTTCTCCAGCCAGAAACCGCCCCGCCATCCGCTCGCCGACAACACGGTCACCCCGCTACACCTGCTGCGACTTGCCTCGCGTTATGGCTGGGAGCCGGGCGTCGCGTACGACCGGCTGACCCGGTTCCAGTCCCTCGGCGTCGTCGTCGACTTCGGCCGCGACGACTGCCCGGAGGGGATCGTGGGTTGGCAGGACCTGATCGTCCTCACCGAGGAACTGGACGGCTGGGCCCCACCGCTGCGCGGCGATGTCACCGCCGAACAGATGGCGCTCGCCGCGGCCGCCGTGGGCGAACCGGTGGACGTCACTCGCGCCCGCCTGTGCCGATACGCCGCCCTGTTCGGACTACGGGTGCCGGACCCGCCGGAGGAGTCGAACGATGCCAGGTGACCACAGGTCGATCAAGTTCCGGGAACTTGAATTCGAGTTCTCCGGTACGCCCCAGGTGGCATCCGGCGACTTGGAGGAGCTCGTCGTCACCCTGGTCTGCCCGGCCTGCCAGGGCGAGATGACCAAGGAGATCTGGCACGGGCCGGTGTACGGCGGCAAGGGCTGGCTGCGCCGACGGCCGCCGGCCCCGCCGGACGGGCCGCAGGTCTTCATCTGTGCCTGCGGCTACCCGCACGCCGGTCGTCCGCCGGAGTCACCGGACACCGGCTGCGGCGCGTTCTGGGCGGCGGCACTGCGATGAACATCGAGGACAAGCGCTGGGAACAGCTCGCCGAGCAGCAGAAGTTCGGCCAACTCGATGGTGCCCGGCGGCAGGCGGAAGGCTGGCGCACCGGCCTGACCGGGCTGACCGCGCTGCTCGCCGCGGCCACCATCATCAAGGGGCCGGACAACGTGGTGGACCTGACACCCGATGCCCGGCTCATCGTCGTCAGCTCCCTCGGGCTGGGCTTCGCCGCGCTGGTCGCCGGCTCGCTGGTCGCCGTACGGGCGGCGAACGGATCGCCGGTGGGCGACACCTGGCTGACCGGAAAGTCGCTCAGGACCTGGACCCGCAACGAGGTCGGTGCCATCCGTAGGGCCATCCGGCTCGCCGCCGCCCTGCTGCTGGTCGGCCTGGCGGCGATCGCCTTCTCGGTGGGCACGACCTGGTTGGCCGGCCCGGCCAACAAGCCGGGGTTCAAGGTGGTTACCACGGACACCCAGGTCTGCGGTGAACTGTTGGCCCTGGACCGGACCTCGGTGACACTGGACGTCGATCGGACAAGCCGGCAACAGCGGGTCGTCGTCCGCTTGGACGGCGTCCTCAGTCTGACGCCGCAGCGCTGCTAGGCCGATGACCCGATCGCCGTACGAGGGGCGTCGTCAGGTCCACAGATCGGTGTTCTTCGCCTCCATCTCGGAGTACTGCTCGGCGGCGTCGGTGAGCGCCCCGGTCAGGTCCCGCAGCACCTCATGCAGGCTTGCCGCCGCGTTCTCCCAGCGGGTTCGCTGCTCCTGAAACGCGACCTGGTCCGGGCCCGACCAGTCGATCTGGTCCAGCTCGGTACGCAGCGCCGCCAACTTGCCGTCGATCCGACCCGCGACGCTCACCAACTGGGCACGCGTGTTCTCCATCGCGCCCAGGTCGTAGCTCAGGTTCGTCACGACTCGGCCTCCGGCGGCGGATTCAACGCGTCCACGACGCGCCGCAGCGCGGTCAGCTCACCCTCGTCGCTGTCCTGTTGGCCGGCGGCGCTCCGGTCGAGCATCTCGGCCATCACGTGGAGTTCCTCAAGCAGGCGCTCGACGTCGTGCCGCCAGCGCCGCACCAGGTCCTGATACCTGCTGGCACCGGCGCCGCTCCAGGTTTCGGCGAGTTCGTCGACCGCGCCACCGACCCGCCGCAGCTCGCTGCCGAGGTCGTCGTGGGTGGCCCGGACGCGGTTGGCGGCGACCCGCAACGTCGCATGATCAGCGTGGTACGGCGTCGCCATGGCATCCCTTACCGGCTCGGAGAGCCAACGTTACCGGGTCCGGCACCGCACCGGGAGTCACGGCTCGTTCCACGCCGTCTGGATCAGCTGTACGCCAGCGGCCCGGGTCACCAACCGTCCCCGACCGGGCGGTTGCGGACTCGGACGTACGGTGCCCAGCAGCGCCCCCTCCTCCCGTTGCCCGGACAGCAGCAGGCCTGGCGTGTCGAGTTCGCGCAGGCGCATCAGGACCGGTTCGTAGAGCGCCCGCGCGGCGCCACCGGCGCGACGGGCCACGATCAGGTGCAGTCCGACATCCCTGGCCTGGGACAGCAGGTCCAGCAGCTCGCCGATCGGATTGGATCCGCTGCCGGCGACCAGGTCGTAGTCGTCGACCAGGAGGTACAGGTCGGGGCCGCGCCACCAACTGCGGTTACGTAGTTCGTCAGGGGTGACGTTCGGTCCGGGAAGGCGGTTCGCCATCGCCGATCGCAGGCTGCCGACCATTTCTGTCATGGTCTTGGCGCCGGTCCCGTACCCAAGGAGGTGCTCGCCCTCGACGGCGCCGAGCAGGCCGCGTCGGTAGTCCACAAGTATCAATCGGGCCTGGTCCGGGCTGTACCGCTGCACGATGCTCCGGGCGACGTGCCGCAACAGGTTGGTCTTGCCGGACTCCGCGTCACCGAACACCATGAAGTGCGGGTTGGTGTCGAAGTCCAGATAGACCGGCGCCAGGCGGTCGCCGTCGACGCCGATGGCCAGCCCGCGCGACGGCTCGGCCATCGTGGCCAACGTGTCCGCGGAAAGCAGGCGCGGCAGCAGTCGTACCGGGGGTGCCGGGGGGCCGGACCACGCCTTCGCGATCATGTCCACCAGGTCGGCTCTCGCCCGCACGGACTCGTCGAAGGGCCCGGCGTCCAGTTGTGGCACCGCGGCCAGGAAATGCAACTTCTGCGGGGTCAGGCCACGACCGGGCGACCGCTCCGGCACCGACGCCGCGGCCCTGCGATCAATCTCCGATTCGGTGGGATCCCCCAGCCGCAACTCCAGCTTGGTGCCGAGCGCGTCTCGCAGGCCGGGCCGGAGGTCAGGCCAGCGGGCAGCGGTCAGGACCAGGTGGATGCCGAATCCGAGCCCTCGCCCCGCCAGCCGGGTGATCTTCTGCTCCAGCTCCTCGAACTCCGCTCGGAGCGTGCTCCAGCCGTCGACGACGAGGAACACGTCGCCGAACGGATCGTCGGTGAACTCCCCATCCGCGCGACGGCGCCGGTACGAGGCCATCGAGTCGATGCCCAGGCTGGAGAACCGCCGCTCGCGTTCCTCCATGAAAGTGCCCACCTCGGCGACGACGCGCTGCACCTTGTCCACGTCCCGTCGGTCGGCGACCCCGGACATGTGGGGGAGACCCGCAAGCGAACCCAGGCCGCCGCCGCCGAAGTTCAGGCAGTAGAACTGCGCCTCGGTCGGGGTGTGGGTGAGGGCGAGCGCACAGATCAGCGAACGGGCCAGGGTGGTCTTGCCGGACTGCGGACCACCGACGATCGCGAGGTGGCCGCCCGCACCGGCGAGATCGACGAACAACACGTCACGGCGCTGCTCGAACGGCCGGTCCACGATGCCAACCGGCGCGACCAGCATGCCCCGCTGGGACCAGCCGGCCGGGTGCAGGCCCAGGGTGTGGTCCACCTCCAGCGGTGGCAGCAGCTCGGCCAGCGTGGGCGGGTCGGCCAGCGGTGGCAGCCACACCTGGTGCGCCGGCACACCCCGGCCACGTAGCCGGTCGACGACCAGGTCGAGCACCGAGGGTTGGCCTTCCTCGACGACGTCCGGCGACTCGTCGGCCAGCGGAAGCCTCGGCACCGGCACCGGCACCCGTGCGGCCGAGAACGGTACGACCATCGACTCGGCCGCCCGAGCGCCGGTCACCCGCCGGGCCGCGCGGTACGCCCCCGACACGTACGCGGCCCGGAACCGGAGCATGGTCGAGGTGCCCTGCCGTAGATAGCCGTGGCCGGGGGCGCGGGGCAGCTCGTAGGCGTCCGGGACCCCGAGCACGATCCGGCTTTCCACGGCGGAGAAGGTGCGCAGCCCGATCCGGTACGACAGGTGCGTGTCCAGCCCGCGCAGCCGGCCCTCCTCCAGCCGCTGGGAGGCGAGCAGCAGGTGCACGCCGAGAGACCGGCCCACCCGGCCGATCATCACGAACAGATCGATGAAATCGGGCCGGGCGCTCAGCAACTCGCTGAACTCGTCACAGACGACAAGCAGGCTGGGCAGCGGGGCGAGTGGCTCCCCGGACCGCCGGGCCCGCTCGTACTCCTGCCGAGAGATGTAGTTGCCGGCCGAGCGCAGCAGTTCCTGCCGGCGCACCAACTCGCCGGCGAGCGCATCCTGGGTACGCCCCACCAGCGGCAGCTCGTCGGCGAGGTTGGTGATCACCGCGCTGGTGTGCGGTAGGGCATCCAACAGGCTGAAGGTCGCGCCGCCCTTGAAGTCGATGAGCGCGAAGTTGAGCTCCTCGGGCGAGTGCGTCGCGGCGAGCGCGATCACCAGCGTACGCAGGAGTTCGCTCTTTCCGGAGCCGGTGGCCCCGATCACCAGCCCGTGCGGTCCCATCCCGTCCTGCGCCGACTCCTTGATGTCCAGCTCGACCGGCAGTCCGTCGGGGCCGACCCCGATCGGCACCCGCAGCCGTTGGCGGGCGGGCCGGGGGGCCCAGCTCCGCGCCGGGTCGAGGGAACCTGGATCATCGAGGCCGAGCAGTTGGAGCAGACTCGTTTCGCCCGTCAACGGGTCGGCCGCGCCAGGCCGACGCAGGCGGTAACGCGACAACTGGCGGGCCACCGCCTCTGCCTGCGGCAGGCTCAGCCGGTCGGGCCGCCCCAGCACGGTGGTGTTCTTGCCTCGGTCGAGCCTGATCTCCTCGCCCGCCACCCGCAGGCACAGCAGCCACCGCCCCGCGTCTCGCGGCACCGTACCGGAGAGGTCGAGCACCGTGGTGCCGAGCAGACCTGCTCCGGTCAGCGCCTCGGCCCCGTCGATCTCGCCCCCGTCCTGGATGATGAGCAGGTGTGGTGCGCTGGTGAGTGGCTTGCTGTCGACGTTGAACCGGGGCCGGGTGGACAGTTCGTCGGCGAGCGCCGATTCCAACTCGGCCAGACCGGAGAACACCAGCCGAGCCGGGCCGGCACCGTCCCGCCGCGTTTCGTCGTACGTGTGCGGTAACCATTTGACCCAGTCCCACTCCGCGAGCCGGTCCGGCACGGTCACCACCGCGACCCGCAGGTCGTTCGGGGCGTGCAGGACCGCCGCGGCGCAGAGCAGGCTACGCGCCAGGGCCAGGGTGCCGGGCCGGTCGCCGCGGAGCACCACGCGGCCGAACGCACGCAGCGACAGCGCCGTCGGCAGGTCCGCTATGGTGCTGTGGGTCCGGATGAACTGCCGGAGTGCCACCGTGCACAACGGATCGAGATCCTCGATCGGCTTGGTCTCCGGCGGCACCAGGGTGACCGCGAGCGCCTGTGGTCCGGTGGCGAGCCGGATCTCGCCGAAATCGTCGTCGGTCGCCCGCCGTTCCCACATTCGACGGCTGCCGACGAACGACCAGAGCACCTCGGGGTCCGGATGCCGCCGACGCATCGCCGCCCGCTGCTGCTCCGCGGCCCGCCGCGCCTTCCTGCGCACCTGGTCGAGGTAGCGCAGGTAGCCCCGTCGCTCGACCTCCAACTCCGCCTCAGGGTCCCGACCTGGCGGAGTCATCTGCATGCCGAACACCAAGCCGAGGCAGGCGACGCCCAGGATCCCACCGGCAAGGTAGGTGAGCGCCCCGGTGTTGCCGCTGGCGAAAAGCAAGCCCATCGCCACCACGCCGGCGAGCATGGGCAGAATCAGGAGAATCTGGTTGGCGCGGGCAACCCTCTCGGCCGGCAGTTCCGGTGGGGATTCGAGGACGATCTCGCCCCGGGGTAGCGCGGGCGCCGGTGAGCGGGGTGGACGGACGACGACTACCGTACTCACCCGGGCTCCTCCCGAAACGCCGCCGGTCGCCTGCCACGTACCGCCGCTCGTGTCCGCCAGCCACGTGAGGGCGTTCCGGCGTTAGATTAGCGGTGCCGTGGTAAGCGCAATCATAGGTAACCGGAGGCGCGGCCCGGGTGACGGCGCGGACGGAGGGCCATAATGGTGGCAGACAGTTCGGTGGACAGCCTGTGCCGACTGACCCTGGTCGCGCCTCTGCGTCGGGTGGACCTCTCGGTGCCGGCCGACCTACCTGTCGCCGAGTTCGCGTCGCTGCTGTTGCGCTACGCCGGCGAGGACGACGGTGCGCTCGACCACGATGGGTGGGTGCTGTCTCGCCTCGGTGGTGGTCTGTTGGACACCAGCGCCACCCCGCGGGCCCTCGGCCTGCACAACGGCGACCACATCTTCCTCAGCCGCGCCTCGGACGCCGTACCCGAGCCGGCGTTCGACGACCTCACTGACGCCGTCGCCGTCGCGAGCGCCCGGACCGTGCCGCCGTGGCGGTCGGCCACGACCCGGTGGTTCGCGCTCACGACGGTGGTGCTCGCCGCACTCGGCGGCGTCGGCTTGGTGGTGGCCATCGAACCGCGCACCATCGCATACACCGTAGCCGCGGTGATGGCCATCCTGCTCGCCTCCGCCGGCACCGTGGCGGCGCGGGCGTTCGGCGACGGCGCGGTCGGTGCGGCCGTGGCCGCCGCCGCGCTGCCGTACGCCTTCGCCTGCGGTCTGCTGATCCTGGCCGAGCCGAACACGCCGGTTACGGATGCCGTCGGCGCCCCGCAGTTGCTCGCCGGCGCCGCGGCGTTGCTCCTCACCGCCATCCTCGGGCTGGCCGGCACGACAGCCTGTCGGCCGCTGTTCGTCGGCACGATCGCCGCGGCGCTGGCCCTGACCGCCGGCGCGCTCCTGGTGCTGGTGGGGCTCGCCCCGCTGCAAGCCGCCGCCATCATGGTCAGCGTCGGCTCGATCGCCACCCTGGCCCTTCCCCTGGTCGCGCTGCGGCTGGGCCGGTTACCCATACCGGGTGTTGTGTTCATTTCGGAAGACATCCGAACCGACCCGGCGGCGGTGGACTTCGCGGCGGTTACGGACCGCGTCGTCGCCTCGGCCGGCATCCTCGCCGGGCTGCTTGGCGGCACGGCGGTGAGCGTCAGCGCCGGCGCGGTGTTCCTCGCTGGGGACGGTTCGATCGCTGCCCTGGCGCTTGGTGGCTGCGTCGGGCTGAGCCTGCTGTTGCGGGCGCGCACCTTCGACCGGCTGGTCCAACGCCTGGTGCTGCTGGTGGGCGGCACCGTCACGCTCGTCGGTACCGGTGCGGTCGCCGCCGTCGCCGGCGGTCCGGGCATCCGGGTAGCGTTGCTGGCCGTGCTGCTCGTCGTGGTCGCCGGCGGCGCGATACAGGCGGGCACGGCCGGCGCCGGTCGGCGGGTCGGCACGCCGTACTCGAGTCGCGTACTCGACCTGCTCGACTCCCTCCTGCTGGTCGCGCTGGTGCCCCTGGCTGCCGGGGTCTGCGGTCTGTTCCAGTCCGTCGTCGACATCGGCCTGGGTTAGGCGGCCACCGGTGCCCACCCGCCGTGCGCAGTTGCGCGCCTACCAGTTCGCGGTCCGCCGAGTGACAAGCGCGCTGCTCTATGCCGAGCCGAACGCGGACCAGACCCTGTCGCACAGGGTGGTGGCGGTCTTCGCGGGTGTGATGGTCTGCGTGCTGATGCTGGCCGGGTGGGCGGTCATCACCGTGATCGGTCTCGCCGGACCGGACTGGCGCGACCCGGACGCGCTGATCGTCGACCGGGACACCGGCAGCCGGTACATCTACCACGAGGGACTGCTGCACCCGGTGCTCAACTACGCCTCGGCTCGGTTGCTGTTGGGCAAGGCGAGCGAGGACGTCCGGTGGGTACGGCACAAATCGCTGGCCAACGAGCGCTACGGCCCGCCGCTCGGTATCAAGGACGCGCCGGACGACGTGCCGAAGCCCGAGTCCCTGATCCGACTCCCGTGGACGATCTGCCGGGCCAGCGATCCAGCTGGTGCGGTGGTGAGCTGGATGGTTCTCGGTAACGATCCGTCCTGGGTCAACGAGCCGATGACCGACGGGGTGCTGGTCGCCGTCGGGGAGCAGCTCTATCTGATCTGGCAGGGAAATCGGCTGAAGGTGGTGGGCGAAAGCAGTGCCATCCGCGCCGCGCTCAGCTGGGCCTCGGTTACCGCGCTGCCCGTACCCGAAGTGTTCGTCAAGGCCATGCCCGAGGGACCTGACCTGGTCGCGCCGGCGATCCCCGGCATCGGTGAGACCGGCCCCACCATCGCCGGTCGGCAGACGCGGGTGGGCCAACTCTTCGAGGTCAAGGGCGTTCTGGACGAGGCGCAGTACTACGTGCTGCTCCGCGATGGGCTCGCGCCCATCGGAGGCACGGTGTTGGGTCTCCTGCAAGCGACAGGTCTGCCCGGTGTGTACGAGCCCGACGTCCGCATCAGGCCGACCGAGGTTGCCGCCGCCGAGTTGAGCAGGGTGCGGGCCTCCTCCGTCAACCTGCGGCCGCCCGGAATGCCCGACCAACCGCCTACCTTGGCCAGGCCCGATCCCCGCAACACTGTCCTCTGCGCCCGGTTGGGCGAGGGGGCGGGCGGGCAGCCGACGTGGAGCACGTACCTGTCGAACGCCACCCCGACCAGGCCGGAGTTGCGCGGCAGCCGGGCCCCGCAGGGCACGACCACAGTGGACTGGGTGCAGCTGTCCGGCGGGGCGGGCGCGCTCCTGCGTGTGGGCGACGACAAGGTCTTCCTGGTGAACACCCAGGGACAACGCTTCCCGGTCGCGGACCGCGCCGCGCAGGTCGCATTGGGCCTGGGTGACGTCACGCCCCAGCTCATACCGGCGGGGTTGGCCGACGCGCTGCCCGTCGGGCCGACACTGAACGTGCTCGACCCCGATCCACCCGTCTAGGGCTGCCGTTGTCCCCATCGGACCGTCCGGACCCGATCGGTGATCCGGTATCGTGACAGCTACCCTCCGCGCGACTCGGCGGCCGTACGGCAGGAGCGAAGGGAGTCCGTCGGATGACTGATCGCCCCGGAAGCGCTCGCGTCGATCTTGGTGCCCTGCGGCGCTTCGTGGACCGAATGGACAGTCATCTGCGAGATCTCAGCGGCCAGTTGACGGCCCTGACCGCACTCCAGCACCGTCAACTACCGTTGGGCGACACGGCGATCGCCAGGGATCAGGCGGTGCGGCACCAGCGGGTGTGCGAGGCGTATCAGCAGGAGTTGACGCAGCTCATGGAGGCTTACCAGAACGCCATCGAACTGACCGAGGTGCTGTTACGCCGCTACGGCGCCACCGACCAGGCCACTCGCGACGTCATCGAATCGTCGTACGGCCGGTTGGAAGCCGCCAGTCGGATGCTCGGAGACTGACCGTTGACCGAGCACCCTGAGGATCACTCGGAGCAGATCCGCGCGGCGGTCGCCAGCGGAGACCCGCTCGAGGTCGAGGCGGTGGCGGCCGTCTGGACGACGCTGACCGAGGTCACCGCGCAACTCGCCCTTGATCTCGGCCAGGAGATGGAGGATCTCGCGGTCGACTGGACGGGCTCGGACAGCGAGCGCTACCGGATGAGCATCTCCAAGATCGAGAAGTCCTGCCGGGCCATCTCCGAGGGCGCTCATTCCGCCCGCGAGGCGCTGGACATGATGGCGAAGCGCCTGCGCGAGGTCAAAGAGGCGATCGAGCAGAACCACCACGAGCCGGATCCCACCCCCTCCGATCCGCAGTCCCAGCCCCCCGCGGTGCTCGGCGGGCAGCACAGTTACGTGCCGGACGACAGGACAAGGAAGGCGGCCCGACGGCAAGCCGAGCGTCTGCTGGCCGATCTGGACGACTGGCTGCAGGTGCGGGGCGCGAGCATCCAGGTCCCCGGCGGCCACCTCGACACCTCCGACTCCCTCTGGTATCCCGAGGGCCCAACCAGTGGTCGGGTGCCCGACCAGCGTGACAGTGGTTGGCCGGGCCGGCCCGAGCACGGCCACGGCGCCCCCCGCGTCGACCGACCGGCACCACGTTCACCCGGCTTGATCAGCAATGACGAGCCCGACGACGAGGCCTCGGACGCCTACTAGTAGCCACCGGTACAGCACCGCCGGGACGTGTCGATCGCGGCGTGGACCGTGACCGCGATTTGGCGACCGTGCCGAAGGCGATGCCCAGCTTTCTGGTCTTGGGTCCGAGTCCTTCGGTGCGGGCATCGCGCCTCGGGAGATCTTGACGTCCCGCTGACGCGGATCCGAGATCGCTGTGCCGCCGTTGGCAAAGCTGACCGTCTCCTCGATCGCGGCGCCTTGTCCGCTGTCCCGGCGCAGGTCGAAGCTGGTGGGACGGGGGCGGAACGCCGCCCGGAGAGGAGCGGGAACGATCGTGCGTAAGGTGCTCATCGCCAATCGGGGAGAGATCGCCGTGCGGGTCGTGCGGGCCTGCCGGGACGCCGGGCTGGTCAGTGTGGCGGTCTACGCGAATCCGGATCGGAACGCGCCGCATGTTCGGCTCGCCGACGAGGCGTACGCGCTCGGAGGCGACACCCCTGCCGACAGCTACCTGGACGCGGGCGCTCTGCTCGCCGCCGCCCAGCGGGCCGGAGCCGACGCCGTCCATCCGGGTTATGGGTTCCTCTCCGAGAACGCGGCGTTCGCGCAGGCCGTCCTCGACGCCGGTCTGACGTGGATCGGCCCGCCACCGGCCGCGATCCGCGATCTCGGTGACAAGGTCGCGGCCCGGCACATTGCACGTCGCGCCGGGGCGCCGCTGGTGGCCGGCACCGCCGAGCCGGTGCGAGGTCCGGACGAGGTGGTGGGTTTCGCCCGGGAGTACGGCCTGCCGATCGCCATCAAGGCGGCGCACGGCGGCGGGGGCCGCGGCCTGAAGGTGGCGCGCACGATCGAGGAAATACCGGAGTTGTACGCCTCGGCGGTGCGCGAGGCCACCGCGGCCTTCGGCCGGGGGGAGTGCTTCGTGGAGCGCTACCTGGACCGGCCGCGCCACGTGGAGACACAGTGCCTGGCCGATGCGTACGGCACGGTGGTGGTCGTCTCCACGCGTGACTGCTCGCTGCAACGCCGGCACCAGAAGCTGGTCGAGGAGGCGCCGGCGCCCTTTCTGAGCGATGAGCAGAACGCCCAGTTGTACGACGCGTCCAAGGCGATCCTGCGCGAGGCCGGGTATGTCGGGGCCGGCACCGTCGAGTTCCTCGTCGGCGCCGACGGCACCGTGTCCTTCCTCGAGGTGAACACCCGGCTGCAGGTGGAGCACCCGGTCAGCGAGGAGGTGACCGGCATCGACCTGGTTCGCGAGATGTTCCGGATCGCCGACGGTGAGGCGCTCGGCTTTGGCGACCCGGAGCCGAGGGGCCACAGTTTCGAGTTCCGGATCAACGCTGAGGATCCGGGCCGGGGATTCCTGCCGGCACCGGGGACGGTGACCACCTTCGCGCCACCGGGCGGGCCGGGTGTGCGGCTCGACAGCGGTGTGGTGCCGGGCACCGTGGTCGGCCCGGCCTGGGACTCGTTGCTCGCCAAGCTCATCGTCACCGGCGCGGACCGCGGGCAGGCGCTGCGACGGGCACGGCGGGCGTTGTACGAGTTCGAGGTGGGTGGCCTTCCGACGGTGATTCCGTTCCACCGCCGGGTGGTGGCCGATACGGCGTTCACCGGGGAGCCGTTCCGGGTCCACACCCGGTGGATCGAGACCGAGTTCGTCAACGACATCGCACCTCACGAGCCGGTCGCCGTGGGTGGGCCGGAGCAATCGCGCGAGACGGTGGTGCTGGAGGTGGCCGGCCGGCGGGTCGAGGTGAGCGTCCCGTGGTCGCTGAGCGCACCTTCTCCCGCGGCGGTCGCTGCACCACGTCGGGGGAAGCGGACCCACGGCCCGGTGAAGGCGGCCGGCTGGGATCTGGTGTCGCCGATGCAGGGCACGGTCGTCAAGGTCGCGGTCACCGACGGCCAACAGGTCGCGGCCGGTGACCTGGTCGTGGTGATCGAGGCGATGAAGATGGAGCAGCCGTTGCACGCCCACCGCGCCGGCCGGGTCAGCGGCCTTGCCGCCGAGGTCGGAACGGCCATCGCCGGGGGCGGCGTGGTCTGCGGGATCGTCGACTGACATGGCTGGTGGCCCGATCCGCGTCGCCGGCTTCTCCGTCCTGCTGACTGGCCTTGGCCGGACCGCGCCGGCAGCCGTTCGCGGCGCTGGCGACCACCGTGGGGAGGATTCATGACCATCACTGTCGAGTCCGGTGACCTGGACCCGGTCGAGCTGGCCGCGGTCGTCGCCGTGCTGCTGGCCCGTGCCGCCGCGGTCGCGTCGTCGCCGGACGCCAAGCGAGGGCCCAACCGGCGGTCCGCGGTCTGGGGACGGCCCCACCGGTATCCCGACGTCGTGGTGGCGCACAGCTGGCGGACGCTGCCGATGGTCGAGCGCGAGGTCATGCCAGCCGCGTGAACAGATCACCGGCGGCGGCACCGGGGGCCGCGTCGACCAACTCCCGGGTGTACGGGTCGACCGGCTCACCGAGCACATCGGCGACCGGGCCGGTCTCCACCACCCGCCCGGCCCGCATCACCGCGACCCGGTCGGCGATCTCGCGGACCACGCCCAGGTCATGGGAGATGATCAGGTAGCTGAGGCCCAGTTCGGTGCGCAGCTGGTGCAGCAGTTCGAGGATCCGGTTGCGGTTCGACGCGTCCAGCGCGGACACCGGTTCGTCGAGCACCACCAGGTCCGGCTCAAGGGCGAGGGCCCTGGCGATGGCGACCCGTTGGCACTGCCCGCCGGACAGCTCACCCGGTCGCCGGTCGAGCACGGTCGTCGGTAGCCGTACTCGGTCCAACAGTTCTGCGGCCCGGGCGGCGCGGTCGGCACGGTTGCCCACCCGGTAGGCCCGCAGCGGTGCGGTGACGGCGTCGGCGATCGTGAGCCGGGGGTCCAGAGAGGCATAGGGGCTCTGATAGACCATCTGCATGCGGCGGCGCAGCTGGCGCAGGTCGCGTCCCCGCGCCGCGGTGATATCGGCGCCGTCGAAGCGAACTTTTCCGGCGGAGACGGCGGTCAGGCGCAACAGCAGCCGCGCCGTGGTGGTCTTGCCGGAGCCGGATTCGCCGACCAGGGCGACGGTCTCGCCGCGGTCCAGCCGGATGCTGACGTGGTCGACGGCGGTCCCACTGCCAAACCGTTTTACCAGGCCGTCACCGCTGATCAGTGGGGTGACGCCGGGTGTCGCGGGTGGTGGGTTGGTCCGAGGGGCTGGCCGGGCCAGTGCGTCAACGAGGTCCCGGGTGGCCCGGTCGCGGGGCGCGCCGAGCACCGAGCCGACGCTACCCGTCTCGCGGACCATGCCGTCGGCCATCACGACGACCCGGTCGGCTCGGTCGGCGGCGACGGCCAGGTCGTGGGTCACCAGCAGTAGGGCCGTCCCGCTGTCGCGGGTCAGGGTGGCGATGTGGTCGAGGATTCGCCGCTGCACGGTGACGTCGAGGGCGCTGGTCGGCTCGTCGGCGATCAGCAGGGCGGGTCCGGCGGCCAGGGCGATCGCGATGAGAACGCGCTGGCACATGCCGCCGGAGAGTTCGTGCGGGAACCGGTCGAGCAGGGTGTGCGCGTTCGGCAGCCCGGCCTGGTCCAGCAGGTCGGCGGCTCGGGCGCGGGCGGTGCGTCGGTCGGGCGCGAGCCGGTGGATGGCGAGCACCTCGGCGACCTGCCAGCCGATGGTGCGTACCGGGTTGAGCGACACCATCGGGTCCTGCGGGACCAGGCCGATGTGCCGACCACGCCGTTGGCGCAGCACCGGTTCCGGGGCTCGGGCGAGGTCAGCGGCGGCTGGGTCGCCCGGGCCGGTGAACAGGATCCGGCCACCCGTGAGGCGCGCCGACGCCGGCAACAAGCCGATCACCGCCCGAGCTGTGGTGGTCTTGCCGGATCCGGAGCCGCCGACGAGGGCGACGGTCTCACCGGCGGCGACGTGGAAGGAGGCATCCCGTACGGCAGGTACGACCCGCCGCCCGCTCGTGTAGTCGACCGCGAGGTTCTCGACCTTCAGCAGCGGTGATGTGTCGGGCATGCTCATCGACTCTCCTGCGCCGTGCCGGCGGCCTGTGCGATGCGGTTGGCGGCCAGGACGGTGGCGGTGATGACCAGCCCCGGCAGGGTGGTCAGCCACCAGGCAGTGCCCAGGTAGTCGCGGCCTTCGGCGATCAGAGATCCCCATTCGGGTTCGGGGGGCGGGGCGCCGTAGCCGAGGAAGGACAGGGCGGACACCTGCAGGACGACGGCACCGAAGTCGACGGCGGCGTAGAGCAGGACGGTGCCTGCCACGTTGGGCAGCACGTGCTGGAGGATCACGAGCGGCCACCGGGTGCCGCCGGCGCGGGCGGCCTCCACGTACGGCATCCGCACGATCCGGGCCGCCTCCGCGCGGACGACCCGCGCGAACATCGCGATACTGGTCAGTCCGACGGCGAGGGCGACCTTGACGGTGCCGAAGCCGAGCGCGGTGATGAGTGCCAGCGACAGCAGCAGCCCAGGTATGGCGAGCAGCACGTCGACCCCGCGCATGAGCAGTTCCTCGGCGCGTCCGCCCAGACAGCCGGCGAGCAGTCCGAGCACTGTTCCGGCCACCAGGCCCACGGCCACGGCGATCAGCGCGGCCTGCAGGGTGAGTGCGCTGCCGTGCACGACCCGGGCGAACAGGTCGCGGCCCAGCAGATCGGTGCCGAACAGGTGGGTCGCCGACGGTGGGAGCAGCCGGCTGGCGGGCGCCGCGGCCAGCGGGTCGCGGCTGGTCAGGAGCCGCGGTGCGGTGGCCGCGAGCACGACGACCAGGATCATGGCGCCGGACGCGACGAGTGCCGGTCGGGCGGTCCGGCGGCCGACCCGGTCGAGCAGGCGGCCGGGAAGGGGCAGTCGGGTGTCAACCATGGACCACCTCCCGGGCCCCGGTGGCGGTGCGTAGCCGCGGATCGAGCACCGGCATCAGCAGCTCGGTGGCCAGGCTGACCAGCACGAAGCAGGCCGCGCCGAGGATCACCGCGCCCTGCACCACGGGGATGTCCTGGGCGGCGACTGCCGTCGCGGTCAGCCGCCCGATGCCGTGGCGGGAGAACACCGTCTCGACCACCACCGCGCCGGCAAGGATGTTGCCGGCCAGCACGCCGGTCACGGCCAGCGGGGTGAGCGCGGCGTTGCGGGCGGCGTGCCGCAGCAACAGCCGGGCCCGTCCGGCGCCCTTGGCGGCCGCGGTGTCCAGGTAGGGCTGGGCCAGGGCGTCGCCCAGGCCGCGGGCGAAGGTCTGGCCGACGAGTGCGGCGACCGGCAGAGCCAGCGTGATCGCTGGCAGTACGGCCGCGGCAGAGCCGTCGCCGAACGCCGGCAGCAGCGCCCACCGGAACGAGAAGACCTGCAGCAGTACCAGGCCGACCCAGAAGGTGGGCACCGAGACGCCGGCGCCGGGCAGCGAGAGCAGCAGCCTCCGTAGCCCACGGCGGCGGACGTATGCGGCGAGCAGGGCGACGGCGGCGCCCAGCGGCACGCCGAGGCCGAGTGCTCCGGCGGCCAGTTGCAGGGTCGGTGGCAGCGCGTCCAGCAGCATCCGCGCGACCGGTTCCCCGGTCTGCACCGACGTGCCCAGGTCCCCGCGTACCGTGCCCGTGAGTCGGTCCAGGTACTGCTCGGGCAGCGGGCGGTCCAGGCCGTGTTCGGCCCGGAGCGCGTCGAGCTGCCCCGCGGCCACGGTGGTGGCGTCACCACCGCCGGCGGCCATCACGGCCACCGGGTCGCCGGGCAGCACGTAGAGCAGCACGAAGGAGAGGGTGTAGGCGGCCCAGAGCACAAGCACGGCGTGCAGCATCCGGCGGCCGGCGGTCAGGACAGCCATGCGTCGTAGTACTGCAGGCCGGAGGAGGAGGTGAACGCGATGTCGTGCACCTTGCCGGTGAGGGCGAAGACGGTGGTCATTTCGAACACCGGGATCTGGTACGCCTGATCGAGCACCCGCCGCTGTGCGGTGGCGACGAGCTCGGCACGCCGCTTCGCGTCGCCGGCGGCGGCCTGCGCGTCCAGGTCTCGCTGCAGGTCCGGGTCGTTGATCCGGGACAGGTTGAGCAGCTTGTCGGAGAAGGCGGTACGCAGGATGTCCGGGTCGGCGCGTGTCCCGCTGCCCCAGGCGAGGTCGTAGTCGCCGCTGCCGCGCGCCTGCTGGTAGTCGGCGATGGAGAGGATCCGCAGGTCGAGTTCGATGCCGACGTCGCGCAGTTGTTGCTGGATGAGCTCGACAGCGGCCTTGTTGGGTCCGAAGTTGGTGGCCAGGATGGCTTCGAGGGTGAGCCGCTGGCCGTCGTGCGACCGGATGCCGTCCGGTCCGGGCTGCCAGCCGGCGCCGTCGAGTAACCGGCGTGCGGTCTGCGGGTCGTGCCGCAGCAGAGGGCTGTTGTCGGTGAAATTCGCGGTGCTGCTGGACAGCGCGCTGGTGGCCGGGCGGTAGCTGGGGCTCAGGACGGTGTCGACGACCTCGGTGCGGTTGACGGCGGCCTGCACCGCCTGACGTACGGCCAGGTTGGCGGCGATCGGCCGGGCCGTATTGACGCTGAAGGCGACGGGGACGCCCGGATTGGCCCGGCTGAGCAGACTGACGCGTCCGCCACGCAGGGCAGGCTCGTCCTGGGGTGCGACACCGGCGATGCCGTCGACCTGCCCGGAGGTGAGGCTGCCGGTCCGTACACCGGATTCGGGCATCACCAGGAAGGTCACTTTCTCCAGGCGGGCGTCGCCCTGGTGCAGGCTCAGTGGAGAGGGCCAGGCGTAGCCGGTCCGGCGGGTGAGGGTGGTGCTGCGGTTGGTCTCGTAGCCTCCGAGCTGGAACGGTCCGGAGCCGACCAGCCCGCCGGTGCAGCGCTGCTCCGCGCCCTTGCCGAGGCTGGTGGGCGCGAGCAGGCCCAGCGTTGGTGTGGAGGTGGCCTGGAGGAACTGGGCGTTGGGGCCGCCGAAGGTGACCACGGCGGTGTGCGGTCCGGTCACCCTTGTGGCCTTGTAGCCCTGGACGAACCCACTGCCGAGGATGGACTTGGCGCCCAGCGCGGCGACGTCGTCCAGGTTGCGTTTGACCGCTTCGGCGTCGACCGGGGTGCCGTCGGCGAAGGTGGCGTCCTCGCGCAGGTGGAAGGTGAACTCGGAGGCGTCCTTGGTGACGCTCCAGGACGTCGCCAGCCAGGGCACGATCTCACCGGTGGCCGGGTTTTGGTCGGTGAGCGAGTCGACCAGGCCGCGGGCGACGTAGAGGCCCTCGCTGGTCGCCGCCTGGTGCGGGTCGAGGCAGGTCGGGTCGGCGGGCAGGGCGAACTTCAGCTCACCGCCGGATCGTGGCGTCCCGCCGCTGGACCGGCTCTCGGCTGCGGTGCCGCAGGCGACGAGCAGGACTGGGAGCATGGCGGCGACCGTGGTGAGCCCGCGTGGTATTGGCATGGGGATACTCCGTGATGGTGAGGGGGGTGGTGGGCGGCGGGGAAGCTCAGCCGGCCCGAGACAGCCGGGACGGCATCGACCGGCCGAGCCGGAAGCCGACGCCGCGTACCGTGACGATCACGTC
This sequence comes from Micromonospora sp. NPDC085948, assembly GCF_040686315.1. Classification (NCBI taxonomy): domain Bacteria; kingdom Bacillati; phylum Actinomycetota; class Actinomycetes; order Micromonosporales; family Micromonosporaceae; genus Micromonospora; species Micromonospora sp. NPDC085948. Next base: position 478,346 of record NZ_JBFBJW010000005.1, on the reverse strand, counting down.
GCGGTCCCCGAGTTTGGTGCGCAGGGCGCTCACGTGCGTGTCGATGGTCCGGCTGGTGGTCAGGCTCGGTGTGTAGGTGTCGGCGGGGAAGCCCCAGACCTCGGTGGCGAGGCGGGTCCGGGAGTGGACGACGTCCGGTTCGCCGGCGAGGTGGTGCAGCAGGTCGAACTCCTTGCGGGTGAGCTGGACGGGGTTCCCGTGCACGCGGACCTCGCGGACGCGCGGGTCGATGTGCAGGTCGCCGCGGATGATCACGGCTCCGGATCTGGTGCGCCCCGCTCCGGCCCGGACGCGGCGCATGATGGCCTCGATCCGGGCGAGGAGTTCGCGGACGCCGTACGGCTTGGTCACGCAGTCGTCGCAGCCGGCCTGCAGGCTCAGGACCCGTTCGACGGCCATGTGCTGCTCGGTGAACGCGATCAGCGGGACGTCGCTGGTGGCGCGCACCCGCCGGCATGCTTCCACGCCGTCCATGTCACGCAGGCACAGGTCTATCAGCATGAGGTCGGAACGGTCGAGCGTGCCGATTGCCTCAGCTCCGGTGCCGCATTCTGTGACGTCGAAGCCGTGCCTTTTCAACTGTGCGCTGAGATCTGCGCGCCGGGAATTGTCGGAATCGACCACCAGGGCCCTCATTCGCACTGCTCCCTCGTTGCTACGCCGTGATCTCCGGCGGATCTGCCCGTGTCGTCATGCATGCATACATAACCTATAGGTTTGATAGGTTTTGCACCATGCAGAGCCGCCTCGTCGCCGCCGGTGCTTAGGCTAGGGTCTTGGGTTTGCCCAACGGAAGTGAGTGACGTCACGTCCGGCGATCACGCCGAGGTCGGGGCCGAGCGCCGTCGATGAATTGACAATTCTCTGTAGTTCTTCTGTATCTTCACGAGCTCCCCGGCCGAGTGGCAGCGCTGCGGCGACCGTCCGGCCGACGTCCCGCTGGGGTTGCTGAGGGGGGATTTGACAACCGCTTGACCCAGCTCTGCGGTGAAACTGTGAATGCATGGGTTGAATTCAGGGCGGCGAACGATTGACGATTGTCGGCGTCCACTCCGATGGTGACGTCCATCAATTCGAATGGTGCGCCGCGGCCATCAGTCGGGAGGAAAACCATGGATGCTTCGGTGATCGTCGTCGGCGCCGGCCCGGCCGGTCTCGCACTGGCCGGAGAACTTCGGCTGGCTGGTGCGGACGTCGTCGTGCTGGACCGGCTCACCGCCCGCTCCGGCGAATCCCGGGGCCTCGGATTCACCGTCCGCACGCTGGAGACCTTCGACCAGAGAGGACTGCTGCCCCGCTTCCCTCAGCTGCCGACCACCACCCGTGGTCACTTCGGCGGCATCCCGCTCGACCTGGCCGTCCTCGGCGGGCAGGCCAGCGCCGTGCAGGGCGTACCGCAGTCGGTGACCGAGAAGGTCCTCGAGGAGTGGGTACGCGACCTGGGTGGCGACATCCGTTTCGGACACGAGATGCTCGACCTCGAGCAGGACGAGGACGCGGTACAGGTTCGGGTCCGCACGGCCGGCGGGGAGCAGCACCTGCGTGCCCGCTATCTGATCGGCGCCGACGGCGGCCGCAGCCGGGTGCGTGAGCGCGCCGGCATCGCGTTCCCCGGCACCGAACCCACCACCGAGCTGCTGCTCGCCGACATCCGTGGCGCCGACATCACACCGCGGATGACCGGAGAGGTGCTCGCCACCGGCATGGTGATGGCAGCACCCCTCGGCGACGGCATCGATCGGGTGATCATCTGCGAGCGGGGTGCGGAACCCCGCCGCCGCACCGCTCCACCCTTGTTCAGCGAGGTCGCCGAAGCCTGGAAACGGCTCACCGGCACCGACATCTCGCACGCCGAGGCGATCTGGGTCAGCGCCTTCACCGACACGGCGCGCCTGGCCGAACAGTACCGACGCGGCCGGGTGCTGCTCACCGGAGACGCCGCCCACGTGCACCTGCCCGCCGGCGGGCAGGGCATGAACACCTCCATTCAGGACGCCGTCAACCTGGGCTGGAAACTGGCCGCGGTCCTGCGCGGCACCGCCCCCGAAAGCCTGCTGGACACGTACCACACCGAACGCCACGAGGTCGGTCGGCAGTTGCTGGCCAACACCCAGGCGCAGGCCCGCCTCATCCTCGGCGGAGACGAGGCGCAGCCGTTTCGCGACGTCCTGACCGAACTGATGGCGCACGAACCGGTGCGGCGGCACCTGGCGGCCAAGGTCAGCGGCCTCGACATCCGCTACGACGTCGGCGGCGGCACCCATCCGCTGCTCGGTGCCCGGCTGCCCCGGCTCAGCGTGCTGGCCCGCGACCGCCCGGCCGACACCGCCGCGCTGCTCCGTCCCGGCCGCGGCGTGCTGCTCGACCTCAACGACAACCCGTGGCTGCGCCGGCGGGCCGCCGGCTGGCGCGACCGCGTCGACATCGTCACGACGAGTCCGCGCGACCCGCAGTCCCTTGCGGCGCTCGCCGGCGCCACCGCGGTCCTGGTGCGGCCCGACGGCTACGTCGCCTGGGCCGCCCCGGGCACCCGATACGACCTGCCCACTGCGCTGAACCGGTGGTTCGGACCGGCCCGCGCCCGCTCCGAGGAGAAATGATGACGCACAGTTCCCTGATCGTCGCCCGCATGCAGCCGGGCTCCGCCGACGCGGTGTCGGAGCTGTTCTCCCAATTCGACGACACCGACGTGCCGCACCGGATGGGCACCCGCCGCCGGGAGCTGTTCGCCTACCGTGGCCTCTACTTCCACCTGCAGGACTTCGACCAGCCCGACGGCGCCGAACGCATCCACGAAGCCCGTACCGACGAGCGTTTCGTTCGGATCAGCGCCGATCTCAAGCCCTACATCGAGGCCTACGACCCGGCCACCTGGCGCTCCCCGGCCGACGCCCTGGCACAGCGCTTCTACCACTGGGAAGCCCGATGACCGCCCCCCGCCGCGTGGTCATCACCGGAATCGGGGTCACCGCGCCGGGCACGCCGGGTGCCAAGAACTTCTGGCAGCTCATCTCCGACGGCCGTACCGCGACCCGGCGCATCTCGTTCTTCGACCCCGCGCCGTTCCGCTCACACGTCGCCGCCGAGGTCGACTTCAACCCGGAGAGCGCGGGCCTGCGCCCGCAGGAGATCCGCCGGATGGACCGGGCGGCGCAGTTCGCCGTGGTCACCGCCCGGGAAGCGGTGCAGGACAGCGGTCTGGAACTCCACACCCTCGACCCGGCCCGCCTCGGCGTCACCATTGGCAGCGCGGTCGGTGCCACGATGAGCCTGGACCAGGAGTACCGCGCGGTCAGCGACGGCGGCCGGCTGACCACGGTCGACCACCGGTACGCGGTCCCGCACCTCTACGACTATCTGGTGCCCAGCTCCTTCGCCACCGAGGTGGCGTGGGCCACCGGCGCCGAAGGCCCCAGCACCGTGATCTCCACCGGCTGCACGTCCGGTCTCGACGCGATCGGCTACGCCTCCGACGTCATCCGGGACGGGCTCGCCGACACCATGATCGCCGGTGCCACCGACGCACCGATCTCGCCGATCACCGTCGCCTGCTTCGACGCCATCAAGGCGACCACCGACCGCAACGACGACCCGGAAACCGCCTCCCGTCCTTTCGACGCGACCCGCAACGGCTTCGTACTCGGCGAGGGGGCCGCCGTGTTCGTTCTCGAGGAACTGGACGCCGCCCGCCGCCGCGGGGCGCACGTCTACGCCGAGGTGGCTGGTTACGCCACCCGGTCCAACGCCTTCCACATGACCGGGCTGCGCCCCGACGGCCGGGAGATGGCCGAGGCGATCCGCACGGCCCTCGCCGAGGCGCGGCTCAACCCCTCCGACGTCGACTACGTCAACGCGCACGGCTCCGGCACCAAACAGAACGACCGGCACGAGACCGCCGCCGTCAAGGACAGCCTCGGCGACCACGCCTACCGCGTCCCGATGAGCTCGATCAAATCGATGGTCGGCCACTCCCTGGGAGCGATCGGCTCCATCGAGGTCGCCGCCTGCGCACTGGCCATGGAGCACCACGTCGTGCCGCCCACCGCCAACCTGCACCACCCAGACCCCGACTGCGACCTCGACTACGTACCACTGACGGCCCGCAACCACCGTACCGACGCCGTGCTCTCGGTCGGCAGCGGCTTCGGCGGCTTCCAGAGCGCCGTGGTGCTGGCCCGGCCCGACAGGAGCCCACGATGACCACCCGCACCGTCGTGACCGGACTCGGCATCGCCAGCCCCACCGGCGTCGGCGTCGACCCATACTGGCAGGCCACCCTGCGCGGGCGCACCGCCATCGTCCCGATCACCAGGTTCGACGCGACCGGGTACCCCGCCACGCTGGCCGGCGAGATCACCGGGTTCGCCCCCGAGCAGGAGCTGCCCGACCGGCTGTTGCCGCAAACCGACCGGATGACACGACTGGCCCTGGTCAGCGCCGACCGGGCCCTGGCCGACGCGGCGCTGACCCCCGCCGACCTCGGGCCCTACGACGTCGGCGTGATCACCGCGAGTCACTCCGGTGGGTTCGAATTCGGTGAGAGGGAGCTGCGGGCGCTGTGGAGCCAGGGCGGGCAGTTCGTCTCCGCCTACCAGTCGTTCGCCTGGTTCTACGCCGTCAACAGCGGCCAGATCTCCATCCGCAACGAGCTGCGCGGCCCCAGCGCCGTCGTCGTCAGCGACCAGGCCGGAGGGCTCGACGCACTGGCCCACGCCCGCCGGCAGGTCCGCAAGGGAACACCCGTGGTCGTCGCCGGCGCCGTCGACGCGTCCCTGTGTTCGTGGGGCTGGGTCGCCCAGTTGGCCGGAGGGCGGCTCAGCAACAGCCGCGACCCGCAACACGCCTACCTGCCGTTCGACCCGCGCGCGGCCGGGCACGTACCCGGCGAGGGCGGCGCCCTGTTGATCGTCGAGGACGCCGACCACGCACGGCGACGGCAGGCCCCGCACGTCTACGGCGAGATCGCCGGGCACGCCGCGACCACCGACCCGGCCCCGGGCACCGGCCGCCCCTCCGGCCTGGTCCGTGCCGTCACCCTCGCCCTGGCCGAGGCCGGCGCAGACCCCACCGACATCGACGTGGTCTTCGCCGACGCGGCCGCGGTTCCCGAGCTCGACCAGGTCGAAGCCGCCGCGATCAGCACCGTGTTCGGCCCGCGCGGAGTGCCGGTGACCGCCCCCAAGACGATGACCGGCCGGCTGTACTCGGGCGCTGCCCCGCTGGACGTGGCCGCTGCCCTGCTCAGCATCCGCGACGGTGTCATCCCGCCGACGGTGAACAGCGACCCGGCCCCGGAGTACGAGCTCGACCTGGTCACCGGAGCGCCACGACCCGCCCGGGTGCGTACCGCCCTGGTGCTCGCCCGCGGCCACGGCGGCTTCAACTCCGCCCTGGTGGTCCGCGCGCCACAGCCCGTGCTCGTCAGCACCTCCCACCCCTCCTGACCGGAAAGGCCACACCATGCCCGGATCCACTCCCTTCACCCTCGACGACCTCCGTCGCATCCTGCGAGACGGCGCCGGCACCAGCGAGAACGTCAACCTCGCCGGCGACATCCTGGACACCGCCTTCGCCGACCTGGGCTACGACTCGCTGGCCCTGCTGGAGACCGGCAGCCGCATCGCGCGCGAATTCGCCGTCGGCCTCGACGACGAACTGCTCGTCGGCGACACCCGCCCCCGCGAAGTCATCGACGCCGTCAACACCCAGCTCGCCGCCGGGAGCCCGACGTGAGCGCCGGCCGGACGGCGCTGGTCACCGGCGGCACCAGCGGGATCGGCCTGGCCGTGGTCCGCCTGCTGGCCACCCAGGGACACCGGGTGTTCCTCGGCGCGCGAACCGCCGCCGCGGTCACCGACACCGTCAAGCAGTTGACCGGCGAGGGTCTCGACGTCGACGGCGCCGCCGTGGACGTGCGCGACGGCGCGCAGGTCCACGCCTTCGTGCAGAGCGCCGTCAACCGGTACGGCCCGATCGACATCCTGGTCAACAACGCCGGCCGCAGTGGCGGCGGGGTCACCGCCGATCTCGACGACGAACTCTGGGCCGACGTGCTGGAGACGAACCTGACAAGCGTCTTCCGGGTCACCCGGGAGGTGCTCAACACCGGCGGCCTGCGAGGCAAGGAGCGTGGCCGCATCATCAACATCGCCTCCACCGCCGGCAAGCAGGGCGTCGTGCTCGGCGCACCGTACTCGGCGTCCAAACATGGTGTCGTCGGCTTCACCAAGGCGCTCGGCAACGAGCTGGCACCCACCGGCATCACCGTCAACGCCGTCTGCCCCGGCTACGTCGAGACGCCCATGGCCCAGCGGGTCCGGCAGGGCTACGCGGCGGCGTACGAGACCAGCGAGGAAGCGATTCTCGAAAGGTTCCAGGCCAAGATCCCCCTCGGCCGGTACTCGACCCCCGAAGAGGTCGCCGGTCTGGTCGGCTACCTCGCCTCCGACCCCGCCGCCTCGATCACCGCCCAGGCACTGAACGTCTGCGGCGGCCTCGGCAACTTCTGACCCTCCCGAAAGGACCTGTCATGGCCGACCGCCAGGTCGAACACGAGATCGTCGTCGAGGCGTCCGCCCACGACGTCTACCGCCTGCTCGCGGAGGTGGAGAACTGGCCCCAACTGTTCCCGCCCTCGATCCACGTCGACTACCTGGAACGCGACGGCACCCAGGAACGCATCCGCATCTGGGCCACCGCCAACGGCGAGGCGAAGAACTGGACGTCACGCCGCGTGCTCGACGAGGCCGGCTTGCGCATCCAGTTCTGGCAGGAGGTGCCCGCCCCACCGGTACGCGAGATGACCGGGACCTGGATCATCGAGCCCCTCGCCGAACGCCGCACCAGGGTCCGCCTGCTGCACGAATACTCCGCGATCGACGACGACCCGGAGAAGCTCGCCTGGATCGACCGGGCCGTCGACGACAACAGCCGCGCCGAACTGCCCGGGCTGCGCGACAGCCTGGAACTGACGGCGGCCGGCGAGCTCACCCTGTCGTTCACCGACAGCGTCGAGATCGAAGGCTCCGCCAAGGACGTCTTCGACTTCCTCAACGAGGCCCAGCACTGGGCCGACCGGCTGCCGCACGTGTCCGCCGTGGAGTTCAGCGAGTCCATTCCCGGCCTGCAGACCCTGCGGTTGACGACGCTGACCAAGGACGGTTCCTCGCACGTCACCGAGTCGGTCCGGGTGGCCTTCCCGCACCACCGCATCGTCTACAAGCAGACCACCCTGCCGGCCCTGCTCACCCTGCACACCGGCTACTGGCAGCTGGACGAGGACACCAACGGCCGTACCACGGCGACCGCGGAACACACCGTGGCGATCAACCCGGACCGCATCACCGGCATCCTCGGCGCCGATGCCGGCCTGCCGGAGGCCCGGCGGTTCCTGCGCGAGGCCCTCGGTGGCAACAGCCTGACCACCCTGCGCCACGCCAAGGAGTACGCGGAATCCCGGCGATGACCACCACCGGCGATCCGGGACGCCGCGACGTGGTGGTCGCCGGAGCAGGTCCGGTCGGCCTGTTCCTCGCCGGCGACCTCGCCCGGCACGGCGTCACGGTCACCGTGCTCGAACAGCGGACCGCGCCGCACACCGAGTCACGCGCCTCCACCCTGCACGCGCACACCATGACACTGCTGGCCGGGCGTGAGGTGCTTCCCCTGCTCGGCGACCTGCCCGAGGGCGGGCCTGGTCACTTCGGTGGCATCCGGCTCGATCTCGCCGCGGGGGAGGCGGGGCACCCGTACGCCGGGCAGTGGAAGTGCCCGCAGACCCACCTGGAGTCGGTCCTCGCCACCTGGGCGGTCGCGGCGGGCGTCGACATCCGGCGCGGCGCGGTCGTCACCGGGCTGCGGGAACACGACGAGGGCGTCGAGATCGACTACTTCGACACGCGCACCGGTCCGGCCCGGATCGCCGCCGGTCACCTGGCCGGCTGCGACGGCGAACGCAGCACCGTACGCCAGCTTGGCGGGTTCAGTCTGACCGGGCCGACCACCGGAACCGGACGGGAGCTGCTCCGCGCCGACGTGGACGGCATCAACGTGCCGGGCCGGCGCTTCGAACGCACGCCGCGCGGCATGGCCACGGCCGTGCGGTGGCCGGACGGCGCGACCCGGATCATGGTGCACCGCTTCGGTGCCGCATCCCGGTGGCGCACCGGGCCGGTGCTGTACACCGAACTGGCCGAGACCTGGGCTGAGGTCACCGGCGAGGACATCGGGCACGGCACGCCCCGCTGGGTGAACGCCTTCGACGACGTCGGCCGGCAGGCCGCCGAGTACGTCCGCGGCCGGGTGGTGCTGGCCGGCGACGCCGCCCACCAGCAGCTCCCGGCCGGCGGTCAGGCGCTGAATCTCGGCCTGCACGACGCCGCCGAGCTCGGCCCGCGGCTCGCCGCTCGAGCCAGGGGTGATGCCGGCGACAGCGTGCTCGCCGGCTACGACCGAATCCGGCGTGCGGCCGGCGCCCGCACGCTCACCCACATCCGCGTCCAGGCCGACCTGCTGCTCGGCGACCCGGGCGTGGAGGGCCTGCGCTCGGTGTTCACCGAACTGATCCAGCTCGACGCGGCCCGCGACCATCTGGCCCGTGCTGTCGGCGGCCTCGACCTCACGGCGCTCTCCGACGACTCCGAGAAGAAAGGTGTTCCAGCATGAGCCGACTCACCGGCAAGACCGCACTCGTCACCGGATCCAGCCGTGGCATCGGCCGGGCGACCGCGATCCGGCTGGGCCGCGAGGGGGCACTGGTGGCCGTCCACTACGCCGCCAACACCGGTGCCGCAGAGGAGACCGTGGCGCTGATCGAGAAGGACGGTGGCCAGGCCTTCGCCGTGCAGGCCGAACTCGGCGTCCCGGGCGACGTCCACACCCTGTTCCTGGGCCTGGAGCAGCAGCTCAAGGACCGCACCGGGGAGACGACACTCGACATCCTGGTGAACAACGCGGGGGAGACCACCGCAACCGGCATCCCGTTCGAGGAGGTCACCGGCGCGGTCTTCGACAGGTTCTTCGCCGTCAACGCCCGGGCCCCGTTCTTCCTCGTCCAGCGGGCGCTGGCGCACCTGCCGGCCGGCGGCCGCATCATCAACATCTCCTCGGGGCTCACCCGGGTCGCCAACCCCGACCAGATCCCATACGCGATGACCAAGGGGGCCATTGAGCAGCTCACCCTGCACCTGGCGCGGCTGCTCGCGTCACGCGGCATCACCGTCAACACGGTCGCACCCGGCATCACCGACAACGGCGGGCCGGTGTTCGACATCCCGGAGGCCGTGGAGCAGATGGCGAGCCTGTCCGCCTTCAACCGGGTCGGTCAGACCGGCGACGTCGCCGATGTGATCACCTTCCTGGCCACCGACGAGGCGCGCTGGATCACCGGCGCCTTCCTCGACGCCACCGGCGGGACGTTGCTGGGATGAGCATCCGGCAGAGCACGGCGCAACTCGCCGACCTCAAGGAGACGGTCCGGCTCGGCCCGGACCCCGCCGCCACCGAACGCCAGCACGCTCGCGGCAAGCTGACCGCCCGGGAACGCATCGACCTGCTGCTCGACAAGGACAGCTTCACCGAGGTGGAGGCTCTGCGCCGGCACCGCGCCACCGAGTTCGGCCTGCACCACCGGCGCCCGTACACCGACGGTGTCGTGACCGGCTGGGGCACGGTCGAGGGCCGCACCGTGTTCGTCTACGCCCACGACTTCCGGATCTTCGGCGGGGCGCTCGGGGAAGCCCACGCCCAGAAGATCCACAAGGTGATGGATCTGGCGATCTCCGCCGGGGCTCCGCTGGTGTCGCTCAACGACGGCGCCGGCGCTCGTATCCAGGAGGGGGTGACCGCTCTCGCCGGTTACGGCGGCATCTTCCAGCGCAACACCCGTGCGTCCGGCGTCATCCCGCAGATCAGCGTGATGCTGGGTCCGTGCGCGGGCGGCGCGGCGTACAGCCCGGCCCTGACCGATTTCGTGTTCATGGTCCGCGACACCGCGCAGATGTTCCTCACCGGGCCGGACGTGGTGCGGGCGGTCACCGGCGAGCAGATCAGCCAGAACGACCTCGGCGGCGCCGACGTGCACGCCGGCATCTCCGGGGTGGCCCATTTCGTCCACGACGACGAGGAGAGCTGCCTGGCCGACGTGCGGTACCTACTCTCGCTCCTGCCGGCCAACAACCGCGAACTGCCACCCAACGTCGTCAGCGGTGATCCCGCACAGCGGCCCAGCGACGCGCTGCTCGACCTGGTGCCGGCCGACGGCAGCCGGGCGTACGACATGCGCGCCGTGCTCGCCGAGATCGTCGACGACGGCGAACTGCTGGAGGTGCACGAGACGTACGCCCGGAATCTGGTCTGTGCCCTCGCCCGCCTCGACGGGCAGGTGGTCGGCATCGTGGCCAACCAGCCCGCCGTGCTGGCCGGTGTCCTGGACATACCGGCCAGCGAGAAGGGCAGCCGCTTCGTGCAGTTCTGCGACGCCTTCAACATTCCCCTGATCACGCTTGTCGACGTGCCCGGCTTCCTGCCCGGAGTGGTGCAGGAGCACAACGGCATCATCCGCCACGGCGCGAAGCTGCTGTACGCCTACTGTGCCGCCACCGTCCCGCGGATCTCACTGATCCTGCGCAAGGCCTACGGCGGGGCGTACATCGTGATGGACTCCCGGTCGATCGGCGCGGACCTCGCACTGGCCTGGCCGACCAACGAGATCGCCGTGATGGGGCCGGAGGGCGCCGCCAATGTGATCTTCCGCCGGGAGATCGCCGCGGCGCCCGACCCGGAGGCGGCGCGCGCCGAGAAGATCGCCGAGTACCGCGCGGAACTGGTCCACCCGTATCACGCGGCCGAGCGAGGGCTGATCGACGACGTGGTGGACCCGCGGCAAACCCGGCCGGTGCTGTGCCGCGCGCTGGCCATGCTCGCCAGCAAACACGGCGACATCCCGCACCGCAAGCACGGTAACCCTCCGTTCTGAAAGGACGCACCGTGGATGTCGGACTGCTCTTCGACCTGCGCAACCCCCAGCAATGGCAGCGGCCCCGCGACCGCCACTACGGCCGCATTCTCGACTTTTGCGCCGAGGCTGACCAGCGGGGTGTCGGTGGCCTCTGGTTCACCGAGCATCACCTGTTCGCCGACGGCTATCTTCCGCAGCCACTGACCTTCGCGGCGGCGGCCGCCGCCCGGACCCGGCGGGCCCGCATCGGCACCGCGGTGGTGGTGGCCCCGCTGCACCATCCTGTCGAGATCGCCGAGCAGGCGGCCGTGGTGGACCTGATCAGTGGAGGGCGCCTGGAACTCGGGCTCGGTGCCGGCTACCGCCGTCCCGAGTACCAGCTGTACGACGTCGACTTCGGCCGCCGCATCTCCCGCGCCGGCGAGCACATCGAGCGGGTGCGGGAGCTGTGGCGCGAGCGTGGCATCACCCCGGCGCCGGTGCAGGATCTTCCTCCGCTGTGGGGTGGCTTCTACGGGCCGCGTGGTGCCCGCCTGGCGGGCCGGCTCGGCATCGGCCTGCTGCACCTGTCGCGCGAGTCGTTCCTGGAGTACCAGCGGGGCCTGGCCGAGGGTGGCCACGATCCCTCGGTCGCAAGGGTCGCGGATCTGCTGCCCATCCTGCTGGCCCGGGACCCGGAGCGGGCGTGGGCCCGGGTCGGCCCGCACCTGGTGCACCAGGTCAACTCCTACCGGCAGGGCGCGCTGGAGGGCACCGGCCAGACCTCTCCGCCGCTGACGCTCGACGACCTCCGCGACCCGCACGCCCGCGACACCCGCGGCCTGCTGCGGATCCTCACCGCGGAGGAGGCGGCAGTGGAGATCAAGGAGCTGACCGCCGGGCTGCCGGTCCGCCACCTGATCTTCTGGGCGGACATCGCCGGCATGCCCGACGATCTGGTCGCCGACAACATCGCCCTGGTCACCGGCCGTCTTCCGGCGCTGCTGGCCGCGGCGTCATGACGGCGCTCACCTCGCGCCGCTCGTCAGCCCTGCTGCTCGTCCTGTCCGCCACCATGGTCCTCGACGCGGTCGAGGTGTCGGTGGTGCTGGTCGCGGTGCCGCACGTCGCGGCCGGCCTGGACCTGCCCCTCGCCTCGGCGCAGTGGCTGGTCAGCGGGTTCGCCGCCGGGTTCGCCGTACTGCTGCCGTTCGGACCGTGGCTGGCCCGCCGTTTCGGCCGCCGCCGCACCTATCTGACGGCGATGGCCGGCTTCGCCGTGGCGTCCCTTGCCGGCGGCCTCGCCGACAGCGGTGCGGTGCTGATCGGCATCCGCGTGGTCAAGGGCATGTGCGCGGCCCTGACCGCGCCCGCCGGGCTGGCCATCATCGCGACCGCCTATCCCGACGAGGCCATGCGGCGGCGCGCTGTCGGCGTGTACTCGCTGTTCGGAGCGGCCGGGTTCACCACCGGCCTGCTGCTGTCCGGTGCGCTGGCCGAAACCGGATGGCGGTGGACCTTCGTCTTCCCGGCACCGGTGGCCATCGCGTTGATGCTGCTCAGCCGTCGTCTGCTGCCACCGGACTCGCCGGAGTCGGCACACTCGGACGTCCCTTCAGCCGGACTGCGGATCACCGGCGCGCTGCTCGGGGCGGCGGTGACGGCATCGGCTCTCAACGGGGGCTACCAGACCCTGCTGCTGCTGCTCACCTTCGACCTGCAAGGCCGGTTCGGGTGGACCGGCTGGCAGAACGCCTTCGCTCTGCTGCCGGCGTGCCTGCCGCTCGCACTCGCCGCACCGTGGGGCGCTGCCCTGGTAGCCCGGTTCGGCGGGGACCGCCTGATCGCCCTGGGAGCTGCCGCCGCGCTGCTGGGCTACCTGAGCCTGCTGTGGCACCCCCACCCCGCCCGGTACGTCACCGGCGTACTGCCGGCGCTGTCCCTGGTTGGTCTCGGGTTGGTGCTGTCGTTCGCCGCGCTCAACATGCGTGCGACGACGGCGGCGCCACCCGGCCGAGGGCCTGCGGCGATCGCGTTCTACCAGGCGGCGGTCCAGGCCGGAACCGTGGCGCTGCTGCCCGTCGCCGCGACCGTCACCGCTGCCGGCGAACGGCGTGCCGCCTGGCTGATCCTCTCCCTGGCGGCGGCGGTTGGCCTGCTGGCCGCCGTCGGCGTCTCGTCCCCGCACAGGAAGGCAGTTCCTTGACCGACATCTCGCCGCTACGACTCGCGGTGATCATCGCCAGCGTCCGGGACACTCGGCTCGGCCCGGCCGTCAGCGAGTGGGTGCTGGCCCAGACGGCCGCCCGGCCCGAGCTCGACGTCAATCTCATCGACCTGCTCGACCATCCGCTGCCGCTGGTGCTGCCGGCACCCGGGCGGTCCCCGGAACCCGAGGTGGCCGCGATCCGTGACCGGCTGAGCAGACAGCTGGCCGAGGCCGACGCCTTCGTCATCGTCACGCCGGAGTACAACCACAGCTTCCCGGCATCGCTGAAGAACGTCCTCGACTGGTTCCTCAGCGAGTGGGCCGGCAAGCCGGTCGGCTTCGTCTCCTACGGCGGCCACGCGGGAGGGCTGCGCGCGGTCGAGCAGCTACGGCTGGTCTTCGCCGAGCTGCACACCGTCACCGTGCGGGAGACGGTCAGCTTCCACCACGCATGGCAACAGTTCCCCGTCGGCGCGACGGTGACCGACGCGGGTGCCGCGGCGGCGGCGAAGACACTGTTCGACCAGCTCGTCTGGTGGGCCCGCCCGCTGCGTGCCGCCCGCGCGGAGCACCCGTATGGCTGACCCGGACTCCCCGGAGCCGGACGTCGCGGCGGTCTTCGTGACCCGCTGGCACACCCCGGCGGCGACCGCCGCGGTGCTCCAGGAGGTGACCGCGGCCTGGACCGCGGCCCCGTGGCCGCCGGGTCTGCTGTCCCTGGACGCCTATGCCGGGGTCACCGCCGAGACCGCACTGCTGTACGTGCGCGCCGCCGACCCGGACGCCTACGCCCGGCACGTCAGCACTCTGCCCGGCGTGGCCCGGCGCACCGCCGTCGAGTACCGGCCGCACAGGGCCATCGTGCTCGACGGCGCTCCGACCGCCGGATGCGCGGTCGTCGCCGATTTCGACGTCGACGACCCGCCCCGGCAGGAGCAGATCGTCACGTCCGTGGTGCGGGCGCTGGAGCAGACACCCCCGGAGCACCACCGCGGCATGCTCAGTGCCCGTTTCCACCTCAGCGTGGACGGCACCCGGGTGCTCAACCTGGCGCGGTGGACCGACGACGCGGCCCACGAGGCATTCCTCGCGGGCGCCACCCGGCGGGCGACACTGCGGGCCACCGCCGCGACCCCCGGAGTGCGGCCGATCGGTTTCCAGCGCTACCACCTGTTCCGGAGCCTCGACCCGACCCGAATCAAGGAGAACCAGCCATGACCATTCTGGTGACCGGAGCCGGCGGACGCATCGGCGCCACAGTTCTGCGGCAGCTGTACGAACAGGGCCGGCCGGTCCGGGCGGCCGGCCGGACGCAGCCGGCGGACCTGCCCGGCGGTGTGGAGTGGGTCGACCTTGATCTGGCTGCGCCCACGTCGGCGGCACGGGCGGTGGCCGGAGTCGAGCAAATCTTCCTCTACGCCCGACCCGAGGGCGCTGAGCAGCTTCTGAAAGCGGCCGCCGACGCCGGCCTGCGGCACATCGTGCTGCTGTCGTCGCTGGCCATCGACCACGACGCCGACCAGCCCGGCCCGATCGCGCTCCAGCACCTGCTGGTCGAGCGGGCCATCGAGGCCGCCGGGATCGGCGCGACGGTGCTGCGTCCCGGGGCCTTCGCCAGCAACGCGCTGCAGTGGGCCGCGCAGATCCGGGCCGAGGGGCGGGTGGCGTTACCGTACCCGCGCACCTACAGCGAGCCGGTGCACCCGGATGATCTCGCGGAGGTCGCGGTGCGTGCGTTCGACGACGGCCGGGCCGGTGCGGTGCACCGGATCACCGGCCCGCAGTCGCTGTCGGCACGCGAACAGGTCCGGGCCATCGGGGAGGCCACCAATAGGCCGATCGAGGTACGCGAGATCGACCCGCAGAGGTACGCCCAGCAGTTGTCGGCGCACGTACCGGCGACCTTCGTCCGTTCCCTGCTCGACTACCAGCGCGAACGCGACGGGCAGCCCGGGCCGGTGTACGACGTGGCCGCGTTGCTGGGTCGCCCGGCCCGGCCGTTCGCCACGTGGGCGGCCGAGAACGCCGCATCGTTCAGCTGAGACTCCACCGGCTCGGGCGCGACCTCGTCGGGAGCCGCGCCCGAGCCGCTCGTCACCAGATGACGGGCAGGTGCCGCACGCCACGCATGACACGGTTGCGCTGCCAGCTCACGTCGTCGGCCGGGACCGCCAGCCGCAACCCCGGCAGCCGGCGTACCAGGGTGTCCAGCATGACCTGCAGCTCCAGGCGGGCCAGCGCGGCCGCCGGGCAGTGGTGCGGTCCGTGGCCGAAGGCTACGTGCGGATTCGTGGCACGGCCCAGATCGATGGTCTCGGGGTCGGTGAAGACGGCAGGGTCACGGTTGGCGGCGTCATTCTGGGCAACAACAGCGTCGCCGGCCCGGATCACCTTGCCGTGTAGTTCGACGTCGACGACGGCGATCCGGGAGAACGGGGCCACCGCGGCTGCCAGGGGTGTGAACCGCAGCAACTCCTCGACCGCGCTGGGCACCAGGGTGGGTTCGGCCACCAGTTGCTGCCAGAGCTCTGGCCGCGAGAGCAGGGTGTAGAGGAAGTTGCCGGTCTGGTTCGCGGTGGTCTCGTGACCGGCGGTGAGCAGGTCGACCGCGAAGATGGCGAGTTCCGCGTCGGTGAGCCGGTCCTCGCCCTCGCGCGCGTTGACCAGCTGGCTGAGCAGGTCGTCACCGGGATCGCGTTGCCGCCGGGCGATCAGATCGCGCAGGTAACCGTCCAGGCTGGCGCGGGCGGCCTCGATGGCTCGTGGGTCGTCGGCGGTGAGCGCCATCATCTCGTTCGTCCAGCCCCGGAAACGGTCCCGGTCCTCCGGCGGGACGCCGAACACCTCGCAGATCACCGTGATGCCCATCGGCCAGGCCAGCATGACGGCCAGATCCGCTGGCGGCCCGGCGTCGACCAGACGGTTGACGAGAAGGTCCACAATGCCCTGTACCCGTGGCCGGGTGGCATCGACCTGATGTTTGGTGAAGGCCTTCGCCGCGAGCCGGCGTAGCCGGGTGTGCTCGGGAGGGTCCATGCTCAGCAGCGATTCCGGGTGCTGGATCAGCGGGCTCGAGCGAGGCACGTCCTTGCCGACACCGGCCGCCCGGCTCAGGCGGGGATCGGCGAGCACGGCACGGACATCCTCGTAGCGGGTCACCAGCCAGGCGTCGCCGCCGTGCGGCATGGTGACGCGGGCCAGCGGTTCCCGGTCGCGTAGCTCGGCGTACAGGGGATCGAGGTCTAGCCGTTCGGAGGTGAGGTCCGCGGAGTGGTAGGGGCAGCCGGGTGCGGCCCGATCGGGCTCAACGGTGGTCATGCGGGTCTCCGTCGCTACGAGGGCGGGCATTGCCTTCCGACCGTAGGACCGAGCTGGGAAACGTTGTGCCAGGCGACTTTCGGCTTATCCATAATTGAGTGTCAGATCCGGGAAAAGCAGGGTGCGACGCTGGTGCGGCACGGGCGGGGCCGGCCGTGGCACGAGACAGAAGCCGACGCCGCGGACGGTGTGGATGCGGTCGCTGTCGCCGAGCTTTCCGCGCAGCGAACTGATGTGCGTGTCGACGGTGCGACTGGCACGCGAACTCAACGAGCGCGGGTCGTCCCAGATCTCCGCCATCAGGCGCTGGCGGGTAACCACTGTCTCGGCGTGCCGGACGAGGAAGACCAGCAGGTCGAATTCCTTGCGGGTCAGTTCCACCGCTCGGCCGCCGACGGTGACCTCCCGGGCGGCCACGTTGACGCGCAGGTCACCGGCTTCCAGGACGGATGTGTCGGCCCGGCCCGGCCCGGCCCGCAGTCCGGCACGCCGGTTGATGGCCTCGACGCGGGCGATGAGTTCGCGCAGCTCGATCGGGCTGTCCAGGCAGGAGTCGGCACCCGCCTCCAGCCCCAGCACGCGGTCCAGCTCGGTGCCGGCGTCGGTGAAGGCGATCACCGGGGTGTCGCAGCGCTCGCGCAGCCGGCGGCAGACCTCCAGACCGTCGATGTCCGGCAGCTGCAGGTCGACCAGGATGAAATCCGCTCCACGGAGAGCCCTCAGCGCTGCTGCCCCGGTGTCGACGGTGGTCACCGAGTGTCCCTGCCGTTGCAACGCCGGGACGAGATGCCCGTGGGCGATACGAGGTTTTCCCACCACGAGGACCTGCATTGTCCCCATCCTCTCCTGTCGTCTTCGCGGCGGCCGCGTGCCGGACCTCGTCGACCGGCACACGCCGCTGCGCGATCAGCCGCGCCTGCCGTACGCCATCAGGAAGGTGCGTACGGCGGTCCGGGCGACGCGTTCGAGCTCCTGGTCGTCGACGGCCTTCGTGCCGAGATGCGAGCGGGCCTCCATCGGGCCGGTCAGCAGAGCCAGAAACTGCTCGGCCGCCTCGCTGGGGTCGGGCGTGTCGAGGTGGCCGGCCAGTGACAGCCGGGCCAGCCGGTCGGCGAGGGCCTCCCGCAGGCGGCTCGCGCCGTGCCCCCACACGACCTCGAGCAGGTCGGGAAACTGGTTGATCTCGGCGTAGAGAAGTCGGCGCAGTGCCCACGACCGCTGGTCGCAACATCGATGCAGCAGTTGGCGGGCGGCGTCGTGCAGGGCGCTCTCCGGGTCTGCCGCGGCGCCGGTGCCCAGGGACGTCTCGACGACTGCCAGGTTGCCGGCCATCATGTCGCCGGCGACGGTCGCCAGCG
The DNA here is from genome assembly GCF_040686315.1 of Micromonospora sp. NPDC085948. Taxonomy (NCBI): domain Bacteria; kingdom Bacillati; phylum Actinomycetota; class Actinomycetes; order Micromonosporales; family Micromonosporaceae; genus Micromonospora; species Micromonospora sp. NPDC085948. Next base: position 460,525 of record NZ_JBFBJW010000005.1, on the reverse strand, counting down.
CCTCACGGAACAGGGACTCCTTGTCGCCGAGGTGGTTGTAGACGGTGTGCTTGGCCACGCCGGCGACCTCGGCGATCTCCTCCATGCAGGCCCTCGCGAAACCGCGGTTGGCGAACACGGTGAACGCCGCCGCGAGGATCGACTCGCGTTTGTCAATGCGTCCGCGGGGCGCTGGACGGCTGGTGGGGACGATCGTCGATTCCACGATGAGACCTTACCTCTCTGTGCATTTAACCGCACTATCCGTATCAACTAGTTAACGAAGTGCATTGCGCCACCCTATCCTGCTCCCTAGACTGCACCCGTCAGTGCAATTCGTTGCTCGACCTAGTGGAGATCGTGATGAGTCAAGGAGAGGTGCAACGCCTCGATCCCGCCCTTCGCCGTCTGATCGGCGTGGTGCTGCTGGGCGGGATCATGGGCATTCTGGACGGCTCGATGATCGCCGTGGCCGCCGATCGGCTGGCCCACGACTTCGGCGCATCACTGGCGACCGTCAGCTGGGTATCCGCGAGCTACCTGCTCGCCCTGACCGTGACGATTCCGGTCACCGCCTGGGCCGTCGACCGGGTCGGCGGCCGGCGGCTCTGGCTGGCCGGACTGGTCGTCTTCCTGATCGGGTCGATCCTCTGCGGTCTGGCGTGGAACGTGGAGAGCCTCATCGCCTTCCGGGTGCTGCAGGGCGTTGGTGCCGGGCTGGTCGACCCGCTCATGCTCACCCTGCTCGCCCGGGCTGCCGGAGGCTCCCGTGTCGGCCGGGTGATGGGCCTGATGGGCGTGGTCGGCTCCAGCGGTCCGGTGCTTGGCCCGATCGTCGGCGGCATCATCCTGGAGTCGCTGTCCTGGCGCTGGATGTTCCTGGTCAACGTGCCGATCGGGCTGCTCGCCCTGGCATTGTCGCTGCGCAGCGTGCCCCGCGACGCCGACAAGACGGCCCCGGTCGGCCGGCTGGACGTGATCGGCATCGCCCTGCTCGGCCCTGGCGTCGCCGCCGGTGTGCTGGCCCTGTCCCAGGTCGCCGAGCGCGGCACGTTCACCACCAGCTGGGTGCTCACCCCGCTCGCCGCCGCGGTCCTGCTGCTCGGCGGGTACGCCTGGCACGCCCTTCGCCCGCGCCGCGCCGCGCCGCTGATCGACCTGCGGCTGTTCACCCGGCCCAGCTTCGCCGCCAGCGTCCTGGTCGGTGGCCTGGTCGGGCTCGTTACCTTCGCCAGCATCTTCGCCCTGCCGCTCTACCAACAACTGGTCCGGGGTCACGACACCTTCGAGGCGGCCCTGCTGCTCGCCCCGCTCGGTATCGGTTCAGCGATCTCCATGCCACTGGCCGGCCGCCGCTCCGACCGGGTGGGTGCCCGCCTGCTCGCCCTCGGCGGCGCCATCCTGGCCGGTCTCAGCGCCCTGGTTTTCACGCAGATCGGCCCGCAGACGTCGCAGGTGTGGGTGACGGCGGCCTCCTTCACGATCGGGTTCGGGCTGGGTGCCGTCGGCGCGCCGACCATCGGCTCGCTCTACCGCACACTTCCCGCCGAGCTGGTCCCGCAGGGCAGCTCGGTGCTCTACATGCTCAACCAGCTCGGTGCCTCGATCGGCATCGCCGCCGTCGCCGTGGTCATGCTGACCGCCGGAGACGGCAATCCGCTGAGCGGCTTCCACGCCGCGTTCTGGACGATGGCTGGCGCACTGGCTGTGCTCATCCTCGCGAGCAACCTGCTGCCCGGGCGCCTAGCGCCCCAGGAGCCGCAGGAGCAGCCGCCGGCCGGCAGCGAGACCTCCCTGGCCGGTGCGGAGAAACCAGCATGAGCGTCGTCGTTGTCGCCGGCGGCACCGACGGCATCGGCCGTGCCGTGGCATTGCAACGGCTGGCCGCCGGCCACACCGTCGTCCTCGTCGGCCGCGATCCGGTCAAGGCCGACGCCGTCCGGGCGCAGGCGTTTCAGCTGGGTGCGGGGGAGCGGCTCCACTTCGTGCACGCCGATCTCAGCCTGCTGCGCGAGACCTCCCGCGCCGTCGAGCACATCCGCACGGCGTACCCGTCGGTGGACGCCGTCGTCCTGTGCGCCCGCCACTACCACTCGCGACGCAGCGTGACCACCGAGGGTGTCGAGGAGAACTTCGCCCTCTTCTATCTCAGCCGCTACCTGATCAGCCACGGTCTCGTTCCCGCGATGCGCCGGGCGCCCCGAGCGGTGGTGGTCAACGTGGCCGGTCCCGGCGCCGAACTGAGCGTGGTCCGCTGGGACGACCTGGAACTACGCCGGGACTACCACGGCGGCGCCGCCCTGGGGCAGGGAGGCAAACTCAACGACCTGCTCGGCGTCGCGTTCACCGACCAGCACGGCCCGGCCGGCCCCCGTTACGTGCTCATCCATCCCGGTGTCACCGCGACTGGCTTCTCCGGCACCTACGACACCGCCACGCTGCCGCACATCCGCGCGATGCAGCAGAACGCCAAGCCGGTCTCGGCCGTGCTGCCACCGATTCTCGCCGCCCTGGACGATCCGCCGGCCGATCCGCTGAGCGCCTTCGTGGAAGGCGTCCGGCTCCGCGTCGACACCGCCGGATTCGATCCCCGGGCCGCGCGGCGCCTGGACGAGCTGACCCGGAAGCGGCTGGCCGCCCTGCACCTCGATCTTCACGAGGATTTGGGCGACTCCTGAACCACCGGCCAAAACCTTGCGAACTCCTGACGGTACGACCCTCCGGCCGGTCGGTGTGACCCTGCAGGCTCAAGGAGTCACACCGACCGCGCCGCCAGTTTGGAGCCCCTCGATGACCTCGGTTCAGCCCTCTCCGCGCCCCATCCTGGACGATCCCGGCACCGCCGTCGTGCTCGTCACCGTCGTCAAGGCTCGCAACCAGCAGCACCAGCAGGAGCTCGCGGACAGTGCGATCCGGCACTGGCAGAGCGCCGCCGCGCGGGATGCGGAACGTCGTGGGCAGACACCCCACTCGACGCGACCGGTGGCGCTCAGCGTGTTCGTCAGCGGCGACGGCCACGAGGTGCTGGCCTACGCCCGATACACCGGGGACAGCCCGCCGCCGACCGGGCCGGCCGCCCAGGGCGCGGGCGGACCCCGGTGGTGGACGTACGGACCGGATGAGCCGATGTCGATTCCGTTCCGGCCGTACCGCGTCGTTCGCGGCAGTGCCGAGGATGGCGCGACGTCGCCGGAGTCCTTTCCCGTCGCCTTCTTCACGATGGATGAGCAGACCTCCGCCCAGAGGTGGGTGGACGACATGCTGCGCGGGGAGGAGGAACGCGAGGGCGCCGACCGCGACTATCCCGGTGCTCTCGCCGCTCACCTACAGGTCAGCTTGGACGAGCGGCGGGTGCTGAGCTTCTCCGAGTGGCGCAGTGAGGCCCAGGCCGCAGCGCACATCGCTGAGGTTTGGGCGCCGTTCCTGGAACGGCTCGGTGCCACCGGAGCCCTCTACCGGCATTACCGTACGGTGGCCGCCTGACCCGGCTGGTGCTGTCGGCGGTAACGGCGCGTGGTCGCGGCCGAGGAGGTCGCGGGATGCCGACCTCGATCTCTGGATCGAGGTGGTGATGGAGTTCAACACCAAGGTCCCGGGTGAGAAACCCGCGAAAAAGACACCGACAGGTCGGCGCGGCCCGGGCCCAACGTCCCGGCTTTTCCGATCCCCGGCGGCGCGGGCCCTGGTTGCGCCGCCGCTGGACGGCGGGCGCTGCGCCCGGTGGCGGCGGCGACCTTCCAGCCGCAGCGGGTGACTTCGCTGACCAGCACGAGCCCAAGCCCTCGGGAAGCGCCCGCACGCCTTCCAGATCGCTCATTCGGTCCGTTACTCCCGAGCTGCGGGCTAGTTTGCCTATAACTATTAGGCAGGAGCATAATAGGCATAGGTAGTTAGGGGGAGGGTGATGGAGAGGCTAGGGCTGACGCCGGCGCGTCTGACCCGAGCGGGGGCGGAGCTGGCCGATGAGGTCGGCTTCGACGAGGTCACCGTCTCGGCGCTCGCCCGGCGGTTCGGCGTCAAGGTCCCGAGCTTGTACTCGCACCTGAAGAACTCGCAGGACCTCAGGATCCGCATCGCGCTGTTCGCGCTGGAGGAACTCGCCGATCGCGTCGCCGACGCCGTCGCTGGTCGTGCCGGCAGGGACGCCCTGGCCGCGTTCGCTCACGCCTACCGCGAGTACGCCAGGGAGCACCCGGGCCGGTATGCGGCCGCCCGGCTCCGGCTCGGTCCGGAAACAGCGGCCGCCAGCGCTGGCGGCCGGCACGCCCAGATGGCCCGGGCGATCCTGCGGGGCTACGACGTGGACGAGCCGGACGCGACGCATGCGGTCCGGATGCTGGGCAGCGTCTTCCACGGCTACGTCAGTTTGGAGCTGGCCGGTGGTTTCGAACACAGCGCTCCCGCTGCGCAGGAATCCTGGGACTGGATCGTGGATTCGCTCGACTCGCTGTTACGTAACCGCAGCTCTACCTGACCCGGACAACGGCCGCACCACCGCAAGCGGTTCGCTGCGCGGCGCGCCGATGAACACCGAGATTCGGTCGAAAGGCTTGAGGCAATGACCACCGAACGCCAATGGATCACCCCGGTCACCGCGGATCTCCTGCGCGGCTTTGTCGACCTGGAGTCGACCGCGCGCGGTCTGCTGCCGCATCGGCTGACCACCCAGGCGCGCCGGCAGATCCCCGACGACCAACTGGCCATGGCCGAGGCCCAGCCCTCCGGTGTGCGGCTGGCGTTCCGTACCCGGGCCACCACGATCGAACTGGACACGCTACCCACCAAGCGGGTCTACCAAGGCTTCCCACCACCGGCGGACGGCGTCTACGACCTGCTGGTCAACGGCCGCCTGGCCGCACAGGCATCGGTGCCCGGGGGCAACGTCCGGACCGTTACCGACATGTTCACCCAAACCTCGGTGCTGACCGAGGGGCCGGCCGGCACCGCCCGCTTCGCGGATCTGCCGGCGGGGGAGAAGGACATCGAGATCTGGCTCCCGCACACGGAGATCACCGAGCTGATCGCGCTGCGTACCGACGCGCCCGTTGAGCAGGCCCCGCCCAGTGGGCGCAGGACGTGGCTGCACCACGGCAGTTCCATCAGTCACGGCTCGAACGCCGCTCATCCCAGCGCCATCTGGCCGGCCCTGGCCGCGGCTGAGGGCGGCGTGGAGTTGGTCAACCTGGGGTTCGGCGGGAGCGCGCTGCTCGACCCGTTCACCGCCCGCGCGATGCGCGACATCCCGGCGGACCTGATCAGCCTGAAGATCGGCATCAACATCGTCAACAGCGATGTGATGCGTCTGCGCGCCTTCGCTCCCGCGGTCCACGGTTTCCTCGACACTGTCCGCGAGGGGCATCCGACCACACCTCTGCTGGTCGTGTCGGCCATCCTGTGCCCGGTCCAGGAGGACACGCCCGGCCCCCTCGCGCCCGACTTCGAGGGCGGGACCCTGCGGTTCAGGGCGACGGGGGATCCGGCCGAACGCAGCGCTGGGCGGCTGACGCTCAACGTCATCCGTGCCGAACTCGCCCGGATCGTCGAACAGCGCACGGCCGACGACCCGAACCTGCACTACCTCGACGGACGGGACCTGTACGGCGAGGCGGACTACGCCGAACTCCCGCTACCCGACGAGGTCCACCCTGACCCTGCTGGACATCGCCGCATCGCCGAGAACTTCGCGCGGCTCGCGTTCGGCGAGGGTGGCCCCTTCGCCGCCAAGACCGGCTGACCAATTGGGGTGCGCTGAGCAGCGACGGCCACACGCCGGTGCTGCTCGGCGCAGTCCGTGCCGGGTTGTCCCGATCGGCTCGCGCATGGGAAACAGGCGCGAGCGCGCTGGGATCGGCGGACACAACGTCGATCACTGGCCTTGCTCTCAGTGTGCTGATGGTGCCTTCCATGCCTCGGACAACTCGCGCTTGAACGCATGGACTTGGCACCTCGAAATGCCGAGACTGCGAATACGCACACGTCCTCCTCGGTCGGCCGTATGGTGACCGAGAGACTGCCGTCGGGACATCTTCCATGCTGAAGGGGCGTCGGTCGCGATGCGAGAAATCAGCGACGAATTTTTCTTTACCATGGCAGAGGTTTCTGGTGCTCTTGTCGGCACACTTCTCGTCGGAGTCTTCTTCTACCTCGACTCCGACCTGCACAAGACCCGCAAGGGCTCAGCTGCGGCCGACCGCTACATGCGCTCAGGAGTGCGGTGGATCTTCTTGGTCTCGGCCGTGCCGCTCATCGTGTCGCTCACACTCGCCGGCCTGGAGCCGATCTGGGGTGCTCTTACTTTCATCGCGCTCTCGGTCGTGCTGGTTGCCTCAACTGCCGACACGACCTACCGCACAGTCGCTCGCGGCAGCTCGGCCATATCAACCGCGTTCATTGTCAACGAAGTCGCCACCACGGCGGCGGTTGTCGTACTTGTCACGCTGCCCTGGGTGCTTGGTGGCTGGGTGCCACCGCCAGCTGCCTTCGTGCCCTCGCTTCTGCTGGCCTTGGGATCCGGCTTTTTCAGCATTGTGGCGCTCGTCATGACTCTCTTCGGGCCAGCCCGGCACGACGACGCCCCTGCATAGCACCCGCCCTGCGCTCGTGCAGGCTTCGCCCTGCTCGAAGGGTGCCGCACCGTGCTATGGCCGATTACGGAAGCTGGGGTCCTCGCTGGAGAGTTGCTCATTCACGCCATGGCGGGCGCGATGATCGCGCGAACGGCTCCGAAGATTTGCTCGACGGCCCGGGAAGTGGTCATTCATCCAACCGGGATGTATCAGGGTATGAACTGCGGCACCACGTCGGCGAGTGCATGGTCGAGGATTTCCAGGCCCAGGTCCAGCTCCGCGTGGGTGGAGGTGAGCGCTGGCGCGATGCGGAAGACGCCGCCCATGCCGGGCAGCTGCACCACGTTCATGTGCAGGCCCAGCTCCAGGCAGCGCCCTGTGACCGCGGCGCCCAGCGCGTCGGCCGGTCGTTTCGACTCCCGGTCGCTGACCAGTTCGAGCCCGACCAGCAGCCCGCGGCCGCGCACGTCGCCGACCACGGGGTGTCGTTGGCTGATCTCCTGAAGACCCTTGCGCAGGTACGAGCCCAGGTGCGCCGCCTGTTCGTCGAGCCGGTCGGCCTCCAGCACGTCCAGGACCGTGTTGCCGACCGCGGCCACCAGCGGGTCCGAGACGTGGGTGGTGAAGAAGAGGAAGCCGCGCTCGTGCGCCGTCTGCTCGATCTCCGGGCTGGTGACCACAGCGGCCAGCGGCAGGCCGGCGCCGAGCGTCTTGGACAGGGTCAGGATGTCCGGCACGACGCCGTCGCGCTGGAACGCGTACCACTCTCCGGTGCGGCACAGACCGGTCTGCGCCTCGTCGAGGATCAGCAGCCCGCCCCGCTCGTGCACCTTGTCGCGCAGCGCCAGGAGGTATCCCGGCGGCAGGTCGATCACGCCGCCGGAGCTGAGGATCGGCTCGACGATGCATGCCGCCAGGCTGCCCACCGACTGGGCGTCGAACAGCTCGAAGGCGAACTCCAGCTGATGCCGCCAGTCCAGCTCGCCGCTGGGAGAGGTGAAGTCGGGCCGGTACGCGTTCGGCGTGGGGATCGCGAAGTTGCCGGGCGCCGCGGGCCCGTACCCCTTGCGCCCCGAGCTGTAGGTGGCGCTCGCCGCAGCCTGCGTCATCCCGTGCCAGGACCGGGCGAACGAGATGATTTCGTGCCGGCCGGTGACCAGCTTCGCCATCCGGATCGCCGCCTCGTTGGACTCCGCGCCGGTGGTGAGCAGCAGGACCTTGTCCAGCGGCGCGGGCAGCGAGCCGGCGAGGCGGCGTGCCAGGTCGACCACGGGCCGGCTCAGCATGCCACTGAACAGGTGGTCGAGAGTGGCTGCCTGCCGCTGGATCGTGGCTACGACGGCCGGGTGGGAGTGGCCGAGGATCGCGCTCATCTGCCCCGACGTGAAGTCGAGCAGGCGGCGGCCGTCGGCGGTGAAGACGAAACTGCCCTCGGCGCGGTCGATGATCTCGCGGACGAAGCTGCCCGCGCCGATGTAGCGGACCAGGTGACGATCGGCGTCGGACCAGAAGGAATCAGCCATGGATCGACGCTAGGCAGCCAGGACAGGCACGTCCATCGCACATTTCCGCTGTCGCTGTTAAGCAAAGCCGTACAGTCGGCGGTCATGACGCTGAATCCGTGGCGACTGCGCCTGCTCGCCGACCTGGCGACCTACGGCACCGTCCGGGCCGTTGCGCAGCGCGGCAACCTGAGCCCGTCGGCGGTGTCGCAGCAGCTGACCACACTGGAACGGGAGACCCGGACCGCGCTGCTCGAACGCACCGGGCGGCGGGTGCGGCTCACTGCGGCCGGAATGTTGCTCGCCGGCCGGGCTCGGGAGATCCTCGCTGCCATGGACGCGGCCGAGGCGGAGCTTCGCCGCCTCGCCGACGAGCCAGCCGGCACGGTCACCGTGGCCGCGTTCCAGAGTGCGGTGCAAGCCCTCGCCGAACCGGCGCTTGTCCGTCTCGCGGCCCGACACCCGGATGTGAGCGTGGTGTTGCTGGAGTTGGAGCCGCACGAGAGCATGCCGGCGCTCCGTCGCGGCGACGTCGACCTGATCATCACCACGGCCGACTTCGCCGGCGCCGAGCTCTCCCCGGAGATCCACCTGGTGCCGCTCGCCACCGACCCGATCGTGCTCGTACTGCCACCGGAGCATCCGCTGACCAGCGCCGAGGCGATCGCCCTGGAGGCGTGCGCGCAGCAGCGCTGGACGTTCGACGTCGCCGGCTCGTACATGTCCGAGCTGTCCACCCGGCTGTGCCGGGAGGCCGGCTTCGAGCCCGTGGTGATCTGTCGGTTCAACAACTACATGCTGGCGCTCCAGCACGTGGAGAACGGCCGCTCGATCACCATGCTGCCGAAGCTGGCGGTGGACCCGCGATACCGGGTGGTGACCCGACCACTGAGCCCACCGCTGACCCGGCGCATCACCGCCGGCGCCCGGCGAGCGGCCGCGTCACGCCCCGAGGTGACGGCCGTACTCAATGCCCTGAGAGCAGGTGACTGACCTTGGCCGGACCGTCGGTCGGGCCAGCGCCCGCTCCTCGGCCTCGCGATCGGACCCGGTCAGCCCGCCGCCGTGCGTCTACAGTCATAGACGGCCGGGGGTGATCGGCCTGGGGTACATCGGTACAGCGGTTGACGCTAAACCGGTGGTCGAAGGCGGGTGACTTGCCGCCGTTGCTGGCCATGGCAGCACGACGGGCGATCTGGTCCGAGCGTTCGGGGACGACGTGCCGGATCCCGCGCCGCCGTAGGGCTCGGCGGGTGGAGTCGTGCGCGTAGCCCTTGTCGGCGATCAGCACGCCCGGGGCGCTTGCGGGGCCGTCCGGGTCCGAACTCGTTGACGCGGATCGCGTCCAGCAATGCCAGGAGCTGGGGGTTGTCGCCGGCTTGGCCGGGGCTGAACAGGATCGACAGCGGCCGGCCGCGTCCGTCGACCGCGAGGTGCGCAGCTTCCACAGAATCCCGTTGATGACCTGACGGTGATCACGCCACCGCCCCCGCGCAGCACCCGGGGGGACGCCGAGCCATTCGGTCACAGCGGTGACGGGTCGTCGCGCAGCCGGCTGTAGAGCCACCCGTCGCGCCAGGCGCCGGCCCGGAACTCGCAGGCCCGCACGACCCCCTCCAGTTGGAAGCCGGCCTTCTCCAGCGACCGCTGCTCGGCGGCGTTCTCGGCATGGGTGCTGGCCTGAATGCGCTGCGCCGGGGTGTGGCTGAACAGGTAGTCGCAGAGCAGCGCCTGGGCCCGCCAGCCGATGCCCTGGCCGCGCCACTCGGGCAGCAGCACGATGCCGATCTCCCAGTAGGGCGCCCGCCCACCGTACTGGCCCTGGAGATAGCTGAGGTAGCCCGCCCGGGCATCCGCCGCCGACTCGACCTGCACGACCAGGCCGCCAGTCCGCTCGCCGAGATAGCCGTCCTCGGCGAAGCGGCGGGCCGGCGCGGCCGCGTCCCGGAAGCCGGCCCAGTCGAGCCCGATCAGCCCGGGTTCGACCGCGAACCGGCGCAACATCGCCAGGTCGTCCTCGGCCACCGGGCGCAACCGTACGGTCGAGCCGGGCGCCTGGTGCACAATGCCGGCCACCAGCGGATGGGAACTGTCCATCCTCCGCACCGTAGTGACGGGCCGGGCCGCCCGCTGCCCCGGGCCGGCGGCCGTCACGTGGTAGCGCAGCATTCCCGGAGGGTGACCACGCCAGTGCCGGTGAGGTCGTCGCAGTACACGGCGCAGCCGGCCATCGCCATGGTCAGCGCCAGCATGCTGCCGCTGACCACCGTGCCGGTCGGCGGCGAAGGGCCCGCCCGTCGCCGCCACCCGCAACCCCTTGACGACGCTCTACTGGGCCAAGTCCACCACCTCGGCCACGTAACACGGACATCGAGCTGTGGGCATGCGCTTGACCAGACCAGGCAGAAGGATGCCGGACATGGTCCGCACGCCGCCGGTCCACGCCGGAGCATTGGCCGCGGTCGAGACGTTCTCGATTCGCCCGTCGGCGCCGATGTCGACCACCGCGTCGCGCAACACCGTGCACGTGATGTCGCACGGAATCACGATCGGAGCGCGGAGCCGCAACGGAACGCGTTTCGCTTCCACAGATGCATTGCAGACCGTGTGCCCAGAACAAGGTCAACCCCCATGCCGTACTCCTCGGTCACGGGCAGCGCCGGCGGCGCTCTTCAAGCCCGGCGTGGCGCGGCGGGCGCTGCCCGGGGCGAGACGGCAAGTGCGGACACTCCCTTGACCGTGTGGCGGCGACAGGGTTTTCACTGGTACGGCAAGTCTTGGATAGGGGAGTCAGATGCGAAAAACCTTGTCGGTCGTGCTCGTTTCGGCGGTCGCGGCAATGTCGCTGGTGTCGGTTCTGGGGGCTTCCCAGGCGACAGCGCAAAGCGGGTTGACGTGGGGTCCGTGCCCCGCCGACAGCGCGCTGCCCGGACTGGAATGCACGACGGTCCAGGTCCCCCTGGACTATCGGAAGCCGCAGGGGCGGCAGCTCGACGTGGCGGTCTCCCGTCTGCCGAGCAAGGACCCGTCGCAGCGGCGGGGCGTGTTGGTGACCAATCCGGGCGGTCCCGGCGCCGGGGGACTGATCTACCCGGGCCTGCTCGCCGGCAATCTGTCACCGCAGCCGCTGCCGCGCAGCGTCCAGGACCAGTACGACGTGATCGGATTCGACCCGCGCGGAGTGGGCCACAGCTCGCCGGTGACCTGTGACCTGACGCCGGAGCAGATCGCGCGGCGCAACCTTTGGTACCCGGCTGACGCGGCCGGCGTACGCAAGGACGCCGAGATCGCGAAGGCGATGGCCCGGCAGTGTGCGACATCGGAGACGGCCGCGCTGCTGCCCCACATCACCACCGCGAACACCGCACGGGACATGGACCGCATCCGGGAAGCGCTGGGCGAGCCGAAGATCTCTTACCTCGGTGTGTCGTACGGCACCTACCTCGGCGCGGTCTACACGACGATGTTCCCCCAGCGCAGTGACCGGTTCGTGCTCGACAGCAACCTCGGCCCCGGTGGTTACGACCTCACCGCCATGCGACGGGTCGGCCGCGGCCTGGAGGACCGGTTCCCGGACTTCGCGAAGTTCGCCGCCGCCAATCCCCAGTACGGGCTGGGCACGACGCCGAAGCAGGTGCGCGCGAAGTTCTTCGACCTCGCCGCGCGGCTGGAGAGGTCACCGGTGCAGGGCGTGGACGGTTCGTTGTTCCGGGGGATCACGTTCGACCACCTCTTCAGCGACGTGAGCATGCCCACCCTGGCCGCGGTGTGGAAAGCGCTCGACACGAATCAGCCGATGCCGCCCGAGCCGCCGCCGGCGAATGTCGACAACGCCGTCTCCGGCCGCCTGCATGTCATCTGCGGCGACTCGAAGTGGCCGAGTTCCGTCCGCGACTACCAGCGGGCCGTCGCGGTCCACCGGGTCAAGTACCCGTTGGTCGGTGCCGCCGCGGCCAATATCGGTCCGTGCGCGTTCTGGCCGTCCCCGGTCGAGCGGCCGGTGCGCATCGGTGACCGAGGGCCGTCGAACGTGCTGATGGTGCAGAACGTTCGCGACCCGGGGACCCCGCTGGTCGGCGCCCGCGAGCTCAGGAACGCGTTCGGTGCCCGGGCGCGGATGGTGACGGTGGACCAGGGTGGTCACGGCGCCTACTTGCTCTTCGCCAAGAACATGTGCGCCAACAACACGGTGACGGCCTTCCTCACCACCGGCCAGCGTCCGCGGCACGACGTCACGTGTGCGGCCGAGGCCGGCTGAAGGCTGACGCGTGGCGAGTCGATCAGTCGTACGGGTTCGGGCACCGGACAGCGTGACCGCCGATGCCCGCGACGGTCGCCGGGCGCGTTAGCGCCCGGCCCGCCGATCGGCCCGGTCCACGACGGACATCAGGGCGGCGGCCTCGGCATAATCGGTCACCGCGACGGTGACCGGTTCGGCACTGACGTCGGCGAGACCGGCAGTGAGAAGTCGGCGGCGCAGCGTGCGCCCGGTCGACGTTGCTGCCGGCAACGCGGGAGCGAGCTGTCGGTATGTCTCACTCAGCTGCGGCGTCCCGTCGAACAGCTTGGACTCCCAGTCGGTGTCGATCAGGCACGCCCGGCCGCCGGGACGCAGCACCCGCACCATCTCGGCGATGGCGGCATCGGGGATCGGTGACGTGTTGTAGCACGCGCTCGCACCGGACTCCGTCGAAATGATCGTCCGGGTACGGCAATGCGAGCGCGTCTTCCTGGTCGTACCGCGCTACTGCGGCGTTCGCTCGCTCGTGGGCGAACGCCGCGGCGGCCTCCGAGTTGTCGACGCCGATCACCTGGCCGGCCGGGCCGACCAGTGCTTTGAGGTCGCACACCACCTCACCTGCGCCCGAGCCCACGTCCAGCAGCCAGTTCGGATCCTGGAGGTCCCAAGCCTCCAGCGCCCTTCGGCGGACTCGGCGGATCGTCGGCAATTGGGCGGCCACCTCTAAGTGTCGCAACAGGAAACGCCGGTTGTCGGTGGTCTGTTCGTCCAGAGCGGTGAAGGGGGTTCGAACGTTGTTCACGTCCTCTGCGACGTGTCGGGGAGGCCGCAGTTCATGTCTGGTAAACCTCTCCTGGCTTCTATCTCAGTCGGTGACCTTGCTCCGGGCCTGGTACAGCAGGTCCTGGTACTCGGGGTGCCGGGCGATCCACCCCGTGTAGAACGGGCAGATCGCCAGCACCCGCAGGTTCGCGGCGCGAGCCTCGTCGAGGGAGGCCCGGGCGAGCGCCGCCCCCACTCCCTTGCCTTCGTATTTCGGAGGAACCTCGGTGTGCACGAACGCGATGAGCTCCGCCGTGCGAATGTATTCGGCGATGCCCGCCAGATCGGACTCTCCTTGCCGGGCTTCGTACCGTTTGGCCTCGGGAACGTCTCTCACGTGTACTGCCATATGTCCTCCATGTGTCTACTTCGGAGATCGAAGCCATCCGAGCCGTAGGGTGAGCTTGTGGCCCGCGTCCAGGGGGTTCCGCCAGGCCGGTGATGACATCGACCTCGGCTTCGATCGTCATGTCCGGCTCGAACCGCCGCCGTCAGCTGCCGGGCTGGGCCGGAGCTCCGCGCGCTCGACGGCCGTCAGGTGCTGCGGCACGCGTTGTCGCAGAACGGTCGCTCCAATGATCGGCCGCAACCGCACAGCGTCATCCGGTGTTTCGGGTGAGGTCGCGGGCCGGCGCCGGTCAGCGTCAGGTTGCCGTGCAGCAGGATCTGCCCGCGCTCGTTCGCGGTCACGACGGTGGGGTCGGGCGGTGTCTCCTCGGCGCCCCCGTCGTGCCGGCTGTATTGCAGCGCGCCGCTGGGGCAGCGTTCCACGACGGCGACCAGCGCGGCGCCGCCGGCGTTGTCCGGGGCGATCCAGGGCCGTGCGGCGACATCGAACACCTCCGGGAGCCCTCGCACGCACTCGGCGAAGTGCAGGCACCGGTCGCGGTCGAACGTGACCGTGATGTCGGATCCCGGGTACGACTTCAGATTCGGCTCACTCATCGTGCTCGCCCAGAACAGTGCGGGAGCTCTGGCCGCGACGGGTCAGATCCTGACACTCCGGGTGGATCTTGATGAACCTCGCGAAGAACGGGCACGCCGGCACCACCCGCAGGCCCCTTCCGCGTACGTCGACGTCGTCGTTCATCGTGTCAGCCAACACCGTGTGGTCGGAACACGGTCAAGCACCACCGGTCGGTACGCGGGCGGGTCTTCAGAGGCGGCGTTCTTCGAGGTTCATGGCGATCAAGGTCCGTCCCCTCCGATTGACTGTGTCCCGAGGACACGGTCTTGAATGACCGGGTGTTCGACGATTGGCGGCGGCGCCGAGCCATCCAGCGCATCAAGGCCGGGGACGGGCGCGCGCTGAAGAGATTCCGTTGGTGGCAGTCGCTGTCCCGGTCCCTGTTCTACCTTCCCGCGGACGCCGGCGCGGGCCGGCCGGTGGAATACGCGGTCGACGTGAACCACATGAAGAGCAACGACAACCTCGACACCGAAGCCCACCTGTACCGCGACGGCCGGCGCTTCGAGCGGGCGAGGCTCCCTGCGGTCTTCCCGATCGAGGGCGGCGCGATCGAGGTGAGGACGTCGGCCTTCGGCCTCCGGCGGTGCCACTTCGTCGCCGACGACGGGACCGAGCAGCAGCTCGTGCCGGATCCGCGCTCGGCCGAGGGGCGCCGCGCCCGGCTCGACCGTGAGCGTCCGTTGCTCAGCCGCTGGATCGGCGTGATCTCCCTCGTCCTGATCGTCGTGTCGCTGGTCCTCGGCCTTCCGCAGACCGTCGAGTCGATCTCCCGGTTCCCGCCGCTGGCCGAGCGGTTCGGTGTTCTCGAGTCGCCGATCGACGCGTCGGCCTGGCTCAACATCGCGCTTGCGGTCAGCGCGACGGTGGGTAGCACCGAGCGTGCTCTGCGCCTGCGGTACAACCGATGGCTGGACGCGGTGGCGGACTGACGGCGGATCGGGCTTCCGTCCGCAACTGCTGGCGGGCCAGCTCTTTGGCGCGGTGGATGACGTCGAACTGGGCCTCGTTGTGGAGTTCCCGCAACGCGTCGACGAACGTCTGCCGCGTCACGGCTCCCCCCGACGACACGTGCGCCATCGCGTCGTTGTCCATCCACGGATAGTCACGAAGGGTACGGACCAGGGACGGCGCATACTTCTCGGCGAGGTGCTGCCGCGTCGCCTCGTCGGCGTCCGCGGGCAGCGCGTCGAAGTCGGCGCTGACGTCGTCGTCGTCGCTGTTGTTCTCCACCGCGTGCCGCACGTCGGCCAGGGCCTGGTCGTCGAAGAACTGCGTGTACATGTGGATAAGTGAGCGATCGGCCTCGGACAGGCGGGCAGCGACGGGCTCGAAGCCCGGTGGCGTGTCAGGCGGCGCGTTCTCGCTCAGGATGGCTGCGATGCTCTGCCGGGCCTTTTCCAGCCGTTCGATGGCGGCCGCGTGGTCGACGTCGATCTGCTGGAGCGTCTCGGGGGAGCCCGCGCTCGGCTCGTTGATCCGGGACAGCGGCACGCCCAGCTCGACCAGCCGGCGGATGTGCAGCAAGCGTACGAGATGCGATATTTCGTACTGTTTGTAACCGTTGTGGCGGCGATCGGGCTCCTCGAGCAGGCCCAGACGATGGTAATGCCGGATCGTGTTCACCGTGGTGCCCGCGAGTGTCGCGAGTTCGCTCGTGCTCCAGGCCACGTCGATCCCCTTCCCGGCCCCTCGGGTGCGGACCTCGGCCGCAGGCGACAAGTACCGGGTGGTACTCAAGAAAGCCCGAGGTTAACAGCTGATTGCCGGCCGGCCTGAGCGTTCCCCGTCACTCTCGCGGGTCCTCGGGCAGGGCTCCGCGATGACGTTGACTGTGTGGCCAGCACACGGTGGGCCTCGACGTGTTCACCACCGGCGAGCACCACAACGTGCCCTTCGTGCCGTCCTCGCCGACCACCATGCTCGGCTGGATCGCCGCCCGTACCGAGAAGCTGCTGTTGAGCACGGCCACGACGCTGATCACCACAAACGACCCGGTGAAGATCGCCGAGGACTACGCGATGCTGCAGCATCTGTCGGACGGGCGGGTCGACCTGATGATGGGCCGCGGCAACACCGGTCCGGTCTACCCGTGGTTCGGTAGGGACATCCGGGCCGGCATCCCTCTGGCCATCGAGAACTACGCGCTGTTACGCCGGCTGTGGCGGGAGGACACCGTCGACTGGTCGGGTAAGTTCCGTCGCCAACAACACCCTCTGGCCCACCTCGCATACCCAGCGCATGGTCGGGCTCTACCGCGAGCGTTTCGCCCACTATGGCCACGGCGAGCCCGACCGGGCCATTCGCCGCCCGCAAACCGGCGCACGCCGGACGCCCCGACGCACGAGTCCCTGAAGAAGGCTGCGGCCACGGCGACGAGCACCGACTGAACACCCCCCGGGGTCCACCCGTGAACCGCCACGCCGATTCACGACGACCTGGGCAGACCGTCCTCTGGCAATCCGTCCGGGTACAGAAAATCCACGCTCAGGTGATCTTCCTCGGTCGGGCTGGAGACTGCTCCCAGCGCAAACCGTGTTCCACGAAAACAGTCAAGGCGATAGCGCCGGACGGGCGCGGCGGGCCGACCGCTTGACCCGGTTCCTGGAACAGGGTGTCGCATACGGGAAGACATTCATGGAAGGAGCCGGCATGACACTGGAAGCTGCGATCCGTTCCGACGACGCGGCGGCGGTGGCGGAACTGCTCGAGTCGGGCGCAGACCCGCACCGCCGCGGCGCCGGTGACCTCACACCCCTGATGGTCGCCTCCGGTCTCGGTCGACAACGCCTGGTGGAGCTGTTGCTGGAGGCCGGCGCGGACGTGTCGATGGTCGAGCCGCGCATGGGCGCCACGGCGTTGCACAAGGCGGCGCAGGCCGGTGCCGACGGCGTCATCGGCCTGCTCCTCGACCATGGCGCCTTCGTCGACCAGCAGTCGCCCCGGCTCGGTCACACGCCGCTGATGGACGCGGTGCAGTACAAGCACGAGGCGGCGGTCCGGCTGCTACTGGCCCGCGGAGCCCATACCTCGGTGCGGAACCACTGGCAAGAGACGGCGCTCGACCTGGCGGTGCGCGACGGCTCGGAGGCAATCGCCGCTCTCCTGCACGCGCGGACCGCGGCCGACGCCGACCGGATCCGGTCGCTTCAGCTGACGGCGGCGGTCAAGGCCGGCGACCTCACCGCAGTGCAACGGCTCATCGGGGCCGGTGCGGACCTCGACGAACGAATGCCGGCCGTCGGCGATCACGATGACGACTACACGCCGCTCGGGATCGCCGCTCGCGACGGGCACATCGGCATCGTCCGCGTGCTGCGTGCGGCCGGTGCGGATCCGCGCCGGCTCAACGGGCTGATGGGCGCGACGCCGGGCCATGAGGCCGCCTTCGCCGGGCACGCCGAGGTCGTCCGGGCTCTGACGACGCGAGGCCCCAGCGGTACGGCGACGCTCGAGATCGACGCGCAGGGCGCCTACAACGGCTTCACCGCCTTGCACGACGCGGTGTGGCACGGGCACCGGGAGGCAGCACAGGCCCTGGTCGAGGCGGGCGCCCGCCTCGACCTCACCTCGCACACCGGTCACACACCCCGGCAGCTTGCGGTCCTCTACGGCTACGACGATCTCGCGGCGTACCTGGCCGAGGCCGAGAGCGAAGCCGTACGGCCATCCCCCTTTGCCTTCCCCGAGGCCGCGCTCGACGATCTGCGCGAGCGGCTTCTGCGTACGCGATGGCCCGATCCCGAACCGGTGGAGGACTGGAGCCAGGGCGTGCCGCTGCGCAGGCTTCGAGCGCTGTGCGACTACTGGCGGGACGGCTACGACTGGCGGGCCTGCGAGGCCCGGCTGAACGCGCTCAGTCCGTCGACGACGCGCATTGACGGACTCGACATCCACTTCCTGCACCTGCGGTCGCCCGAACCGGAGGCAATGCCGCTCGTGATGACCCACGGCTGGCCCGGTTCGGTCATCGAGTTCCTGAAGGTGGCGCCGATGCTGGCCGACCCGCGGGCCCACGGCGGCGACCCCCGGGACGCGTTCCACGTCGTCCTGCCCACGATGCCCGGCTTCGGACTGTCCGGCAAGCCGACCGAGACCGGGTGGGGCCCCGATCGAGTCGCGGAGGCTTGGGTCGAGCTGATGCGGCGGCTGGGCTACGACAGCTTCGGCGCGCAGGGCGGTGACTGGGGGCACGCGGTCACGACCGCGCTGGGCGCCATCGGCGAGCCCACCGTGCGAGCCATCCACTCCAACATGTTCCCCACGTACGGCACCGAGGAAGTCACCGACGAGCAGGAGGAGCGCGCGCTGCAACGCTGGCGCGACTTCCAGGCCAACGAGTCGGGCTACCAGCACGAGCAGATCCAGAGCCCTCAGACGATCGGGTACGCGCTCACCGACTCGCCGGTGGGGCAGGCGGCCTGGCTCTACGAGAAGTACGAGCAGTGGACCGACTACGACGGCGATCCGGATAACCTGCTCAGTCGCGACGAGATGCTGGACAACATCACGTTGTACTGGCTGACCGGCACCGCCGCCTCCTCGGCTCGCATCTACTGGGAGAGCTTCCGCACCTACCGCGACCCGAAGGTCGAAGTGCCGGTCGGCGTCAGCCTCTTTCCCCGCGACATCTATCTCGCCAGCCGCCGCTGGGTGGAGCAGCGTTACCCGAACCTCGTGCACTACAACGAGCTGCCCAGGGGCGGGCACTTCGCCGCCTGGGAGCAACCCGAGCTGCTGGCCGCGGAGGTGCGTGCCAGTTTCCGTCACGTCCGCCAGAGATAAGCAATGCAGAGGACCGACGCTTCGTGAACTCGACCCCAACCATCGCTCCCCCCGACAGCACCACCCGTCCCTTCGGTACACACATCCGGATGGCCTGGTGGAAGTCGGTGATCGTCATCGCCGCGATACCCCTGACGTTGCTCCTGCTTCAGATCGTGCTTTACCAGCTGGCCAGTTCGATCGAGGGGAGCGACCCTTCCGAGCCGACGCTCACCCCGCTCAAGCTGCTGGCGGCCAATCTCAGCACCGGCCTGACCGCGCTGCTCGCCGTGGTGCTCGTTTCCCGGTTCGGGAAGGTGCCGTGGCGCACGATTTTCAGCTCGCCACGGCACTTCGACAAACGGCGCCTGGCGCTCTATTTCGGCGGTTCCGTCGTGCTCGTCGGGGCCGGCCTCGCCGTCGGGGCGACCTTTGCGCCCGACGCCATGAACTGGGTGGGTTTCGGGTTCACCGGCACCACCACGGCGCTGCTGGTCGTCGTAGTCGTCTCCACACCGATCCAGTCGGCCGGCGAGGAGATCATGTTCCGGGGCGCGATGCTCCCGGCGGCAGCATCGTGGTTCCGCGCCGTACGGCTGGCGTTCATCACCGGACTCGTGGTCTCCAGCCTCGCGTTCGCCCTCACGCACGCGGCCGGCGACCCTTGGCTGAACGGCTACTACCTGTTCCTGTCGGCCTGCACCGCCCTGATGGGCTTGGTCAGCCGCGGACTCGAGGCCGCGATGGCATTTCACGTCGCGAACAACGTGGTCGCAACAACCATCAACGCCCTCATGGCCGGAGGCGACGCCATCGTCGTCGACCGCACGGAGAGCGCAGGCGGCGGTCCTGCCCTGATCATCCTGGCCGTCGTCAACCTGGCAGTGCTCACGTTCGTCTGGCTACGCGAACGGTCGCGTCGCATCGGTCCGGAGCGAGGGGTGTAGCTCGTTCATCGCTTGGCCGGGACGGCCGCCGCGAGTATCACGTTGTTGACGGTGCTCGCGGCGGAAGCGGGTGGGGTCGGCGCCGGAGAGCGGCTTCAGTCGTTACTGGTTCTGCGGCGGAAGAACAGCCGCAGCGACGATCACGTTGCTGACGATGGTCGCGGTGATGGTGCGGGCGACCGCTTCGGCGGCAGCCTCGGCTCCCCAGTTGTCCTGCTCGAGCTTTCGGGCGCGGGTGATGACCGAAGCGGTCCAGGGGATCTCGGGATCGAACTGCGGAAGCGTACGGCTTCCCGACAGCAACGCCGCGAGCGCGACGACCCGGGGTTGTGGCTCCACACCGTCGACCAGCACCGCCCGCACGTCGGAGAGCAGACCGGCCCGCCGGCCGGATCCGCCGTCCTCGAGGACCTTCATGTCGAACAAGCCGAGCGCCTTGGGGATGGACTCGCGGATGTCGCCGCGGATGATGAGCCGATCGAGCAACGGGCTCCGCAGGGTTGGCCCGATCGCGGCGAGTGTGGCCTGCACACCGCGAGGCTTCACGGCAACGTAGTCCCACGCCGATCGCAGAACGTCGTCCGCGGGGGGACGGTCCGCGACGGCCTCCACCCGGGTCGATCCTCCCCAACCGGGGATGGTTCGCACATGTCCGCCGAGGCCGAGATCGGCGAGCACCGCACCCCCGAGAACGTAGACGAGCGTGTTCTCGCCGGCGATGACACCGGTGCCCCGCATCCCCGCGTTCGGCTGGAACAGAAGCAACAGGAGGTCTTCGCCCAAGGTGGCGGGCCCGAGCTGAGCCATGGTGCCTTCCTTTCGATTCGGGATGCTACGCACGAGGTCAGGCCGGAGGGTCCAGCCCCTGGTCGCGGCGCAGTTGCTCCTGAGCGAGGATGCTGGCCCGGCCCAGCACATCGACCTGGGCGGGGTTGTAGAGACCGACGACGGCGTCGATGAACATCTGGCGCGTGACGTGCTGGCTCTTCGACAGATGCCGGGCGGGGTCGCGCAGCCAGGGATAGTCGACCAGATGCTGCGCCAGGAGCCCGGCGAGCTTCTCGGCGAGGTTCTGGCGGGTCGCCTCGTCGGCGTCGGGTGGCAGGGTGTCGATGTCGTGGCTGATGGGATCCGTGTCGGCGTCCGCCATGCGCCGCAGGTCCTTCATCACGTCCTCGTCATAGAGTTGGGTGAAGACGTGGATGAGCGAGGTGTCGGACACGGTCAGCCGCGCCGCGACCGACTCGAAACCGCCGGGCGCGTCGGCTGGCGCCCCGTCGCGCAGAATGATCGCGATGTCCGAGCGGGCTCGGCGCAGACGCTCGACCTCGGCCGCCAGGTCCGCGTCGACCTGACGCAGCACTTCCGGGGCGGGGGCGCCGCCCGAGGTGATCGCGCCGATCCGGGACAGGGGCACGCCCAGCTCTACGAGCCGCCGGATGCGCAGGAGGACGACGAGATGCTGCACCCCGTACTGCTTGTATCCGTTCGGCCGGCGCTCGGGCTCGTCGAGCAGTCCGAGCCGGTGGTAGTGCCGAATCGTGTTCACCGTGGTGCCGGCGAGTTCCGCGAGCTCACGGGTGCTCCAGGCCACGTCGATTCCTTCCTGGTTCTGACCCGGCGGTCGGCGGTCAAGTGCTGGCTCGCAGTCGACACCGTGTTCCCACCACAGAGTCAATGCGCCGATAACTCGGATCTTGAAACTTCCGCAAGTCGCGGCTGCGCTTCGAACACCGCCGTGTCCAGCTCCGTCGTCCGGGCTGGTGCGTGCCGACGTGCGCAGAATCGGAGGCAACGATGCGAAGGGCTTCCCGTGCCTGACCCGGTATCCGGGTGCTGGCGGCCATCGGCAGGTCGGGTTTCCGGGCATCCCGCGGCGATCAAGCCGCCGGCGCCTTCCCGGGCACCTCGGTGCCGGAGGCCCAGTTGGTCGGCACCACCGGACGGATCCACCACTTCGAGGGACCGGGTGGGCAGTCCACCCGCGACGGCTCGCTCATCACCGAGAAGAAGCCTGCCGAGAGCGCACGGCCGGGGACCATTCCTTCTCGGCGGCCAAGCGCGGCTACCGATCCCGGCATCGCCGGCCGGAAAGGGGCTTGGCGGTCTGGCGGACGTTCGCCTGGACGGCTGCGAAGATCGGTGTCGAGCCTTGAGTGAGCTCGAGAATCTGCCGCCTCAGGCGGGGCTCGTGCAGTAGTTCCAGGAGAGTCGCCGGTCCAACAGGTGGTCGAATTAGCTAAATTACGACATTTATTGGCGACAGCGTAACAAGGATGAATTTTGCCAGGAACATTCCTGCCCTTCCGCCTCTCAGCGAGGCTGGACCAGGCCATTGTCGTACGCGAAGATCACCGCCTGGATCCGGTCACGGGCGCCGATCTTGAACAGGACCCGTCCGACGTGCTTCTTCACTGTCGACTCGGTCAACGTGAAGCGTTCGGCGATCTCGGTGTTGGTGGCGCCCTGGCCGATCGCCTCGAGCACCTCGCGCTCCCGCTCGCTCAGCGTGCTCAGGCGGGGATTCTCGGAGGTGGCCGGCGCCGGTTCCTGCAGGTAGGCGTCCATCAGCTTGCGGGTCAGGCTGGGGGCTACCACTGAGTCTCCGCTCGCGACGGCGCGGATACCGGCGATCAGTTCCTCGGGGCGCGCGTCCTTGAGGAGAAAGCCGCTCGCTCCGGCTCGCAGTCCGGCGTATACGTATTCGTCCAGATCGAATGTGGTCAGGATCAGCACGCGGGTGCGGGAACCGGACGCGGTTATGCGGCGGGTGGCCTCGATGCCGTCCATGCCGGGCATGCGCACATCCATCAGCACCACGTCGGGCCGGGTCTGATCGACTTTTCGCACGGCCTCGGCGCCGGTGGCGGCCTCACCCACCACGGTGATGCCGGGGGTGCCGTCGAGCAGCATCTTGAAGCCCATTCGTTGCAACTGCTGGTCGTCGACGATCAGGACGGTGGTCATGAGGGCTCCTGGAGGACTACGTCAACGAGCCAGCCGTTCTCCACCGGGCCAGCGGTCACCACCCCGCTGTACATGGCGGCGCGTTCACGTATGCCGAGCAGGCCGTGGCTTGGAGGGGCCGGGATGGCACGGCCGTTGTCGAGAACGCGTACCCGTACCTCGCCGCGGCAGGCAGCGAGAGTGACTGTCGCAGACGCGCTGCGCCCCCCGTGTTTGAGGGTGTTGGTGAGCGCTTCCTGGACGATGCGGTAGACCGCGAGCTGCAGCCCCTTGCCGAGGGTGTGCAGCTCACCCGAGGTGGAGTAGGTGACTGGCAGCCCGGCTGCCCGCACGCTTGGCAGCAGCCGGTCGAGATCGTCGATGCCGGGCTGCGGCCTCAGCTGCGGACCAGGGTCACCCTCGCGCAGCACGCCGAGCACCCGGCGCAGCTCCGCGAGCGCCTGGCGGCCGGTCTCGCCGATCAGCCGGAGCGGTTCGGCGGTCTGCTCCTGCCGCGATCTGGCGAGGGCGGCGCTGCCGTCGGCGAGGCCGACGATCACCGACACGTGGTGGCCGACGATGTCGTGCATCTCGCGGGCCACCCGGGCCCGCTCCTCAGCGACGGCCAGGCGGGCCTGCTGATCCCGCTCGATCTCGAGGCGGGCGGCCCGGTCCTCCAGGGCGATGAGGTACGCCCGGCGGGTGCGCACCGCGACGCCGGACGCGACCGCGGCCGCCTCTGTGCCGATCGCCAGGAGCAGGGTGGTGACGCGGTTCTCCGTCACCGGGTTGATCAGGTAGATCTCGGCGACCAGCAGCGCGAGGGCGATCCCGGAGGCCCAGGCCAGCGACCGCCATGCACCTCGGGAGGCCACCCCGAAGAGCATCACGAGCAGGATCACTCCGGCGCCGACGCCGACGTCCAGCAGTCCCTCGATCAGCTCGATGGTCGCGGCGGCCAGGAACGCCGGGAACGGGTACCGCCGCCGCCAGTAGAGCGGTGGCAGCAGCACCAGGGTCGCGATGGTCGCCGACAGGGGTTCCTCGATGATGTTCGGGATGCTGAAAAGCACGATCGGAACGGCTACCAGGGTGTCCATGACCCACGGGTGGCGTCGGTCGAACGCCCGCAGCCGTGCCTGCCGGTCCACGAGCCATCCCTGCGTGCTCATCGCCCGAGTCTCCCTTACGCGTCGGTCTTCTTGAGCCGATAGGCGGTAGCGGCGAGCGTCACGACCACGTACCCGGCGAAGACCGCGAGACCGGCCCACGGACCCAGCGTGCCGTCCGTGGGAGCCAGTGCCATCACGGCGCTGCCCGCGTTGCTGGGCAGGTAGGGGGTGACGGCATCGGCGATCGAGTCCGGCAGCAGCGGGGCCAGACCGGGCACGACCAGCAGCGCGCCGGACAGGATCGCGATGGCGCCGGCGCTGGACCGGACGAGCATGCCGAGCGCGACGCCGAGCACCGCGACCAACCCCAGATAGAGGCCGGCGCCGAACAGGGCCCGCGCGACGCCCTCGGCACCGAGGCCCAGACTGTCGACCTTGTCGTTGAGCACGGCCGACCCCAGGGCGAATGCGGCGAAGGCGGCGATGGTCATCGTCACGAAGGCGGCTGCCCCGGCCACGAGGCTCTTTGACCACAGCACCGGCAACCGGCGCGGCACCGCGGCCAAAGTCGCCCGGATCATGCCGGTGGTGTATTCGCTCGCCCCCAGCAACGCGCCGAGCACACCGACGGACAGGGCTGCCAGGGCGCTGCCCGACAGGGCCAGGTCGATCGGGGTCAGGTTGTCGCCCGAGAAGGACGCCGAGGCGATCATGCCGAAGGCGATGAGGAGGAGGGCGGAGATGCCGGTCGTGATCCAGGTGGAGCGCAGGGAGGAGAACTTGGTCCATTCGGCGGCGGCGACGCCACCAGGGGTGATCTTCATCGGGAGGCCTCGTATTCGACAGCGTCGCGGGTCAGGTCCATGAACGCCTCTTCGAGGGAGGCGTTCTGCGGGGTGAGTTCGAACAGTGGGATGCCGCGGGCGGCCGCGGCCAGCCCGATCTTGCGGGCGGAGGTGCCGGCGACGAGCAGTTCCTCGGCGCCGGTCGAGGTGACGGTTATGCCCGGGCCGGCAATCGTCGTGCGCAGCGCGTCGGGGGCGGGAGTGACGACCCGGACGCCCTCGGCGGTCACGAAGTCGGCCACGGTGGTGTCGGCGAGCAGTCTGCCCCGGCCGATGATGACCAGGTGGTCCGCGATCAGCGAGACCTCGCTCATCAGGTGTGAGGACAGCATCACGGTGCGGCCCTCGGCGGCCAGGCCGGTGAGCAGGTTGCGCACCCAGAGGACACCCTCGGGGTCGAGGCCGTTGACCGGCTCGTCGAGCATCACCACGGCCGGGTCACCGAGCAGGGCGGCGGCGATGCCGAGTCGCTGGCCCATGCCGAGGGAGAACGCACCGACCCGCTTGTGGGCGACGGCCGAGAGGCCGGCAAGGTCGAGCACCTCGTCCACGCGCGAACGCGGGATGCCGTGCGTACGGGCCAGGGCCAGTAGGTGGCTGACCGCCGTCCGGCCGGGGTGTGCGGCCTTGGCCTCGAGCAGAACGCCGATCTCGCGCAGTGGTGCCTGCGACGACGCGTACGGCTTGCCGTTGACCAGCACGTCGCCGGAGGTCGGCGCGTCGAGGCCGACGATCATCCGCATGGTCGTCGACTTGCCGGCGCCGTTGGGGCCGAGGAATCCGGTGACCTGTCCGGGCTTCGCGGTGAACGACAGGCGGTCGACGACCGTCTTCGCACCGTATCGCTTGGTTACTTCGCGTACCTGAATCATGCTCACCACGCTAGGTCCGGGCACAGCCCCCATCGTGGTACCGCGGTCGGCATTTCCGGCCCGCCGTTGGTACCCAGGTTCTACTGGCCATCGCTACGTAAGGGTGTTTCACCGACGCGAACGCCGCCCCGCCCGCCCGGGTCGGAGATCAGTTCAGCTCGACCCGCCGGGGCAGCTGTGCGGTGGACGGGGTGATGAGCTCGTCGGCGACCCAACGCGCGACGCCAGCGGGGTAGGGCGCCGGCAGTGTGAGCACGATGTGCCCGAAGCCGGCACCGATCGCCCTGCCGATGGCGTCCCGGGTGAGCCCGGGCTGGTCGTAGGAGACGGGCAGGTTGATCGAGCGGGTGATCGACGCTGGGTCGCGGCCGATTTCGGCGCAGTAGCGGTCCAGCAGGGCGCTGCGGCTGACGGCGTCGTCGATGTCTCCGCTGGCGATGTTCCAGATGTCCGCGTGCTCGGCGACCACCCGCAATGTGGCGGCGGAGCGGCCACCGACAACGATCGGCGGGTGCGGGCGCTGCACGGGCTTGGGGCTGGCGAAGGCTCCGGTGAGGTCGACGTACGTTCCGTGGAAGTCGAACGGCTCGTTGTCGGTCCAGAGCCGCCGGATGACCGTGAGCGCCTCGGCGAGGCTGCCCACGGCGTCGGCGGTGTCGGCGAAGGGCAGGCCGTGCGCGGCGTACTCCCGCCGGGCCAGGGGGTGACCAGGCCGTGACCCGACGCCGATGCCGAAGTCGAGGCGCCCGCCGGAGACGATGTCGACGACCGTGGCGATCTTGGCGAGCATCGCGGGAGGCCGGAAGCGGTTGCTGGTCACCATCACGCCCAGTCGCAGCCGCTCGGTCTGCGCGGCGAGGGCGGAGAGCAGTGTCCAGCCTTCGTACGCCGGTCCGCCCGGGTCGCCGCCGATGGGCATGAGGTGGTCGAACAGCCACGCGTGCTCGATCTCGGCGATGGCGTCCGCTTCCTGCCATACCCGCAGGATGTCGTGGTAGCCGACGTGCATCGGGGCGGTCATGAGCCCGAAGCTGGGCGAGGGCTTGCTTGGCATGGGTCCGTGCGTCCTTTCGGTGCCGAGCCTGGAAGATCTGGCGGGTCAGGCGGCAGTCGGACGCTCGGGCGCACGTCCGCCTGCCGCCTGGTCACTGGTGTGCCGGGTGGTCAGCGGCGGCGCAGTGTCGGCTCGAGCAGAGCGGGTGGGGTGTCGTTCTTTTCGTGGGCGGCGAGGTCGACACCGGGGGCCACGATCGCGTCGATGGCGTCCAGCACGTCGGCCGGGAGGACCGTGTCGGCGGCGGCGAGCTGCGAGCGGAGGTGGTCCGTCGTGCGGGGGCCGATGATCGCGCTGGTCACGCCCGGGTGCGCGGTGACGAAGCCGAGGGCGAGTTGGATGAGGCTGAGGCCGGCCTCGTCGGCGACTGTGGCGAGTTGCTCGACGGCGTCGAGCTTGGCGCGGTTGGCGGGGATGCTGATGTCGTAGCGCTGCTGCATGAAGCCCGAGCGGTTCGTGCTGATGTCCTGGCCGGCGCGGATCGCGCCGGACAGCCACCCCGATGCCAGCGGGCTCCAGGCGAGTACGCCCATGTCGTACTCCTGGGTCGTGGGCAGCACGTGTGCCTCGATGCCACGCTGCAGGATCGAGTAGTTCGGCTGCTCGGTCACGTAACGGCTCAGACGTCCCTCGCGGGCGGCCCACTGCGCCTGCACTATGCGGTAGGCGGGGAAGGTCGAGGAGCCGAAGTAGCGGATCTTGCCCGCGCGCTGCAGGTCCGTCAGCGCCGACAGCGTCTCGTCATCGCTGGTCGTCGGATCCCACCGGTGCATCTGGTAGAGGTCGACGTGGTCGACGCCGAGGCGGCGCAGGCTGTTCTCCAGCGCGGTGACCAGCCAGCGGCGTGAGCCGCCCCGCTGGTTGCGCTCGTCGCCCATCGGCAGGGTCGCCTTGGTGGCCAGGACGACGTCGTCGCGGCGACCGGCGATGGCCTTGCCGACCATCTCCTCGGACTGGCCGCCGCTGTAGACGTCGGCGGTGTCGATGAGATTGATCCCCGCCTCGAGCGCTGCGTCGACGATGGCGGTGGCGTCCTGCTGGGTGGTGTTACCGATCCTGCCGAAGTTCATCGCGCCGAGTACGAGGGTGCTGACCTGCACGCCGGTGCGGCCCAAGGTGCGGTACTGCATGACTGGTCTCCTTCACGTCCGGCGGTCCACGGTTTGGTGGCAGCCCGTCCGGTCAGTATGGTGAGCAAGCGGAACGCTGTTCCGATAACCAACATACGGAACTGTGTTCCGGTTGCCAAGTGACGTGACGGAGGTAACGCGACGTGGCCGACATCGACAACGGCTCGGCGCAACCGGCCCCGCGCAAGCGAGCCGACGCCCGGCGCAACGAGAGGGCCCTGCTCGACGCCGCCGCCGCGGCGTTCGTCACCTCCGGCGTCGACGTCCCCGTGCGGGACATCGCCGTCCGGGCGGGCGTCGGCGTGGGCACGATCTACCGCCACTTCCCCAGCCGGGCCGACCTCATCGTGGCCGTCTACCGGCACCAGATCGAGGCGTGCGCCGACGCGGGACCGGCCCTCCTGGCCGACAGCGACACCCCGTACGCCGCCCTGGCGCGGTGGATCGACCTGTTCGTCGACTTCCTGGTCACCAAACACGGCCTCGCCGCAGCGCTACAGTCCGACGACGCCACCTTCCAGACCCTGCACGCCTACTTCCTCGACCGGCTCGTCCCGGTCTGCGGCCAACTCCTCGACGCCACCGTCGCCGCCGACGAAATCCACCCCGACCTGGACGCCTACGGGCTGCTGCGCGGAGTCGGCAATCTCTGCATCGGCGCGGGCAACGACCCCCGCTACGACGCACGCCGCCTGGTCGACCTCCTCGTCGCCGGGCTTCGCGTCCGCTAGGTGCGGTGTTCAGGAACGTTCACCGGGTGTCCGCCGCCCGGGCTACGGGTGGCGATGGTGGCAGCCGCGACCAGGTCACGGCGCCCGGAAACCGGCGGTGCGGGCAGTGGTAGAGGTCTCCGGTGTGAAGTTCCAGCTTGGTCGCTGAACCACGCACCGGAGACCTCTCCGCAACATCGACGCCACCGACGAAACGCGACCTGGTCGGCCCGTTCTCAGAGCGCGGTGCCGCCCGAAGCGTCGATGACCTGACCGGTCACCCAGCGCCCCTCGTCGGAGGCGAGGAAGGCGATGATGCTGGCCACGTCGTCCGTCTCGCCGAGCCGGCCGAGGGCTACGCGTGCCGTCTGCTGCGCCGCGAGTTCCGGATTGTCGACCAGGTATTGGCTGTTCCGGGTCATGACGATGCCGGGTGACACCGAGTTGACGGTGATTCCGCGCGGGCCCAAATCCAGCGCCATGTCGTAGCTGAACCAGTTCAGCGCCGCCTTGCTGACGCCGTAGGCCAGCAGATCCGGGCTTCCGACTCTGGCCGCGGTGCTGGAGACGTTGATGATCCGGCCGCCGTCGCGCAGTCGCGGCAGCGCGAGCTTCGTGATGAAGAACGGCGCCTTCACGTTCACGGCCATCACCTGGTCGAACTCGTCCTCGGGGAGGTCGGCCAGCCGGGCGAAGCTTCCCCTGCCGGCGTTGTGGACGAGGATGTCGATCTTCCCGTCGGGCACGACTTCCCGGCCCGCCTTGTCGAAGGTTTCCCAGAAGCGAGCCGCGTCGCCGGGTGTGCCCAGCTCGGTGTGCACGGCGAAGGCACGTCCGCCGTCCTTGCGGATGCGCTCCACCGTGTCGCGGGCCGCCACCTCGTCGTGGCCGTAGCCGACGGCGACCGTCGCCCCGTCACGGGCGAACCGCTCGACGGTCGCCCGGCCGATCCCGTGACTGCCGCCGGTGACGACGGCCACTTTGTTCTCCAGTGCTCCTGACATGACCGCTCCTTTGTTGAATGATCGCTCAAGAGGAACCGTAGCTCGTTCTTGAGTGATCTACCAACAAGTCGCCGACCCACTTTTGAACGATCGCTCTAGAATGGGGTCATGGGCACACCAGAGGTACGGCGAGGCCGGCCGCCGACCTTCAACCGGGCGGCGGCACTGGCGGCCGCCACCCGCCTGTTCTGGGAGAACGGGTACGAGGGGACCTCGATCAACGACCTGACCCGGGAGATGGGCATCCGGCCCGGCAGCCTCTATGCGGCGTTCGGGGACAAGAGGTCTCTGTTCAACGAGGTCATCGAGGCGTACGGTCGCTCCCCGGCCGGCGAGTTCATCTGGGCCGCCATGGCCAGGGAGCCGACGGCCTTCGATGCTTTCCGCCGCATCCTGCTCGACGCGGCGGCGATGTACACCGACGCCGAGACGCCGGCCGGAAATCTGCTCTGCAGCGCGGCCGCGGCCGACACCGATGTCGCCACCTACATGCGCGACCTGCGCAACGCCAGCGTCGGCACCTTCGAGAAGCGCCTGACAACCGCCCGGCACGAGGGCGAAATACCGGCGACAGCCGACCCCCGCAAGCTTGCCGCGTATTTCACGGCCGTCATGCACGGCATGTCCCAGCGCGCCCGGGATGGCGCCACGGCGGCGGAGCTCACCGATACTGCGGAACTGGCCATGGCCGCCTGGCCGGCGCGCTGACCAGGCCGCGTACCGCACGGCCCGCAAGGCCGAGGACGGCATGGGAGCGCGCGGCCGCGGGTGGGCACGGTGGAAAGCACTGATCGTGTACGCCGACTGACCTCGTCAAGGTGGTAGCCGACGTGGGGCAGTTCGGATGTGCGGCCTACCCCTGTGAAGGACCGTCGTCGGCGGTGGCGGCGCGCAACTCCTTGAGCACGTACGTGGCTGCCTTCTCGACGACGCGGATGCCCTCCTTCTGGCTCACGTGATGGTCGGAGAGCACGGCGATCAGCCAGTCGTGACGAGCCTCGACGATCCGCCCGATGCTGTTGACCAGCCAGCGGCCCCCGTCGACGTCGGCGGTGTCCCAGCCGTTCTTGACGTACTCGGAACGACTGCCCGGCTCCCGCGCGGCGGTGACTCCCCATCGCTGCTCGGGGATCACCTTCTTCATGAGGCCCATGACGAAGGTACGGTCCTGCGGGGTCAGCGGTCCCGTCGGCGACGTCAGCGCGGCCAGTAGACGGAGCTGGTCGGCAGCCGTGGTCGTGGTGAGTCCCCAGTGCGTGTTGGGCTTGGTCTCGCGCAGACCGAGCACGCGGTTCGCGGCGGTGAGGCCACGCGAGCCCTCGATGCGCTGCCACAGGGCGACCGCCGCGTCGTTGTCACTGGACACGATCATGACCTCGGCCAACCGCCGGGTGTCAGAGCCCAGGGCCTTGCCCGGCGGGTTCTGGCGCAGCAGAAGGGCCGCGAGGATGTTGACCTTGACGATGCTGGCGGTCTCGAACCGTCTGGCGCCGACCGTCACCGCGGCCGTTCCTTGTCGGTCCAGTGCCGCGACCGCCAGGTGGCCGTCGTACCGCTGCACGTAGGCCTTGATGCGCGTTCTCGCCTGGTCGATCCGGTCGATGGCCGGCGTGGTGGGGATCGGGCTGGCCGGGGATGGACCGTGCGATGCCCCGGCCCCGGCCCCGTCGCGGTCGCGGGCGCGCGTGGCGCCGAAGGCGGCTGTCGCGACGCCGGCCAGTGACATGGTGGCTGCGGAGATGACCCAGCGGCGCGGCAGCTGCCGCCCTGCGCGTTCAGTCAAGGCGGGCCACCGCCCTCGCCGCGATCTCGTCCACCACGACCTGGCTGCCCGGATCGGGCAGGCGGACCGTCGAGACCGTCTCGCCTCGCTTGAGCATCAGGAAGTACGTGACGGTGTTCGGGGTGTCGGCGTGCGCGATGCGACCTCGAACGAGCATGCCGGTACCCCCCATATAGTGCGGGTCGACGACGTCGAACGAGACCTGTGATCCGAGGACCGGGTAGCTCGCGCACCGCAGGAGGACCCGACGGACGTCCTCGACGTTCCGCTCGGCCCATCCAGGTTCGTACGTCTCCACGACGTGGTGGGCCGGCGACGAGCCGTCAGACAGCCGGTAGTAGCGCTGCACGGCAGCGCGCCGATGTGACTTGGCCGGGTAGTCGCTGCTCTTGTAGTTGGGGCAGCTGCCCTGCTCCCACGGCCACTGCGGCAGACCGGTTCGCGCGTCGTCCGCATGCCAGTCCGCTCCCAGATCGCCCGCCACCAGCAGCCGGCTCGGATCGCCCCGTTCCGCGTTTGCGGTGTGCAGCTCGTCGGGGCCGACACCGGAGTCCCCCCGATGGCACCCTGCGGCCATCACCAGCAACGCCGACAGAACCGCGACCGCACCTCGGCCCCTGCCGCGAATCCGGCCTCGGCTCGTCCTGCTGCTCGATACGGACACCGAAAACCTCTCCCACACACAGATACTTGCCACCGCAGCTGGCGCTTCAGCCGACGACGCGTGGCGGCACCTTCGTCGCCGCCGCAGCACCGACGCGGCGGTTGCCGGCCGACGGTTCGACACCATCGGGATCCGCCACACCCCGGCCGCAGACGGGACCGGTCAATGGCGTTCCTCGGCGAACAGCTCGGAACGGGTCTCGCCGAGCAACTCGCGCAGGCGGTTGAGGGAGCGCATGCTCTGGCTCTTCACGACGGCGGTGGAGACGCCCACAACCTCGGCGGTTGCCTCCACGCTCAGGTCGTCCCAGTAGCGCAGGACGATGATCGCCCGGTCCCGTAGTGGCAGGGTGGCGACCGCGTCCAGCAACGTCATGCGCAGCTCGGCAGGGTGTTCCTCGCCCCGCTCCGGCGGCGCCGACATCGCCAACTCGCGGCTGGAGCGACGCCGTTGCTGGTCGATCATGCAGCGCAGCAGGATCTTGCGGGCGTACGCGTGGGGGTCGTCGGCCCGGCGGACCCGCCTCCAGTTGGCGTACACCTTGGCCAGCGTCGTCTGGGTGAGGTCCTGCGCGAGATGCCAGTCGCGGCACATCAGGAACGCGGCGTCGCGCAGCCGGCCGGCGGCCGCCTGCGCGAACTCCACGAAGTCTTCGTCAGCCATTCGACCGGGCCAGCTTCGGGAACCTCTTGGTCCCGTTGATGACGTACTCGGCCGGTAGTGTCGTTCCCCAGATCGGGTTGGCGGCGATCTCGATCGCCTCCTTCACGGAGAGGGCGGGCGGTGCCGGCACGGTTCCCTTGGCGTCCCAGACCAGACAGGTGGAGATCGTGAGATCAACCTGGAGGCCAGCGCGGTGGTGCACGGTGACCATCTGGTTCTGCACGCAGTTGTCGGGTACTTCGGTCAGCTCCACAGTCCCCGGGGCGGGGTCGCCGCCGAGGCGGTCCCGGTAGATGGCGAGCCGCAGCATGCCCGGTCCGTCGCCTCGGTCCAGGTAGAGCTGGACGTACGGCATCCCGGGCCCCGCCCCGCTGCTCTCCAGACTCGCATAGCCGCTGGTCCTCCCCTCGGGCAGCAGCCGGGTCAGCAGTTCCAGGGCACCCTGCGGTGTGGTGGTGAGCAGTTCGCCGTCCGGCCCCTCCCCGATCCTCACCGTGTCGATCACCGTGGTCGACGGGGTCGGCGACACTGATCGAAAGGGGTCTCGTCCGGCGCCCTGCTCGAACCCGCCCGGAGCACCACCGGAGGACCCAGCCGGGGACGGCGTGGCGGTGTCGACCGATCCGCTCGGCAGACCCACGTTCGGACCCCCGGGCTGACCGGCGTCATCCGCTCCGACGCCGAGCGGCCCGGCGGCCAGGCCGATCACGAGCAGCATCGCCAACGCCGATCCGCCGGCGCCGAACTGCGCCAGGCGACGCTGGCGACGAATTCGTCGGCCCTGCACCACCGACTGCTGGACCAGGTCACCCAGTGGCGGGGCGGGATGTTGGGCCAGGTCGTCCCGGAAACGCCCACGCACGTCGCCCATGTCCGTTGTCCCTCCTCGGCCGACCGCCGGCAGTGGCGATCCGTCACTGACCTGACGAGTTGGCCAGCCGATTTGGTTACCGGGTTTCGGCGCGAATTCTCAGCCGCCCGGTCGACTGACCGGGGTGCCTTCAGAACGCGCGCACCCAGCGACACAGAGTCACGTTTTCCCTGCCAGGGGCCGCTACCGCGGAAGGGCGGCGGGCGCGTCACGTCCCGCCAGTGCTAGGCGTCGTATCTGAAGGGATGTGCGGCTTGCCGGGAACAGCGCGCCGGACGTGGCAAGCCCAGCACCCGCCAGGAACTCCGAGCGTGGACCAATCTCACCGCCGACGACGGTGGGAAGTCGCTCGCTCCGACAACGTCTGGGCGAGGAACCACAACACCACCGACAACCCGGTGAACGTTAGTGGTCACAGCACTAGATGTGGAGCCTTGCGCGTACGGATACCGGCCGCTGCTGCGGCCACGGTGAGCAGCAGGCAGGTGACGCCGATGCCGAGCAGCGGGAGCCATGGGATGGTGATGGGCACGGCGACGCCGACCAGGTCGGCGGTGATGGCGCGGCGTACGAGCCAGCCGAGCAGCAGGGTGGTGGCACCGCCCAGCAGCAGGCCGGTGCCGCCGACGAGGGCGGCCTGCCAGATGGCTGCTCGCCGGACCTGGTCGGGGGTCGCGCCGAGGAACCGAACCAGGTCGCGTTGCCGGCGCCGCTGGGATCCGCCGATGAGGGTGGCGTTGACGATCGCGATGGCGGCGTAGAGGCCGGCCGGTCCGAGCAGGATGGTGAGGCCGAGGTTGTTGGCCTGGCGGGTCTGGGCCGTGGTGGCGTCGATCCAGTCGCCGGAGTCGAGCATCCGGCTGTCGGTGCCGGCGAGGGTGCGCTGGAGGGAGACGCGCGCCGCGGCGGCGTCGGCGCGCGGTAGGACGAAGACCGTCCCGGTGGCACGTTCGCTTGCGGGCGGGAGCAGGCCGGCCGGGATGACGAGATCGCCGTACAGGTCGGGTGCGTCGGGGATGACGGCGACGACCCGCAACGGGACCCGCTCGCCGGCGATCCAGACCGGGAGAGTGCCGCCCAGGCCGACGCCGGCGTCAATGACCCCCGAGGCGGTGACCGCCACCACGCGTCCCTGGAAGTCGTCGAGGGTGCCGCGGGTGGCGGTCAGGCCCCGGGCGGCGGAGGCGGTGACGGGGTCGAGGATCTCGACCTGATCGCGCACGCCGGGACGGCCCTCCTCGTCACGCTGGAGCATGCCCTGCCGGCGTACGTCGGCGATCGCGACGGCCTTGTCGGACGCGACCGCCGCCGCCGCGGCCGGACTGTCCGCCTCGACGACGAGCGGTGCGCGCAGCCGGGCCCGGTCCTGCGCGGTCGTCCAGTCGGCGAGGAAGCTGAGGGACAGCAGCAGCGACCCGGCGATGGCGGAGATGGCCACGACCGGGGCGGCGACCGCGGCGGTGGTGCGGGCGGCGGCACGCACCTCGTCGCGGGCCATCCGGGCCGTGACGTCCCGGGCGACGAACGGGCGGGCGAGCAGGGCGGCGAGCCGCGGGATGACGGCGTGGCCGATGCTCATCAGGCCAATCACGACCACCTCGGGCAGCAGGATGGAGGCGATCAGGGCGAACAGCGGCGGCATCTCGGCGACGACGACGACCACCACCACCAGGCCGCCGAAGCACAGCGTCGCGACGGCGAGCTGGAGAATGCTCGGCCGGGTTCGTTCGATCGTGGCCTCCCGCAGGGCGGCGCTCGGGGCGATCCGGGCGGCGCGGCGCGAGGATCGCCAGACCCCGAGGAGCGCGATCACGGCACCGGTGGGCACGGCGACCGCCCAGGCGATCCACGGGCGCGGCGCCCGAAGGTCGAGCGTGGTGATCCCGATGGCCTCCACCAGCCAGAGAACGGCGGGGGCCAGCGCCGTGCCGAGCAGACCGCCAACCGTGGTGGCCGCGGCCGCGACGACGAGGGACTCGCCCAGCAGAAGCCGGCGCACCTGCCCTGGCGTCGCGCCGACCAGGCGCAGCAGGCCGAGCTCGCGCCGGCGGCCGGCCACGACGAAGCCGAACGTGCTGCTGACCACGAACAGCGCCATGAACGCCGAGATCGCCGACATCATCCCGAACACCGCGGCCAGGTCGTCGAGTTGGGCGCGCTGGTCGGTGGTGACGCCGGGCCGGCCGCCGGTGGCGTCGACGCTCCCGAGGAGCGTCACGGTGACGGCGATCAGGACGACGCCGAACAGCAGCGCGACGAAGGCGCCCAGGTAGCCGCGCCATGAGCTGCGCACCGTCTGCCGGCTCAAAGTCAGCATCATCGCTCCAAGTCGGTCATCGTCGCGGCGATCTGAGCGGCGTCGGCGTGCGTGAGGTGACCGACGATCTGCCCGTCGGCGAGGAACAACACCGCGTCCGCGTACGAGGCAGCCAGTGGATCGTGGGTCACCATGACGACGCTCTGGCCGCCGTCGGCCAGCGAGCGCAGGAGTTCCAGCACGTCGCGTCCGGTGCCGCGGTCCAGGGCGCCGGTGGGTTCATCGGCGAACAGGACGTCGGGCCGACCGTGCAGCGCCCGGGCGATCGCGACCCGCTGTTGCTGGCCGCCGGACAGCTCCGATGGCCGGCGCCTGGCGTGTTCGGCAAGGCCGACGTGAGCCAGGGCGGTCTGCACGGCGGCCGGGTCGACACGGCGTCCGGCCAGGCGGGCGGGAAGCGCGACGTTTTCGAACGCGGTGAGCGCGTCGAGAAGGTTGTAGGACTGGAAGACGAACGCCATCGACGTGCGCCGGAAGCGGGTCAGCGCGGTCTCGTCCAGCTTGTCGAGCTGAGTGTCGCCGACGAGCACCCGCCCGCCGGTCGGCCGGTCGAGGCCCGCGGCGAGCTGCAGCAGGGTGGATTTTCCGGAGCCGGACGGTCCCATGATCGCGGTGAACGTGCCGCGTTGGAACACATGGGTGACGCCGCGCAGCGCATGCACCGTGCCGGCGCGCGAGCGGTAGGTGCGGGTGAGGCCGTCGAGCGTGACGGCCGCCGGGGATGCCTGGTTCATGCCCTGAGTACACCTGCCGGCGCGGCCCACCACACGGGCTTCGACGCGACTTCGGGGGTAGCGCGCACGCTACCCCGCCCGGCCGGTGCGAACCGTAGGGTTGGGCACGTGGATGATGCCTGGACAGCCGTACGGGGACGCCCCACGCGGTTTCTGGCGTCGGTGTGGCCGTGGCGCTCACTCGCGTACGTGGCCACCACCGTGCCCATCGGTCTCGGCTGGCTGATCCTCCTGCTCGTCGTACTCACAGTGGGCGTGGCCACGATCGTGGTGGTCGCGGGACTGTTCGTGCTCGCCGGCCTTCCGACGCTCACGCACCTCGCCGCCGCGGGCGAGCGGCGCCGGCTCCAGCTGATCTTTCCCGGGCGGCCGGTGAGCCGGTTACCTGCGCCGCGCGATCGGAAACATGGCGGCGTGGCCTGGCCGGAGACGGGCGCCACGGTCCTGCTGGTGACGCTGTTCTGGCTCGTGGACGCCGCGGTGGTGGTGCTGCTGACGGCTGCGGTCGTGCTGATCCTCGCTCCGGTGCTGGTCCGTCACGACGTGGTCGAGGTCGCCGGGTGGCGGGTGGGCAACACCGGTGAGGCGTGGTTGGCGGTGCTCGCCGGCATCCTCACACTCGTCCTGCTGGCGTACGCGGTCACCGCGCTGGCCTGCGGCCAGGCCGCCCTGGTGCGGCACCTGCTGGACCCGCCCGAAGCCCAACTGGCCGAAGCGGTCCAGCAGCTGCGCCGCTCCCGAAGCGGGCTGGTCGACGCGTTCGAAACCGAACGCCGCCGGATCGAGCGCGATCTCCACGACGGCGTCCAACAGCGCCTCGTCGCGCTGACCATGACACTGGGCAGCGCCGAACTGGACCTGACCGACGGCCCCGGCCTCGACCTCGTGCGCGAGGCCCATCAGCAGGCCGAACAGGCCCTCGCCGACCTGCGCACCACGATCCGGGGCATCCACCCCCAGGTACTGACCGACCATGGTCTCGCCGCGGCCGTGCACGAGATCGCCGGTCGGTCACCGGTCCCGGTCCACCTCGATCTCGCCCTCGACGGCCGGCTTCCCCCGGCCGTCGAGGCCGCGGCCTACTTCTTCGTCAGCGAAAACCTCACCAACGTCGCCCGCCACTCCCGGGCCCGATCGGCACAGGTGCACGCGTGGACCGAGGACCACGCACTCATCGTCTCGGTGGTGGACGACGGCGTCGGCGGCGCTGACCCGCAGGCCGGCACCGGCCTCGCCGGACTGCGCGCCCGGCTCGACGCCCTCGACGGCGACCTGCACATCACCAGCCCCGCCGGCGGCCCGACCCAGGTGAGGATGACGTGCCCGATCCACTGACGCCGCCGCCGAAGGCACTGCGCATCGTGGTCGCCGAGGACGCGGCCCTGCTCCGCGAAGGGTTGGTCCGAATCCTCGAACGCGCTGGCCACGACATCGTCGCGGCCGTCGCAGACGCGCCGGCCCTGCTCACGTACGCGGCCAACTGCCGCCCCGACCTCGTCGTCACCGACATCCGCATGCCACCCACCCACACCGACGAGGGCCTGCGCGCGGCGGCCACCATCCGAGCCGCCCATCCCGGCATCGCGATCCTGCTGCTGTCCGCCTATGTCGCCGACGCCTACGCCGACGAGCTGCTCGACTCCGCCCCCGGCGGCGGCATCGGCTATCTGCTCAAGGACCGGGTCGGGCACGTACGCGACTTCCTCGACAGCGTCGACCGTGTCGCCGCGGGCGGCACGGTCATCGACGCCGAGGTCGTCCGCCAGCTCGTCGTCCGCCGGCACACCGACGGTCCGCTCGCCGGCCTCACCGAACGCGAACTGGAGGTGCTGGCGCTCATGGCCGAAGGCCACACCAACCACGCGATTGCCGGCAAGCTGTTCGTCAGCGAGGCCGCGGTGCGCAAGCACATCGGCAACATCTTCGCCAAGCTCCCCCTCGACCCGCACTCGGACCGCCGGGTGTCGGCCGTTCTCACCTACCTTCGCGGCTGACCGAACGGGATCGAGCACGCCTGTCAGGCGTGCCATCGGATCGGCCGGACCGCGGGTGCCGCGTGCGTCGGGGGCGTGGAAATGGAGCTGGTCGAAGTCGACGTCGACCTGGTCACCGATCCCGTCCTCGGGCGCGCGGTCGAAGCACTCGACGCGTGGCGCATTCGCTGGTTCCTCGACGAGACCGCCGATGACGGCTACAACCATGAGGACATCGTCGAGGCGTGTATCCGCCCTGCCCGCGAGGGTTACCTACGCGAGGTGGTCGAGGGCCGTTGGAGGCGCCAGCTTCAAGACCACGAAGTCGAGCACGATCTTCATGGCTTCGCTCGACGTCCGCACCCCTGCGGCGGTCCGGCGGCAGCCCGGCTTCGTGAGAATCCGGGCTACCGCCGGGCGTACGCCCGTTGACCAGGCCGCTTACTGCGGCAGGCGGATTACCGGTGAAGTCAGGCGAAGAGATTGCCGGTGATGTCGGCGTAGAAGTCGGCGGGATCGCGGGAGAGGGAGGCCTTGACGTTGGCGGTGGGCTTGTCAGCGATGACTTCGATCTTGCCTGCTTCCAGTCCGTCGAGGGCCTGGGCGACCACCTCGTGGGGCGCGAGCTTGGGGATGTCGAAGCCCGCCATCATGTCCGTGTCGGCGATCGCCAGCGCCAAGGCGGTGACCAGAGTCTTCTGGTCGGCCAACTCGAGTCGGATGCCGTTCGTCAGGGACCACTCCGCGGCCTTGGAGGCGGCGTAGCCGTTGCTGCCGGGGCTGAAGGTGTACCAGCTCAGCGCCGAGATGACGTTGAGGATGGCGCCGCCGGCCAGCCTGGGCGCGAAGGCGCGGGTGACGTTGAGAGTGCCCCAGAAGTTGGTGTCGAGGTCGCGGCGGATGTTCTCCGTGGAGGGGCCGAGCAGCGGGGCTTCGGTGGAGGTGCCGGCGTTGTTGATGAGGATGTCGAGGTCGCCCACCTTTCCTGCGGCGGCCTCGATGGACGCGGGATCCGTGATGTCCAGCTGGAGCGCGATGGCACCGGGAATGTCGATGCTTTCCAGGCGGCGGGCGGTCGCATAGACGGTGGCGCCCCGGGCGAGGAGGGCCTCGGCGAAGGCCTTGCCGAGGCCGCGGTTAGCTCCGGTCACGAGGGCTGTTGAGCCGTTGATGTGCATATCGCCACGCTAAAACCTCACGTTGACGTCAGGGGCAAACTTGTGCGAGGTGAATCACGCTCGCCCGTGTCGGCGGCGCTCGGCTCAGGGGAGGGAGGTGGTACCGCGGTACTACTCCCGGAGCGCCGTTCGACACCCGCACGAGAGCCCTGCCGCGTTGCTCACCCGGTCCGACGGCTGTGTCGCCTGGGCCCTGCCGACCGGTCTGATCACCGGATTAACGGTCGTCTCAGATTCGCTCGGTACGAAGTTGGCCTCAGACAAGCGACGCAACCCGCCAGGAGGCTATTGATGTCAGTCAACGCAGCGCCGCCCAGGGAGGCGCCGGCCGGTCGGTTGGCAGGCCGGTGGGTGCCGTGGTTGGTGATTGGCCTATGGGTGGCGCTGGCGGCGGTGATGGTGCCGTTGAGCGGAAAGTTGAGCTCGGTCACCACCGACAGAGCCGTGGACACCCTGCCGGCCAGCGCCGAGTCCACCAAGGTGGCGATGCTGGAGGACAGTCTCCCCGGCGGCGAGGACAGCACGTTCGTGTTCGTGTACCACCGCGCCGGCGGGATGACCGACGCCGACCGCGCGACGGTCGAGCGCCACCACAACACCCTCGCCGAGCGGTACCCGCCGAAGGTGGCGGCCGGCGAGGACGACGAGGGTCCGGCGACGAGACTCTCCACCGACGGCAAGGCGATGATGTTCACCCTCGACGTGAGCACGACCTACGGCGCACCGGAGGCCATCGTCGGCCCGTTGCGTGACGCCGCGAAGGACCGCCCCACCGGCCTGGAACTCGACGTGACCGGCCCGGCCGCGATCGACGGTGACATGGACGCTGTCTTCGACGGCATCGACCTGCAGGTCTTCCTCACCACCGTCGTCGTCGTCACGCTCTTGCTCATCCTCACCTACCGAAGCCCGGTGTTGTGGTTCATCCCGCTCGTGGTCGTGGGCGCGGCCGCACTGACCGCGATGGCGACCGTCTACCTGCTCGTCAAGGGCTTCGGCATCGTGGTCAACGACCAGAATTCGGCGCTGCTGACGATCCTGGTTTTCGGCGTCGGCACGGACTACGCGCTGTTGCTCATCGCTCGGTATCGGGAGGCACTGCACCACCACGAGAACGTCAGGGTTGCGATGGTCCACGCGCTACGCGGCGCGGCGCCGGCCATCGTCGCGTCCGCGGCCACCGTGATCGCCGGCCTGCTCTGCCTGCTCGTCGCGGACCTGAACAGCACCAGCGGGTTGGGCCCGATCGGCGCGGCCGGCATCCTGTGCGCGCTGGTGGCCATGCTGACGCTGTTCCCGGCGGTGCTCGTGGTGCTCGGCAGGCGGATCTTCTGGCCGGCCATCCCGCGGTTCAGCACGGCTGTGGAGCAGAAGCCGGGGCTGTGGGGACGGCTTGGCACCGCCATCAGCCGCCGACGGTGGGTGGCGACGCTCGGCTCGCTCGGAGTCCTCGGCGTGCTCGCCCTCGGGCTGGGGGGCAATACCGGCGCCCTGCGGGAGCAGGACCAGTTCCTGTCCGCGCCGGAGTCGGTCACCGGCTTCACCGTTCTCCGCCAGCACTTCCCGGAGCTCGGCGGCCAGCCGATGACGATCTTCACGCGGCCGGCGTACCAGGAGCGAGTGCTCGACATCGTCAAGGGCACCCGCGGTGTGGCCATGGCCATCCCGGGCCAGACCAAGGGTGGCTGGGCCGACATCTCCGTGTTCCCGACGGACGCGCCGGACACCGTCGCGGAGTACGACACGATCAAGCGTGTGCGCACCGCTGTGCACGCGGTGAGCGGGGCGGAGGCGATCGTCGGCGGGCCGAGCGCGGAGAACCTCGACACCGAGGTGACCACCAGCCGCGACGAGAAGCGGGTGATCCCGCTGGTGCTCGCCGTCGTCCTGATCGTCCTCGGGCTGCTGCTGCGCGCGATCGTGGCCCCGCTGGTCCTGATGGCCACCGTGGTCGTCTCGTTCGCGGCGGCCTTCGGCGGCAGCGTGTTCGTCTTCGACACGATCCTCGGGTTCGAGGGCATCGACTATTCGGTGCCGCTGCTGGCATTCCTGTTCCTGGTAGCGCTCGGCGTCGACTACAACATCTTCCTGGCCAGCCGGGCCCGGGAGGAAACCGTGCGGCTCGGCACCCGAGAGGGCATGCTCAAAGCCCTCTCCGCCACCGGTGGCGTCATCACCTCGGCGGGGCTGGTCCTGGCGGCCACGTTCGCGGTCCTCGCCACACTCCCGCTGGTGATGCTGATCCAGGTCGGGTTCCTGGTCGCCTTCGGCGTGCTGCTCGACGCCCTGCTGGTGCGGTCGGTCCTGGTGCCCGCCCTCACCCTCCTGATCGGCCGGCGGATCTGGTGGCCGAGCCGGCTGTCCCGTGCAGCGGCAGGGCCACCGATCGGTCGACACACGCTCGCCGGCGAGGAGGAGCCCGCGCTGAAACGGTGAGCGCGGCGGCACGGACGAGATCCGGGACGGGCACCCAGCCCGTCCCGTGTCCTTTCGTGGGTCCGACGGCCGCCGCCCTCCGGTCCTGCGCGACGCACCTGGCCTGGGGTCGCGCACTGTGGTGTCCGGCCCCGAAGGTGAACGGCGCGGGGTCATGCCCGAAGGCGGCCGTCTCTTGTCCTGGGCCGCACCGCCGGGACGGGGTCAACGCGCCGCGGTGTCCTCCCCGGCGGTGCGGCGCGCGATCGGGGCGGGCGGGGCCGCGGCCGGAAGGTCGACACGAAGCAGCGCGCCACCGCGTGTGGAACGGGCGACAGCGGCCCGGCCGCCGTGGGCGTTGACGACCCGCTGCACGATCGACAGCCCCAGACCGGATCCCGGCAACCCCCGGGCGCTGTCGGCACGGTAGAACCGGTCGAACACCCGCGGTACGTCGACTGCGTCGATGCCCGGCCCTGCGTCGTCGACCTCGAGCACCGCCGACGCGCCCTCGGCACGCAGCCGGACCTGGACCGGCTGGTCCGCGGGGGACCACTTGCCGGCATTGTCGATGAGGTTGAGCACCGCCCGCTGGAGCGCAGCGGGACGCCCGCTCACCCACACGGAGGTCACGTCGAGCGCGACCTCGATGTCAGGCACGCGGGAACGCGCCCGGGTCGCGGCGGCCACCACCACGTCGGCGAGGTCGAGCAGCTCGGTGCTCTCGTCGCTGACGTCACCGCGCGCCACCTCGGTCAGCTCGGTAGCAAGGGTGCTCAACTCGGCCACCTGGGCGCCGAGATCGTTGAGCAACCGGGTCCGACTCTCCGCCGAGAGTGCGTTGTCCAGGGTGCCGCGCCGATCGAGCCGGATCAGCAGCTCGACGTTGAGGCGCAGGCTGGTGAGCGGGGTCTTGAGCTCGTGGGCGGCGTCCTCGGCGAGCAGCCGCTGGGCCCGCCGGGAGTCCCGGAGCGCGGCGAGCATCTCGTTGATCGACTGGATCAGCCTCCGGATCTCCCCACCGCCCTCAGCCGGGATGTCGGCGTCGAGAACCCGGGTGTGCGCGACACGTACCGCTGCGGCAGTCAGCCGGTCGATCGGTGCCAGCCCGGCCCGCGCCACGGTCCGCCCGACAAGGGCGCCGCCAACCACGCAGAGCAGCCCGATCACCAACATCCCGAACCCGAACCGGTTGATCGGGCTGTCGTCGGCCACGCGGGCCACCTGGACCGCGCCGTCGCCCGCCCGCAGTGTGTAAATGTGGTAGCCGTCCTCGTCGCTGTCGTTCGTCTCCATCAGGTCGGCCGACGCGCCCTGCGCCACGCGCCCGGCGTGCCCGCTGACCGGAGGCAGCGCGGGTTGGCCGACCGGCGTCCGGGTCGAGCCGTCGGGCAGGATGACCCGTACCAGCCGACCGGACCCGGGATACGGCGGTAGCTGAACCTGCGCCACACCGGCGCGCTCCGCGTCCGTCGCCAGGACGCGGGAGTCGGCGCGTAGCTGACCCTCGGCGGTGTCCCGCAGCTCCCAGTCCAGCAGCTCGCTGGCCACCTGGAAGGCCATGAACACGCTGACCGCGATGGCCGTCGCCGCGATCACCGTCAGCCTGGTCCGCAGGGACCGCCGGCGCCACCATCGGGTCAGCCGGCGCGGTACCCGGCCGGCGGGCCTGCTCACGGAGGAGTCTCGCGCAACGTGTATCCCAGGCCGCGCAGCGTGTAGATCAATCGCGGCTCACCCTCGGCCTCCATCTTGCGGCGCAGGTAGCTCACATACACCTGGAGGTTGTTGGCGGTAGCGCTCATGTCGAAGCCCCAGATCGCCTCGAACAGCGCGTCGCGGGTCAACACCCGGGTCGCGTTGCGCACGAGGACCTCCAGGAGGGAGAACTCGGTCCGGGTCAAGCGCAGCGGGCGCCCGCCACGCCACGCCTCGAACCTGTCGGGATCGACCCGGACATCGGCGAACGACAGGACCTGCGACTCCCCGTCGGCCGGCGTGCGCCGGCGCAGCAGGGCCCGCACCCGGGCCAGCAACTCCTCGGTGGCGAACGGCTTGGGCAGGTAGTCGTCAGCGCCCGCGTCCAGCCCCGCGACCCGGTCGGAGACCTGATCCCGGGCGGTCAGCATCAGCACCGGCAGATCCCGACCCGCCGCCCGCAACCGCCGGCACGTCTCCAACCCGCCGAGGCGAGGCATCATCACGTCGAGGATCAGCAGATCCAGTGCGTCACCGCCGGCCCCACCGACCCCGTCGAGCACGGCGAGACCGTTGGCGACGGTGCTGGTGTCGTAACCCTCGACCTGGAGAACCCGCTCCAGCGACTCACGGATGGCCGCGTCATCATCCGCGATCATGATCCGCACGCCGGCGCGCCCCCTTCCAGTCGATGCTTTGCCGCTCATCCTCCCTGATCAACCTGAAGCCAGGATTAGAACCGTCGCCACTCTCGCCGGCAGCGCGCCCTGCGCCACCGGCTGAGTTGACAGCAGGCCGGCCGACGCGATCAGTCGCCCGAATCGGCCACGGTGTTCCCAGGCACGCGGAGTCAGGTTGGTGCGGGTGAGACCGGGGTGGGCCAGGGCGCTGACGATCGGCGTTCCGGCGGCGCGCAGGCGAGCATCGCATCCTCCGTGGATACCTCTTCGGCGGATCCGAAGTGGAGCGCG
Source organism: Micromonospora sp. NPDC085948 (assembly GCF_040686315.1). Lineage (NCBI taxonomy): Bacteria > Bacillati > Actinomycetota > Actinomycetes > Micromonosporales > Micromonosporaceae > Micromonospora > Micromonospora sp. NPDC085948. Next base: position 415,798 of record NZ_JBFBJW010000005.1, on the reverse strand, counting down.
TCTGGTGCGCTGACGAATCGGCGCTTTTTACCCGGTCAACGTGCCGTCCGAGCGGGATGGGCAAGCAGATGAGGGGCCAGGCCCACGCGCTGCCGTGGGATCGGCGACGGATGTGCTACGGTAGCCGAGTTGCAGTTTTGATTTCCGTAGACGTTATCCGGCGCCTGATGGGGTATCTGAAACCCATCTAGGCGCTTTTCGTTTTTCGTGTCGATTCGACGCGGGTGATCAACGCGGCGGCGTAAGGGTCCGCACATTGCGGTCTCTGACAGCCTGCGAGGAGCAGACATGACTACAGGTACCGTGAAGTGGTTCAACGCCGACAAGGGCTTCGGCTTCATCAGCCCGGACGACGGCGGCGTCGACGTCTTCGCCCACTTCTCTGCGATCTCGGCAAGCGGCTTCCGCAGCCTCGACGAGAATCAGAAGGTGGAGTTCGACGTCACCCAGGGCCAGAAGGGCCCGCAGGCGGAGAACATCCGCCCGCTCTGATCCACATTCTGTGAGCGGCGGCCCGACTGGTTCAGCGGGCCGCCGTTTGGCGTTTAGCCAACCGACGTTGCTGTGTCTCGGCACTAACGGGGCCGACCGACTGCATCTACTCGATCGACTTCAACAACGATGGCCCCCGTACCCCGACCATATGTTCGAGGTCCTGTTCGTGCTGGCCGTTCTGGTCGCTACCGTGCTGGGAATAGTGGCGGTGCGCAGACAAACTGACGGACTCGAAGGTCCAAGGAACCTCGACGTCGGCGGGCGACCACCGCCGATTTTCACGCACGGCACGGACGGCGCGACAGAGTCGTCGGGGACAAACTGACGGTGCGGCACCCCTCCCCGGAGAGCCCAGTGGGATGTACGGTCCATCGCCATGAGCTATGACCTGATCTTCGTGCCCCGAAGCGACGACCAGTCCTGGGATGACGCGTTGGAGGCGGCCGAGGCGGCCGACACCGACGAGCGTCCAAGCGGCGAGGCTTGGGCCCGACTGGTGGCGGCGGCGCGGCAGGTGCTCGGTGAGGTCTCCGTCTTCGAGGGGGCCCACAACTACGAGCTGACTCACGAGCCGACCGGTATCCAGGTCAGCTACTACGCAGAAGAGGCTGGGATCACGGTTCCCTACTGGTACCGAGGTGGAGATGCCCGGGCGATCGTCACGGCGATGTATCGGATCGGCGAAGCCGTCCAGGCGGTCACGGGCCTACCCGGGTACGACCCCCAGCTGGAGCTACCACTGTCGGATGCCGTCGCGCAGCCGGAGCTTGCCGTCAGGGTCTTCGACGACGTCGCTGCGTCCTTTGCGGAACGAGGAATCTCTAGTCCCAGCAACGGCTGAGTGACTATCTGGGTGACGAAGGGAACGAGCAGCGGTGGACGCCTATGACTCCGGTGGAAGGCTTCCGCAGCTAGGTGCTCATGAGGGCGCAGGTCAGCACGCCCTGTTGGTTGCCTGGGGGTCGGGGCCGGGCGGCGGCGTTCACTCACGGGCGCCGGCCAGCTCCACCGGGCGGGTGCGCAGCGCGCCGGCGGCGGGGAGCACGGAGGCGACCACGGCGACCACCACGCACGCCCCCAGCGTCGCCGCGAGCGTCTGCCAGGGCAGCACCACGCTGGACCAGACCGACAGGGCGGCCAGTGAGCCCCAGATGCCCAGGATGTTGACCGCCGTCACGATCGTGCCGAGCACCGCGCCGACCACCACGACGGTCATCGCCTCCACGGCGACCAGGATGAGGATCTGCCGCTTCGTCGCACCGGCGAGGCGCAGCACCGCGAGGTCGCGTACCCGGTCCGAGGTGGCCATCACCATGGTGTTGCCCAGCGCGATGCCGGTGTAGATCAGCGCGATGCCGAGCACCACCAGGTAGCCGACGCGGGTCTGCCGGCTGTTGCTCGGGTACTCCGACCGGATCCACTCCGCCCGGGTCTGCACACCCGCGGCGGTGGGCTGCAGGGCGGCCCGGACCGCCGCGGTCCCGGCGCTCGCGTCGGTGCCCGCGGCCCAGGTGACCTCCAGCCGGTCCGGCGGAACCCCGGGAGCGTTACGCGGGGTCACGTAGACGCCGTTGTTGCCGGTGCCGGCGGCGATCACGGCCGCGATCCGCAGCGACGTCCTGGTGCCGTCGCCGAGCCACACGTCGACCTGCTCGCCGACGGTGTGCTGCGCCCACTCCTCGTTGACGACGATGCTGCTGTCGTCGAGGTCGGCAATGTCGCCGGCCCGCACCGGCAGCTTGCGCGCCCCGGTGAGCTCGCCCGGGTCGACGGCCTGCGCGTCCGAGCGGATCAGCGCCGTGCCCTCCTCGAGGTGGTAGACGGCGGTGGCGGCGCTGGCCATGACCGTGGCTCCGGGCACCTGGCGGACCTGCGCCACCGTCTGGGCGGCGAAACCCCCGGCGGCGTCGTCGGCCTGCACGATCAGGTCGGCGCGGGTCTGCTCCCGGATCTCGGTCGCCTTCGCCTCGTTGATGGTCGCCGTCGCACCCAGCAGCGAGCCGGCCAGCGCCACGGTCACCAGCACGGGCGCCGCGATCGCCGCGGTGCGCCGCACGCCGGCGGCCGCGTTCTCGCGCACCAGCATGCCGGTGGCGCCGGGCAGTTGGGCCGGGAGCCACGCGAGCAGCCGGGTCAGCGGCCGCACGAGGATCGGCGCGAGCAGCGCCACCGCGGTGATCAGCAGCATCGGCTGGGTGGTGTACGTCTTGCGGTGCAGCGCCTCGCCCGGGTCGGTGAGCAGCCGCCAGACGAGCATGCCGAGCCCGGTGGCGAGCAGGCCGGCCCCGAAGATCCAGCGCCCCAGCGTCATGGCCCTGGTGTCCACCGAGGCCTCCCGCAGCGCCTCGACGGGACGGATGCGCCCCGCCCGCACCGTGGCGACCGTGACCCCGCCGAGCGCGACGAGCAGCCCGGTCCAGAACGCCACGTGGTACGGCCAGGTGTACGCCCCGATGGTGAACCACGGGGGTGCGAGCTGTTCGTCGACGAGCAGGCTCGCGAGCCACGGGGCGCCGTACGAGCCCAGCACACACCCGGCGACCGAGGCGAGCACGCCCACCACCATCGCCTCCATGAACAACATCGAACGCACCTGCCGCGGGGTGGCGCCGGCGGTGCGCATCAGCCCGATCTCGCGGCGCCGCTGGGCGACGGCGAAGGCGAAGGTGGACGCCACCACGAAGACGGACACGAACGTGGTGACGCCGCCCGCGGTGCCCAGCAGGGCGTTCATGGCGATGAGGGCGTCGCGGTCGCGGTCGGGCTCCGGGTCGGCCTTGCGCCGGTCGCTGCCGGTGAGCACCTGGACGTCCGAGCCGGCACCGAGCACCGTACGCACCATCTCGGGCGCCGCCTGCACGACCAGGTGGTCGATGCGCGGCGACAGTTTGGCGGCCTCCGCGTCGGCGAAGAAGATCGCCTCCTCGAAGCGGGCCGGCGCGACCACGCCGGCGACCGTACGCGTGCTCAGCCCGGCCGGGGTACGCACCGGCACCGCCGTGCCGACCAGGGACGCGTCGCCGGGCAGCGCCACCTCGGCGGGCCCGCGGGGCTCGTGCCCGGCGGTCAGCCGGTATCCGCCGAATGCGGCGATCGACCACGGGTGCCCGACGAGGCCGGCGTCGTCGCCGTCGGGTCCGGCCACGCGTACGGGGAACGACCGGTCGGCGACCGTGGGGACCTTCGCGGCGAGCGCCGTGGCGACCTCGGGCGCGACGCCGCGCGGTTGGGCGAGGGGCTGGGTGCGGTCACCGATCGGCGAGGGCACCCGCAGCACGTCGGCGCCACGCACCACGACCGGCGCTCCGGCGAAGCGCTCGGGCTTCTGGTCGGGGGCGTCGAGGGTCGACGCGAGCCCGAGGCCCATCGTGGCGATCAGCGCCACGCCCAGCGCCAGCGCGACGAACGTGCCGACGAGCGTCACCCAGCGGGACCGCAGGGTGCTGAGGGTCACGGTCAGCACGCGACGGTCTCCATCTGGGTCATCCGGGCGGCGACGGCCTCGGCCGTGGGCGCCTCGAGCTCGCCGTTGAGGTGGCCGTCGGCGAGGAAGACGACACGGTCGGCGTACGACGCGGCGACCGGGTCGTGCGTGACCATCACGATGGTCTGCCGCTGCTCGTCCACCATGGACCGCAGCATCGTCAGGACCTCGCGGCTGGTGGTGGAGTCCAGCGCGCCGGTGGGCTCGTCGGCGAAGAGCACCTCGGGCTGGGTGATCAGCGCCCGGGCGATCGCGACGCGCTGCTGCTGGCCGCCGGACATCTCGCCCGGCCGGTGCTTGGCCCGGCCCGCGAGCCCGACCTGGGCCAGTACGTCCTGCACCTGCGAGCGGCCGGGCCGGCGCCCGGCCAGCCGCAACGGAAGCGCCACGTTCTGCTCGGCGGTCAGCGCCGGCAGGAGGTTGAAGGACTGGAACACGAAGCCGATGCGCTCGCGGCGCAGCAGGGTCAGCTTCGTCTCGTTGAGCGTCGTCAGGTCCGTCTCGCCGAGCAGCACCGCGCCGGAGGTCGGCCGGTCCAGGCCGGCCGCGCACTGCAGCAGCGTTGACTTGCCCGATCCGGAGGGACCCATGACGGCGGTGAAGGTGCCCTCGGTGAAGGACAGGGAGAGGTCGTTCAGTGCGGTCACCGCCCCGTCGCCCGCGCCATAGGTGCGGGTGACGTTGCGGAGCCGGATCGCGTCACGGGTCATGGTGCAACCTTGGTGTACGACGAGGCTGCGCACAGCCTCGGGGGAGCGAGTCTCTGGGGTAGTGCCAGCGAAACGGGGAAGGGGCACCCGTGTTGGGAGACGCCGGTGCCCCTTCGTGGATGGAACGGTCAGACCCCTCCGGTCTGGGGTCGGGGCACGTTCAGCGCGGCACCCGGTCGCGGGGTCACCAGTTGGGCGGCGACGCGCGCACAGACGCGTGCGCCGTAGTCGAGACCGTGCTGGTCCGGGTAGCGCACCTGCACCGCGAGTACCCAGTTGTTGGTGATGGCCAGACAGTTGACGTGCCAGTTGCCGTCATAGTCGAGCGAGGTCCAGCCGTTCTTGATGCTGACCGGGTCCTTCTCGAGCATCTCCATCGGTAAGCCGTCGATGATGCCCCACCGGCCACCCTCTCGCGCCTCCTGCTGATCCTTCTTGGCGGTGGTGCCCCAGACGTTGCGCATCTCCTTGAGCAACCAGTCGGTCCATTTGGGACCCGCGGCCTTGCCGCTCTTGACACACTCGCCCATTCGTACCGCGTCTTGGGCGGTCATCTCGGTGAAGCTCCACCAGCCCGCGTAGCCAGGCATGGTGCCCGGCCTCGTCTTGGTCAACCGGCACAGGCTGATCATCCGTCTGATCACCGCTGTGCGACCGCCAGCGTTGTAGAGCGCTTCGGCCGAGTCGTTGGAGCTGTAGCGGATCGCTTGGCTGGCCTGTTTCAGGCGTTCGTTCGAGGGCGTCTTGTTCGCCTCCGCCGTTCGGCGCAGGAAGTCCGCGACGATCCAAACCTTGATCATCGATTCGGTGGAGTTGGTCGACTTGGCACTGTTGGCCGAGCCGGCGGTCTGCCCGCTCTCGCGGTCCAGCAGTGCCCACGCGAAGAAGCCGTCCACCGGCACCGATATCGGTGCGGCGGCCAGGGTCGGCGGCGGTGGCGGGGTCAGCGCGGGCGGCGGGGTGGTGGGGGTGGCGGATGCGGAGTCGGTCGGATCGGGGGTGGTGGCGAGTCTGGCGTACGCGGCAGGGACCAGCAGGACCCCGCCGAAAACGATCGCCGCGACAGCGAACACCATAATCACGCGAGGGCGCATAGAAGGCTCCAGGGGGATGGGCCAGGGGGTGTTGCAGATGGGCGGTACGGGGCGGGCCGCGCCGAAGTGACCCGACCCGCCCCGTACCGTTGTCAGCTGGTCTGGCCGACTTCGTTGACGGTGGCGAGGTCCAGCACGGCTCAGAAGGTGATCTTCGCGGCGCTGCTCGGCAGGCCGGCGGAGGAGCCGATGAAGAGGTGGTCGGCCTCCTCGGCCGGTAGGTGCATCGAGTGGGTCACCCGACCGGTCAGGTCGACCACGAGCAGGCGGTCGTACTCGTCATCACCTGGTCCGAGGGCTGGGGCGGGCTGGTCCGATGCCGGTATCCCGCCCGCGTCGTGGTAGACGCGGATCAGCAGGTGCTGGTCGTCCGTCCAGCCGATCAGGCTGCCGGCAAGGGGCACCTTGACGCTGTGCTGGACCGCCCCGGTGACCGGATCGACCACCGTGACCGAGGTCTGCCGCACCCCATCGGAGTACGGCGACAGCGCCAGTTGCCCGCCGTCCGGAAAGAAGCTGACGTCGTCCAGCTGGCCGCCGCTGACGGGAACGGTACGCACCACTTTGCCAGCCAGGTCGTAGATGCGGATCCCGGTCACCGTGGGCTCATCGAGAGATTTGGAGAGCGTCAGCGCGAGCCCGTTACTGTCCGGCGTCCAGATCAGGCCGGTGGCCTGGTCGTTCTGCTCGGCCAGGTCGGGCAGTGGGACGAACGTTGTCGTGAGCGTCTCCGAATCCACCAGCACGAAGCCGGGCGTACCCGTGCGCGGCAGGTGGGTGAAGAGGATGCGCTGCCCGTCCGGCGACCAGCGCCCGTCGGTCGAATAGCCGGGGAAGTGGGCGTGGCTGGTTCTGCCGAGTTCGGCGATCCACCGTACGTTCCCGCTGGTCCGGTCAAGTACGCCCGCCCGGGTGGGATAGCGCTGACTGTTGTCGCCCGTCGCGACCAGCACCTGGCTGCCGTCCGGGGATGGCATGGCATACCGGTACGGCACCCGGTCGTACCGGCCGGTCTTCGCGTTCAGTAGGAGCGAGTACAGAAAGTTCGGGCTCGGATCATCGATTTTCGGATCGCGGATGCCGCTGTACGCGGTCACCACGAGTGGCCTCAGCCCGTTATCGGCGAACTGGTCGCCGGCCGTACCGCTGATCGGGGCGACGACGGCGACCACGCCGATCAGCGCGGCGCAGATCGCCGCGGCGAAGCCACCGCCGACGGCCTGCCGGGTGACCCGTTGCCGGCGGGCGCTGACCAGTGCGGCCTGGGCCAGCCCGACCGGCGCCGGCGCGGTCTCGGCCAGTTCCTCGAATGCGGTCCGGAGCGCTCTGGTGAGGTGCTGGTTCATCGGTCTACCGCCTCCTTCGTGGCGAGGATGTCGAGCCTGGGACAGAGTTCGCGCAGCCGGGCGAGAGCCCGTGCGGCCTGGCTGCGTACCGTGGATTGGGTGCAGCCCAGAATCTCCGCGATCTCGCTGTCCGGCCGGTCTTCGAAGTAGCGCAGCACAAGCACCGCCCGGTGTTTGGGCGCGAGCTGCGCCAACGCCTGCCTGAGCGCCAGGTTGAGGTCGACGGTGGCGGTGGCGTCGCCCGTCGTCGCGACCTCCGGCACCTGTTCAGCGCTGACCTCGCGCCCCCGGCGGAGGCTGCGCCACCAACTCGTCTGCTGGCGGTACAGCGCGGTGCGCAGGTACGCCTCTGGGTTTCCGGTGCGGATCCGCCCCCAGTGTCGGGCGCCCTTGGTCAGTACCGTCTGGAGTAGATCCTCGGCCTGCTGACGGTGCCCAGTCAGGGCGAGCGCGGTCCGGAACAGGGCGTGCGAGCGGGCCGCGACGAAATCGCTGAACTCCCGGTCGAGGTCAGCGTCCATGGGTGTACCTATCCCTCATACCGATAACAACGCCAGCCCCGCGGTGGCTGCTGCTTTGCCGGCCAAGACAGCGCCGCCTGCCCTCGGACGAGCACGATCTCAGACCCGAATCCGGGCCGGGTGGCTGGCACACAGGTTCACGCCCGCGATCGTTGCAGTGGGACGCTTCTGGGGTGGCGACGGCGGCGGTGCGCCCCGGGGACATGGCTTTGTCGACGCTGTGAGCAGCCTTACCACTGATCTCGTCCGTGCTGGCAACCGTCCCTGACACGTACGTCCTACTGTCGTGGGATGAGTTCTGCCGCTCGTCCTCCCTTGCCGCCCGACGTCGACCCGCACCTGTGGTTCGACACTGAGCAATGCGGACGGCACTACCTTCTCGATGGCAACCCGCACACCGGCGCCGGCCGCATGGACGCCTACTGCGCGGAGCGCGGCATTCGTACCCGGGTGTCGAAGGGGGAGATCGGCGACTGCTCCGAGCAGACCCGGTACTTCGTACGCGGGTTCCTGTCCGGCAGTGAGCTGGCCCCGCCGGAGTCGCGCGACGGCACCGATGCGGCCTATCTCGCCTGGCGCGAGGCGGCTGCTCGTTTCCGAGACACCGGTTCCTGGGTCGACGTCGACGCTGCCGGTGACATCGCTACCGCCCCAGCGGAGGAAACCGAGGCGGAGGAACTCCCCGACGAACTGCGGGCCTTGGTCCGAGAAGAGGCGACGGTACGGGTGGCGCTCGTGGTCGACGTGCCGGACAGTGCTGCGGACCGCGCCGTGGAGGTGGCCACGACACTCGCCGGACGGGTCGGCAGGCGGACCTGTGACAGCCCCGGCCCCGTCGAGGTCAGTGGGCCGGTGTCGATCACCCGGGTGTACGCGCTGGTCGGTGTCACCGGACATCGCCCCTGGGTGGCGGTGCAGACGGCGATGACAGCACTGGGCCGCAGCGGCTGGTCTCCCGCGACCGCGGTCGAGGGCGAGCAGTACGTAACAGCGGAGTTCCAGGCGCACCGCAAGCTCAACCGAGGGCTCGACGCGCTGGGAGTGAGCGCGGTGGAAATCCACGCCGGGTATGGACTGGGCCACGACCCGTCGCGCACGCCGGACAGTCGGTGGCAGGGCGAGTGACGACGGCGGTCAGCCCACTACTGGGCGGTCAGGCGGATTGCCGGTGGCGGCCGAGTGACAGGACCAGGCCGACGGTGGCCAGGGCGATTCCGGCGACGGCGGTGTAGGTGGGGAGATCGGCGGGGACGCCGAGGTGAACGGTGATGCCGAGGATGCGGGACAGGCCCCAGGGCAACAGCGCGAGCTGGTCGTTCCACACCGTCAGCGCGCGTTCCAGGCCCACGACCGAGACCAGGGCGGACAGCACGCCGAGGGGCACACCCGCGGCGGTGAGGGTCAGCCCGACGGCGCTTCGGCGGCGCAGGCCGTACCGGTCCCGCAGGACCACGGCGACGACCACGAACAGCCAGCAGAATGCCGCGAACGCGACGGTGACGTACGACGCCCGCAGACTCGGCGCCGTCCAGAAGGCGAACCAGTAACCGCCCGGTCCGCGCCCGGCGAGCGCCCCCAGCAGCAGTACGCTGCGCAGCAGCGCGACGCCGCCGATGACGGCCCACAGGTGGAACGGATCCCGGCGACCGACGACGAGGCGTACGACGAGGGCGAACAGCGCCCACCCACCGAGGGTGACCAGCAGGTGCGCCGGCGCGGCGAACCAGGTCAACACGAGCCGGCTCGCCAACAGCACCACCGCCGGGACGAGCCACACCAACACCCGGTCCGCCCGCGTCGTGGGCGTCGGCAGCGCGGCGACCCGCCACGGCCGGAGCGCGCCGAGCAGCAACCCGCGCGCGGCGGCTGCCCCGAATCCACGCCCGTACCGGCCGAGCAGCACCATCAGCAGGATCGACCCGAGTATCGCCCGGGCCGCCCAGGCCATCGCCGGGTCCCGGTCGGCGCGCCGCGCCCCGAGGTCGGCGGCGGTGAAGTTGTACGCGGGCAGGTCCAGGTCGGCGCCGTAGCGCTGCCGGTGCGCGTCGCGCGCGTCCTGGTACTCCGCAGCGGCCAGTTGCCAGTCGTGGCGGGCGGCCGAGGCACCCGTGTCCAGCCACTGCGCGTGTCGCAGCACCATGGTGCGGTACGCGCTCAGCGTCTCGAACAGGTCGACCTGGTAGTCGAGTGTCGCGGCGAAGCGCCCGCGCAGGTCGGGGTCCCGCCAGGTCGCCGGTTCGGTGGCGGCGACCAGGTCGCGCATGCGCCGGGCCAGCGCGACGGCCTGGGTGCCCTCCTCGATCGCCTCGTCGACGCGGCCGCCGGTCACCGCGTAGATGCTGTCCAACGCGGCGGAGTCGCCGGTCACGATGTCCCACTCGAAGATCCACATCATGGGTGGCGGTTCCAGCCCGAGCGCCCGCACCGACCGGTCGGCGTACGGACCGATGTAGAGGCCGCTGGTAACCGCCTGTCGGGACAGCGCCATGGCCTGCCCGATCGCGGCGACGGTGGCCGGGTCGTCGGAGAACGTGCGGTACGCCCAGTCCGCCGTGACCTGCGCCGGGTCGACGTCCGGGTCCCAGGCCAGCCGGCCGACGGCGTACGTGTTGAGGTCGTAGAGCTGCCAGAACCCCGTGCGCAGGTACAGCGACATGGGTCCGGCGCGCAACGGCCCGCCGTCCTGGGTCCAGTTCCAGACGCCCTCGACGTTCGGGTTGGCGGCAAGGAACGCGCGCAGGGCCTGGCGGTGCAGCGGGCCGAGGTCGTTGGGCAGCGAGCCGAACGCCTCGAACTCGCGCCGGGCCTGGAACTCCACGATGCGGCGATGCCCGCCAGCCAGCAGGGTGGTGTTCAGCGGCAGATGGCTGTAGAAATCGCCAAGGGTGTACTTCGTGGACACGATCAGATGCGGATCATCGAGCCCGCCGAGGACCTGCGCGTACGACACCGGGTTGGTGTGCAGGTCGCCGACGGCGCCGACGCCCACCGTCCACGTCCGGAAGATGATCTCCCTCCCGGCTCGGCCCGCGGTGTCCAACAGCGCCCGCAGCATCGCGCGCACGGACGCTTCGGTGGTGACCGCGAGCCGCGACGAGTAGTCCCAGCCGGTCCCGGCGTACACCTCGCCGCCCTCACCGACGCGGACCATCAGGCCGTCGACGAACGGCATGCTCTCGAACAGCTCGGCCAGACCGGCCTGGTAGACCGCCCACAGCCGGGGGTCGGCCGCGTCCAGGCCGCCGACGGTCCGCGTCAGGTATGCCTCCAGCGGGGGCGACACCGCGAGCATGTCGGTCAGCAGGTAGACCCGCACGCCCATGTCCTCGGCGTACCGGAAGACGGGGCCGAACGCCGCGACCATCGCCCGTGCGCGCTCGACGTGCGGGTCGCCGGGCGGGTAGACCGCGCGCCCGTCGCCGACCTTCACGAACGTGACGTACTCCAGGAAGCCGGGCGCGACGATTCCGTTGAATCCCTGCGCCACCGAGTGGTCGACGAACTGCCGAAACTGCGCGTCGATGCGGGCCACCGCGCCAGCGTCCACCCACGGCGCGCCAGGCAGCACCGCCGACCCGACCACGTCGGTGTTCAGGCCATAGTCGTCACCGGCGGCGAAGACGGCCGGGTCGGGCTCACGCCCCACCGAACCCGCGTCGGTCAGCCGCAGGCCGAGCCGGGGGATGACCACCCGACCCACGTCCGCCGCGGGGAGCGCCTCGACACCGGAGCGGATCCGGTCGGCCAGCCGGTACATCCCGGCTGCCACGCCCGCGACGTCGCCGCCCTGGACGGCCAGCTCGGCGCCGCGCACGTCGAGCCGGTACGACTCGGGCGTCCCGCTGAGGGTGGCCAGCACGCCCGCCCGCAGCGTGCTCACCGCCGACAGGTCCGGGGCCGCGACGCGCGCCGTGCCGGTGCCCGGCGCGGTCGTCGCGGACCTCGCCGGGCTCGACGCGGCCGGGACGAGCACCGGCCGGGGCAGGCCGCGGACGACGACCGCGTCGGCGACGGCGGCTGCGGCCTTCCTGAGACGCGGCTCGTCGGGCACGACGAGGGACGCCAACGGCGGGACCGGCGCGGGCTTCCGCGCCGGCGCGGCGACAGCGTTCTCGTGCGGCACGTCGGCGGGGGTGTGGCTCAGCCCCAACGTGTCGCCGACGCCCCAGGCCGTGGCCGCGCCGAGCGCCACCAGGACCACTGCGGCGACAAGCAGCGGATACGGCCTGCGGACCTGGACAACATGAGCCACGCTCGCATGGTAGTGGCCCCGCCGGCGTCAGTCCTCGACGTACGAAAGCAGGCGGCGAGCGCCGTCGGCTACCGCGAACTCCTCGTACAGCGGGTGGCCGGGTGATACCCACGCCGAGGCGACCCAGATGCCATCCGGACATCTTGCGGAGAGCGGGCCGACCACCGTGGTGTCTACGCTGCCCGGGTGAGCTACGACCTGTACTTCTGGCCGTCTGGGGCTGCCGATGACCCTCGCCGGCTGGCGGACAGGCTCGCGGATGAGAAGGCCGGTGGTCTGGTGCCGGACGAACGCGTTCTGGCTTTTCGCACCGAACTCTTACGTCGATGGCCGGACCTCGCCGACATGATTGCGCCATGGCACAGCGATGTGGGCTGGCGGCAGCCATGGGGCGACACAGGGCTCGCCGATCGATTCGTCGGCCTGACCCTGCCCTACGGCTGGGAAGACTTGAGTGCGCTGCCTGTTCTGGCCGGATCGTTCGGCCTCGACTCGTACGATCCGCAATCGGAACGGTTGGTGCCGCCCGGATCGCTGCCACCGCACAGGGCAGTCCGCGACGACGTGGCGCAGGTCGAGGGATGGGTGACCGAGGAGAACGTCGTTCGGTTGCTCAGGCAGATCAGCGTCTACGTCGGGTATGCGTACGACGATCTGGACGAGGCGGCGCTGGTCGGCGCACTCGATGACACCGACGACGACGCAGCCGACGGCTGGTTCGAGTACCCGCTGGCAGGCACGCCCATGCTGGTAGTTCGGCTGGCGCTGTCACCCGGCAGCACAGTGGTCAGTGTCCGCGTGGAGGGCGCCATGGATCTGGTACTGGCTACACGGATAGAGACGGCGCTGGACCTGCTGTAGCCACTCCCAGGAACAGCAAGCTGTGCGTGTCGGGATCTGCCGCACCCTCTCCCGTAGAGTGCCTGCGTGCCGGACGATGCCAACGCCCTGCGCCTTCGCTGGGCGATGCTTGGGGCGCCCTTGGCGACGGTCCTCATGCTTGGCGTGGTCGTCGTGGCCGGGACGGCCAGGGGTAGTGATCCGGACGTGTGGATGCGTCCGGTGGTGCTGGCTCCGCCCGAGCCTTGCGGCGGCGGTGCGCCACTTCGCACCTGCGGTGGACATCGTTGACATGGGCTGAGGGTTCGTCGCCAAGTGAACGCAGGCCTCAGGCTGGGAGTGGTCAGAGCGCGTCTGTGGTTGGCGACTATGCGTGGCAGGATGCGCCCGTGCGTCCGCGGCTGTTCCTCCTGTCTGCTGCGGCTCTGTGTGCCGCCGTCCATGTGGCAGGCGTCCTGACCGCCCGTCCGGTCTGGCGCTACGCGGAGCTGTTGAGCGTCGGTTTCCTCCTTGCTTGCGCCGTGGTCAGCCGATCGCCGACTTCGCGCTGGCCGCTGGGGGTAGCCCTCGCGGTCCTGCTCGTGGACGCGGTCCGGACGATGCCGGCCGCTGGGGACAGCGATGGCGACGGCTGGAAGGTGCTCGTGCCCGGCTCGGCCCGGGAGGCACCATCCGCCTTCGAGTCGGGGCTCGCCCTCTGTTGGCCTTCGTTGGTCGCGGTGGTGGTGCTGCTCGTTGCGTGGCGCCGCAGTGGCTGGCATCGGCAAACCGCGGTGCCCGCTGGTGTGCTGGCAGCGCTGATCGCCGGCTATGCGGCCTTCCGTATCGTCAGTATCTGGCGTGCCGTTGCTGCTGAACCTCGGCGAACGGCCGGCACCGAGGTGGCCGATCTGGTGATGGCCGTGAGCATGGCGGTCCTGCCGCCCCTGGTCCTCGGGATTACCGCGCTGGCGCTCGCCTCGGCGCTCGCCGGCCACGGTCGACGGCTCGCCTCGATGGGCGCGACGGTGCTGGCCCTCGTGGCGCTGCCGCTGATGGACACAAGCGTTGGCAGGGTCGCGATGCCCCTGTCGGTAGGCAGTGACAGCGGCTTGTTCGCCTGGGCGGGCATCACGCCCACCCTGTCCATGCCGCAACCGATGCTGGCGCTGACGGTGGCGGTCGAACTGACCGCGTACCTGCTGCTGGTCGCCGGCCTTACTGATTCACCCGATCCGGTGGATGCGTCGCCGGCTGAGGCTTGAGAGCGTCGGCGTTGGTGGATGACTGGTGGAGCCGATGACCCCGTCGCTGGCCGGGTCGGCTGTCCGGCGGCCGTGCCGCCGGCATTGCAGTGGCTACGGCCGGAAACGCTTACCGTGGAGCGGCTTCCGGACCTCGGCTCCAACGCGATGCTGACGTAGCCCGGCCCCCTGCACGTGGCGGCGGTGATCTGTGCGCTGGCGCAAGGGCAGGTCACTACGTCCAGCCCGGTGTTCAGCTGTTTGAGGACGCGGGCTTGTGGCTCTCAAAGGAGGAGGCGGCGCGTTGCTGGAGACGGTCGGATTGGGAGACTGATCCACCGCTCACACCAAGGCCGCGCCGGGCGGCATGATAAAAGCCGTCACGTCGCGTGTTGGCCTGCTGAACGAGTTCGGATAGCGGCTCGGAAGTCTCCTCGACGCCACGGGCCCGGTGCTCGAGCCTCCAGACCGCCTCTCGCCAGTCTTGCGCTGCAGCGACGGTGCTGGCATCCCCAAGGAGCAGGAGGTTTTCCCATACCAGGGTGTGCCTGATGTCGGCGTCGGCGAGCCGAGGTAGCGCCGCGGCTTTGTCCAACCCCGAGCGATACCGGTCACCGACCGTCGTGGCCAGGACTTTCAGGGATACCGCCTGGATCTCTTTGAGTACCTGGGCGAACTCGCTGTACGCCTCCATTCGCCGATCGTCCCATCGCACGGCCTGACTGCGTTTCCACTGGCTTCTGCTGGACAGGAAGGTTGCCAGACCTGCGCCAAGGGCACCGACAACGACGCCCAGTAGTGCCGGTAGCTGTGAGACGAAAGCGTCCATCAGCTCAAGGGTGCCATGCAGCGGCAACTCAAGGTCGGCATCAGATCCGCAGTCGACGAGTGGGTTGATGGCCTACAGCACCGGAATGGCATCCACCGGTGTCCGAGTGTCGGATATCCCCGCGGAACCAGGCGCGAATATGGGCGCGGCGCGTGCGCGCCGTCCACGTGGTGCGGACGGCGCGCACGGTGCAGGACCGAGGGTCAGAAGCTGCCGGCCTTGACGTCGGCCACCGTCACACGGGAGACCTCGAAGGTTCCGGCAATGGAGGTTCCCGTCTCCGGGGAGTCCATCTTGGAGCTGATCGGTACCCCGCTCTCGGCGTTGATGATCAGCACCTCTTGGGTGTCGTCAGTCCACACCTTGGCGGTGATGGTCAGGGTGGGCTGCCCGCCGGTCGTCGAATCCACGACGGTGACACCGGGGATGGTGGAGGTCAGGCGAAGCACGCCCGCCCGTACCTTCGGATCGCCTCCCCCTGCGGAGAGTACGTCGACGCTGTTGACCCAGAGGTGATTGGCGGCGATGCGCTCCCGGTCCTCATCCGTAAGCGGAGACGGGTTGGCGACCCCCTTCTGCCGAAGGATCTCCATTCGCCTTTCCTCGGCGCCGGCAGGGGGCTTTCCCTCGTCGTACACGGAGTTGATCATTTGCTCTCGGGCTTCGGCGAGGTCGCCGGTTACCGCGTTCCGCGCCGCCGCCACCCCACGGGTGTGGAAGCCGTTGCCGAGGTTCTCGCCACGAGCGATCACCCGTGGGAGTTCGTTCCTGGCCTCCGTGTAGTAGTACTCGCCGCCGTCGGTGTACAGGTGGTACCGGGTGCGAGATGGCACGGTGCCCCGACGGACATCGACCTTCTCGATGATCAGCGACGCGTCGCCCGGCAGCGAGGCGTTGTCCGCGGTGAGGTTGGCTGCCAGGGACACGAGCTTGATGTTGCCTGCCGGTGCCCCTGAGGCGGCCCCGGCGTGATTGTCCGTGCCGGTCGGAGCCGGGGCCGTGCCGGATCCCGTGGCCATCGGCAGGGCCAGTGCGAGAGCGACCACGGCCGCGACGCCGCCGCCAGCGGCCAGGCCGAGCACCCGGCGGTTGCGTCGCCGGGCCCGGCCGCGCTGCTCGATCGCCTCGACCGGGTGATCCATCTGTACGTCGGAAAGGGTCTGTTTCACCGCGTCCCACACCTCATTGTCATTCATGATCGAATCTCCTAACGGGCTGCGGGCGCGAGCTGCCCCCGCAGGGTTGCGGTGGCACGGGACAGATGGACGGCCACGGTTTGGGCGGAGATGCCCAACGCCGCAGCCACGGACCTGGTGTCCAGGTCGAGCCAGATGCGTAACACGACCACCTCACGCTGCCGCTGCGGCAGCCGGCGAACGGCGGCCAGGAGAGCGTCATTCGGGTCGAAGTCGTCCTCGATGAGAGACGCTCGCTCGTGGCCGTCGAGGGCCACCTCCCGCCGGCGTCGCCGCCACCAGGACACCCGGATGTTGAGGGCGGTGCGCACCACCCACGCCGCCGGTGCCGGGTGCTGGCTCAACTGTCGCCAGGAGGCCCAGGCTCGCGCGTACGCCTCAGCGACCAGATCCTCGGCCAGCGCGCGATCGCCCGTACCAGCTAGTACGGCGCGCAGGCAGTTGTCTCGGGACCGCTGGTAGAAGTCCGCGAAGTCCGTCCGTTCTCGTTCCACACGGGGTTTACGCATCAGCGCCCCGATCCATTTACTTCCACGGAAAAATCTTCAGTTGATCATGAGGTTAGCGGTGACAAATGGGTTGAATCCTACGTGAACGTCCTGATCGACGGGATGTCGATCAGTTGGTGTCGGGCGGAGCAGGCGTCGGGAGACCGAAGCTCTGCGGTCTGCGCCGCGAGGGTGCCGGAGGTGATCAGGGCACGACTGCTGACCAGGTGCCGGGAGGGTCGGCGGGCTCTGGCCGACGCCAAATGAGCACCGCCCGAGGTGACAGGCAGCCACCGATCAGCGCCGCCAGTCGCCCAAGGTGCGGCGAAGGCCGCCCGGCTTGCGGGCCCGACGAGCAGCAGCCCGGAAGACGACGGATACTCGCATGATGACTGAACCGGATCTCGACCCCGAACAGTATCCGCCCATCGATCCGCGTGAACCGGTGCCCGACGACCCGGGCGTCCTTCTGCCTGGCGCGCCGGACGAACTGCCCGAAGCTCCGACCGAACCGATGCCAGACGACGGTGGCAACGCCGGCGGCGTGCGCGAGCCGGCATAGATCCGTCCGCGATCGAGCGGGCGCCGCATGTCTCGTGCCGCATCCCCTTCGAGGCCGCCCGCACCCCGCACCGAAGAGCGGTCCGGGCCAGGCCGGGGCTCAGTCGAGCAGATAGCCGGCCGGGACGGCGTCGGTGAGCCAGACACCGTTGGCACTGCGGTGGAACACGTGCCCGGCGGCGGCCATCGCCGCCGCGTCGATGGTGAGGATCACCACCCGACCGGCCCGTCGGGCGCCGACCCGGTGGGCGGTCTCGGTGTCGGCGGAGAGATGGACGTGATGCCTGCCGCCGCGGTGCAGGCCGGTGGCCCGGATCGACTCCAACGCACCGGCGCTGGTGCCGTGATAGAGCCGGTCCGGTGGGGTCACCGGGGGCAGCCCGAGGTCCACCGGGACCGAGTGACCCTGGTTGGCCCGGATCCGCAGCACCCCGTCGGTGCCGCGCTCGACAGCGAACCGCTGCTTGTCGTTGCCGGCGACGACCGCGTCCAACTCGGCCCGCTCGATCCGTAGGGCGGTGAGCAGAGCGTCGACGGGGGTCCAACCGGCCGGGTCGAGCACCAGGCCGGCCCGGTCAGGGGCGTGCCGGAGCGCCTTCGACATCCGTTTGCTCAACTTCACCAGGCGCTCGCGTTCCACGGTGGCATTGTGGTCGATCCAGTCGTTCGAATCGAGAGGTTTTCCGGCGACACCGCCACCGGGTTTCCCCCCGGTGGGCCTGGCGGGTACGGGCGGCCCGCTCCGACCTGTCTACTGAAAAGGCGGGCCACCCCGAAGGTCCTCGCGTCCCGGACCGCAAGGAGGTCGACTTTGGTGCCCTGAGCGGCCCCTGTCGTAGCTCTACGGCAGCAGCGGCAGGTGGGGATCCGACAAACGTCAGCCCCCACCTTCATCGCCGCATTCTGACAATTGGGCGATGCTGCCGGCGTCAGCGCCCGGTGGACACGATGTTCGAGGATTGCCCGTTCTGCTCTTCGCGCTTCAGGCGCTTCGCAGTCTGCTTCTCCTTGGTCGTCTTACCCTTCTTCTTGACGTTCGCCTTGGTCGTCGAGTCCTTGGACATGATCGAACCTCCTGAAACAGGTCGGTGAACGTGCAGAGTGGTACTCGCCTGATCGCGGCGCGCTGACAGAAGACCCACGCGGCGGGCGCGCAAGTCCTCCACTGCACGCCGACCCTACGCTGTTCCAGCTCCTGCCGACGGTGGGAAGTGCCTCAGCACCAGGCGAACCAAACCACCCCCACGGCGGCTGCGGTCAGCAGCACCACTGGCGCCAGCGGCAGGACGCAGACGTTTTGCCGCTAATCGTGGTGAGTCTCCGGCTCGGCAGTGCCGAACGGGTTGTCGATGATGTACCGCCAGCGGCCGTCGGGACCGCGGCGGGCCACGTCGGTGGCGGTGCCTTCGATGTGTACGGGACGGCCGTCGTGATCGGTGCCGTCAATGGTCCAGTCGACGATGAGCAGGGCGATGTCGTCGGCCACGTAGACGTGGCGGGGCCGTACGTCGATGGGGAGCCCGAGGTCGAGGAGGCGCTGATTGGCGGCGATCCGGGCGGCACCGGTGACGGGCTGACCTGGGACGGTGACGAGTAGGCCTTCGGGTTCGTAGACCTGCTCGACTGCGGCGACGTCCCCGGAATTGAAGGCGCGGGCGAACACCGACGGGTGGTGGGCCGCGCTGTCGCTGAGTGGGACACTCGTGGAGTGGGTGTCGAGATCGCTGGACATGCCGACAGTCAAGGCGCTGGGCGCGTAGGTAACCAAACGGTGAGCGGCGCCTGGGATCGTGACCTGGTGCCGGACCAGCGGGGCGCGACCCGCCGGCCGGAGCCCAGTTGCCCCGTCGAGGTTGCCCTGGCCGCGGTGAGCGGCCGGTGGGCGACCCTGGTGTTGCGGGAATTGATGCACGGCCCGCGATCGTTCGGCCGACTTCAGGCGGCGCTGCCCGACCTGAGCGCCAAGGTGCTCAGCGAGCGGCTCGCGGCGCTGACCCGGCAGGGCCTGGTCGAGCGCGACCGCTCGCGCACCTTCCCGCCGAGTACCTGCTACCGCCTCACCCGCGCCGGTACGGAGCTGCGCCCACTGCTCGTCGAGCTCTACCGCACCGGTGACGCGCTGTTGCGCGAGCGGGCGTGAGAGCTCAGCCACGGGCCGAGTCGAGTCCGCGACGACCGATGGACGGACCGCCACTGGTGGCGCCGACAGCGGACCGGCCCGTCAGCCCTCGGTGGGCGTTCGGCGGGCACCGGCGGGCCAGAGGATCGTGGTCGGTACGCCGTGGTGCCGCGCCCAGTCGATGGTCCGGTCCGTCGACGCGGGGTGACAGCCCGGTTTGCCGTCCCACACCGCCACGAGTCGCTGCACCCGTCGGACCAGCTCCCGGTTGGCGACCACGTAGGCGGCGGTGCCCGAGCGGTCGTAACCGGTGTGCACGACCGCTGCCGCCCGGTCGAGCAGCTCGTCGAAGGCCAGCCGATTCTCCGGCCTGATCACCGCGACCCGGTAGTCGCGGGCCGGCAGGACCACCTCGTAGGTGCCGCCCAGGTCGAGGATCGTGCGCGCGAAGACCTGGTCCGCGCCGGCCGCCAGGCAGGTCACACCGTGTACGGGCCGGTCGCTGATCCGGCCCAACTCGACGCGGAGGGCGTCGGCGACGAGCAGTTCGGTGTCGCGGGTCAGGTTGATGTGCCCGGTCACGCCGACGCGGACCGGGCCGAGGTCAGGCGGCATCCCTCGGGCCTCTCCGCTGCGCGGGCACCGGGGGTGTCAGCCGGATCAGCTCGAACCCGCTGTCGGACAGCACGTCGGGCAGTGCCCGGATCCCCTCGCGGTTCTGCTCCTGCACCTCGGACGGCAGCTCCTCCCACGGCCGCAGGGCGGGATGCCGCCGCTGGACGTCGTCACGCGGGTCGCCGTACGTCCAGCCGTCCCCGCGCCGTTCCCGGCACCACCGGTCGTGCTCCAGGCGGGCGAGTTCCTCGATCCGGTCGTCGATGGCCTGCCCAGCCGCCGAGGCGTCACCGGTGCCACCGTGGCGGGGCGCCACGACGCAACCCAGGTCCAACAGCTTGGCGGCGATGTCCTGCACGTGGGCCCGGTTGGCCCGCCGCAACGACTCGGGTAGTCGTGACCAGTCCACCATCGCCGGGGCACCGCCGAGTCGTACCCCGGCGCGCTGCTGGGCCTGGACGTACCGCTCGTGGATCAGCCGGGCCAGCCGCTCGGTGAGGTCCTCGGCGATCAGCCGGGCGTCGCAGGCGTGGGTGAGCACCGGATAGAGGCGGAGCTTGCCGTGCACCTCGTCGAGCAGGTCGTGACGGGAGTCGCCGTGGAAGGCCGCAGCGAGCGCCGCCTGCCGGTAGACCGGCACGAACACGGCACTCTCGGCGCCCTGCCACAGGGCGGGCGTGTCCAGTACGAACTGCAGGCCGCCGATCTCGTCCGGTGCGCAGACGTAGATGCGGTCGTAGCGGTCGCGGCCGAGACCGACGACACCGTCGAGATCCAGGTCGTACGCGGTCAACTGGCAGACGGTGGCCAGGAACGGGTAACGCGACGACGCCAGCGCGATCTCGGCGGCGGCATCCGGTGCCACCACGTCCACCCGCAGGGGTGGCACGGCGTGGCCCGCGGGGGTGTCGGCTCGGGATGCGCGCCAGTGTCGGGCGGTCTCCACCAGGAGGGCCCGGCGGAAGGTGCCGGTGCCCGCGATGAGGATCCGGGTCGGTTGGTCTCCCGCGCTGGGCAGCGGGTGGTGCCGGTGCAGTGCGCGTGCGGCGACGTCGTCGACGTGGAAGTAGTCCAGCCGCAGCCGGCTGGATCCGGCGGCACCAAGTCGTCGGGCCTGCAGGGACAGGCACATCTCCGAGTCGTGGACCAGGATGTAGACCCGTGGTGGTTGCCGTCGGTCCTGGATGAGCCGGTTGGCGGTGTTGGCGATCGCGTGGTTGCGGTCGTCGTCCTCGCTGCAGGCGTAGATGGTGTGGGCTCGGGGCAGGCCGGCGCCGCGCAACACCTCGGGGCTGGTCGGGTCGCCGACCACGCCGAGGTACCGGCGCCACCGGTACTCCAGCGGCCCGAACGGTTCGGAGCGCACCACCACCACGCGTTCACCGTCGGCGAAGAGCCGGTCGGCGAGCATGTGGGCGAACTGGGAGTCGCCGCAGACCAGGACGTGACCACGTGCCCGCCGGGCGCGCAGGCGGCGACTCTCGGCGGCCAGCAGCAACCGGCTGGCCTCGGCCACGGCGAGGAGCGTGAACAGCGGGGCGGCGAACCGGGCGACCTGCAACTGCCACGGGTAGGGACCGGCGTCCTGGAAGGGTTCGGCGCCGAAGACGAAGAGTTGCAGGTCGTAGTAGAGCAGGTCGTACGGATCGTGGGCGACGTCCGGTCGGGCCTGGAGCAGGCGCTCGAAGCCGACATAGCCGAGGACGAGAGCGGTCAGCCCGATCACTCCGAAGAGGACCCGCAGGCTCCAGCCGGTCGGGCGGGACGAGCCGGCGACCGGATCCGTCATGAGCTCATGGTATTTGACGAGGTCGATCGGATCGTCGCTTGACGCGCACGCGTGTGCACCTACGGCTCCGGGTCGATCACGGAAAGTCGTCGGGTCGGGTGTCGGGCAGCGTGGCCAGCAGTTGTCCGGCCAGCCGCCGCACCGCGCCGTCGTCCTCCTGGTGCGCGAGCCGCACGAGCACCTCCCGGGTCCGGGTGTCCCGGTCGTAGTGACGGGTCAACGCGAGCAGCGCGGTCCGGCGGATCTCCCAGTCATCGTCGTCGGCCAGCCGCAGCAGCAGGTCCCGTACCCCCGTGCGGCCGGCCAGGGTGGCGCCCAGCTGCTCGACGGCCCGGCGGCGGACCTCCAGGGCCGGATCGTCGCGAACCAGCCCGACCAGCAGCACCTGAACCTCCGGGTCGGCGCCGAAGTGCTCGCCGAGCGCGGCGGCGATGCGGGCGCGGATCGCCGGGTCCTGGTCCGACAGGCGGCGCATGAGCCGCAGCGTCACCGCCATGGACGCCGAGCCCTGCTTGGTCAGACAGCGCACGGCCGCGTCGAACACGGTCGGGTCGGTGTCGGACTCGACGCGTTCCAGCAGCACGTCGGTCACCAGTTCCGGGCTCCCGTACGCGCAGAGGGTCTGCACGGCGGCCAACCGGATGCCGACGTAGCTGTCTCGGCGGGCCCGCCGGCACAGTGTCTCCAGCAGGCCCGGGGCATCGCCGTGGCGGGCGAGCGCCTGGGCGGCGGCACACAGCACGTTCGGGTCGGGGTCCCGACTGACCTGGTCGGCAAGGCACTCCCGCACCTCAAGGTCGGGTGGGTCGGCGAGACGGGCCAGGCTGCGGGTGACCCGCAGCCGGACGATCGGGTCCCGCTCCTGGGAGGCGCGGCCGATGAGCAGATCTCGGGTCGCGTGGCCGAACAGCGGTCGCCCGGTGAGCAGGTCGACCGCGGCGAGCCGGACGCTCGCGGTCGGATCGCGTCGAGCGCTCTCCAGCAGCAGTTCCCCGGTGCGGTGGTCGGGGTAGGCCTCGGCCAGCGCGCGCACCGCCGCGAGGCGTACGGTCGCGTCCTCGTCGACGTGAGCCGAGCGGGCCACCACGGTCCACCCGGTGTCGTCGGCGCGGTCCCGGTCGATCAGAGCGGTGACCGCGGCGGCCCGCACGGAGGACTCCTCGTCCTGCTCGATCTGATCGATCAGCCGGGCACGGCAGCGCCCCTCCGGGTCGGGGACGAGCGCCAACCGCTGTACGGCGACCGCGCGGACCCTTGCGGACGGGTCCGAGCAGGCCAGCTTCAGCAGCAGCTCGGTGCTCTCCGGGCTGGGTCGCTCGGGCAGCAGCTCGATCAGAACGCAGCGTCGGACCTCGTCCGGGGCGTCGCCGGTGACCCGCTGCAACGCCGTGCTTCGTGCGGTCTCGGCGTACTCCGGCAGAACCAGCAGACCCTTCAGCACGCACTGCACCACACCGGGGTCGGTGTCGGTGGCCAGCAGCAGCTGCATCGTCTCGGGTGCGTCCGGCAGGTCGGCGCACCGCGCGGTGAGCACTCCGGCGGCGGCTCGCCGCACCGCGGCGGCACTGTCCCCGGTGGCCCTGGCCAACACCTGGCGGACGTCGTCGGAGAGGTCGGACCGGGTGCCGAGGGACTGCACGGCCAGCGCCCGCACCGCGAGATCGGGGGAGTGGGCGAGGTCGCGCAGCACGTCCACGAGGTCGAGGTCGGCGCCGAAGTGGGCGACCAGTGCGCGTACGGCGGCCTGCCGCACCGCGGTGGATACCTCGGCCTGCGCCTGGGCGAGCAGCATGTCCCGGCATCGGCGACTGCTGCCGCCGGTGGCCTCGAGGCGGCCGGCGGCCTCGGCCAGCCCGGCGACCAGGGTGAGGTGGGCCTGCCGCTCGCGACCCTGGCCCAGCTCCCGGACGAGCAGGTCCTCGATCTGCTCCTCGGCGGTGGACAGCACCGCCGCGATCCGGGTGGCGAAGGCAGAGCCGGATCGCCAACTGGTCCGCACCCCACGGCGGCGGTACCAGTGCAGGAAGATCTCCCGGCCGGGCCAACTCGGGCCGAGCGCCCGGATCGAGGACAGCAGCTCCTGCTCGGTGAGATCCACCAGGTTCGGGTCGTCGGCGGAGATGCCGTGCTCGATGAGACGTACGACCTGGCGCAGCACGGCGTCGCCCGCGCCGGCCAGTTCGGCGGGCTGCGGCGCCTCGGCCACGCACTGTGCCGCCAGCACCAGGTTCCACGGCGGCCCGGTCAGGTTCAGCGGCGGCCACGGTTGGGTGGCCTCGGTGGCGAGCAGGGTGACCAGCTCGTTGGCGATCTGGGCGGGCAGGGCGCTGGCGACCAGTCGAAGCACCTCCCGCCACGACGGATCGGCCCAGTGGTCGCGAAACAGCGAACGCAGACGATCGAGGCCCCAGTTGGCCTTGTCGTGTTCGCACCTGTCCACGATCTCTTCGGCACAGAAGAACTCCAGGAACGCGCGGTGCACGAACCCGAACAGTCGCAGTCCGTACCGTTCCAGGATGAAACTTCGCTGCCGCAATTTGTCGATCATCGAGTAAGCCATGGCGAGCGCGCGCTCATTCTCGAAACCGTAGAACGCGACGAGGTGATCCCGGAAGATGCGAGCCAGTTCGTCGGATTCAATGTAGTTACCGGCGGGGCCGGACTCGCGGACCTGCATCCAGTACGCCAGGTGACGCAGCAGCCGACGCTTCGCCTGCAGGTCCAGCGACGGCACGTCGCCGTGGCTCTCGCGCAGTTGCTTGGTCACATCCCACTCGGAGATCAGTACGTCGGTCACGTGGGCGTAGAGCCGGCGTCGGTTGCGCGGCAGCGGGTGACCCCGGCCGACGATCGCCATGAGCATCAGCAGCAGGGGGTTGCCGGCGATCTCGCGCATCGCCCGGGAACTGCCGACCACGTCGAGGATCTGCCGCCGCTGCCGTTCTGCCTCCGCGGCCGGCGTGGGCATCACGTAGCGGTACCAGTTGCCGAGAAACCTCGCGATCTGCTCGTCGTCGAGATCCTCCAGGGTGAAGTGGTCGAAGCCCGCGTTGGCAAGGGTGTGCCTCTGGTAGCCGGCCACCCGCGAGGTGACCACGGTCAGCACGCCCGGGTATTCATTGGCGAACGTGGCGATCTGCGCGGCCACCTCTTCGCGCTGCGCCGGGTCGAACACCTCGTCCAGGCCGTCGAACAGGAACAGCGCCTGGCCGCCCTGGCGCAGGTACGCCTCCAGCACGTCCTGGTCGATACCGGCCAGCCCCTGCTGGTGGCGGTGGCCGACGTAGTCGAGCAAACCGTCGCACCGGCCGTCCCCGTGATGGGTGGCGTAGGAGCGCAGCTCGATCAGGACGGGGAGGTACCGGTCCAGCGCGCTCAGTCGAGGCTCGACGCAGACCCCGGCCAGCGTCAGCGCCAGGTACCGCGCGGCCGCGGACTTGCCCGAGCCGGGGTCGCCGAGCAGCATGATCGTGCGCCGGCCCGGGTCGGACACCACGTCGAACAACGACAGCTCGTCCTTGGCGGCGTACTCCTCCCAGAGCCGTTCCACCTCCGCCGGGTTGACCACCCCGGGCAGCCCGCCGACGTCGTCGCCCGGTGTGGAACCGGCCCAACGCCACCACGCCAGCGGCATCTCCGGTCGCGCGTCCTCGTGGACGCGCGGCTCCACGAACACCTTGGGCAGCCCGACGGTGAGGTAGCCGATGGTGGGACGCGGTGAGACCGCGTCCACCGAGACGGCCTGGTATCTCAGCGACAACTGCTTGTAGTACTGGTTGCGGACGGCCGTCGGCAGGTGGGTGTCCGGGTCGGCGGGTTCGCGCGCCGGGGACCTGCCACTGCGTACGTCGGCCAGTGCCGCGGTCACCTTGGCGGTGAGGTCGTCCACGCCGGAGAAGAAGGCGCAGAGGTGGCGCTCCTTGAGCTCACGGCGCAACGCGACGATCTGCTGCCAGTCGGCATCCCGGTCGATCATGTCGACCGGCCAGGGCGTGTCCTCCGCGAGCAGGAACACCAGGCAGGGCTTTCCCGCCGCGAGCGCCTCCCGGTATTCCAACTCGGTGATCGAGGACTCCTGGCCGGGCGGCCGGAACCCGTACCGCCAGGCGAACAGCCCGACGTAGAGGTCGCACCGGCGCACGTCGGAGAGGCAGCGTTCCAGCGGCGGCCGGATGTCGGCGCCGTACGCCTCCATGGCCACGTCGTCGATCTCCAGACGGCGAGCCACGGCGTGCACGGCAGCGCGGTATTCCAGCAGGTCCTTTTGGGTGGCCGAAATGTAGACCTTCATGAACGGCAAACTCCAGGGGGTGGCTGGCGACCGCACCATTGAAAATATCAGCCGCTGTCACGTCCGTCCGACCGCGAACACTCCGAACGCCGGCCGTACATGGGATTCCCGCCGACCCCAGGCCTATGATGGCCATCAACAGATACGGATCCGGGCGGTCGAATCTCGTAATCGTGTTTCGGTTGTCCGGTGCGGATCCGTGTCCGTGCCGGTCGCGAGGGTGTACGTCAATCAGCATGAGCCGCATACCGCGGGATGAGCGCGGGTCGGTGGCAGCGTTGCGGAGGAAGCCATGCTCACGGTCGGTGAGGTGCACACCAGCCTTCTGCAGCACAGCACGGCGTTGGCCCAGGAGCAGAGCGCCGAGGTGCTCAGCCTGATCGAGGGCGAGGCCGTGCTGACCTCCCGGCGGCCATCGCTGTACGCGGTGTCACCCGATGTCCGCACCGGTGTCGACTGCTGGCTCCCGAGTGCCAGGAAGCGCCAGTTGCGGGGGGTGGGAGCCGTCGTCACCCGGGCCGTCATCACCGGCGGCCGGATCGTGCAGGCCTCCTCGGTCATCCACGTCGTCGCCGGCGAGCGCCGCCAGCCGTGGTCGCACTATCTGGCCAACCCCGGCGTCCTGGAGACGGTCGGCAAGCTGGACGTCGCCGACCTGAGCGCGGGCTTCCTGCAGGGCAACAACGCCGACGTGCTGAACCTGGAGGCGATCACCGGCCGGGTGCTCGACGGTGTGCAGATGTCCGAACTGCTGGATCGTCGCCCGCCCCTGCGCACCGCCCGCACCCGGCTGCGCTGGACCGCGCAGGCCGACGAGCGTCCGAACCGGGACGTCTCGGCGGTGGTCACCGTGGACTCGCCCACCCTGCGGACGGTCGAACTCGTGCTCGACCCGCAGGACGTGCCGGCCGCCGTGGCGGGGCTCTGCGAAGATCTCGCGTTGCACGACTGGCTGCTGACCATGCTGTCCTCGCTGGTGGAGTCCGCGGTCACCCGATCGGCCTCCGGGCAGGAGCACGTCGAGCGGCTGCGGCCGGTGCTGGAGCACCTGTTGCACCTGTGGCTGCCCGGCGCGCGGGTGCACCCGCGGCTGCGGCCGATCTGGGACCAGTTGGAGCAGGTACCCGGGTTCAGCCGTCAGTGGAACTCGTCGGTCAACTGGATCCGGGATCAGATCAGCGTGAGCAACATGGCGCTGCTGCGCGACCTGGCCGGCCGGGTGACCGTCGACGAGCCGTGCGGGCGTTGAGCGCGCTCAGTCGCCGATGAACACGTAGCTCAACCGGTCGACCAGCTCGCTGGGCAGGTGCAGGCCCTCGCCGCCGGCCCGTTTGGCGACCTGCTGCGCGACCGCCGGCGGCACCGCCACCTGGCCGAGGATGGTCCGTACGGCCAGCTCCACCGGCAGGTACTGGGTGCCCATCAGGGTCAGCGTGCGATACGCGCAGAACGGCGCGGCCGCCGGGTTCAGCTGGACGATCGCCGGCAGTTCGTCCCAGTCCGTCGGCAGCTCGCCGGTGAGCCGGCACGGCTGCGTCATCGTCTCGCCCTGGTGCCGGAGCACGCCGAGTCGGGTCATCTGCCAGACCGAGGCGAGCAGAGCGCAGGCCCACACCCGGGCGTCCGACTCGTCGGACCAGAGCTCGATGTCGACGAAGATGGAGTGCCGGGGATCGCCGGACTGCAACGGCGGAGACCACGGACGTGGCAGGGTCATCGCCGGCGCGTCGACGTGCCCGGGGGACCGCTTACCGTTGGACAGCCAGCCCGACTCGATCAGCGGCGGACGACTCCCGGTGGTGTGCCGAGGTGGTTCAACCACCAGTGTGTCGACCACCAACCGAGCCAGCTCGGCACCGTCGTGTCGGGCGAAGCTGGACTCCCGGGCCACGTAGTCCAGGATCAGGCCGTTCTCCGCCGCGGCGCTCTGCACCTGCGGGATCACCTCGCGGGGGGTGCCGAAGCGGTGGAAGTAGTCGTCCAACATGAAGCAGGTGCTGATCCGCGGCTCCCGGTGTGCGGGCAGCCCTCGTCGGGCCAGAGCCGGGATCGCGGCCGACCAGTCCGCGATCCGCTCGAACTTGCGCCTGAGCTCCGCACACCCGTCGCCGAAGTCCTCCGCGTAGAAGTGCCCCAGCTCCACGGACAGATGCGAGTACGCCACGCTCTCTGTACGTCGCACCGCAGCTGCCTCCTGGAACCTGACATCCATGCCGATCACGCCGTGTCCCATGCCGTCTCGTCGAAAAGCTTCTCGGTCAGGTCAACGAAGGCGTCCACCGTCTTGACGTTGGCAATCTTGGCTTGCACGTCGTGATCGGAGATCAGCTGCTCCCGCCACTGCAGCAGAGGATCCAGCGGCACCATGCCGAGCAGCGTCGTACGCCCGACACCCCGTCGTCGGGCCAGCTCCGACAGCTCCACGTCACACTTGCGCAGGAAGGCCTGCTGGGCGAGGCCGAGGTGGCCGACCTCCGGGCCCCGTGAGTCGATCACCGCCGTACGGATGAAGCGCAGCGACTCCCGTAGCTTTTCCGGCTCGTGGCCGTACTCCTTGCCCATGGCCACGATCCCACCCGCCTCGAAGGCCAGGTCCGCCGCTGCGGTGACGTGCTGGGGAGTCCACCTGTGGAAGACCAACCAGCGCACGGCGACCTTGCGCAGGGTCGAGGTCGCGGTGGCGGCCAGCGCGATCTGACTGGCGTACGACCGGCCGGCGCTGAGGTCCACCAGGGTCAGGTCGAACTCCTCCTCCAGGCGGAGGAAGAGCTCGGCGCAGCGCTTGGCGATGTCGTTGGTGAAACCGAACTCGCTGCCGTTGCGTTGCCCCGGCAGGAGCACCAGCGGACCGGACCCGATGGGCCGCTGCCGCAGGCTGGCACGTTCGGAGGTGCCCCACACGTCCAACTGCTCCGGCGACGGGATCTCCCCGCGCAGATACCGGTGCAGGCCGCCACCGTTGGGCCCGGCGCCCTCCACGCCATTGACGGCCTGCGGAATCTGGAACGTGATGCCGGCGGTCGGCGAGCCGAAGTCGTAATCCAGGTAGCAGGTGGGGCGACCGGACAACGCGCTGCGGTAGGCGATGTTCGCCGCGGTCACCGACCGCCCGGTGCCGCCCTTGTGTGACGTGACGAAGACCAGCATTCAGATCCCCTCGCTGGCCTTCTGCTGCCCGGTGGCGACGTCGTTGAGCAGCAACAGGAGAGTGTTCACCAGAGCGGCCGCCGTGCCGGGGCGCTCGTCGACGAGCAGCTGCGCCCGGCCCAGGCTGGCTCGGATGCTGCGCATGCTGCGTTGCATCGCCTCACCGTCGAAGGTGCCGCGCATCAACTCCCGGTCGAACAGGTATTCGGCCTCGTCGATGAGGTCCTGCGCGTAGCCGGCCAGCCGGCCGGCTCGGGGGAACGGCCGCTCCCACAGCAGCTGACCGGAGGTGACCAGCGCCTGCACCACCCGCTCGGTCAGATACCAGGAGGGTGCGTCCGGCTTCGGCGCCAGGCCGGGAAAAGCACCACCGGCGTGGTCCCACAGCCCCTGGTGCCGGCCGTCCGGGATGCGTCGCAGCAGCAGGTGGTCCCAGACCTCGTCGGCCAGCTCGAGCAGTTCACTGCGCCGGCGGGCGTTGCTCAGCAGACCGGCGACGGTGGCCGCCCGCTGGAGCAGCACCGTGGAGAACTCGTTCACGTTCCACGTCATGATCGGCTTTGACGTGTCGTCGTTCAGGGTCACCCGCTTGCCCGGCGCGTGCACGAACAGCGCCGGTTCGCCGGGCGACGCCCGCCGGGTGATCCGCGCCCGCTGCGCCAGTTCCACCAGCACCGAGGCGATCCGCCCGAGCTCCTCGTCACCGCCGCGCCCGACGGCGATCAGGCCCTTCACCGCCAGCGACGTGGCCTGGAGGGTGTAGTAGTCGGTCCGGTCACCGTCGGTCGTCCGCCAGGGGATGTCCTCGATGGGCCACCGCCGTCGGTTGCCGAAGGTCGCCACCGTCGCCCAGTACGTCCGGGTGAGCTCCCAACGCAGTTGCAGCGCTCGGGACAGCCGCTGCTGCTCCTCGTTGAGCAACCCGAGCAGCCGGGTGCGTTCGGAGTTCAGGTCCTCGATGGCGTCCATCGCGATGACCGTGAAGTAGAGGTAGGGCGCGTTCTCCGCCGTGCCCGCACGCTGCCGGCCGATCGGCTCGGTGGTCGGCACCTCCTCGGCCCCGGAGATGAGCCCCCACGACCAGCCGCACTCGAACAGCATCTCGCTGTTGTCCAGGTCCTCGGTCACCCGACCCGACCCGATGATGACGCTACGCAGACTCGCCATGGTGTCCCGCAACTGCTCGCGCAGGGCCGCCACCAGCTCGCGGCGCGGCAGCTCGTCCTGGTTGACCATGTCGCACAGACGAATGCCGTACTCGTCGGTGGAGGTGAAGACGAAGGTGCTGAAGCTGCGGAGCAGGCCGACCATCGCCGCCGTGAGGCGCACGCTCGCCATCGTGTCCAGTTCGTCCAGTTGCGCCAACAGGTCGCGCCGCTGGGTGGAGCCGCGGTAGACCTTGACGAAACCGATCGTCGCCAGCGTGAGGGTGACCGACACCGCGAACGAGTCGACGATGTCCAGGGAACGCTGCTCGTCGGTGAGCTCCGGGCCGCCCTCCAGCGGGGTGAGGTAACTGCCCCCGGCGAAAATCGGAGTGCCGGCGTCGTCGGTGTACCGCCGGAAATAGTCGATCATCACGCTGAGCAGGCGGCGGGGAATCTCGATCGCGCCGCCGAGCGGGCTGAGCGCGTCGATCACCTCTTCGTCGGCACGGTCCGGGTCGTCCAGTGACAACACCGGGACCTTGGCCGCGGGTAGCAACAGGGTCAGCAGTTGCTCCGCGTCGCTGATCGAGTTGCTACCACTTCGGCTGCCCCAGTGCCATTCACCGTTCGCCCAGCAACTGCGAACCGTAGCCCGCCAGATGTCGAGGATCTCCTGGCGCGGCTGCATCCGCATGATCCACCGCCGTCTGTTGTAGTCGTCGACTCGAAACCGCTGGTATTGCCGTGCCCACGATGGCGTACAGCATCATGGTAGCGGGCCAGTCGAGTGCCACTTGAAAGGCTTCGACGGACGCGTGTCGGCGCTATCCGCGGGTACGGCCGGTGGCCAGCAGCATGCTCAGATACCCGTCGCGCAGCGGCGGCTTGGGCCGCACCTCGTGGACGTCCAGGTCGTACGCGCCGGCCGCGATGCTGGCCACCACGTCGGCACGCTGCAGCGCCACCGCCGGGAACATCCGCCGACCGACGCTGTAGCCGAGCGACCCGAGCATGACCGTCACGGCGAAGGGCGACCCGGGCCGCAGTGCGTCCAGAAACCGACCGATCGCGTACTCGGCCTCGGCCCGGTCGGCCGAGATGGAGCAGGCCACGAAGAACATCGTGCCGGCGCTCCAGGCGTGCCTCGGCAGGGTGAAGACGCTGGCCCGCACCACCCGGCCCACCTGCGCCAGGCGCCGGCGCGGGTCCGCCAGTGCGGCGTACGCCGGGTGCTCCGCGCACACCCGCCAGTACGGGTCCCAGAGCTCGTCGTAGCTGTCGACCTGGGTGCGCAGCCAGTCCACGTTCGCCGTCGACCACTCACACAGGTCGACGGCCTTCGCGAACGGCAGAAGCGACAGCGCCGGGTACAGATTCGCTCCCGACCCCACGTCGACGCACCGCGCGTCGGAGAGTTTCGCCTCGGCGAAGAAGTCTCGGATGCGGCAGAGGATCTCCCGATCGTCGGACCGCAGATCCGCGTAGTTGTGCCGGACATAAGCCTGCGGGTCGAAGCTGTCCCACTCGACGTCGGAATTGACCGGCCTCGGTGACTGAATTGGCGAGCGTGGTGTCGACTCACCGCAACCGCCCCCAGTCGCCGGGGTCAACGCCATAGACGGGCCTCCATCGGGTTGGCGGATCACCGTGGTCGCTGAAGCGGCGCTCACCGCACTGCCCATTATGTAGCAGAGGTGGTGTTGGCTCACAAGTGTAGGAACTTCACCATCGGCCGGGAATGACGACGACAGGACGGTGGCCGGATGGCGAGCAGCCGACCAGCACCCCATCCGGCGCACGTACCCAGACCTGTACGACCCGGTGTCCAATATCCGTCACGACGAACAGCGTCGCGGTCGCTACCACTGGGACGGCTATCCGCTGACGCACATCGACACCACTGCCGGGATAGCCGAGCTGTTTGGCGTGGCCCGATACTCAGGCCAGCTGAGTACCCGCCCTCAGGTGGCCGGCTCGACCGACCAATAGTGTTGCCGCGTGGTGACATTCCTGCGTCGGTGGACCCTGCGGGCCGCAAGCTTCGCCCTGACCTGGCTCTACACCCTCTACCGGATCCACCCGGCGGTGTGGAGGCTCACGGCACGTCAGTACCGGCCCTACATGGGCCGCTTCGCCCGGCTGCACGCCTGGATGACCTGCCAGTTCGCCGCGATCGACGTGCCCGCGTACGGCGATTTCCTTCGCCGCCACCACTGGCGGTTCCGCTGGTTCGATCTGTCGTCCTACCCGCCCACCGACAAGCGGTCGTACGTGCAGGCGTACCCGGAGGCGCAGCGTTGTCGGCACGGGGAGATCGAGATCGCCGGCAGCGTGGTCGACGAGTCGTCGGGCTCGTCCGGGCAGCCGTTCAACTGGATCCGCAGCCGCCGCGAGCTGCGCTCGGTGCACAAGAACCTGGCCGGCTACGCGACGATGGTGTTCCCGTCGAAGCGCCGGTTCGTCATCAACGCGTACTCGATGGGCGCCTGGGCCACCGGCACCAACACCGGCATCGCCATGTCGAAGATCGCCATGGTCAAGAACACGGGACCCGACCTGCGGAAGATCGCCGACACCCTGTCGCACTTCGGCCCCGGCTTCGACTACATCGTCACCGCCTACCCGCCGTTTCTCAAGCACCTCCGCGACAAGCTCGACGCCGATGAGTTCCCCTGGGCCGACTACCGCATCAGCGGACTGGTCGGCGGTGAGGGGATGACCGAGGCACTGCGCGACTACCTGGAGGAGCGCTTCGTCAAGGTGCGCTCCGGCTACGGGGCCAGCGACCTCACCATCGGCATGGCCGGGGAGAGCGACTTCAGCGTCTGGGTGCGCCGACAGCTGCGTACCGACGCCGCACTGCGGACCGCCCTGCTCGGCGCCGACGAGCACCGGCTGCCGATGGTCTTCCAGTACAACCCGCTGGAGACCTACCTGGAGACCACAGCGGACCACGAGGTGCTCTGCACGATCAACTCGACGGCGGTGCTCAATCCCCGGGTCCGCTACAACATCGGCGACGAGGGCCGGCTGATCTCGTACCCGGATGTCCTGGCCGCGATCACCGACCCCGCGGCGCGGGCCGCCGCGGACCGTGCCTGGCAGGTCGACCGGATGCGCCTACCACTGCTGTTCCTGTACGGCCGCAAGGACAGCACGATCTCGTACATGGGCGCCAACATCTACCCGCAGGACGTCGAGTACGGCCTCTACGCCGGCAATCCCCAGGCCCACCTGCTGCAGAGCTTCTGCCTCGCGCTGACCGAGCAGGCCGACCTGGAGAGCCGGCCGGTCGTCAACCTGCAACTCCGCGAGGGCCGGACGCTCGACCCGGTGCAGCGGCGAACCCTCACCGACACCTGCCGCGCGGGAGTGCTGCGCCACCTCGCCGAGGTCAGCCGGGACTTCGCCGAATCCCTCGCCGAGGACCCGTCCGCGGCGGACCTGCGGGTGGAGGTCCACGAGTACGGCACCGGCCCGTTCGCCGACGCCGCATCCACAATCAAGAACGTCTACCTGGTGAAGGGCGTGCCGGCATGAGGACGACCGACTTCTCCGCCGCGCCCGCGGTGGGCCAGGCGACAGCCATGTTCGTCGGCGCCACCCGTTACCGGGGGCCACGCTCGATCCTCACGCTCACCCGGACCTGGTTCCGGATGGTCCGGCAGATGAGACGAATGGACGGGTACCGGTGGCACACCGTCTACTACCAGTTCCCGTTCACACTCGGCACCATCGCCTTCTTCAGCGACCGTGACGCGCTCCTGACGTTCGCCCGCAGCCGCCATCACCGTGACCTCATGTGCTGGGTGACCGATCACGGCACGACGAACGCGACAGGCGGCTACATCCGCCTCTACAACGCCGAGCCCGAGGGCTACAGCAACGGCATCTGGCGCGCCGAGTCCGACGGCATGGCGCACATACCGACCTTCACCCCGCTCTCACGCGAGACGTCCGGCCCGCCGGTGCACCGCCCATGAGGTTGGAACCCGTGCAGTCGCGGGCCGACCTGCGGGCATTCGTCGACT
The DNA here is from genome assembly GCF_040686315.1 of Micromonospora sp. NPDC085948. Lineage (NCBI taxonomy): Bacteria > Bacillati > Actinomycetota > Actinomycetes > Micromonosporales > Micromonosporaceae > Micromonospora > Micromonospora sp. NPDC085948. The sequence goes on along the minus strand of NZ_JBFBJW010000005.1, from coordinate 381,619 downwards.
TTCCGCTCCGACTCCACCCGGCCGACCGGTACGTACCCCTGGTGTCATCGGTCATCGCGGCCCACCGCGGCGCCGCCGAGCTGTTCGTGGTCCGCGACCGACGCGGCGAGGTCGTGGGCCGAACCAGCATGCACCGCAGTGCCCCCTTCGACGCCAAGGTCGGCCCGCGGCAGCTGTTCGGGCACACCGAGTTCGTCGACGACGACGCCGTCTTCGCCGCCATCATGGACGCGGTGGAGACCCGAGCCGGCGGTCGACCCCTGTTCGGGCCGGTGGCCCTGCTGCCCAACCAGACCGGCGGGGTGATCACCTCAGGCTTCGCCGACCGTGGCTTCGTGGACTCGGCGTGGAACCCCGCCTACTACCCGGACATGTACGAGCGGCACGGCTTCCACCGTCGCTTCGAGGCCGACACCTGGCTCGTCGACCTCGACGGTACGGCCACGGGTGCGGCGCTGGCCGTCGACGCCGACCATGGATTCGCCTTCGATGACGCGCGGATCGGCAGCGAACAGCTCGTCATCCGGCACGGCTCCCGGTGGCACCTGCGCCGCCAGCTGCCGATCCTGCGCCGGATGCTCAACGCGAGCTTCGCGCAGTTGGGCTACTACACCGACATCTCCGCCGAGCAACTGGCGGAGCAGACCGACGGCCTCGCGTTCCTGCTCGACGAGGCGCTGCTGCTCTGGCTGGAGAAGGCCGGCCGACCCGTCGCGTTCGTCGTCACCGTGCCGGACATCTCCGAATACCTCATGCGCGTCGGCGGTCGGCTCGGCGTCCGCAATCAGCTCCGGCTCCTCGCCACCCGCGGCCGGTACCGGCGGGACGCGGTCCTCATCATCAAGGGCACCGTGCCCGACGAGCAGGGCAACGGGTACCTGACGCTGCTGTCCCGCGAGTTGCACCGCAACCTCGCCCGCAACGGCTACCGGACGCTGCGCAGCACCTTCGTCGAGCGGACGAACGTCGCCTCGGCCGCCCAGTACCGGCGCGCGGGTGGGCGGCCACTGCACGGGTACACCTTCTACGAGCGAGGAACCGTGTGAACTGGGTCGAGCAGCTGCGGGCCACCGAGTCGATCTGCCGCCGGGCACCGAGCGCACACAACACGCAGCCGTGGCGACCGGAGTACCACACCGACAAGATCACCATCGACGTCGATCCCGCCTGCCGCCTGCCCGACTCCGACCCGACCGGGCGGGACCTGACCCTCGGCATCGGCGCGTTCGTCGAGACCTGCCTCATCGTCTCCGCCGAACTCGGCCTCGCCGTCACCGTGGCGCCCGGTCCACGACTGGTCCCCGCGGCCCACCGGTACGCGACTCCGTTCACGATCGCCGACATCGAGGCCCGCCGGGTCGCCCGCGGCCCCTACACACCCGGGTACGTCGACGACGCCGTCCTCGCCGACCTCGAACCGGGGATCGCACACGTCCCGACCCGGGATCTCGTAGCGGACCTGGCCGTCGCCGACCGGTGGATGTTCGGCACACCTGCCGTCGCGGTCGAGCTGCGGGACTGGCTGCGCCTGAGCCCACGCCACCCTCGATACCACCTCGACGGACTCACCGACCGAGCGCTCAACCTGTCCCGGACCGAGGCGAGCGTCCTGTCCGCCGCGCTGCGCGCGTACCCGGTCACCCGCCGACTGGGCCTGCCGGCGCTGCTGGCCGCCAGCGGTCGCGGCCTGTTGCGCTACGACGGCAGCGTCCTGGTCCTCCTCGCCGCCGCCGACGACGACCGGATCAGCGCCGGCCGACGCCTGCTGCGGACGTGGCTGACTCTCGCCCGGCACGGGCTGGCGGTCCATCCGCTCAGCCAGCTCATCGACTGCCCCGCGACCGCCGGTCGGCTCGCCGAGCGGGTCGCCGGCCTTCCGCTCGCGGTCTTTCGGGTCGGCCGACCCCGCACCGCCCCGGTCCGGTCCGCCCGACGCGGCGAGCAACCGTCGACCCAGCCGCAATAGCGCCAGTCGTGGGTAGCGGTCACGGTGACAGCAGGTCCCGCAACTGACCGCACGTACGGTGCGGGCGATGCGGTCGGGGTTGGCCGAGGCGCAGGCTGACCCCTGCGGTGCCGTCGGGTCACGCGGAGTTGCGCCACTTGCGGCCGTGCCGGCCGATGAGCCGGTCGGCGTCGGTCGGGCCCCAGGAGGCGGCCTCGTAGGTGGGGATCGGCGATTTGTCCTTCTCCCAGTTGTCGATGATCGGGTCGACGATCCGCCAGCACTGCTGCACCTCGTCGCTGCGGATGAACAGCGACGCGTCACCGATCAGCGCGTCCAGGAGCAGGCGCTCGTACGCCTCCGGGGACTCCTCGACGAACGTCTGGTCGTAGGAGAATTCCATCGTGGCGGTGCGGACCCGGAAGGAGTGGCCCGGCACTTTGGCACCGAAGCGCAGCGAGATGCCTTCGTTCGGCTGGATCCGCAGAATCAGCGCGTCAGCATCGAGGCCGGTGAGCTGGTCGGTCGGGATCGGCAGGTGCGGCGGCCGCTGGAACTGCAGTGCCACCTCGGTGAGCCGGGCCGGCAGGCGCTTGCCGGTGCGGACGTAGAACGGCACCCCGGCCCAGCGCCAGTTGTCCACGTTGAGCCGCATCGCGGCGTACGTCTCGGTCCGCGACAGGGGGTCGACGCCGGACTCCTCGCGGTAGCCGGCCATCAGCTCCTCGCGGGTGCCGCCCCGGGTGTACTGGCCCCGGACCGCGGCCTCGGCGATGTCCCGGTCGGTGGGGAGCCGGATCGCCTGCAGCAGCTTCACCTTCTCGTTGCGCAGGCCCTCAGCCTCGAAGGAGGCCGGCGGCTCCATCAGTGCCAGTGCGAGAACCTGGAGCACGTGGTTCTGCACGATGTCCCGCATCGCGCCGGCGTCCTCGTAGAAGCCGCCGCGGCTGCCGACGCCGAGGGTCTCGGCGACGGTGATCTGCACGTGGTCGACCCAGGAGCGATCCCAGATGGGCTGGAAGATCGAGTTCGCGAAGCGCAGCGCCAGCACGTTCTGGACGGTGTCCTTGCCCAGGTAGTGATCGATACGAAAGACCTGGTGCTCGTCGAACGCGCTGTGCACGACGCCGTCGAGTTCGCGGGCCGTGACCAGGTCGCGCCCGTACGGCTTCTCGATGACCAGGCGGGAGAACGAGCCCTCGCGTGGCTGGTTGAGCCCGACACCGGCCAGTCCGTTGATCACCGGCTCGAAGGCCCCGGCCGGGGTGGACAGGTAGAAGAGCCGGTTGCCGGACGTGCCCCGCTGCGCGTCCAGCTCGTCGAGGGTCTCCACGAGCCGCTTGTAGGTCTCCGGGTCGTCGTAGCCGCCGGCCACGTATCGTACGCCGCCCTGGAGTTGGCGCTTGCTGGCCAGGGTGCGTTCGCCGAGGACGCTCGCGGCGAACTGTTCGTCGGTCAGCGACGTGCGCGCGACGCCGACCAGCGCGAACTGGTCCGGGAGCCGCTCGTGCCGAGCCAGGCTCTCGATTGCGGGCAGCAGCTTGCGCCGGGTCAGGTCACCGGAGGCACCGAAGATCACCAGCGTGGCCGGCGGGGCACTCCGCTCCTGGATGAGTTGAGCTGCGTGGTCCATTGTCTGCGATCCTCCGGGCACAAGGGGTGTGGGTGGCGTTGTCGCGCTGTCCTGCCAGGAATTGTGCGGGCTTTGACGCTAGCGTCCGGGGCCACGCGGCGTGGCCCGTTGGTAACGGAGCTTGAGCGTCGCATGCCGGGCTGACGGCTGGGGAATTCGGGTGCGGTCTGTCGGCGTACGCGGTGGCGGTACCCATGATCGCGGCCAGGCAGCCCGCAGAGGTCAACGGGCTCACCGACGGCCGCCAATTGCAGCTCGGGGACCATTGTGAGCTGGGACGTCGGCGACGGCGTATCGTCAGGGCTCGCGGGTGTCGAGGTGTGCCGGGGTGGCGGTGGGACGTGACGACGCAATTGCGGATCTACACCGTCCGCCCGGGGCGGCTCGATGAGTGGGTGGCGGCGTGGCGGACGCTCGTCGTGCCACTGCGCCGGCGCTTCGGCTTCGAGATCTCAGGGTCCTGGGTCGATGTCGAGCGTCAGCAGCACATCTGGCTCGTGTCGCACTTCGGTCCGCAGTCGTTCGAGGAGGCCAACGCCGATTACTGGCGCTCGTCGGAGCGTGTCGCGATGGGCCTGGACCCCTACGACTACCTGCTGAGCGAGGAGATCCGCACGGTCGAACCGGTGCTGTGACGGCTCGCGGGCCGTCAGATCTCGGGATAGCCGATCAAACGCCTGGCCGCGCCCAGGAGCGGGGATCCCGTCAGCGGACGCCCGTCGATTTCGGTGGCGGCCAGGATCCCGCTCAGCGACCCGGTCAGCCACACGGCGTCGGTGTGCACGAGCTCGTCGGGGGTCACCAGGGCCTCGTCGGTGTCCAGGCCGAGCGCGGCCGCCTGCCCCATGAGCGCGCCCGACGTGGTGCCGGCGATGATGCCCGACCAACCCGGCACGGTGAATATGGTCGAGGAACGGATCCAGACCAGGTTGAAACTGGGGCACTCCAGGGCGTAGCCATCGGAACTGAGCCAGAGCATCTCCTGAGCGCCCCGGCTGGCGGCCCACCGCTGGCTGGCGGTGTGCACCGCGTACGACAGGGACTTCACGCCGCCCAGCAGCCACGGAGCTGTCGCGCGTTCGCGGACCGGGAACCCGACGGTGCCCGTGGCGAGACGAAGGCCGCGCTTCCGGTTGACCGACGTCCAGGGCGGCACGGGCTCCACGGTGGTGAAGATGGTGGGCCGGTCGGTGCCGGCTCGGCCCCGGGTGCACACCAGGCGTTGGACCGCCTCGACATCGCGGGGCCAGGCCGCCGCGACGTCGAGGACGAAGGCGCGCAGCGCGTCCAGCTCCGGTAGCGGCAGCGCCAGGCTGAGCGCCGATCGGGACAACCGGTTCAGGTGGGCGGGCAGCAGTACGGGCTCACCACCGGCCAGGAGCCAGGCCTCGAACGCCCCGTCGCCACGCAGCAGCCCCGGGTCGTCGGCATGGACGATCGGCGTGGCCGGCTCGACCAGGCCGATGCCGAAAACTGCCACAAGCCGATCCATTGCCACACACTCCTTCGCCCCGCTGCCAGGAGTGTGCATACCGCCCTGGCATGCCCTCGACCGGAGCGTCGCCGCCGCCGAATGCGCCGCTCGGCCGCATTGCCGTTGGCCTATGCTATGACAGGCCCCAGCCACGTCGCGCTCAGCAGATTGATGACTGATGGAAGCATCCACCGGGAACATTGCGGCGACTTCCTCCGCTCTGGATCCCGTTGCCGTCTGGACCGATGGTCGGCTGGGTCTGCCCGGCACCAAGACGGCGTCCGGCCTGATCCTGACGGGCACGCGGTGGACGGTCGCCTGCGTGGTGGACGCACGCCACGCCAGCGCCGACGCTGGTGTGGTCCTCGGGGTCGGGCCGCTTGGCGTTCCCGTGGTGCCGGACCTCGCCGCCGCCCGGCGAGCCGGTGCCCGCAGCGTGGTGATCGGCGTCAACTCGATGGACGCGCACACGGTCGTCCCCGCCCGGCTGAAGGCTGTGGCCGTCGACGTGGTCCGGCACGGGCTCAACGTCATCTGCAGCACACACGCCCGGCTGAACGACGATCCCGATCTGGTCGGCCTGGCCGCCGCGGCCGGTGTCGTACTGGTCGACGTGCGGGGCGACGGCCCCCGGGAGACGCTGTCGCCCGACCTGTCGGTTGACGCGACGGTGTTGCTGACGACCGGCACCGACTGTGCCGTCGGAAAGATGACGACGGCCCTCGCGGTACACCGTGAGGCACTTTCCCGGGGCATGCGAAGCGCCTTCTTGGCGACCGGGCAGATCGCGGCCATGTGTGGCGCGGACGCGGTGGTGCAGGTCGACCGCATCTTCGCGGACTTCATCACCGGGGCCGTGCAGCGTGCCGTGCACCGGTTGGCCGACGCAGGGCACGAACTCGTCGTCGTCGAGGGGCAGGCGGCAACGTTGCACCGCGTCTACGGCGGCAACTCGGTCAACCTCCTGTATGGAGCGGCACCGGACGCGATCATCATGTGCCACGACACCGATCGTCAGGTCCGGGCGATGTTCCCCGGCCTACCGGTCCCGCCGGTGACCGACGAACTCCAGACGATCGCAGACCTCTCTCGCCGAGTCGGCATTGCCGCCACGCTGGCCGGCTTCTCGGTCTTCGGTGGCAGTCCGTTCCACGAGGGGGATCGCCATCGGGTGCCGGTGGTCGACACCCGGGCCACCGGTGCCGCCGCCATCCTGCTGGACTCCGTCCTGCGGCTGACTCGGCGCACCGAGCGCGACCGACGATGAGGGCTCACTGCCGCCCGGGCGACTCGTCCGGCAGCGAAAGCATGTGCGACTGTCGCTCTCCCGCGGACAGATTTCGGAACACCCTGTGCCGGGCTCGGCTCCGAAGGTCGTCGATGTCGGGCTGGACCGACCAGAGTCGGGCCGACTTGTCCAGCGAGGCGCTGAGCAGCGTCCGCCCGTCGGCCGACCAGGCGACCGACGTCACCCGATCCACGTGTACGCCGACCACCCGGGGCTCCGCGTCGTCCAGCGCGCTCCAGACCCGGATGGTGCGGTCGTAGGAGCCGGTGGCGATCTGGTCCCCGGACGGCGACCAGGCGACCGCCCGTACCCGCCCCTCGTGACCTTCGAGGGTCCGGATGTGCCGACCGGTGCGGGGGGCCCAGATCCGGGAGGTCCAGTCGGCCGAGCAGGTGACGACGGACTGTTCGTCCGGTGACCAGGCCACGCCGTCGACCCAGTTGTGGTGGCCGCGGAGGACGGCGAGTTCCTCGCCGGTGGAGCTGTCCCAGACCCGGGCGGTGCGATCGTCCGAGGTCGTGGCGATCATGCGTCCACTCGGCGACCAGGCGAGGCGGACCACCCAGTCGGTGTGGCCGCGCAGTTGCAGCAGCCGGCGACCGGTCGTGGCGTTCCAGATCGACGCCGTGCCGTCTCGGCAGGCCGTGGCGATCCGGGTGTTGTCCGGGGCCCACATGAGACCCTCGCAGATCGTCGCCTCGTCCAGCCGGAGGTATGGCTGGACGCTGTCCGGGCGCCACAGTTGCACCGAGCCGTCGTTCGAGCACGAGCCGAGGCGGTGCCCGTCCGGTGCCCACGCCACCCCCCAGACCGTGCCGGTGTGCCCGGTGAAGGTGCTGGCGACTCCGGACGCCACGTTCCAGACCCGGACCGACCCGTCGTCCGAGGCGGTCGCGATCCGGGACCCGCCCGCGGCCCACGCCGCCGCGCGAAGCCCGCCGGTGTGCCCGGTGAACGCCTGTCGCTCGGCGCCGCGGGGCAGTATCGACCAGACCCGGGCCGTGTGGTCGCTGGAGGCCGAGGCGAGCGCGGTGCCGTCGGGCGACCACGCCACGCCCCACACGGCATCCTCGTGACCACGCAGCGCGGCGATCTCCCGGGCGTCGTTGACGTCCCAGATCCGTACGGTGCGGTCGCTGGAGGCTGAGGCCAGCGACCGTCCGTCGGGTGACCAGGACACGTCCCAGACGAAATCGGTGTGCCCACGGATCAGCAGCAGTTGACGGCCGTCGGTGACGTCCCAGATCCGGATCGTCTGGTCGCCCGATGCCGTGGCGAGCCGTCGCCCATCCGGGCACCACGACAGGCCCTCGATGAAGTCGTTGTGCCCCCGCAGCACGGTCTGCTGCTCACCGGTGGCGAAGTCCCACACGATGGCGGTGCGGTCGTGTGACGTTGAGGCGAGCAGCGTGCCGTTCGGCGACCAGGCGAGACCATAGACGTCGCCGGTGTGCCCGCGCAGGGTCGCCGTGTGGTCGCCGGTGTCCGTCCGCCACACGTGGACGTGGTGGTCCTGTGCGCCGGCGGCGACGTGCTCGCCGTCCGGCGACCAGGCGATTCCGCGGATCAGGTCGTCGGCGCCGTAGAGGGTCGGCGGCGGATCGTCCGCGCCCACCCGCCACAACTTGACCGTGCGGTCCCGGGAACCACTGGCGACGCGGCGCGAGTCGGGCGCCCAGGCGATGGCCTCCACCATGGCGTCGTGACCGGTGAACTCGGCGACGGACCGGCCGGAGTCGGGGTCCCACACGCGGATGGAGTTGTCTCGGGAGCCGGTGGCGATCAGGCGGCCGTCCGGGGACCAGGCGATCGACCGTGCGGTGTCGGTGTGCCCGGAGAGCACCCGTCGCAGGTGGCTGAAGGCGAGCGCGGACATGAGGGCGCGTTCGATCAGCGGCGTGATGGGCGCCTCGGCGATCGCCGCGATCGAGAGCAGGATCGACAGCTCCGGAAACCGTTCGGCGTTGGCGAGGACGTACCGGCCGATGTTCTCCGACACGCGACGCAGGAAGGCCAGGTCTCGGCGCTTCGACTGCTCGATCAGGGCACGGACCACCTCGCTGGCCTGGCCGAGCGCCTCCAGACCGGCGAGCCACTGCTCGGCCAGCAGCAGCCGCTGCCCGGTCAGTAGGTAGTCGTCGCTACGCCCGGAGTGCTGCCAGTCGGCCGCCCACCGTTCCAACTCGGAGCGCCGACGGAGGTGCTCGGCCCGCGTCTCGACCTCCTGGCGCATCGGCGCCCAGAGTCGGAACAGCGACTCGTGCGCTACCTCCACGACCGGTTCGCCGTCCTGCACCTTGCTGACCAGCAGCCTCGCGTCCACGAACGCGGCGACGATACGGCGTTGCTCGGAACTCAGCTCCCTCAGCGCCACCGGTCGTTTGGTCGCCTCGCTGGAGTCGAGCGAGACGAACCGCAGCAGGGTCGTCAGGATCGGGGCGATGCCGCCTTCGCCGCGTAGCTCGGTGACGACCTGATCAGCCTGCCGGGTGAGCGCGCCACCGACCCCGCCGGTGGCGAGGTAGGCCTTCAGGCTCACCGCGGTCCCTGGCCGGACCTCGAAGAAGAGCTCCTGCAGCAGGTACGCCAGCAGCGGCAGCGCGTCGGTCGTGCCGACGTCGGCGATGATCCGGTTGACGACGAACGGCTCGAACGTCATGCCGGCGATCCGGGCCGGCTCCTCGATGATCGCGGTCAGGTACTCCGTCTTGATGGCACCGATCGCGACGGGATTCTGGAACAGCGCCGCCATGTCGCTGTCGAGGAACTGCGCGAGGTATTCGATGCGCATGCTCGCGATCACCGACAACCGGGAGTCGGCGGCCAACAGGCGCTCGACGATCTCGAGGAACAGTTGCCGATCGCTCTCGCCGGACAGCGTGAACAGCTCCTCCAACTGGTCGATCACCAGGAGCACGTGGCCGAACCGGCGCCCCATCCCTCGGCGGATCTTGGCGACGTAGTGCGCCGCGCTGGCCGGATCTTCGCGTATCGCCCGGACGATGACCGGCATGGCGACCGGCTCCGGGAGCGCCTCGGTGATGGCCTTGGCCAGATTCGTCACCGGTGCGCTGCCCGGGCTGATCGTGGGCAGGTCGATCCACCGCCGGGTCTTGAGCGTCGGAACGACACCTGCCTGCACGAGCGACGACTTCCCACCGCCGGACGAGCCAACCACCACCAGCAGCCGCTCTCGAGGGTCCGCCGAGGCGGTGAGCATCCGCCCGACGATGTCCGAGATCTGCTGGTCCCGACCGAAGAAGACGGCCGAGTCCTCCTCCCGGAAGGGCTCCAACCCGGGATACGGCGGCCGGCGCGGGTCCCAGTCGGAGCGTTTCGGCTTGGGATTCGCCGCGACGTGGAGAACGACTTGCCCGACGACGAGGAGGATCACGATCGCGACGAACGCCGGAATCGCCACAGACTGCAGGACCCGCAGGTAGGTGGGCGGTTCACTCAGGTTCGTCAGATAGTTGCCGATCAGACCGAGCAGGCTCGTGGCGAGAATCAGCGCGACATTGAGATACAGCGCGAGCGCACGTTGTCTCTTCACGCCGACTCCGAGTCCAACAGAACGTGCCCCGAGGCGGACCCCGTGTCGCCGTCGTCAATGCACGGGGAGCCGAGAATGCGGATGCCTCGCCCATGGTATCGCTTCGATGTCTCAGTGGCGCACGGCGACACGTGTCGCCAACCCGTCCTGGGCGCTGTGGCCGACCCGGCGCCAAGTGGGCCGCGGACCGTGTCAGCGAGCGGGCTCGCCGTCGTGTCGGATCCGGCAGCGCCGGCCGAACTCGGCCAGGAGGGCCAGGTCCAGCGGGCTTCGGGAGGTGTGCTGTTCGAAGTGCCACTGGACGCCGAGCACGAATCGGTGTGGCCGGTCGACGGCGATGGCTTCGATCACGCCGTCGGGTGCGACCGCTTCGATGCGGACGCTGGCCGGCAGGCGGTCGACGACCTGGGAGTGCTGGGAGTTGACCAGAAACTCAGCGGCGGGCGGGCAGCCGAGCAGATCGGCGAGGTGGCCGCCGGGGGAGAGGGTTACCGGGTGGGCCGGTCCCCACCGGTCGTCGTTCTCGTCGGGTAGCCGCCGGTGGCTGCCGGTGGGGTCGGTCTCGCACAGCAGCCCGCCGCTGTGCACGGCGATCTCCTGCATGCCCCGGCAGCTGCCGAGCACCGGCAGGTCGGGCAGGTGCGCCGCGGCGGCGAGCAGGGCGCTGGCGACGGCATCTCGGGCCGGGTCGTAGGTGCGGTCCGGCCGCGTCGGCGTGGTCGTATCGAAACGGGCCGGGTGCAGGAAGGACGGACCGCCGGGCAACACAAGGCCGTCGAGGACCGACAGGATGGCGCCGGCACTGTCCGGTTCGGTGGCCGGGATCAGTACGGCGGCAACGTCGGCGTACCGAGCGAGTTGACGTACGACAGTCCTGTTGACGTGTGAGTAGGTGGTGCCGGTGGCGCTCTGGCTGGTACAGGCAAGCACGCCGACGACGGGTGTGGTGCCTGTTGGTGATCCCACGTGGTCAGCCTCTCGCCCCGGTGCGACCCACGACAAACGACAGCGGCCTCGCCGCGGCGGACCAATCGCTGTCATCGATGGCCCCTCTATCCTCGATGCGACGGGACCAGATAGGAATAGAGATGCGATCATCGCCATCCCCGAAGGGACCGGATCCACGGCAGCTGGCAGCGGACATCATTTCCGGCGACGAGGAACTGCGCGCGCAGAGGGAAGCGACGGTGGATCGCGGGGTGTGGACCACCGCTCGCCGGACTGTCCTGTTTGACGACTACAGCGCGATCCGACTCATGAATCAGATCCCGTACCCGGACGGGTTTCAACTCAGAGCCCGGCTGCGCGCCGGAGACGACGACATCATCGTCTGTCGGCCACGGCCACCAGCCGGATTCGACGAGTACTACTCAGGGCGCCTCGGGCTGGGTGACCCGGTCTGGTTGCATCCCGACTCCTCCTCCGACCTGTGTTCGGCGGCGTGGAGCGACGGCCGTACGGCCGCGGCCCTGGTCGACGCCGCTCGCGGCGGCGCTTTTCTGCATCCCTACCACGCGTCCGAGGCGGCGTGGCAGCTCGCTGATCGCATGTCCCGTGCCGCGCATCGATCGGTGCCGGTGCTCGGGCCGCCTCCCCGATTGTGTCGGTTGGCGAATGACAAGATCTGGTTCCTCAGTACGGTCGCGGACCTGCTCGGCGCCGAGGCGATCCCCCGGCTGCGGGTGACGCGCCGTTTCGCCGATTTCCCGGCCGTGATCGAGGAGATCTCCCGACACTCGCCCAAGCTCGCCGTTCGGATACCGGATTCCGCTGGCGGTCTCGGCATGCGCGTCTTCGCCACCGACGTCCTGTGTCGACTCGATCGGCAGGCACTCACCGCCTGGGCCGTCGACGTGTACCGAGATCTGGGTCTCCGAGACGACTCGGCCGTGCTGGTGACCAGCTGGGAGGAAATACTTGCCGCACCCAGCATCGAGGTGACGATAGCGGTGGAGGAGGCGGCGGCACCGATCTGCGGCAGGGTCATCGATCAGATCTTCACCGACGCCGAACGCTCCCAGTTCGGCGGCGGCGTCGCCGGTGCTCTTCCGCGCGAGATCGTGCGCCGCCTGCGCTCCCACGCCTCGACGATCGCGGTGCTCCTGCAAGCACTGGGATATCTCGGACGTCTGTCGTTGGACTTCATCGTCACCGGTCGGTCCTTCGCGGACGCGCACGTTCGCGTCGTCGACTGCAATGCCAGGTGGAGCGGCGGCTCGGTGCTGGGGGCCATGCTGGACCGCCTCTTTCCGCACAGCTCACGGCCGTACGCCTTCGGCGCCCTGCGGCATCCGCGACTGCGGTCGATTCCGTTCGATGTCCTGATCGCTCGTCTGGAGGGCAGGCTCTGGGATCCGTCCACCAGGCGTGGCGATCTGCTCGTGCACAACGTCGGTCACCTCGCGGCGTCCGGACGTGCCGACGTCGTGGTGCTCGCGGACAGCGCCGAACTGGCCCGGCACCGCCTGGCAAGCCTGTCCCGCTCGGTGGCGGACGGCACCGCCGCCCTGTTGCTCGGTGAAGACGCTGGAGCCGGCCCGGCCGGTGCGGAGGAACCGGCATGAGCGTTGTCGTGATCGCCGGCGGCAGCGACGGCATCGGCCGTGCCGTGGCGCTGCAACGGCTGGCCGCCGGCCACACCGTCGTCCTCGTCGGCCGCGATCCGGTCAAGGCCGATGCCGTCCGGGCGCAGGCGTCGCAGTTGGGTGCGGGGGAGCGGCTCCACTTCGTGCACGCCGATCTCAGCCTGCTGCGCGAGACGTCCCGCGCGGTGGAGCACATCCGGACGGCGTACTCGATGGTGGACGCCGTCGTCCTGTGCGCCCGCCACTACCACTCGCGACGCAGCGTGACCACCGAGGGTGTCGAGGAGAACTTCGCCCTCTTCTATCTCAGCCGCTACCTGATCAGCCACGGTCTCGTTCCCGCGATGCGCCGGGCGCCCCGAGCGGTGGTGGTCAACGTGGCCGGTCCCGGCGCCGAACTGAGCGTGGTCCGCTGGGACGACCTGGAACTACGCCGGGACTACCACGGCGGCGCCGCCCTGGGGCAGGGAGGCAAACTCAACGACCTGCTCGGCGTCGCGTTCACCGACCAGCACGGCCCGGCCGGCCCCCGTTACGTGCTCATCCATCCCGGTGTCACCGCGACTGGCTTCTCCGGCACCTACGACACCGCCACGCTGCCGCACATCCGCGCGATGCAGCAGAACGCCAAGCCGGTCTCGGCCGTGCTGCCACCGATTCTCGCCGCCCTGGACGATCCGCCGGCCGATCCGCTGAGCGCCTTCGTGGAAGGCGCCCGGCTCCGCGTCGACACCGCCGGATTCGACAACCGGGCCGCGCGGCGCCTGGACGAGCTGACCCGGCAGCGGCTGGCCTCCCTGCACCTCGATCTTCACCAGGATGTGGGCGACTCCTGAACCACCGGCCAAAACCTTGCGAACTCCTGACGGTACGACCCTCCGGCTGGTCGGTGTGACCCTGAGGGCTCAAGGAGTCACACCGACCGAGCCGCCAGTTTGGAGCCCTTCGATGACCTCGGTTCAGCCCTCTCTGCGCCCCGTCTTGTCCGTGAGCCGGAAGCAGCCGGCATCGCGTGCACGGAAAGGTCAGTCGAACCAGTTGAACAGCAGGTCACCAAGTCGGCCCGGACGGTGGTAGGCGACGTCCCGGCGTTCCTCGTCGGTCAGGATCTGCAGGTACCGGTCTTCGAACGGTGCCTCCAGCTCCGCCGTGGTGGCGACCCGCAACCCCACTCGACGATAGATCTCCCCGCCGGGGACCTCGGCGAACAGCAGGGTGACCAGGTGGCGATCTGGCGGTTGGGCCGCAGCGACCACGGCGGCCGCGGAGTTGAGAAGAATGCACAACGGCCTGCCGTCACCGAGTCGCACACCGATCCGGTAGTAGTTTCGGCCGACTGTTGGTTCCTCGACCGAGGTGGTGACCGCGCCACCGGCTCCTCTGATGCTCTCGTGCACCGAGGCCAGCCACGTGGCACGCGCCGCCGAGTCACGGCACGGCATGGTCACCCCGGCTCGTAGCAGATCGATGTGGGGCACGCGGGACATTATCCGGTCATCCGGTCCGCAGTCGTCAGCGCCCACCAGGCACTCAGGCCGGCAGCTTCCCGCACGGCGTCGGTGGGAGCCGAGGCGTCCGGGTTCTCAAAGTACGTGCGCGGGGTGTAGCCGAGGTAGGCGACGCCGGTACCTGGACCAGCCGGACGGTAGGTGAGCGTTGCGCTGTCGCTGTCGTGGATATCGACGAGCAACCACGGCGTATTTCCGGCGCACGCGACCCCGACCGCGGCACCTGCCCACGATAGGTTGATCATCGTGACAGCCCTCAGCGCTCTGTGGTCCTTCGTCCTCGTCGTCGGCCTGCTCACCATGACTCCCGGGATGGACACCGCCCTCATCCTGCGCACCGCGGCCCTCGGAGAAACCCGCCGTGCCTGGGGAGTCGTTCTCGGCATCCAAACGGGAACCCTGGCCTGGGGTGCGCTCACCTCCGCTGGCGTCACCGCGTTGCTGACGGCTTCGCACCTGGCGTTCGAGGTGCTGCGGTGGGCTGGCGCCTGCTATCTGATCTGGATCGGGCTGAGCATGCTGTGGGCCACCCGCCAGCGTGGCGCAGACACATCGAGCCCACTGATGGACGAACCCGCGACGGCCGGCAACGACTTCCTCCCGGGGTGGCGTCGCGGCGCACTGACCAACCTGCTGAACCCGAAGATGGGCGTGTTCTACGTCGCGCTCCTACCGCAGTTCATCCCCTCCGGCGCTTCCCCGTTCGCCTTCGGTGTGTTCCTGACCTGCGTGCACATCCTTCTGGGTACCGCCTGGTCGGCGGTGCTGGTCGTCCTGGCCCGTCGGCTGCGCACGGTGTTGCGACGTCCCACGGCTCGCCGGTTGTTGGACCGCGTCACCGGGACGGTGATCACCGGCTTCGGGATCCGGCTCGCCACCAGCAGCCACTGACCTCGCCGACCCTGCGGCTGCGACGACTACGCTGCGAACGTGATCAAGGGACTGCTGCTGGACTTCTACGGCACGGTGGTCGAAGACGACGACGCGATCATGCAGGCGATAGCTGACCAGGTAGCCGCTGGTGCCTCGACATCCGTCTCCGGAGGCGACGTCCTGGATGCCTGGGCGCGGCAGTACGAGGCAGTCGCCGCCGGCCCGCAGTTCCGGACGCTTCGAGACTGCGCGATGCGCAGCCTGGCCACGGTGCTGACTGAGGTGGGCTGCGCCGGTGACCCGGCCGAACTGTGCCGGGCGCAGCTCACGTACTGGCGGTCGCCGCCGTTGCGTCCAGGCACCCGGGAGTTCCTCGCCCGGGTCACGGTGCCCATCTGCGTGGTGTCCGACGTCGACCGCGCCGACCTGGACGCGGCAATGGCGCACCACGGCCTGACCTTCACCGCCGTGGTGACCAGCGAGGACGTCCGCTCCTACAAACCGGACCGGAGGATGTTCGCCCGAGCGCTCGCGGCCCTGGACCTGGGTGCGGACGAGGTGCTGCACGTGGGTGACTCGCTCAGCGCCGACGTGCGCGGGGCGCACGCGGCCGGCATCCCGGCGGCGTGGATCAACCACCGCGGGCACGCCCCGCCGGACGACAGGACCGTCGAATACGAGCTGACGGACCTGACCGGCCTGATCGGAATCATCCACTAGTCACGTCCTCGGCCGATGCGTCGACGACGACGTCGGTGGCGGCGGTGCGCGCAACGTAGGTAGCGGGCCGACACAGTATGGGCAGCGGCTACCGATGTCACCACGGGCGGCGGAGACCAGGGTGGGCGTATGGCCTTTACGCCGTCGTTCGCCCTCACCCGGGCCGAAGACCAACTCGTGTTGCAGGTATCGGTCAGCAACCTGCAGCCGCAGCTTCGCCCCGGCCCACCGACCGGTTACGACCTGAAGCTGGTCGCCGGCGCCGCCCAGGGGCACCTGTGGGTGCGGTTCCCCCCGCAGCAACTCCTGGAGAACGCCGCCCGGGGCGCCAGCCCGCGGCTGGTGCAGACCAAGCCGATCTTCACACCACCCAGCGACGTGGTGCTCGTGGTGCGCCCGTCGGACGGCCCGATCGACCTGTCCGTCGCCGGTATCCTGGCCGCGATCTCCCGGCTGGAGATCGTCCCCGGTGAACAGGGCGGAACGGTCGATCCGCTCGACGCCCGGCCACCCCGGACGGCCACCTCGGCGTACCACCTGGTCGCGGACACGATGGCCAGGCACCTCGGCCGGCCCGGAGACCCGGCCCTGGCGGAGGACCGGCGCCAGGACCGCGCGGCCCGCCGGGCCGCCGTCGGCCCACCACGATCCAGCGGTACGTCCAGCGCCCGCGCAGTCGACGCCGCGGTGGTGGCCGCCCCGCCGCCGGGCTTTCCGCAGACGTCGCAGTTCCGCCTGCCCTACCTGCTCAACCTTCAGTCTCCCGGTGGCCACGTCCGGCTGCGCCACGCCGCCGCGGCCCGGGTGAACGCCGGCCGCACCGCCCTGTGGAGCACCCGGCTGGAGGTCACCTCGGTGGACTTCTCGGCCAGCGCCGAAGTGCCACTGGCGGCGCGTTTCACCCACACCCCGCAGAGCGGTGCACCGCAGCCGGGGTGGGCCGACGACGTCAACGACGCGCGGCTCAAGAACACTCTCCGGGCCGACCTGTGCGTCGAGATCTCCGAGCAGTCGCGCACCGTCGCGCCGGCCACCGTGCGGCGGCTCGCACTGAGCAGCCTCGGCGGCTGGCTCAGCGTGCGGGGTGACTGGCCCGACCCGCCGCCGGGCTCCACGCCCGAGCAGATCGCCGCCACTGTCGCGCAGTGGCGCCACGACACGTCGATGGGCCGCGACCAGGCGCAACGGATCGTCGTGGTGGGCCAGCTCTACCCGTTCGGCCACCGGGCGATCTTCACCGAGGAGACGGTTCGGCGCTTCGAGAGCGGCAACACCCGGGTGGCCGCGCTGCGCACCGCGGCGACCATCCTGGTCACCGATCCGCAGATGCCGTTCGAGTCGCCCGCCACGTCAGTGGTCGAAATGGGCGGCGATGCTCATCGACGCTGGCCGTTCACCCGCGTCGATGTCGTCACCACGGTGACCCCGCCGCTGGAGGCCGTCCAGCCGCCCGGTGGGATGACCGGCTCACGGGTGCTGCAACTGGACGCCACCACACCGTTCGCCTATCAACTGGTCGGCTACGACCACGACGGCAGCCCGGTGCCGTTCGCGCTGCCGCTGCTCTTCGTGCCCGACACCGCCTCCGATGCGCAGGCCCGGGCGTTGTGGGACACCCTCGGCGGCGGAGAACAGGTGGCCGAGAACGTCTTCCGGACCATCCAGGCCGGTGGGCAGCCGCTGGCGGTCGCCCCGATGCCGGAGCCCCCACCAGCGGCGACCCGGTCGGCGGCGGGGTCGGCGGCCGGCCTGGAGGTGCCCACCCCGGAGCAGGCCACCACGGTGCTCACCCGCAAGGTCGACCTGGCGCTGGACGCCGCCACCGGGCTGCCGGTCGCCCAACAGATCATCGGGCGCATCGCCGCGCTGGACCGCTACGCGCCGGGGGCGAAAGAGGCGGTGTTGCAGTACGCCGCGCCGTACACTCAGGCGCTCTTCGACGGGGCGAACGCCCAGGGACAGGTCTTCCTGAAGCTGGTCGGCGAATCGCCGGCGGTCGGCCTGGCGCAGCAGGCCACCGGCGGGCTGGCCGCCCTCAGCCTGAACACCTCGGCGATCTCCCGGCAGTTCGGGGCGCTGGCGGGCGCGAACCTGACCACCCTGGCCGCCGGGGCGATGGACGTGTTGTTCCTCAAGGACGCCGACAAGCTGCTGGGTCTGGCCAGGATCAAGGATCTGCTGCCCATCGACGAGGGCATCGTCCGGGAGCTGGGCAAGGCCTACAAGATGGTCAGCGACCTGGTCGACGGCGTCGCCTCGCAGGTGTTGACCTGGGACACCAAGCTCTTCGGCAACAAGCCGCAGGCCCGCTTCCACCAGGGCTTCGTGGTGTTGCGGCCACTGCGGGAGAACCCCGGTGACGCCAACCAGGCCAACCTGCGGATCACCCAGACCACCGAGGTGGACACCGCCCGGCTGGAGACCCGGTCCACAAGCGAGTGCCTAGTCCAGCAGGTGGAGTTGCAGATCCACTCCACCACCACGCCCGCCTTCGACACCGTGCCGCTGCTCAGCGTGCCGATCCGGAGCATCCGGTTCACCAGCAGGGACGCCGGCAAGCCCGACGTCGACATCAAGCTGGGCGCGCTGCGCTACGGCCAGGTGCTCGCCTTCATCGCCACCCTGGCCGAGTTGGTCGACCAGGAGGGCTTCTCCGACCCGCCGGCGCTGACCGTGACCCCGACCGGGGTGCGGTCCGGCTTCAGCTTCCCGGTGCCGTCGCTGGCGATCGGCGTCTTCGCGCTGGAGAACATCGCCATCTCCGCCGGCGCGGAACTGAACTTCACCGGCGACCCGTACCCGCTCTCCTTCGATCTCGGCTTCTCCACCCCGGACAACCCGTTCCGGCTGACCATCGCCGCGCTCGGCGGGGGTGGGCACCTCGCCATCGGCGTGGCCACCACCGGTCTGATCAAGCTGGTCGGCGCCCTGGAGTTCGGCGCCTCGCTCTCGGTCGACCTGTTCGTGGCGCGCGGGTCGGTGGAGGCGATGGGCGGTGTGCTCTTCGACATCGACGCCAGCAAGGACATCGCCCGGATCGGCGGCTACTTCCGCATCCGCGGAGAGGTCGAGGTCCTGAGCATCATCAGCGTCTCGATCACCCTGACCCTCACCCTCGACTACGACCTCAACTCCAACGAGCTGTTCGGCTACGCCGAGATCGCCGTGGAGATCAAGGTGCTGTTCTTCAGTGAGTCGGTGGTGGTGCCGATGGAGCGCCGCTTCGCCGGCCCCAGCGCCGATCCGACCTTCGCCCAGCTGATGGCGCCGACCGGGCGGCCCGGACCGCGCCCGTGGGACACCTACTGCGCCGCGTTCGCACAGGAGTAGACGATGACGTACAGCGTGCTCTGGACCGTGCTGCCGGCCGGCTTCGCCGACGGCAAGGCGCAGCTCAGCCTGGTCGCCGCCCCGCGCGGCAAGGGCATCACCACGATCGACGGTACGCCGCTGGCGGACTGGCCGGCGGTGGTCAACGCCCTCGGGCCACTCTTCCTGGCCGACACCGGTGACGGTGAGCCGCAGCCGCTGATCCGGCGCGGCGACCCGGCGTCGTCGTCGCTGTGGACGGCGCTCTTCGGCCCGGCCACCAGGGTGCGCACGCAGGCTGGCGGCCGCCGTGCGTTGGGATCCGCCCGACCAGGGCCGGCCTTCGCCGCCACCGCCACGGCCCTGGAGCAGATGTACGCCAGCGTCAACGGCACCAACCCCACCGACTCGCTGAGCGCCGACCATGTCGTGCGCCGGGCGATCGCCGCACTGGCCACCGTGGACGGTGATCCCCGGGTGGCGCGGGCGATGGGCCTGGAGGCCGGCGCCGCCCTGCTCGCCCCCGCGGCGACGTCGAGCACGGCGCTGGCCACCGCCGTGCGGCGGCTGCGCCAGGAGGGCCACGACGATCTGGCGATGGCGCTGCCGATCGCCGCCTACGCCAGGTGGCTACGCCGCGCCGGCGGCACCCGCAGGGCACCCGGCCCGGACGGGCGGGCCGCCAGTGGGCCGCTGGCCGGGGTCAACTCGGTCACCCAGGCCGACTTCCACCAGGTCTGCACCCTGCTGATGGCGCACCCCGCACTCTCCGTACCGCTGGGTCTGCGCGTTGACCTCGAGATGGCGGCGTTCGACGGCGCGCGCACCGTCCGGGTGGTGGACGCGGCCGGTCAGCCGCTGAACGGCCCGGTGCCCCGCTCCCAGCCGTTCAGCGCGGTGGTCAGCGACCTGGCCGCCCGCCGGTTCACCATGGCCACCGAGCCGGACGCCCGCGCCGAGATCGTCGGCGGGGTGCTCAACGTGCGGAACCCGGCCACCACCTACGTGCTGACAAGTGTGGACGTGGCCAGCCTGAGCGGTCAGCTGGCGGCGGCGTCGACCGCGTCGGCGCGCTCCGGCGAGCCGCTGCCGGCCCGGCTGCCGGTGCGCCGCGACGTCGGTCTGACCCTTGGCCAGCAGGCCCGCGCCGAGGCGGTGGTCAGCCACGCCACCAGCCGCACCGACGCGATCGCCTCGGCTGGCGTGCAGGCCCCGGCGGTGCTGTTCGCCGACGACGTGACCACCGGCTACCGGGTGGACGTGGCCACCGACGGCGGGGCGTTCCGGTCGCTCATGCGCCGCCGGGTGCGCTACACGGTGGGTGCCCTGACCGTCGACGCCGACGACGAGGGCCGCACCGAAGCGGTGGTCGCCGCCCAGCAGGACGACGAGTTCGGCGCGGCCCGGCTCATCGTCGGCGAGGAGATCGCCGGGTGGGACGGCTGGGGCCTGTCGGTCGGCAAACCGGGGCCGAAGGTGGGCGGCGACGGCCGCAACAGCCCGGAGGTGGAGGAGATCGACAGCGTCCTCGCGCCCGGCTATCCGCTGCGCGCGGACATCACCACCGCGCCGGGCACGCTACCGCGGCTGCGCTACGGACGCAGTTACCAGCTCCGCGCCCGGGCGGTGGACATCGCCGGCACCGCGATCGACCCGGACGTCTGCGATCCCACCCAGGTGCTGCCCGCGGTGCGTTACCTCCGCCACGAGGCGGCCGGCTCACCCACTCTGGTGCCGACCAGGCGCTTCACCGAGGGCGAGTCGCTGCTGCGGCTGGTGGTGCGCAGCGACGGCCAGGGCACCCTGCTGGGCACCTGCGAGCGGCACGTCGCCGCACCGGACGGCCCGCAGATGCTGGCCGAGCGGCACGGCATGTTCGACGCGGCCTTCGGCCCGCAGGCCGCCCCGGCGGTCCGCGAGCGGATGTTCGCCATCGCCCGTCGGGAGGAGGGTTCGTTCCTCGACCCGATGGTGCCCGGCCCGAGCGGTGCGATGGTGCCCCAACCGGGCCTGCAGCTGGTCACCAGCGACCCGACCAGGCAGGTCAAGGGCACTCTGCCGGTGCCGCGCGGTCGGGCGCTGCCCAACGGCGCCTACGTGGTGATCGACGCGCCGGCCGCCCTGCTGCCCTACCTGCCGGACCCGGCCGTCGCGGGCGTGGCCATCGGCGGCGTGCCGGGTGCGTCGCCCGTGGTGAGCACGGGGTACGGGGGCAGCTGGCCGGATCTGCCGCCGGCGAAGCTGGTGGTCCGTCCGATGGCGGCCGGCGCCAGCGCGGTGCAGGTCTCGGTGAAGCAGTCCGGTGGCCGATCGGTGCTGACCGTCGAGGTCCCGCCGGGCGTGGAGCAGACCTTCGAGCTGTCCAGCACGCTGCACCCCGACCGGCTGGATCACCTCGCCGTCGGTGCCGCCGACCCGCAGGACGTCCTGGACGGTCAGGTTCTGGGTCTGTCCTCCCGGCAACCGGTCACCGTGGTGCACGCGGTGCAGAAACCACTGGTGGCGCCGGCTCTGGTCGGACCGCCCACGGTCACCGCGACCGGCGTGACCGGGCAGGTCACCGTCACCGCGCAGGTGCAGGCGCACCGACCGACCACCGGCCGGGTGCACCTGGTGGCGTCCTGGCTCGAAGCGGTGGACGCCGGCACCGGCAGCGTCGAGCCGCAGCCGCGTACCGCCACGCTCGCCCCTGTCGACCTGGAGCTCGCCGGTGGACCGGCGGCGCTGACCGCGTCGCAGTTCTTCGGCGACACCCGGCACCGGGCGGTCACCTACCGACCGGTCGGATCCACCCGGTTCCGGGAGTACTTCCCGGCGGTGCCGGACGGTGATCAGAGCCAACTGCGCGAGGGCACCGAGATGTTGGTGCACGTGCCCAACCGGGCCGTGCCACCACCACCGGACGTGCACTCGGTGGTGCCGTCGTTCCGCTTCACCAGGGGCATGGAGTTCGGCGAGTGGACCAGTACCCGGGAGACGATGGGCGTGCGGGTGTGGCTCAACCGCCGCTGGAACCGCACCGGTGAGGGCGAGATGCTCGGCGTGGTGCTCTTCGCCGGCGCGGCCGACGGGGACGTCGAGGAGGGTCGGGCACTTTCCGGCCTGGTCACCCGCTGGGGCAGCGACCCGATCGAGGAGATCGGCCTCGGCGACCAGCAGCACTTCGTCGCCGGCGACTTCGACTCACCGGGTCAGGTCACGAGCACCGTCACCCTGCTGGACCCGGCCGCGAGCGGCCGGCAGGTCACCGTGATCGGGCACCCGGTGCACTTCGACGCCGAGCGTGACCTGTGGTTCGCCGACATCGACGTGGACGTCGACCTCGCGGTGTGGCCGTTCCTGCGGCTGGGACTGGTGCGCTTCCAGCCGCACTCACTGCCCGGCCGCGCGGTGTCCCGGGTGGTCACCACCGACCTGGTCCAACTGCCCCCGCACCGACAGATCAAGGTGAAGAAGTTCGGGACCACCGGAGTGCGGGTCAACGTCTTCGGCAAGCCCGCAGCCGCCAGCGAGTTCACGATGCGCCACGAGCGCCGGATGCCCGACCCCTTCCTGGCCAGCTCCGACATCGGCTCCGACGTTGGCGTCCGGGCGCAGGAGGGCACCACCGGCACGCCCGGTGACGGCTGGCGGGTCACCGCCCTGCCCGCCCCGGCCGGGGGCATCGCCGCGATGCGCCTGGAGTGGGTGGCCGTCGGGGCACCACCGGATCAGCTCATGCGCGAGCTGCGCGCCGGCCGGGTCGTGGTGCAGGAGCGCCAGCGCGGCTGGGCGGTCACCGGTCCGGGCGAAGCCCTCCGGACGGTCTACACCGAGATCTTCGACCGCGCGGTGATCGACCCCAACCCGCCAGCCACCACCGCCGCGACCGAGGAGAGCTGAGCACAGTGGACGTCTTCCGACTGCACATCCGTGACGAGGTTCGCATCGATCAGGCGCTCGTCGACGGTCTGCCGCAGTCGACCATCATCGGTGGTCGGCCACTGATCTTCATCGGCCGCCGGGTGGTGCTGCTCGGCGCGGTGATCCGCGGCTCTCGCGATGTCGTCATCGTCGGTGACGAGGTGGTCGGCGGCGGCCCGGCCGGTACGCCATCGCTGGCGATGGAGGTGCCCGGCACCCCGGAGCAGGGTGAGGAGGGTATGTCCGGCCGCCAGCTGGTGATCTACGCCCGCAGGCTGACGGGCGTCTCCGCCACCAGCACCGGGCAGCGGGGCGGCAAGGGTGTGACCGGCGACCCCGGCCCACCGGTCAACGACCCGAACGTCTCGCGGACCACGGCGCTCCCGCCACCGCCCCCGCCGCCGATCGGCGGGCATCCCGGTCAGCGGGGTCACCCGGGCGGCCCCGGTGGGGCCGGAGGCCCGGTGCACGTCTACTTCGTCGAGGCCTCCGGCACCAACACCTTCACCGGCGTCGGCGGCCCGGGTGGCACGGGCGGTGATGGTGGACCAGGTGGGCCAGGCATTCCGAACGAACCGGACAACCAGGGCCCGCAGGGGCCGCCGGGGGAGCCGGGGGTGCCGGGCGCCGCCCGCGCCGCCGAGGTGCTGGCCCGCACCCCGCAGCAGTACGACGAGGAGCTACGCCCACAGCTCTCCGGGCGCGGTGGCGACCGCTGGGCCGAACAGCGCGGCAAGCAGGCGTGGTACGAGTTCCGCTCCGGCAACCTGGTGGAGGCCGAACGGGAGTACGCAGCCGCCGAGTGGCTTCGCCCGGGCGCCATGACAGCACAGTTGCGCGCCCTGATGGCCGATCACCGCACCGAGATCGGTGTGGAGCGCGACCTGGAGCTGGACCTGGTGCCGGCTGTCGACTTCTACGCCGGGCAGTGGCGCACGGCGGCGGACACCCTCCGGGCCGCGCTGTTCGCGCCCGACGACGGCCCGCTGCTGCTCGCCGGCGACCACCAACGGCTGCTGCGGGCCCGGGAGGCGGTCCGCACCCAGTTGACCGCGCTGCTGGGCGACCAGGGGCCGCTGGAGGAGACCATCGGGGAGAGCGCCCGGCGTCGACGGGCAGCCGCCGAGCAGGCCCAGCAGGCCTCCGGGCAGTTGATCGGCCAGAGTGTGCTGCGCATCCAGGAACGCCTCGGCGACCTGACCACCGCCGAGGCGCTGATCTCGTACGGCTCCGGCGCTGTCCCTGGGTCCGACCTGGTCACGACGATCGCCCAGGTGCTCGGCGCACCCGACCCCACCCAGCCGCAGGGCGCCGCGGGACTGTTGTTGCCGGCGGACACCGACCTGCTGGTCGACGCCGGCACCGCGGCCGGCGGCCCCTACCTCGCCGGGCGGCCCACCACCACCCAGCTGGCCGCGGCCGGTGTCGGCCTGGCCGCGCACGGTCAGTGGGCCCAGCTCGGCACCCCCGGCTCCGGGCGGGTCGTGCACCTGCGCCGGGTCGCCGCCGACCTGCGCGCCGCCCAGGGCGACGGACCCCTGCGGGACCTGCTGATCGAGCTGACCGAGGCCTGCCACAGCTGGCGGTTGGCAACGCTGCGGCTGCGGCAGATCGCCGGCACGACGGCGGCCATCGCCGACCTCAAACGGCGCGCCCGGGAGGCGATCGGCGACCTGGACTCGGTGGACACCGACGACCGGCCGGCCAAGTCACCGGTGTCCCGACTGCTGCGCGGCCTGCTCTGCCTCTTCGACGCCCTGGACCACTGGAGCCAGCGGGCCCAGCGGGCGTTGAAGCTCTACATCCTGGACCGGGGCAACCCCGGCGGCATCTCGGGACAGACCGCGGCGCTGGCCTACCCGGACCTGGATCTGGACCTGGACGAGAAGATGCCGCCCGACTTCCCGGTGGGCACCTACGACCTGATGATGAACGCCATCTTCACCCGGGATCCGGTGGCTGAGCGCGACCGGCACCGGGCCAAGGGGCGATCACTGGCAGTCCAGGACGGCACCCAGGTGATCCACAACGCGTTCACCGTCGACGCGCACACCGCGGCGATCAACCGGTTCGTCAACGCCAAGTCGCTCTGGTTCGACCTGCCGCTGGCCAAGCTGCCACCCGGGCTGGCCGAGTTGAAGGTGGTCGGCGTCACCGTCAACCTGCGGGGGATGGCCGGCAACGACAACAGCCTGCCGATGACGATCACCCATGCCGGCTTCTCCCAACAGCGCGACCTCGATCTCGGCGTGCACGACCTGACCGGTCCACCGGCCACCCAGGAGCTGGTGCTGCGCTTCGAACCGGCCACCCAGGTGTGGACCGGCGACACGGCCGCCGTCGCCGGTCAGGAACACCTGTTCAGCCTGTACGGGCGTGGCCTCACCGGCGGCTGGACGCTGGCCTACGACTCGGTGACCGTCCCGTTCACCGGCCTGCAGCAGGTCGACGTCAACATCCAGTACGAGGCGATGGAGTCCCTCGACTCGGTGTCGCTCAAGCGGGTGGAGCACGCCCGCACCGGGCTCTTCGTCGGGGCACGGGCCACCGGCCGGGTGTTGCTCACCGGCCCGGCACCGGACGGCGGCAAGCGGGTCACCCTGCACACCAGTCGGCCCGACCTGGTCAAGGTCCCCAGTGGAGTCGACGTCGTCGCGGGTGCCTCCACGGCCGAGTTCGCGATCGACGTGCTGGCGCCCACCGGTCCGCTGCCGATCGACATCTCGGCCAGCATGGCCGGCGTCCGGCGGGAGGCGATCGTGCACGTACCGCCGCCGGTGCCGGCGGCGCCGCTGGTGACGACGGTGTCCCTGGGTGGGCCGGGCGCCGTCGCGGCGGTGGCGGTGTCCCGCGACGGCGCCGGCGGACGGGTCTTCGCCACCCATTCACCGCACGAGCGGCCTGACGAGGACGGCACCCTGAGCAGCTGGGACCTGGCACTGACCCAGTCGCGGACGGCCGCCGTGGGTCACGGGCCGCGCGCGCTCACCGTGCAGCCGCAGGGCCACCACGGATTCGTGGTCAACGGTGGCCACCACGACTTCGCCGTGCAGCGCTTCGAGGTGAACGCGGGCACGCCACAACCGGGGATCAGCAGGCCGATCGGGCTGGGTGTGGTCGACGTGGCGCTCGACGCGGCCGCCCAGCGGCTCTACGTGGTGCACCAGGGCGGTGCGCCGCCGGTGGGAGTCGACATGCACGTGCGAGTGCTCGCCCCGACCGACCTCAGCGAACTCGACGTCGTGGGTGACGAGGACGGCTTCGCCGGGATCATCGCCGCCGCGGTGGACAGCACCGCGGCACGCGTCTACGTTGCCCGGACCTACCGCGCCGGCGTACCGCAGACGGCGGCCATCTCGGTGATCACCCGGCGCGCGGACGGCCGGCACGCCGTCACCGGCACGATCGACCTGCAGGATGTGCTGCTGCAGCCGGTCGACGTGGCGGTCGACGTACCGGCCGGTTTGGTCTTCGTGTCCTGTCTCGGCGGCAGCACCACCCACCCCGCGGTCGTGGTGCTCGACCAGGGCGACTTTCCCACCGACGGCGGCACCCGGCCGGTGCCGGCCGGCGCGGTGCTGCCGGTGCCCGGCGGTGGGCGGGCGGTGGCCACCCGACCGGGGACCGGCATCGGCTACGTCGCGACCTCTGCCGGTCTGCTGATGGTGGACGGCCGCTCCCGGGCCCTGCGGGTGGCGGTCAAGCTGGGCGCCGCGCCGTGCTCGGTGGCGGTCGACCCGGTCACCGGCGTGGCCTACGTCGGTGACTTCGTCGCCGGCACCCTGAGCCGGGTGCTCACGCCGGCCGATGTGGCGCCTCGGGCGTGGCGGTAGCCGGGCCGATGCCCCGTGCGCGGGCGGCCGCCGCGGCCTCCTGCCGGGTGCGCACCCCCAGCTTGTCGAAGATCGCTGCGACGTGGTGGTCCACGGTGCGCACGGACAGCACCAGGTCGGCGGCGATCTCGGCGTTGGTCCGACCGGCGCTGAGTTGGCTGAGCACCAGCAGTTGCCGCTCGGTGAGGTGGGCCGGGTTGGCCCGGGTGCCGCGGCGTGCGCCACGCGGGACCCGGGCACCTCGATCACGCAGCCGGCCCCGGACCAGGTCGGCCGCCGCCACCGCGCCGAGCCCGTCGAGCGTCTGCAGGGCCCCGGCCACCGTGTCGGCGTCCGGGGACTCGGCCAGCTCCAGAGCCTGCTCGTACGGGTCGCCGTGGGTCGCCCATTGCGCCGCCGCGGTGGCCCAGTCACCACGGACACCTGCCGCGTACGCCTGGGTCACCACCAGCTCGGACGCCTGCGTGCCCGCCGCATCCGACGCCTGCCTGCCCGCCGCAGCGGTCACCGGGCTGCTGGCCGGGTCGACACTGACGCCCAGGCGGACCAGGTACCGCACCGCCTCGGCGCGGAACGGCGCGGCACCCGGGTGCGCGAGGCGGGGCAGCAACTCGGCCGCGACCTCCTCCGCGCGCTGACGGTCGTTGGTGAGCCAGGCCCACTCCAGGTAGGCGAGGCCGGCGTACGCCATGCCCAGCAACAGCCGGCCGCGCCGGGCCCGATCCCAGGCCTGGGCCAGCAGCGGCGCGGCGGCCGGGTCACCTCGGCGGGCGCGTAGCCGGGCGTACCAGGGGACGCTGTAGACGTACAGCATGTCCGGGTGGTCCTGGCGTTGCGCCAGCGCGCGCAGCCCCGGCTCGGCGCGGTCCCAGCCGCCGCGGCGCAGCTCGACCAGCAGGTCGTGTACCCGCATGTTGTACGCGTGCGACCAGAAGCCGTGCTCCTCGGCGAAGGCCAGTCCGGCGCGCACGCACCCGGCCGCCTCGGCCAGGGCGCCCATCCGGAAGAGCATCTCGCCGAGGTTGGTGTAGCCGCGCGCGACATACTCCAGCAAACCGTCCGCGCGGGCCGTGTCCACGCTCTGGCGCAGCATGGCCAGCCCACCCGCGTCACCCACCTCGATCCGGGCAATACCGAGATAGTTGAGGCACAGCGTGTCCAGGTCGGTGCGGCCGGCCCGGCCGGCCCGCTTGCGGGCCGACTCCAGAGCGGTGACCGCCCGCGCGAAGTCGTCGGTCAACGCCAGGATCGCGCCCTGGTAGAGGAGTGCGTGGGCCGCCGCCGCGTCGTCGGCACCGTTTTCGAGGATCCGCACGGCCTCGCCCGCGGTCCGCTCAGCGGCGTCGGTCTCGCCGGCCATGAACTGGTGCCGGGAGACGCGGATCAGGCAGCGCCCCCGGGCCGGCTCGTCGCCGAGCCCGGCGTATTCCCGGGCGGCCTGCTCGCCGGCCCGCACCGCCTCGTGGAACCGGTGGGCGTTGTAGAGCTCCCAGCCGTAGTCGTCCAACAGCGCGGCGCTTTCCGCGCCGCCCAGCCGGTCGCGGTAGGGCAGCACCGACTCGAGGAGCACCAGTGCCTGTCGGTGCGAGCCCGCTGCCGCCGCGGCTCGGGCCGCGCTCGGGCCGACCGCGACCACTGTCGCCGGATCGTCCCCGGCGACCGCGTGGTGCACCAGGCGCCCCCGGTCCGGCGACGACTCGGCCCGCAGCGCCGCCAGCACCCGGCGGTGCAGCAGCCGCCGACGCAGCTCGGGCAGGTCGGCCTCGATCGCCCGTCGGGCCAGCTCGTGTCGGAAGGCCAGGCCGTCCGGCCGAACCTCGATCACCCCGTTCTGCTCCGCCTCGGCCAGTGCGGCCAGCGCCTGCGGCCCGAGCAGGATGGCGGCCAGGTCCATCCCGACCGCCCGCGGGACCACGCAGAGTTGCGCCAGCGCCTCCCGGCAGGCGGGTGCGAGGCGGCGGCACCGGGCGCGGACCGCGTCGCGCACCGCCCCCGAGGTGGCCGAGCCGTCGGACGCCAGCGACTCACTGACGAAGAATGGGTTGCCGCCGGTCAGGGCGTGCAGCGCGGCGCCGTCGTGGCCGGTGCCGGCGGCCATCCGCGCCACCGCGGCCGCGGACAGCGCGGCCAGCGGGACGCGGACCACCGGCGCCGCGGTCAACGAGCCCAGCAGTCGGTGGACGGGGTGCGCGTCGTCCACGTCGTCGCGCATGGTCAGCAGCAGGACGGCCGGCAGCGACCCGATCCGCCGGGCGGTGTAGATCAACACGTCGATGGTCGCCTCATCCGCCCAGTGGATGTCCTCCACCACGAGGAGCGTCGCGGGGGCGCCGCGCAGCTCGGCCAGCATCGCGGGCAGCACCGCCACCAACGGGTGCGCCCCGGCCGGCGCACTCGGCGCGGTCGGCAGGTGCGGCGCGGCCAGGGCGGCCGCCAGCGGACCCCCGTGATTCGCCACCGCCTCGCGCAACGGCGCCAGAGGAGCAGGGGCGATCAGATCGTCGCAGCCGCCGGAGAGCGCCCGCACCGCCGGATCGACCTCGGCGAGCAGGTGGCGCACCACGCTGGTCTTGCCGATCCCCGCCTCACCGGTGAGCAGGGCCATCGAGCCGGCGCCGCCCAGCGCGGCGTCGACGGCGGCCCGCAACGTGGTCAGCGCGGACCGGCGCTCGAGGAGCTGGGCAGGCATTCTCCGATGGTGCCACCCGCAACGGGGGCGAGTTTGGTTGAGACGGCTTGCTGACCGTGCCAACCGAGGCCGATGCCCTCAAGTATCGTCGCCACCGAACGCCGAGGAAGTGGACGCCGGATCGGGCGCGGTGAGCCGTAGGCTGAGTCAATGCGGTCCGGACGTGCCCTCGTCGGGCTCACCACGCTCCTGACCATCGTGTTCGCCGTTCCCGAGTGGCGGATCGTCGAGCAGCACCCGCTCCCCGCCATACCCCTGCTGCTCGCCAACACCCTGCCGGTGCTGGCGATCCGATGGAACCCCGTCGCCGTCGTGCTCGTCTTCGGTGTCACGTACCCGCTCTGGCTCGAAACGCCGTTCGACGGAGCGCACGAGGGCCATTTCCTCCAGTCGTTGCCGCTGTTGGTCGCCCTCTACGCCGCCGGCGCCTGGCGCCGGCCACTCTGGCTGCGCGCCATCGCCCTCATCACCCCCCTGTGGATGATGGCCGCGGTCGTCGCCGGCCAGTGGCGGGTGAGCGTGACCGACCTGCTCTACGTCGCTGTGGTCTGCGGCGTCGTCTGGGCCCTCGGAGTTGCCATCGACGACCGGCAGCGCTACGCCGAGGACCTGGAGGTCAAGGCCGAGCAGTTGCGGGCGGCGCAGCAGGCGCTCGCCGAGCGCGCCGTCGCCGACGAACGGTCCCGGCTTGCCCGCGAACTGCACGACGTCATCGCCCACGCGATGAGTGTCATCACCGTGCAGGCCGGCGTCGGCGCTCACCTGGTCGCCGCCCGCCCGGCACAGGCCGCCGAGGCGCTCACCATCATCGAGCGGACCGGTCGGGAGGCGCTGTCGGAGATGCGCCGCATGCTGACCGTGCTGCGCGACCCGGCCCGGAGCGACCAGATCGGTCCGGCCCCAGCACCGCAGCCGGGCCTCGCCGACGTACCGTCGCTGGTGGCCGCCGCAGGCGACGCCGGGGTCGCCGTCACGGTCGCGGTCTCCGGACCGCCGATGCCGCTTCCACCCGGCCTCGACCTGGCCGTCTACCGGGTGATCCAGGAGTCGCTCACCAATGTCATCAAGCATGCTCCGGGCGTACGGACCCAGCTCACCATCAGCTACCAACCTGACCGGCTCACCGTGGAGGTCCACGACCCGGGGGCGGCCGATCCGGCGTACATTCCTGGCCAGGGCCTGCGGGGGATGGCCGAGCGGGTCGCCCTCTACGACGGTGAGCTGTCGACCGCTGGCGGACCGGACGGGTTCCGGGTGACCGCGACCTTCCCACTGGAGGCGCCGTGATCCGAGTGCTGATCGCCGATGACCAGGCGCTGCTGCGGGCCGGGTTCCGGGCGCTGCTCGACTCCGATCCGCAGATCGAGGTGGTGGCCGAGGCCGAGGACGGCGAGCGCGCGGTGGCCGCCGTCGCCGTACACCGGCCCGACGTGGTGCTGATGGACATTCGGATGCCGAAGCTGGACGGGATAGCGGCGACCCGCCAGGTGCTGGCCGCCGCCAACCCGCCGCACGTGTTGATCCTGACGACCTACGACACCGACGAGAACGTCTTCGACGCGCTGGAAGCGGGGGCGGTCGGCTTCCTCGTGAAGGACACGCCGCCGGTACAACTGCTGGAGGCGGTCAGGTCGGCGGTGCGCGGCGGCGCGGTCATCTCACCATCGACGACCCGCCGCCTGGTCGACCATCTGGTCGCCACTCGGCTGCGACAGGACCGGCCGGCGCCGACCGCGCTGGCGGCCCTCACCGAGCGGGAGCGGGAGGTGTTGGGACTCATCGCCCGCGGCTGCTCCAACCGGGAGATCGCCGGCCGGCTCCACATCGCCGAGCTGACCGCGAAGACCCACGTCTCCCGGGTCCTGACCAAGCTCGCGGTGGAGAGCCGGGTGCAGGCG
The DNA here is from genome assembly GCF_040686315.1 of Micromonospora sp. NPDC085948. Lineage (NCBI taxonomy): Bacteria > Bacillati > Actinomycetota > Actinomycetes > Micromonosporales > Micromonosporaceae > Micromonospora > Micromonospora sp. NPDC085948. The sequence continues at coordinate 350,408 of NZ_JBFBJW010000005.1, read as the reverse complement.
GCCGTGGTCGCGTACGAGACGGGACTGGTCCAGGCCGTACCTCCATCGGAGTAGCCGCGAACGCCGCCTTTGGCGGACGTGCCCAGGCCCGGCGCTCTCGTAGCGTCACCTCATGGACGTCGTGAGGGTCGAGAATCTCCGCAAGAGCTACGGGGACGTGGTCGCCGTCGAGGACGCGTCGTTCGCCGTGCGGCGGGGCGAGATCTTCGGACTGCTCGGCCCGAACGGCGCCGGGAAGACCACGATTGTGGAGTGCCTGCAGGGTCTGCGGAGACGCGACGGTGGGCAGGTCGAGATTCTGGGCCTGGACCCGGCCCGCGAGCCGGAACCCCTGCGCCGCCGGGTCGGGTCGCAACTGCAGTCCTCCGCCCTGCCCGACCGGCTGCGGGTCGCCGAGGCGATCCGGCTCTTCACCCCGCCGGGGTCCACCGGAGACGTCGAGGCGACGCTTGCGGCCTGGGACCTGACCGCGCTGCGGCGTCGGCCGTTCGCCGCGCTCTCCGGCGGCCAACGGCAGCGGCTCTTCCTCGCCCTGGCGATGCTCGGCCAGCCGGAGGTCGTCTTCCTGGACGAGCTGACCACCGGGCTGGACCCGCAGGCGCGCCGCGTGACCTGGGACCTGGTCCGAGGCGTACGCGACCGGGGAGCCACGGTTGTCCTCGTCACCCATCTCATGGAAGAGGCGCAGGCACTCTGCGACCGGGTGGCCATCGTGGACGGCGGTCGGGTCGTCGCGCTGGACCACCCGGACACCCTCACCGCTCAGCACGGCGGTCCGATCACCATCACCTTCACCGTCGACGGTCACGACGTCGGCTTCCTCGCCGGAATACCGGGCATCAGCAAGGTCAGCACCACCGGCGGTGTGGTCACCGTCGCCGGGGTGGCCCGGGCCACGGTGCCGGTGGCGGCCGCCCTCGCCGAACGGCGGCTGTATCCCGCCGACTTTCGGACTCACCATCCGACGCTCGAGGACGTCTACCTCGCCACCACCGGACGCCGGCTTCGCGACGAGCCACCGAGAGGACCGCAATGACCACCCGCATCGTCTGGACCGAGATCAAACTGCTCGCCCGGGAACCGATCACGCTGCTGATGAGCCTGGCGTTTCCCGCTCTCCTGCTGGTCCTGCTGGCCGGCTCGTTCGGCAACGAACCCGACCCGGAGATGGGCGGCATCGGCGGCGTCGACTTCTACGTGCCCGTGTACGCCGCCGCGGCGATCGCCGTGATGGGCTTCCTCGGCGTCCCCACCCACCTGGCCGCCTATCGCGAACGGGGAGTGCTGCGACGGTTCCGCGCGGCCGGGGTCTCCGCCTGGCCGCTCGCGGGTGCGCAGATCATCGTCACGGCGCTGATGGCAGCGGTTGCCGCCGCTCTCATGATCGCTATCGGGTTCGGAGGCTACGACCTCAACGCGCCGTCCTCGACCATCGGGGTGCTGGCCGGGTTCCTGGCCGGCACGCTGGCCTTCGCGGCGCTCGGCGTCCTGCTCGGGACGCTGCTACCGACCGCGCGGGCCGCCCAGGGCGTGGGACTGCTGCTCTTCTTCGGGCTCTTCTTCATCGCCGGTGGCGGCCCCCCGCCGTACCTGCTGCCCGACACCCTCAACACCGCCGTCGACTTCACCCCGATGGGGCCACTGATGGACGCGGTCAGCGACCCGTGGCACGGCGCCGGGTTCAACCCGACCGCCGTAGCGGCCCTGCTCGGCGTAGCCGTGGTGGCCGCGCTTCTCGCCGTCCGTCGGCTCGCCCGAACCTGAACCACGGACACCCACCGGGGCGCGGTGAAAGGCTTCGGCAACCCTCGCCGCCGGCACAGCCGTGTCGGTAACGTCAGCCGCCTAGCAATTAGGTGGACTCATGAAGTTGCTGGTACTCGGCGGTACGAGGTTCGTTGGTCGGGCGGTCGTCGACGCCCTCCTCGACAGTCACGACGTGACCGTGCTGAACCGTGGAACGCAGCCCCTCTGGGACGGCCGGATCACGCAGCTCGTCGCCGACCGCGACGACACCCGCCAGATGGCCGACGCGTGGACGGTGGCGTACGACGCTGTCGTCGACGTCTCCGCTACCGTGCCCGGGCACCTGCGGCACCTGCCCCGAGCCACGGAGATCCCCCGGTACGTGTTCATCAGCTCGGCGGCGGTGTACAGCCGTGAGTCGGCGGCTCCGCCGTTCCGGGAGGACGATCGGGCCGACGGCGACGCGATCTGGGGCGGGTACGGCGAGGCCAAGGCGACCTGCGAGCGGCTCCTGCGCGAGGCGCTACCCGCACGGTCCCTCACCGTCCTGCGCCCGCCCTACGTCTACGGCCCGCACAACACCGAACAGCGCGAACAGTTCCTCTGGGCCAGGATGGCCGCCGACCAGCCGGTCTTCGTGCCAGGTGACGGACGTACCCGGATCCAGTTCTGCGCCTCGCGGACGGTGGCCGAGACGGTCGTGGCGGCGGTGGAGGGCCGGCTGCCGACGGGCACGTACAACGTCGCCGAACAGCGCGGGTACACGTTCCTGGAGTACCTCGCGGTGCTCGCGGACGTCATCGGCCTGCCCGCCGCCCGGATCGTGCCGGTCACGGACCCGTCCGTACCGGCGCGGGAGTACTTCCCGTTCCGCCAGGCCGAGCTGACGCTCGACGTCAGCCGACTCGCCGCGCTCGGCCTCGTCCCGGACGTGGACCTGGCCAGCGGCCTGGCCGCCACCCTGGCCTGGTTCCGCCGCAACGGCGGTCTGCCCGACGAACCCACCCCACGGGAGTACGCGTGGCGCGCGACGACACCCGGGGCCAGCCCGTGGAGTGGTCAGGGTGGCCGCTGACGGCGCGGTTGACGCGTGCTTCGGTTCGGGGCAGGGCTGGAAAACCGGTGCGGTTGGGTTGGTTGGTTGGGGCAGGATGTCGGCATGATCTGGGGCCGACGCGACAGTGACGTTCGCCCGCCCTCGGTGGCGGGGGAGAGTGAGTTGCTGGGCGCGGTGCGGGTCACGGCCCACGAGGCGTGCGATGGCCGGTGGGAGGCGTTGCACCGTCTGGTCGAGGTGCTGCTGAAGGTCGATGCCCTGGGCGACGAGGTGGTGGCGCGGTCGGCCTTGGCGTTGGTCGCCGGGCTGCCGGGGCTGGTGGTGCGGCTCGACGGGCACGCGCGGTCGGAGCCGTGGTACGCCCACTACCAGGAGCCTGCGACGCGCATCGCGGAACGGTTTTCGACTGTGTCGTCGGGGCCGGTGGCGATGGTATTGGCGAGCATGCATCGGGACGGGCGGATCCGTGAGCCTGCGGTCGCTGCGATGGTCAGTCGGCCGTGCCCGGAGGTGATGCCGTTTCTGGTGCTGCGTACCGCCGATTGGGTCAGGCCGGTGCGGGACCGGGCGCGCGCCGGGCTCGCGGTGCTGCTCGCCGACGACCCCGGTGTCTTCCTGCCTGCGGTGTTGCCGATGGCGCTGCGCCTGGACGCGCGCCTGCGTGCTGGCTTCGCGGTCACCCAGGCTCAGGCAGCGGTGCTGGCGGTGACGGAGCAGGTGTGGCGCGGTGTCCTCGGCGAGGGCGGCCGTCGGGAGCGGCAGTTCGTCTTCGAGCTCGTCCTGACGCAAGGCCGGCTGCGTGTGCCGGATCTCGTGACCTTTGCCGAGTCGGATCCGGATGTACGGCTGCGGGCGCGGGCGGCAGAGGCGGCGTGTCGTGAGGCGGTGTGGACCCGTCGGCTGGATGTCCTGCAGCGTCTGGCGCGGTCGGTCCGGGCCGAGGTGCGGGTGGTGGCGTTGACCGGACTGATCCGCGCCGGCAAGGACGCCGACGTCGTCGGACACCTGGATGATGACGCGCCGCTGGTACGGGCGGTGGCCCGAGACGCGGCCCGCCGCCTCGGTGTCGACGTGCGGGCGCGCTATCGGACTGGCGTCGAGGTCGGCGAGCCTGGTTCGGGGGCGATCGCCGGACTCGCCGAGACCGGCTCCGCAGCGGACGCCCCGTTGCTACAGCGACTGCTCGGCCATGAGCGGGCAAGGGTCCGTGCTCAGGCGGTACGTGGTCTGCGACTGCTGGACGCGGTGGTGCCGGGGGAGTTGGCGGCACTGGTGCGGGATCCGTCACCGGCCGTGGTGCGGGAAGTGACCGCAGCGCTGCGCCCGGTGGCCGGCGCGCTGCCGCCGGACCTACCGTGGGAACTGCTTCGGGATGGGCGAGCGGAACTACGGCGGGCCGGCTACCGTCTCCTGCGCGGTCGGGGTGTCGACGTCGAGCTGCGCGCCGCACTGCTACTGGCCGTCGACGCGCACCCGCGCCTGGCCGAGCGGGGCAGGGCCGATGCCACCCGCATCGCCCGTGACGTGGCGCGGACGACGTGGCGCCGGACCCCGCAGCCGGAACTGCAGGTCACCGGTGCGGAACACGCTGAGCTTGTCGCGTTGGCGGCAAGGGCCGCAGCGGCGCTCGGCGAGGAGACCAGTCAGCAACTCTCGGGCTGGCTCGCGAGCAACCATCCCAGCGGATGACGGCCATTCAGGAGAGCGGAGACCCTGACGGTTGTGGAAGGGGGATTCCGGCCCCAGCGGCGGCGAGTTCGGAGCGGATCACTTCGAGCAGTCGGCCGACCCAGTTGGTGGCTCGTTCGCTACCGATGGACCAGTAGGCGGAGCCGGAGTCGACGTAGACGACGTGGGCGTCGCCGCTGTCCAGCAGGGTCTGTGCCATCTGCGGGTGCTGGGTGTACTTGGCACGCAGCAGGACGGTCATGACGGCCAGCCGCGCCGCAGCCCAGTCGGCATGGCGGGGTGCCTGCTCAGCTAGCAGGCCGGCGTCGTATCCGCGCGGTGCCGCGGTGATCTGGTCGTGCCAGTGTGGGTCGGACGTCGAGAGCGCCCAGTAGGCGTGTGTGACGCTGGGGTAGCTGGTGGCGCCGACGGTGATCACTGCCGGGTAGTCGTTCTGCAGGACTTCGACGCCGGGTGGATCCGGCCAGCCGCGGGGGTAGACCACCTTGGGGATCGTCAGCGTGGGGTGCACCGGGCGTTCGGGGCCATCGGCCGGGACTCGCGCGTCCCAGGTCTCGATCGCGATCTCCCGTTCGCGGAAGTACGCGACCGCCTCGGCCCGCCTCTGCTCGGTGACGACCGGTCCGTTCGGCCGGCCGTGCAGTGGTGCACCGAGGTCGGTGATCAGGATTCGCAGTGGAACGTCTTTGCGGTCCATATCGCCGAGGGCGTAGACGCGCAGGTGTTCGGGGATGGCCAGGTAGCGCTCACGAACCGTGTGTCGGTTGTCGTCGGTGGGGTCGGTCAGGTAGGTCTGCACCGCTTGTAGGCATCGACCGGTGGAGTCGGGTCGACCGTTGAGCCGGTCGATCTCGTCGGAGACCTCGCCGAGAAGCATCTCGGCGCTGATCGCGGAGCTGGGCTCGGTGAACCGCCACGCCGCCAGGTGATGCGCCGATGCCCATGCGCCCTCCTCGAGAGCGGTGGCGACGCTGCCGCAGCGCAGTTGTTTCGCCAACCCGTCGAGGTCGGTCAGCCCGCCGGTGCCGCAGTCGATCGCGCCGTCGGCGTAGATGACCAGGTCGGCCAGGAAGTACGTGTCCATGCTGCGGGTGAAGACGGGCCGCCAGGTGCCTTCGACTCGTTGGCCGTCCACCTGGCGGTAGGTGCGGCGATATCTGGTCATCGGCGCACCGTAGTCCAACCGTGTCCGACCCACCATGCGCAACGGCCGCACGGGGAGTTGCCAACGGCGAGCGCGAGTTCGCAGGCGGTCCGCGCAGGTCGCACGCGGCGGCGCCCCGTCCTCCGGTGGACCGGTCAGCGGATGCCGTGGGCCGCCGCGGCCCGGTCCAACTCGGCGCGTATCACCTCGGGCGGCTGCATGCCCGAGAATGGCCGGCCGCCGTCGATGACGAGTGTCGGCACGCCACTCACCCGCAACTCGGCAGCGCGCCGCTGATCCGCGGTGACGGCGTCGGCATACCTGTCACCGGCCAGCACCGCACCTGCCTCCTGCGCGGGCAGATCCACCTCCTGCGCCAACTCCAGCAGGACGCGGTGGTCGGCGACATTCCGCCCCTGCGCCTGGTAGGCCTGCAGCAGCGCCTCGACCAGCGCTGCGGCCCGGTGGTGGTCGGCCGCGAAATGGGTCAGGCGGTGCGCGTCGAAGGTGTTGACGGGACGCGCCCTGTCGAGATCGATGGCCAGGCCCAGCTCCGCGGCGAGCCGCCGGATCAGGGTCAGCCGTGCGGGCAGTCGGTCCGGTGGGGTCCACGAGGCCATCGCCTCGGCGGCGGTCGGGCCGGGGCGCCGTCCCTCATTCGGCGACAGCTGGTAGCTGCGCCACCGCAGCTGAGCCTCGTCCCGGCCGGGGAAATCCGCCAGGACCCGCTGTAGCCGGTGCTTGGCGATGTAGCACCACGGGCACAGTACGTCGTAGAAGACTTCGATCAGCACGCCGCTCACCCCCGGAGCAGGACTGCGGTCTTGCCGCGGGCGTGACCGGTGTCGATCCGGCGGTGCGCGTCGGCGATCCGGTCCAGCGGGAAGGTCTCCGACACGGTCAGTGTCAGCCGGCCGGTGCGGTACAGGTCGGTGATCGCCTGTAGTCGCTGGGCTGAGCGCTGGCTGCGCAGGGCGCGTACGCCGAGATTGCCCGCCCGGGCGAAATCCACGAGGGTGCCGATCCGGTTCCGGTCGGCGACCAACTCGAGGGAGGCGTCCAGGGCCGCGCCGCCCGCGGCGTCCAAGGCGACGTCGACACCGCCCGTCGCCAAGGCTCGCACGCGGTGGGTCAGTCCGTCGCCGTAGGTGGTCGGTGTGGCGCCCAGCGAGGCAAGGTAGTCCTGGTTCGCCGGGCTGGCCGTGCCGATCACTGTCGCACCCGCGGCCAGGGCCAGCTGCACCGCGACGGTTCCGACGCCGCCGGCCGCGCCATGGATCAGCAGGGTGTCGCCGGCGTCGACCTTCAACTCTTCCAGCGCGGTGTGCGCGGTCTGCGCCGACGCCGACAGGGTGCCCGCCTGCGGCCAGGACATCCCGGCCGGCTTGGTGACGACCTGCCCGGTGGGAACGACGACGTACTCGGCGCAGCTGGCGAGCAGTGCCCAGCCGAGCACGTCGTCGCCTGTTCGGAAGTCGGTGACGCCGGCGCCGGTCTGGTCGACGACACCGGCGAAGTCGTTGCCGACGATCTGCGGGAACCGCACAATCTGACCCGGTGGAGTCCAGCCGGACCGGACCGCCGAGTCGTACGCCTGCACGCCAGCGGCCTCGACTCGGACCCGAACCTCTCCCGGCCCGGCCACGGGCGTGGCCACCTCGACAACCTGCAGCACCTCCGGACCACCGAAGGTGTGGAACGCCGCTGCCCTCATGGATCTCCTCTCATGTGGCACTCCAGCTCCGGCCGACCAGGCCGGGTCGTCCGGGCCAGCCTGCAAGCTCAAGCTCGCTTGAGGTCAAGCTCCCCATGGGGCGACCGGTTCACGGCAGGTGGGCGTGCTCGACCCGCCGGGACCGGTTGAGCAGTTCGCCGTCCTCGCGCCTCAGCGCGTCGTGAACCACACAACCGGGCGCGGCAGCGGGGTCGGCCGCCCATTACCCCTGCCCGTCGGCGAGTGTCTCGCGGAATCGGGGTCGCCGGATCGGCACCGACCGGGCATGATCCTCTACGCACCGAACCGGCGGATCTTTACCCGTGCGACGAGATGCGATACCAGTTCAGCTGGCCCAGCGAAGTCTCGGCCGCGCCGCTCAGGAGAACACCGTGCACTGTACGAAATGCGGAGCCGAACTCGGACACCCCGGCCAAGGCCACACGTGCCGGTCCTCCACACCTCCGCCCGCGCTCAGAACAACAGGTTGGAACGTCGCGACCTGGTTCGCGATCGGGTTCGCCATCCTCTTCGCCGTGGCCGCGATCGCCGCGGCCGTCCTGGGCAGCCTCCCGAGCGGCCGGGCCCGGCCGCTGCCCCCCTCCGGCACCGGCGCGGCGATCGGCGGCTCCGGCACCGCGATCGGCTTGGCCCTGGCCAACCTGATCCTGTTCGCCGCCATCATCGGCCTGGTGGTCAGCGGGCTGATCTGGGGCCGCGGCACCCGCCAGATCGCCGAGGCGCACGGCTCCTCCGGCCGCTCGTACAGCCGCCACTGGGGCACGCGCGTCTTCTCCGCCAGCATCGTCTCCAGTGCTGCCGTCGCCTGGCTGGCCACCGACCGAACCGCTCCGGCCGTCCTGTTCGGCCAGGCGACCCTGCGTATCCTGGGCGCCGCCGCGCTGATCGGGGGAATGCTGCACAGCCGGGCGCGGGTCCTGCGGCTGATCGCTGACGTCGACCGAGTCGTCGCCGGTCACTATTCGCCGGTCGCCGGGCAGGACCCGGCGTGGCCGCTGTCGCCCAGCCCGACCAGCGAGGACTGGAACGCCGGCCAATGGGACCCCGAGGTGATGCGCGACATCGAAGCCCGCCGCCGCCGCAACAGAACCTGACCTCAAGATGCGGCTGGTCTCCAGCGTGACGACAATCGAGTACGGCTAGCAGCCGGACTCGACCGAGGGCTGGGTGAGCGAGGAGACGGTGTGATAAGTCGGAGCCTGCTACTACTCTTCCTCGCCACGACGATCCCGATCGTCTGCTTCCCCGGTCCGTCTGTCGCGTTCATTCTTACCAACTCCGTACAGAAGGGCCGCGCCCTCGGCCTGGCTTGCGTGCTCGGAGTCGAGATCGGATATCTGGTACACGTTTTCGGTGCTGTCGTCGGCGTCTCCGCCGTCATAGCGGCGAGCGCCCAGTTGTTCACCATCGTCAAACTGGCCGGCGCAGCGTGGCTGCTGTGGCTCGCCTGGAAGGCGTTCCGCTCCCGCAAGGAGGGGACTCTTGCCCAAGCGGGTGAGGGTGCCCGCGGAGATCTCAGACCTCTTGCCGCATTCCGCAGCGGCCTGCTTGTCGGTGCCCTGAACCCGAAGACCGCCGTCTTCTTCCTGGCCTTCCTACCCCAGTTCGTCTCCGCCGACGCTGGACCCGTCCCCGTACAGTTGCTGATCTTTGGGCTGCTGTTTATCGCACTTGCCAGCATTCCTGACACGCTCTGGGCATTGGCCGGCGGATTCCTGCGAACGCTGACACCGAGGCTGCGACTACGTTCACTTGACCGGGCAGCCGGCGTGGTCTACTGCGTGCTCGCCGCCTTCGCGTTAACCACGACCGCGCGGGCCTGAGATTGACTCCTGAGTCAGTGGGTTCCTGAGGTGCTGCGCTGACGGGCGCGCGCCCACAGTCGACGAGGGCGGTAAGGCCGCGCGTATGGTCCGTCGCGTGACGACTGACGAAGAGCGCGACCGCCTCGCCGAGCAGCTCGCGGCGTTACCGGTGTACGAGCTCGTCGACGTGATGCGCCGAGTCTTGCCGCGTCACACCGAGGACAATCACGGCATCCGAACCGAACTGGTCCTGGCTGAGGCGACAGCCTATGAGGACGATCCCGGTCTTGAGGTGGAGCTGGTCGCCTGGCCTGACCGCGACTACTACGACGGTGGGCTTGGGCTTTACCAGGGCCTGTGGGAGAACGGTCACTGCGCGAAGTGCGACATCGAAGTGACATCGAACGCCAAACGTGCCTTCTGTCCTTTCTGCGGCTCCCGGTGCAGCCTGACGTGACCTCCAGGTATCGATCACGACGTCGAGCGGAAGGTCGTCATGCCCGAGAAGGCCGTCACGCAGAAGGCGCTCTGTTACATCGTGCGGAATGGAGGGCTGCTCGTCTTCCGGCACACGGACCACAGCTACGAGGAGGTGGGCGTCCAGGTGCCGGGTGGCACCATCCGCCCCGGTGAGGCTCCGGAGGATGCCGCGCTTCGCGAAGCCCACGAGGAGACCGGGCTCACGGACTTCAGGGTCGTCCGCAAGCTGGGGGAGGCCGAGTACGACATCAGCCCTCTTCGGTTCGAGATCCAGCGCCGGCACATCTTCCTCATGGAACTCTTGGAGCCCACGCCCCTGCGTTGGTCGAGCCAGGAGGACCACGACGGCACCCAGCCGCCGACTCCGTTCGAGTGCTTCTGGGTGCCGTTGACGGCGGGGCACATCCTGCAATCCGGTCAGGGTGCGCTCCTGGGCCGAATTTTCGACTGACGTCGCTGCCGCCAGCGGGTCGCGGTGGTGGCTGCTGTTGCGGTGCTGCTCTGGTTGCACCACGAGCCTCGACGGTGCGTCAAGCCCAACCCGCCAACCCTCAGTGATCAGCAGACTCCGGGTGACGTCCTGGTGCGGGCCTGGAGCCACTCGCGGCGGCCAGGCGCCTCGCCTCGGTGACCAGTCGGCTCGACCCGCCGCGCGCGGTGACCTCGGCCAGCCCGGGCACGTCGATCCGGACGGCTGTCGCGCCCGCCGTCTCCGCCGCCAGGGTCAGCAGGTCCGGGGTGCCGCGCGGGGGCTTCGGTGCCGCCAGCAGCGAGGGCAACGCGGCGGCGAGCAGGTGCCAGACGCTGAGCGGGGCACCGGCGGCGGCCGCGTCGCGTAGCGGCTGCAGGGCGCGGGTCAGCGTGAGGTCACCGACGGCGGCGAGGGTGCCGAGGTGAGCTCCGACCGTGGGAGCGTCCAGGTCGCCGGAGGCGGCCAGCATCAGCAGGGCGTCGACGGCCGCGACCCGGTCGGACTCGTGCCGGGCACCCAGGCCGTACGCGAGGGCGAGGTCGACGGCGGGACCGCCGTCGCCGCCGCACTCGGCGAGCAGCGGCAGGATCGCGGCACCACCCGACAGGTCCTGGTCGGCGCCGCTGGCGATGTCGGGCAGCGCGTACGCCGCGACCAGTCCCCGGTAGCCGGGCAGCACGGCCGGCCAGAGCAGAGCCGCGTCGCCGACGTAGCTGTCGACCGTTCCGGCCGGCACGGTGAGCAGGCCGAACGGGTCGTCGACGCCCTCCGGCGGGCTGAGCACCACGTGGGTCCGTTGCCGAGGCGGTTCGTCGTACCCCAGGTAGTAGCTCTGTCGGCGCTCCTGTCGGGGCAGCGTGACCACCCGCTGGTCCGGGGTCGGCAGGCCGCCGGCGCGCAGCCAGCCGGCGAGCCGGTCGCCGGCCGGTGTGCCGAGCGTCGCGGCCCTGGCCGCGAGGGGCTCGTCGACACGCGCGGGCAGCCGCAGCAGGGCCTGCGTCAGGTCCATCTCCCACGCGCCGTGCTGGCCGAGCAGGGCCAGCCGGTCGTACAGCACCTCCGGGTCGAGGGCACCGTTCGCCCTGGTCGGGGCCGCGAGCAGACCGGGGTGCTGGGGCATACCGACGCGGTCGCCGATCTCGGCCAGCCGGGCGCGCAGCAATCGGTGCGGCGGGAGTACCCGTGCATCGGGCGACGGTCCGCCCGGCGCGCGCCGCCGCACCGCCGCCAGCATCGCGGCCCATCGTCCCCGCCGTCCGCCTCCCTCGACCGGATCGGCCGCCGCGTGCAGCACCCCGCCGAGGAGACCACACAGGCAGTACGGATCCCACGGGTGTTCCTCCGCGCCGGCGCGGTGCCGTCGCAGCACCGGAATCAGGGCCTCCTTCAGCCGGTCGTCACCGGCGAGCCGGACCACCGCGTCGAGAACCCGTTCCAGGTCGGACGCTGTTTTCGGGCCGCCGAGCAGGGAGGCGACCTCCTCGGCCAGCTCGTCGGGGTCGGCGATGGCCGGGGGAGCGGGCAGCGGGCCGGCCGGTGGTGGCAGGTCGTCGCCCACCGCACCGACCACGACCCGCGGGGCGACCACGTGCCCGTGCCGGGCGGCCAGCGTGCCGGCCCGGTCGCGGATGTCCGCCGCCGGGTGGTCGACAGCTGTCGCGATCACCTCGGCGATCTCCGCCGCCCGGTCGGGGTGCCGGCGGGCGAGCTGGTCCAGCCACGCGAGCTGGGCGCGGACCAGCGCCTTGTCGGGCCGGACGAGCACAGCCCGCGACGTGTCGAGCAGCCCCTCGATCTCCACGCCGTCGCGAGCCCGCAACGTCTTCTGCGCCATCGACGCCACCGGCCCTGGGGCGTCGGCGAGCAGGCGCAGGTAGTCGCCGCGATGCCCGTCGACCTCGCTGGCGGTGGGCTCCAGCAGGGCGTGCAGGGTGACGAACGCGCGCAACGCGGCCGGCCGGTCGCCGCGCAACAGCCGGCTCATGCAACCGTCGAGCAGCACCCTCCGGTCCAGGCGGCCCTCGCCGGCCAGTCGTGCCAACGCGCGCGGCAGGGCGAACGTCTCGTCGGTCATGAACTCGTCGAAGGACATCCGCGTCCCGGCACCGTCCAGCTCGAACAGGCGCGGCACCAGGGCGTCGAGAAACACGTCCGCCCGGAGCCGGTCCACCAGCGGGATCGGTCGCTGCCCCTCCGGCGGCCACGCCATCAGGGCGAGCCACCCCTGCACGAACTGGTCACCGGTGGGTGCCGCCGCCTTCTCGGCGGTGAGCAGCTCGGCGACGAATGCCCAGCCGTCCGTCGGGTCATCGCGGCGGAGCCGGTCCGCCAGCCGGTGTGGCAGCTCGCCCAGCCAGGGCACCCCGCGCGTCCGCCCGACCTGGGCCACCAGCGCGGCGTCGACACCCCGCAGCGACACGTTCCGCCGACCGAGCAGCTCGGCCGCCGCGGCGGCGGTCGGCAGGCACCCGACGGCGGCCACCGCCAGGGCACCCGCCTGATCGTTCCACCACCAGTTGTCGCGCCGCCGGCGCACGTGGGCCACCAGCCCACCGGCGAACGACCGCCGTCCCTGCTCGTCGAGGTCGGTGACCGCGTCGACGGCGGCGCGAACGTCGCCCTGGACCAGGAAGTCGAACGGATCGCTCACGCCCCGACCTCCACCGAAGCGCCCACCATCGACGTGGCGAGCGCGTGCTTGCACGGCCCGCGCTGACCGCGGTGCCGCGCCCACCAGGGACAGGAGCAGGTGTACGAGTGGTCCGCTCGGCGGCGCACCCGGTAGACCTCGTCGCCGTGGCGTACGGTCGCCGCCTCGCCGTCCAGGGTGACCGCGCCCGCCTCGACCAGCGCCCGCGCCGCGACCAGCCGCGGATTGTCCCGCTCGGCCCGGCCGGCGTCGTACGGCAGCACCCGGTGGAAGTAGCCCGCCTCGGTCACGTCGAACCCGACCCGTCCGGCGGTGCCCAGGTGGGCCAGGGCGGCCCGGACCCGGTCCGCCGAGATCCCCGCCGAGGCGGCCAACGCGTGGACATCGATCGTCGGGTCCCAGGACAGCAGTGCGGCGACGAGCGCGGCGTCGTCGGCGACGTCGTCCGTGGCGAGCGCGGTCAGTGCGCCGCCCTCGCCGGAGAAGCCCCGGTAGGGCTCCGGCGAGAGGGTCAGCGACAGCCGCAGCGCGCCGGTGTCGAGCTGCCACACGCTCGGTAGCGGCGGCGACCCGGCCGCCGCCGGTGGCCCGTACACCCGCAGGCTCTTCGCGTATCTGAGCAGCCCCCGCAGCGTGGCGAGCCGCCCGGCGCCGGCCAGGCACACCGCGCCGGGCACGGGGCGTGCGGTCAGCCGCAGCGAGCGCCCGGTCGGCACCACCCAGAGCACCGACCGGTCGTTGCCCGCCGGCAGCCGGCGCAGGAAGGCGGACGCCTCCGCCGCGGGAATCTCCGCCCGCGGTTGCATGGCCGCGGCGATCAGATGGACCTCGGCGAACCCGCGCAGCCAACGTCCGGGCAGCGGCACCTTCTTCTCAACCACCTCTCCGTCGAGGGTGGACACCGTCAGGTCGTCCGGACCCACCGACAGGTGCAGGGGGTCGATGCCGCCCACCCGGGCCAGCGCCTCCCGCAGCGGCGCGTTCACGTCGACGTTCGTGGTGCCGTGCTCGACGATGTCGCCGTCGAACCCGGCCGGCACGACGTCCAGCCGCGCGTACACCCCGCAGCAGCCGGAGAACGACTCGAAGCGCATCCGGTCCCGGCTGCCGGTGACCACGGGATCGAGGCTCGCCGGGCTGACCGGCTGGTGGTACCGGGTCCGGGCAACTTCCGCGACCGCCAGGAGCCCGGCGGCCGCCGCCTGCGGAGTCGTCAGAAAACCGGAGAAGAACCGCGGGTTGGTCGCGGGTCCGCCGCTTGTCTGCAGCGCCAGGTCACCCCTGTGCAGTGTGGACGGTCGGAGGTAGCGGTAGGTCTGGAGGACGCTCACGACTGCAGAACGTACGACCGACCCCCGACATCCTGCGAGGGAGGTCAGTCCACCAGCCGCACGGCCGGTATGGTCGGGTCGTGTCTGCGTTGGCCGGTGTGCCCCGTCCTGTCGTGGCGCTCGTCGCGGTGCTGGGCGCTGCCGCCTGTGACGGTGCCCCGGCGCCGGTGGCGGTGCCGACCACAGGTGCGACCACGGCCAGCGCTGCCGCCAGCACGCCCACCGCCTCGGCCGGCCCGGTCTTCCGCGCCCAGGATCTGGACCTGTGCAAACGTACTGATCTTCGACCGTTGGCGGAGTTGTCCCTGACGGTTGCCCGCACCGATCCGAAGCCACCGCTGGGGCACCCGGGGGCGGCGTGTCTGTTCGAGATGCGGACCAGGACCGGCCATCAGGCGAACCTGCTGGTGGAGGCGTCCACGCTGGTCAGCGCGGAGGAGGCTGGGCGGCTCTACCGGGCGACGCAGCAGGTGACGGTCATGACTCCGGCCGGCGGCATCCCCGGTCTGGGCGAGGAGGCCGAAGCCTTCACCAGGCGCTCCGATCCGGGCTTCAAGTACGCCGAGTACATGGTCCACGCCCGCACCGGCAACCTGGTGGTGAAGGTCTGGTTCTCCGTCGGGGGTGCTTCGTACGCCGCGACCGAAACGCTCAGGTCGAAGGCGCTGACGTTCCTCCGGGCGACGCAGGCGGCCGTACCCATCGGGTGACGCACCCGTCGGTCCGCCTGCCGGCGGGCATCGGCCGGCCGACCGGCACAGGATACTGAGCGGGTGCGCGAAGACGAAGTGTTGCGGGGTATCGCCGCTCGCGTGGCAGCTCGCGACTACAGCGATGACGTGTGGATCCGCCCCGGCGAGCTGGACGCGAACGGCAACTGGGTGCTGAGTCCCGCGCCCGAGGGCACGCGGTGGCTGGTGGTACGCGGGTCGCAGGAGCATCTCGCCGCGCTGGCAGCCGACGCCGTCGACCCGTTGCCGCCGCTCGAACCGGCCTCGGTGCACGCCGTGGACGACGCGGAACGGCTGCTGGGGCATCCGCTGCCGCCGCTGCTTCGACGCATCTACCTGGAGGTCGCCAACGGCGGCTTCGGTCCGGTGCTGGGCGTTGCCGGCGGTGGCACGGACGATCTCGGTCGTACCGCGGTCGATCTGCTCAGCCCTCGCGAACCCGCCGGCTTGCTGCCGATCGGTTATTGGGGATGTGCGATCTACTCGTACGTCGACTGCCTGGGGAGGGGAGCGATGATGTGGGGCTTCGACCCGAACTCCGGCCTTGGCGAACACTCGTTCTACGCGGAGGGCATCTCGCTCGTGGACTGGCTCGACGGGTGGCTCCGCGGGAGCCTCGAACAGCCGCACCTCGAACCCGATCCGACGTGAGCGTCGTGGCCCGGGTGGGAGCTGACGCAACTCCTCTGGCAACCGGCTCGTTGGTGCAACAGGGGCGGACGGAGGCGGACGATGGCGGCGGTGCGGGGTGCCGACCTGCTGCGTCCGCCCACCAGTTCCGGCCGCGCGACGTTCCTGGAGCTGTTCTTCGATCTGGCCTTCGTCGTGGCCCTCACCCGGGTCTCCCAACGGTTCGCCGGCCTGAGCGATGACACCGGCTGGGCGCTCGTCACCGGGTTCGGACGTACCCTGCTGCTCTTTCTCGCGCTCTGGCTGATCTGGTCGCACACCGCGTGGATCACCAGTCGCTACGAACCGGAGCAGCCGATCATTCAGGCCGTCGTGGTCGGCACCATGTTCGCCGGCCTGATCATGGCGGTGACGCTGTCCCGCGCCATGGAGGAGCGAGCGCTGGCGTTCGCGGCCGCGTACCTGATGGTGATGGTGGTGCGGCCGCTGCTGGTCGCCGCCGCGCTGCGGGGTCACCCGCGACGGCTCGTCCCGTTCCGGCTTGCCGTGTGGGCATCGGCGACCACGCCGCTGTGGCTGGCCGGCGCGTTGGGTCCGGACCGACTGCTACTGCCGCTGTGGGCTGCCGCACTCGCGATCGACTACCTTGCCTGGGCGCTGGGCTGGCCGCTGCCGTGGCTCGGGGCGTCGAAGGTGGGTCGCTGGCGGATCGCGGGAACCCACCTCGCCGACCGCTACCAGCAGGTGTTTCTCATCGCACTCGGTGAGTCGATCCTGGTCATCGGCGTGGTTTTCGGCGGCACGGACTATTCCTACGGGCGGGCCGCCGCCTTCACGGTCACGTTCGCCACCAGCGCGCTGCTCTGGCGGATCTACTTCCACCGCGCCGGCCTGCTGCTGACCGACGCGTTGGAGCGGGCGGACATGCCCGGCCGGCTGGGCACGTTGTTGGAACGGACGCATCTGCTGATCGTGTTCAGCGTGCTCGTCACGGCAGTCGGCTACGAGTTGGTGATCGATCATCCGTTCGGTCAGCCGCGGCCCGGTTGGCTCCTGTTCGTGGTTGGCGGCCCGATGCTCTTCCTCGTCGCCCGCATGCGGCTGGAGTACGAGATCTTCGGCCGGGTCTCCCGCTCCCGCGCCATCGGATTCGTGGCCCTGCTGCTGTTCACGCCGGCGCTGGTCCGCTGGGCGCCGATGGTCGGGCTGAGCGTGGTGGCCGGAGTGCTGGCCCTGGTCGCGCTGCTCGACGCGCGGCGAAGCTGGGGACAGCCGCTGGAGGTGCCCGCTCCGCCGATCGGGCGGGAGTCAACCGACGTTCGCGACTCCGAGGCGTGACCGCTCGGCCGCACGCAGGGCGAGGTGAGCGCCGGCCCGGTCGCGATGGTCTGGTCGATCGCATGTCGCCGGTGACCATCGCGACCTGGCCGTCGAGGCGCGGAGGTGTCCAGGACCGTCGCTACAGGCCCAGGCTGCGCAGGGTCGGTACGGTCTGGCCCACCCAGGCGAGGGCGGCGTCTTCGCGGGCGCCCTGGGTACGTTGTGTGCCGGCCAGGAACCACAGGAAGTAGGTGGTGTAGCCGGGTGCGCTGACCACGGTGTGGTAGCCCTCGGGCATCATCTGCATCACGTGGTCGCGGATGGTGACGTTCTCCTCGTACCCCTCGTCGGTGTAGACCCGGCTGATACCGAATCCGTCCGCCGGGTTGACGCGGTAGTAGTACATCTCCTCGTGTGCGGCCTCGGCGGGCAGGTCGTCGACCTTGTGCCGGTGTGGCGGGTAGGTGCTCCAGTTGCCCGAGGGCGTGTAGGTCTCGCCGACGATGAGCCGGCGGGCGGGCAGCTCCGGTTGGGCGATCTCGGTGAGGATCTGGTGATAGGTGCGGCCGAAGTTGGCCGCTCCCCAACGGCCGGTCGCGACCTGCTCCGGCGCGATGACATAGGGCTCGGTGGCCAGGTCGCTGGGGGCGCTGGGCAGGGCGATCTCCACGTCGGTGACGGCCTCGACGGTGATCGAGGAGCCGGCCGGGAGGTAGACCGAGTGCGGCTTGCCGGAGAAAACGTCCGGACGACTGCCGACCTGGGGGAAGTGGTGGCCCGCGACGGTGAAGGTGGCGGTGCCACCGAGGATGACCGCCAGGATCTCCCGGTCACCGGACTCGCCGGTCCAGGACTCCCCGGCCGACAGCCGCAGCAGGGTGAAGTCCAGCAGCTGACAGGGATTGACGGGCAGCGTGTTCCGGCCCTCGGCGGCGGGAATGGTGCAGTGGTAGCGGTAGTTCATGGTCACCTTTCGGGATGCGGGGCGGTGCGGGTCGGTCGCGGTGGTCACCAGGGGCTGGCCCAGCCGGGGATGGTGGCGCGGGTGAGGGCTTCCAGGTAGAAGTAGTCGCCCCAAAGGGTTCCCTCGTCGACGCCGACGTCCTTGGGCTTGTCGTAGACGCCGTGCAGGAGCAGCGCGTTCGAGCCCGGCTGGCCGCCGGTGGAGTAGTGGTCGATGAGTGAGCGCAGGATCTCGGCGGCGGCCGCCCGGTACCGGCCGGCGCTGGCCGGGTCGGTGAGGTTGTCGGCGAGTTCGAGCAGGCCGCAGACGGCGATGGCCGCTGCCGAGCTGTCCCGCTCCTGGCCGCTGCCGTCGCCGAACTCCAGGTCCCAGTACGCGACGCGGTCGTCGGGCAGGTGCGCGAGGAAACGGTCGGCGCAGGTCATCGCGGCGGCGAGCAGCGCGGGATCGCCGAGGTGCCGGTGGTTGAGGCTGAACCCGTAGATGCCCCAGGCCTGCCCGCGAGCCCAGCAGGAGTGGTCGGCGTGGCCCTGTTCGGTCTCGCCGCGCAGCGGGGCGCCGCTGTCGGTGTCCCAGTAGAAGGTGTGGAAGGTGGTGCCGTCCGGACGCAGGATGTGCTGGCGCAGCTGCGTGGTGTGCCGGCGGGCCGCGTCGGCGTAGCGGTCGTCGCCGGTGGTCTGGCTGGCCCAGAAGAGCAGCGGTGTGTTCATCAGGCTGTCGATGATGGTGCGGCCCCGTTGGCGGGGGTCGTTCAGGTCGCCCCAGGCCTGGATGATTCCGGCGGGTTCGAGGACGCGCGTCATCAGGTGGTCGGCGGCGGCGAGAGCCGCGCCGCGGGCACGCGGATCGTTGGTACGGCGGGCCGGGGTGACGCAGGAGAGGGTGTAGAGGAACCCGAGGTCGTGGGTGTCCAGGTCGATGCCGCGGTTCACCCGATCCGCGAAACTGTCCACGTGCGACAGCGCGGCCCGCAGGTGGCGGTCGTCACCGGTCAGGTCGTGTGCCAGCCAGAGCTGCCCGGGCCAGAAGCTGGTGGTCCAGCCGACGTTGGCGCCCTCGGGTTGGCCGGCGCTCGCCGGCCGCAGCGGGTAGCGGTTGGCGTCGGTGGTGTCCGCGGGGTACCGGTCGCCGAAGGTGGCGATGTTCGCGTCGACGGTGCGGATCGCGGCGGCCACCGCGGCCGCCGTGGCCTCTGCGTCGGAGCTGGGACGGACGTCGGTCGCCGTCATGGATGCTGTTCTCCCTCGTGGATCCGGTCCGGTGCCGGGCAGGTGTGCCAGCGGCGTCCCGGCCCGGTGGCAGGAACGTGGTGGTCAGATGCGTTGGGGTTCGACGGTCGGTGGGTCGAGGGCGGCGCGCAGCGTGAAGCGGCTGTTGGCCCAGACGACGTAGAGCAGCGGCGCGGCGGCGAGGCCGAGCGCGATCGCGGGGCGGGCCGCCAGAAGCTGGGCGAGCAGCACGAGCACGAGCAGAGACACGGCGGTGAGGTACCACCGACGCACCGCCAGGTACACGGAGGTACGGGCTACCTCGCGTAACCGCGCGGTGGGTCGGTCGGCGAGGGTCACCAACCCGAGCAGCGCGGTCGCGACGGTGAGGACGATCAGGGTCGCCAGCACCGGCAGGGCAAGCGCTCCGACCCGGTGGCCCCACGCGGCGCGGGCGTCGACGGCGAGCACCACCAGGGCGGTCATGGCCGCCGCCGTCCAGAGCATCGCCGGTCGGGCGGTGGCTCGCCAGGCGCGGCCGTAGGTGCGCAGCACCCCGCCGGTGTCGCCGGCCGAGTAGGCGGACATGACCGCGAAGGCCGCACAGAGCCCGGGCGCGCAGAGCGGAGCGGTCAGCGCATACAGCGGCCAGGACCGCGCCGCGTCGGTGGTGAACGCGAGCGTCACCAGTGGCAGGCAACCGAGCACCAGCAGCACGTTGGTGGTGAGCGCGGCGTAGATCCCGTCGAAGACGGCGGTCATGGTGTGGTGGCGCGAACGCATGGGCCTCAACCCTTCAGTCCGGTCGAGGCGACGCCCTCGATGAAGTAGCGCTGGCCGAGCAGGAAGATGACAGCGACGGGCAGCACGGACAGCACCGAGCCCGTCATGATCAGCGCATACTCGGCGTTGTACTGGGAGATGAAGGTGTTCAGCCCCAACTGGATGGTGCGCAGCTCCGGGCTGCGCAGGTAGACGAGCGGGCCGAGGTAGTCGTTCCAGGTGGTCGTGAACATCAGCAGGGCCAGGCTGGCCAGCGCCGGCCGGGACAACGGCAGAATGATCCGTCGGTAGATGCCGTACTCGCTGAGTCCGTCGACCCGCGCCGCCTCGCTGAGTTCCTCGGGGATCGTCTCGTAGAACTGCTTCATCAGGAACACGCCGATCGCGCCGAACGCCTGGATCGCGACGATCGACCACAGCGTGTTCGACAGGTGCAGCTTCGACATGAGGATGAACTGCGGGATCATGTACGACTGCCAGGGCACCGCGATCGTCCCGACGTACGCCAGGAAGAGCAGGTTGCGGCCGGGGAAGCGGACCCGGGCGAAGCCGTAGGCCGCGAAGCTGCCGGTGAACACCTGCAGGAAGGTGACGATCACCGACAGCAGCAGGGTGTTCCACAGCCACGTCGTCATGTCCGAGCGCTGCCAGATGTCGACGTAGTTGCGCCACACCACCGGATCGGGAAGCCAGGTGATCGGGATGGTGAAGACGTCGTTGTTGGTCTTCAACGACGCCACCACCATCCAGAAGAACGGCAGCAGCAGCCCGGCCGCCGCGAGCGCGAGGGCGGCGTACCCGAGGATCCGCCCGCCCAGGGACCGGACCGGTCGACGGGGCGCGCGATTGCCGGGCGCGGCGACGGCCGGGGTGGGCAGGGAGAGGTCGGTCGCGGTCATCAGCTGTTCCTCCGCTTGTTGACCATGAACTGGATGACCGTGATGCCGAAGCAGATGGCGAACAGGACGATGGAGACCGCCGAGGCGTAGCCGAACTGGTTCTCCTCGAAGCCCTTCTGGTAGATGTACTGCGAGAGCACGAGTGTCGACTGGCCCGGTCCGCCGCCGGTCATCACGAGGATGAGGTCGAAGACCTTGAAGCTCTCGATGGTGAGCAGCACCGTGACGAAGAAGGTCGTGGTCCGTAACCCGGGGAGGGTCACGTGCACGAACCGCTGCCACGGTGAGGCGCCGTCGGTCTCGGCCGCCTCGTAGAGCTGGGCCGGGATGGTCTGCAGGCCGGCCAGGAACAGCAGCATGTAGTAGCCCATGTACCGCCAGGTGCCGACGATGATGACCGCCGGCATCGACCAGGTCGCCGACGCGGTCCAGCCCGGCGGATCGTCCACCCCGACGGCACCGAGGAGAGCGTTGATCGGGCCGTACTCCGGGCTGAACAGCTGGTTCCAGACGACCGCGATCGCCACGATCGAGGTGATGTAGGGGAAGAAGGCGATGGTGCGGAAGAACCCCACGCCGCGCAGTTTGCGGTTGAGCAGCAGCGCCAGCCCGAGTGCTGCCCCGAGGGTCAGCGGGATGTGGAAGACGGCGTAGTAGACGGTGTTGCGCAGTGCGGTCCAGAAGCTCGTGTCGTCCCACATCCGCCGGAAGTTGGCGGTGCCGGTCCACTCGGCCACCCCGAAGACGTTCCAGTTGGTGAAGGCCACGTAGAACAGCACGACGACGGGTAGCAGGGTGAGCGCGGCGAAGCCGAGGAAGTTGGGAAGGATGAACGACCAGCCGGCGACCGTGTTGCGCGACACCAGCCGCCGGTTCCTGGGTCTTGTGGACGGCAATGTTGCCATAGGGAGTCTCCGGAAGCGTTCGGCCTGGGGGCGGGACCGGCGTGCGGCGTAGGCGCGCCGGACCCGCCATCAGCTCACTGGTTGAGGACTTCGTTCTTGGCGCGGTCCTGCGCCTTGCTCAGTTCCGCGTCGACGCCCTTGCTGTCGGAGAGGATCGCCGAGTGCGTCTCGTTGAGGAGGTTCTGCAGGCCGGCGGTGTGCTTCGACACCGGGTTCTCCGGCTTGATGGTGTGCTTGGCGTAGGCGAACTTCGACAGCTCGTCCTGCGGCACGCCGTCCAGCCCGAACAGCGTCGCGGTGACCGCGTCGGTGACCTGGGCCGGGGTGATGCCGATCCCGGTCAGCGCCTTGCCGGCGTCCGGGCCGGCCGCGTACTTGAGGAAGTCCTTGGCCGCGGCGGTCTTGGACTTGCTGATCTTCGGGTTGATCCCCAGGCCGGTCGGATCACCGAAGGTGACGGGCGTGGCGGAGGTGCCGGTGGTGGACTTGTCGAACTGCGGCGCCGGCGCCATGCCCCACTCGAACTTGTCGGCGTCACCGCTCTTGCGCTGGTTGAGCAGCGTGGCCACGTACCAGGTGCCCATCAGCAGCATCGCCGACTGCTGCTTGCCGAACTGCGCCTGGTAGGTGAGCTTGTTGGTCTTCGCGGTGCCGAAGGTCGGCTGCGCGCCGGACGCCTGCAGGTCCAGTGACTTCTCGTAGTACGGCTTCAGGAAGCCGAAGTTTCCGGAGAGCAGGTCCGCGTTGGGGGTCTGCGCGAGCGCGAATCCCTGCACCGTCGACTGGAAGGTGTGCTGGTACGCGCCCGTCGCGTTCGAGCCGGCCCCCTTCAGCCCGGTGTGCAGTCGCTTCGCCGCGTCGGTGTAGTCGTCCCAGGTCCAACTGCCGTCCGGGGGCGTCACCTTCGCCTTCGCGAACAGGTCCTTGTTGTAGAACAACACCCACGAGTCCTGCCGGTACGGCACCGCGTACGCCTTGCCGTCCACCTGGTACGACGCGAGTCCCGGGATCGAGCCGAGACCGGAGGCGGCGTCGGAGACGTCGAGCAGCTGACCACCGCTCTGGTACGTGTAGAAGTTCTTGAGGTTCTTCATGACGTAGACGTCCGGGGCGGTGCCGGCGGCCAGGTCCGTGATCATCTGGGTGTCGTAGTCGTTGCCCGGGGCGTACTCCTTGAGCTCCACCGTCACGTTCGGGTGGGTCGCCTTGAAGCCGTCGGCGAGCGTCTTGAACTCGGGCGTGGACGCCAGGCTCCAGCCGGCCAGGGTGATCGTCACAGGGGCGTTGGGGTCGACTGGCTCGTCCCCGCCTCCGCAACCGGTGAGTACGAGCGTCAGGGCCGTCGCAGCGCTGATGACGGCCGGTATCGCACGCTTCATCCCTTTCTCCTTCAGGTCAAGGGCCCGGACGGGCCCGCACTGCTACCAGGCCGCTTGGGTGGGCCTGGGATGTTCCGTGTCCAGACGGGTTGACGTGCTGACCCCGTCGGGCCAGTCGACCGCCAGGTGGAGGCCGTGGCCGTCCTCGTCGACCACGGCCTGGCATGCCTGCCCGGCCGTGGCCACCGGCACCCTGGACAACTCGGTGAAGGTGGCGACCCAGGTGCCCGGCCGGACGGGGTGGTCCAGCCAGGGCACGACCAGCCCGCCGGCCAGGGGTCCGCCCTGCGGGACGGCGGTGGCGCCGGCCGTCCCTCCGCCGTGCACGCTCTCGAGCAAGCTGGTCAGGCCGGCGCCGGTCACGACCGCCGCCCGGTCGCTGACGGTCGCCGTGGCGTCCCCGGGAACGGCCCAGCCACCGATCCGCAGCCACAGCGCGGCCGCCTCGACGCCGTCGGCCAGGCCGTCGACGCGGGTCAGGCGCAGCTCCCAGGGGCCTCGGACCAGCGAGTACACCGTGAGGTGCCCGGCCGGTCGGTAACGGCCCACGCGGCCGCCGCCGTGATCGCGCTGACCCGGATCCGGGTCGACCCAGTGGGCGAGGGCACGTGACCCGGCCACCCCCACCCCGTCGGCGTCGACGTGGACGGTCAGCAGGCGCATGCCGGCGCGGTGGGTGACCCGACCCGCGTCGTCGACGAGAGTGACGGACTGGTCGAGCGGGCTGGCCCAGCCGCTGTCGTCGAGGACGGGAGTGGTGGCGGTGGAGTAGCCCAGTCGGGCGTAGAGGGGGGAGTCCGAGACGGTGGCATCCTCGACGGCGTGGTCGGTGCCGTGGTTGACGACGCGGACGATGCCGTCGGCGCGGGTGCTGGAGACCAGCCAACCGGGCGCGTGTATCGCTCGTACCGCGTCGCGCTCCTGCACCGGCAGCGGCTCCTCGGGCGCCGTCCACACCGGATGGTCCGCGGGTAGCGCGATGCCGAGCAGGCCCTTGCTGGCCCAGTACGGCGAGCCCGGCCCGGAGTACGACTGCGCCAGTCGCGGCCACGGCCCGTGCCAGCCGAGGGTGAGCAGGCCGCGTTCGTCCAGGGCGTCGTTGGCGACGAAGTGGCGCACGATGCGGGTGGCCGCGCCGCGCAACCGGCCGAGGCTGACCGAGGGCACGCCGGCGATGGCGCCGACCCAGAACGGCGCCGCCGCGGCGAAGCGGTAGATCAGGCTTCGCCCCTGGATCAACGGGGACCCGTCGGCGCCCACGAGCGCGACCGCGTCGCTCAGGAAGCGGTCGAGGCCGGCCAGGTCCCGTTCGCGGCGCTGCTCGGCCAGGTCGGCGGCGCCGGCCATCCGAGACCACAGCGTCGGGTAGAGGTGCAGGGCCCAGCCCACGTAGTGGTCGTAGGCGCGGTCCGGCCCGTCGGACATCCAGCCGTCGCCGCGGACGAAGCCGTCGTGCGTGGTCAGGTCCTCGTTCATCTCGTCGAGCGAGTGCGGCCCGCCCACCGACCGCAGGAACGTCTGGACGACCAGCCGGAACCAGACCCAGTTGATCCGGGGGTACGTGTCGTCGCCGACCGCCGGGCGCAGATAGTCCACCACCCGCTCCCGCACCGCCGACGGCAGCCGGTCCCAGATCCACGGGCGGGTCAGGTCCAGGACCAGCGCGATGGAGGCCGCCTCCACCTTGGCCTGGGGGTGCTCGTCCAGGCGTACCCAGCGGTCCGGAGAGCGCGGGTCGGTGCCGGCGGTGATGCCGGCCGTGTACCGGTCCACGAGGTCGTCCACGCCCACTCCCTGGGCGCCGGCGATGCGGAAGCCGGCCAGCAGGAAGGTGCGGGCGAAGCCCTCCAGGCCGTCGACGGCCCGTCCGTAACCGCCCTCCGGCCCGGGAAACGTGACGAGGGCGTGCCCGGGCGACGCGAACGGACGGGCGGCGGCCAGCATCCGGTCGGCGAGGGCCAACCAGTCATCCCGGCTCCAGGTCGCGGCGAGCGCGGCACCCGAGTGCGTCCCCGGTGCCGGCTGGCCGGTCGTCCCGAACGTCATCCGAGGTCCTGTCGCATCGATCCGTCTCCGTGAAGGTGGCGAGCGGGGCGTGCCGCTAATGTGACGCGCAGGCATCCGCAGGGTTTCCGAAGTAAAACGCTCACAACAGAGCAAGTCAATGCTTCTCTTCGACCGATGTGAACACACCTGATCAAAAGGATGCACGTTGCGGCGTCAACCTGGTGTCCCTGTGGGCACTCGACTGCCATAAGTGCTCTGATACGATCAAAATCGTTCAGACTCGCTCTACCAGTCCGAGGGGCCATGACCGTCGCAGAGCGCTTCGCGGGCCCTCTGGCTGCGGCCTGGCCGGGCAACCGCACGGACCTGCTGGCACGGGCACTCGCGCCACCGGACGGATCGTTGCCGGTGCCGCCGGCGCGCGAGCGTGCCGTGTGGGCGCACCCGCACGCCCCCACGATGCGACAGCTGCGCACCCGGGCCGAGGACGACCTCGCCACCCCCTGGCCACTCCCACTGGCGCACCAGTACGCCCGGTACTTCCGCGACGGCGAACGCGACACGTACGAGCAGGTGGTCTTCGCCCGGCAGCGGCGCCTGACCCGGGCCGCCGTGCTCGCCGCGGTCACCCTCGACCCGACCTGGCTGGACGAGGTGGTCGACGGCGTGACCCTGCTGTGCGAGCAGAGCAGCTGGTGCTGGCCGGCGCACGACGACACCCGCGCCGTGCACGGCGCGGTGCTGCCGACCGTGACCGATCCGTATGTCGACCTCGGGGCGGGAGAGGTCGCCGCCCAACTGGCCTGGGTCGACCACCTGCTCGGCGAGCCGCTCGACGCACACGCCCCCGGCCTGCGGGCCCGGATCCGGCACGAGGTCGACAGGCGCGTGCTCACACCGTTCGCCCAGCGCCGCGACTGGCACTGGCTCGGCCTCGACGGCGACGTGCACAACTGGAGCCCGTGGATCCACGGCAACGTGCTCGTCGCCGTACTGCGACTGGTGGACGACCCACCCCGGCGCGCCGGGCTTGTCGACCTGGTGGTCGAGGGGCTCGACCGGTACGTGGCGTCGCTGCCCGCCGACGGGGCCATCGACGAGGGCTACGGCTACTGGTGGAACGGCGCGTGTCGGGCCCACGAGGCACTGGACCTGCTCGCCCACGCCACCGGTGGCGCGTTCGACGGCGTGCCGGCCGATGCCCTGCGGCACACCGTCGCCTTCCCACACCGGATGCACCTGGGCGGCGACTGGTACCTCAACCACGCCGACGGGCCGGCCCGGCCCTCCGGGGGCCAGCCCTGGCACGCCCTGCACCGGGCCGCCCGCCGGGTCGGGGACACCGACGCGCTGGCGTACGCCGCGGCGCACCGCCGTCCCGACGCGCCCGTCGCGGACGAGGGACACGGCCTGGGCCGGCTGCTGCTGGCAGTGACCGACCCGGCGTGGATCTCCGCCACCCCAGAGCCGGCACCGCTGACGCGCGACGTGTGGCTGCCCTCCGTCCAGGTGCTGCTCGCCCGCCCGGCGGCCGGCAGTCCCGGCGGGCTGACCCTGGCGGTCAAGGGCGGGCACAACGGCGAACACCACAACCACAACGACGTCGGCAGCATCGTGGTGGCCCTCAACGGGGTGCCGGTGGTCGTCGACGCCGGGCGGCCCACCTACACGGCGCAGACCTTCGGACCCGGTCGGTACGACATCTGGACCATGCGCAGCGACTGGCACAACGTCCCGCACATTCGCGGCACCGAGCAGGCGCCCGGTCACACTTTCGCCGCCCGGCACGTCACCGCCACCACCGACGACGCCGACGCCGAGCTGCGGCTGGACGTCGCCGGGGCGTACCCGCGCGCGGATGTCCGGCACTGGTGGCGCAGCTCGCGGCTGGAACGCCACAGTGGACGCGTCGTCATCGTCGACGCCTGGCAGCTCGACCCCTGGGCGCCCGACCGGGACCAGGCAGTCCCGCCGACCCACGTCCACCTGCTCGTCGCCGGCCAGGTACGGCTCGGCGACGGCCGCGCCGAGGTCACCGCGCTGGACGGCGTCGGCCGACTCGGGCTCAGCTGGCAGCCGGCATCGGCGCCCTGCGCCGCGATGATCCGGCAGATTACGGATCCCCTGCTCCTCGACGTGTGGGGAGACCAGCTGACCCGGCTCGCGATCGACGTCACCGCGTTCGGCCCGGCCGGCGAGCTCGTCGTCGTCATGCAAGAGCTCTCGCCGCACGAAGCGTTCCTCGGAGGTCCCTCATGACCAAGGACAGTCCCGTCGTCACCACGGCGGAGTCCTCCCGCGGGCCGCTTCAGGTCGTCCGCCGCCAGCAACTGTTGGCCGCCCTGCAACGCGACGGCTCGATGCGGGTCTCCGACCTGTCCCAGGTGCTGGGCGCCGCACCGGTCACCATCCGGCGCGACATCGCGGAGCTGGCCGCCGAGGGGTTGGTCCGCCGCGTCCACGGCGGGGTGGCCCTGATCCTGCCGGACGACGCCCCGGCGGCAGACGAGGCGCCGGTCGCCGGTCTGACCCCGCTGGGCGGGCGCGCCCTCGGCATGCTCGTGCCCTCGTTGGACTACTACTGGCCGGACGTGGCCCGCGGGGTCGAGGGCGCCGCCCGCGAGCTCGACATGCGTGTGGTTCTGCGGGGCTCCTCCTACGACACGGAGGATGACCAGCCGCAACTGGTCCGCCTGGTGGAGCGGATGGGCGTCGACGCGCTCATCGTCGCGCCGAGCATGGACGCGCCGAGCGCCGAGCGCACCATCGAGTGGCTCGACCAGGTCGGTGTCCCGGTCGTCCTGTTGGAACGCACCGCCACGGTGGGCAGCCACCACGCGGTCATGGAGTCGGTGGTCACCGACCACGCGCTCGGCGCGGCCATGGCGGTACGCCACCTCACCTCACTCGGGCACCGCAAGGTCGGCCTGGTGCTCGACGCCAACAGCCCCACCAGCCAGCACGTCCGGCGCGGCTGGCTCGACGCCACGACCGAGTACGGCCTCGATCCGGACGCGACGGTGGTGGCCACGGTGCCCGACGCCCGGTCGCCGGAGCGGGACAGCGTGCTCCACGACGTCCTCGACAGGTGCCGGGCGACCGGGACGACGGCGCTGCTGGTGCACGCCGACGCCGAGGCCATCGCGCTGGTGCAGCACTGCGAGGAGCGGCACCTCTCCGTTCCCGGCGACCTCTCCATCGTGGCGTACGACGACGAGGTCGCCGGGCTCTTCAGCCCGCCGTTGACCGCGGTCCGACCACCACGACGCTCGATCGGGCGGGCCGCCGTGCGTCTCGTCGCCGACCGGCTCGTCGACCCCGACCTCCCCACCCACCGGATCGTCATCAGCCCGTCCCTGCGAATCCGGGGGTCGACCGCGCCGCCACCCGCGTAGGTGGTGCCCTCGACCTCAACCCATTGCCGAACGTCCTCGGTCACCGGCGATGGACATGGCACGATGGCCGTGTCCTGCGCCGCCGGTGGCCGGGCACGACACTGATGGAGTCGGGATGTCAGAGCTGGCCGGCGCACCGGTGCCGGGGTTGGCGAAACTGTGGACGCACGACCCGCTCACCGCCGGCCCGTACCGGCTGGTCGGCCGGCTGGGCGCGGGTGGGCAGGGGGTCGTCTATCTCGGTGAGGACGACGCCGGTGACCGGGTCGCGGTCAAGATGGTGAACGTCGATCTGAGTGATCCACGGGCACGGTCGCAGTTCGTGAAGGAGATCACGGCCGCACGGCGGGTCGCTCCGTTCTGCACCGCGCAGGTCCTCTTCGCCGAGGTGGACGGCGAACGGCCCTACGTGGTCAGCGAGTTCATCGAGGGCCTGACCCTGCACCGGCACGTCCGCGAGCGCGGTCCGGTGACCGGCAACGCCCTGCACCGGCTCGCGGTCGGCACCGTGACCGCGCTCGCCGCGATCCACAGTGCCGGCGTGGTGCACTGCGATCTGAAGCCGGACAACGTGGTGCTGGGCGAGGACGGTCCTCGGGTGATCGACTTCGGCATCGCCCGCGCGTTGGGCGTCACCGACACGGCGACCAGCCGGGTCATGGGGACCACCGCGTACATGGCGCCCGAACGGTTCCGCAACGACGCGGTCGGCCCGCCCTGCGACGTCTTCGCCTGGGCGGCCACGATCGCCTTCGCCGCCGGTGGTCGGCCGCCGTTCGGCAACGACTCGCTCTTCGCCGTGATGCACCGGGTGCTCAACGACCCGCCCGACCTGCCGGCGCTGCCTCCCGTCCTGGACGAGCTGATCCGGGAGTGCCTGTCCAAGGACCCGGCGGACCGGCCGGCCGCGGAGCGTGTGCTGGTGCGGCTGCTCCGGCAGGATGGCCGGGTCACCGATCCGCTGCGTCGGGACCACCTGCTCGAGGTCGGTAACAAGACCGCGGGCGCGCCCACACCGAACCACCAGCTGCCACCGGTCACGCCCACGGCACCGCAGCCGCGCCCGACGCGACCGCAGATACCGACCCAGGCCCAGGCGACCCAGCCGGCGCACCCGCCGGTGCCGACCCACCCGGCGCACCCACCGGCACCGACCCACCCGGCCCCCGTGCCGGTGACGCAGCCGGCGCACGTGTCGGTGACGGAGTCCGGCGTCGGCGCTGGTGATGGCGGCGCGTTGCGGCGGCTACGGACGGAGGCCCCGGACGCCTGGGGCATCTCGACCGCGCTCTTCCTGGGTGCCGTCGGCGTCGCCGCCGGTTACGTCGCGTCGAGCGCGGTCGGCCCGGCCGCCGCCGTCGGGGCGATCGCCTTCGTCGTGGTCTACCTGGTGCGACTGCTGGTCTCGACGGCGATCGGGGGGCGACCCGACCGGGGGTGAGACGCGCGCTGGGGTCGCGATCGCCGGCTGGCGTCGCATCGATAGGTTGACTGCCACCAGCCGCCCGCCGAGGAGGACGTCCCGATGCCCCCAACCGCCACGCGTACGCGGCAGTGGTTGCCGTACACCGCCGCCGTCACCGCCGGGCTGGTGGTCATCGCCGGGGCGTTCGTGGTCGTCCGGCAGCGCGAAGCCGACTGCACCACCACCCTCGAGGTCAACTCCTCCACGGAGAAGGCGGCCCTGCTCGTCGACCTGGCCGAGCGCTACAACCGCGACGACCGGTCGATCGATGGCGGCGGCTGCGCCCAGGTGCACGTCACCGCGCTGAACTCGGGCCAGGCCACCGAGGCGCTGGCCGCCGGCTGGACCAACACCGGCCTGCCGCAGCCACAGGTCTGGTTGCCGACGTCGAGCCTCTGGACCGGCCAGCTCCGGCTGCTCGACCAGGCCGCCGGGCGGGAGCCGCAGACTCCGGCCCAGTACCCGTCGATCGCGAACAGCCCGCTGGTGATCGCGATGCCGCAGCCCAAGGCCGAGCTGGTGCGTCAGCGCGGGGCGCTGGGCTGGGGGGAGATCCTGGGCCTCTCCGGGCGGGACGGGTGGGCGGGCTTCGGCAAGCCGGAGTGGGGCCGCTTCACCTTCGGCAAGGACAACCCGAACCTGTCCACCTCCGGGCTGGCGGCAACCATCGCCACCTACTACGCGGCGGCGCAACTGTCCAGCGACCTGAAGCGGTCCGACCTGGCCAACCCCACGGTCACCCAGTTCGTCAGGCGGATCGAGGCCAACGTGGCGCACTACAGCGACGACTCGGTGGACCTGCTGCGCAGTCTCGCCGAGGCGGACCTGGCCGGTGGCGCGGACCGCCCGGACGACATGAGTGCCATCGTCCTGCAGGAGGAACTGGTCAACCTCTACAACACGGGGGCGCTGAGCCCCCGGCAGGACGGGCAGGAGCGGGGGCGCCGGCCGAACGTCCCGCTGGTCGCCGTCCATCCCAAGGAGGGCACGTTCAACCTGGACCACCCGTTCGTGGTGCTGCCCTCCGCCGACGCGCGGCAGAGCGCGGCGGCCGCCGACTTCCAGAGGTTCCTGACCGAGGACGACCAGCAGCAGAGCTTCACCCGCCTCGGCTTCCGGGATCACCAGGGCCGTGCCTCGGTGGATCTGCTCGCCAGCGTCGGTGCCGAACCCACCGCCGGACTCACCTACTTCGAGCCCCCGGATCCGCAGGTGGTCGCCGCGATGCTGGACGGCTGGCACACGCTCCGCAAGAAGGCCAACATCCTGATCGCCCTGGACACCTCGGGGTCGATGGACGTGCAGGTCGGCACCGCAGGTAGCCGTTTCCAGGTCGCCTCCGCGGCGGCGGACAAGGGCCTCGCGCTGCTCAACACCGAAGACCGGGTGGGGCTCTGGTCGTTCTCCTCCGAGACGCCGCCGAAGCGCCCCTACCGGGAGGAGGTCCCGCTCGGCGAGTTCGACCAGAAGCGGATCAACAGCAAGATCGCCGGCCTTCAGGTCGCCGGCGGCACCGCCCTCTACGCGACGATCCGGGCCGCGCACCGGGAACTGCGCGACCGGTACGACCCGCAGCGGATCAACGCGATCGTCGTGCTGACCGACGGCAAGAACGAGTACAACCCGGACAACGACCTGGACCGGTTGCTCGCCGAGGTGACCCTGGACCCGGATCGTCCGGTGAAGGTGTTCTGCATCGCCTTCGACCGCGATTCGGACTTCGCCACCCTGGACCGGATCGCCAAGGCGTCGTCGGGCAAGGCCTTCGACGCCACCGATCCCGCCACCATCGACGAGGCGTTCGTGAAATTGGTCAGCAGCTTCTGACGTACCTGCCGGCCCGCTGTGGGCCGGGGAGAGTCGTCGCGGCCGTCACCGGACCTCGGGAGACCCCTGATGCCGGCAGCGCGCGCGACCTCCGGAGCGGGTGACAACGGGCGGTAGGGTGAGTTACCGATCAACACGAACGGTGGTGCCGGTGAGTCTCATCCAGGCGGGTGTCACCGCGATGACGACGATGCTGGCGGTCCTGATCGGTGGGTGGCTCACCGTTCGAGCCCAGGATCGGCTGTGGCGGCGCGACCAGGATCGACAGTGGCGGGAATTTCCCTGTGGGAGGCCGAGCGCCGATTCATCGAGGTGGCCCGGGCCGAACTCGGCCTGCCCTCCGCGTTCACGCGCTGACCAGCCCGTGCCGTCGTCCCAGTCACGCCAGACGCGTCATCGGCCCTCGCCGAAGGACCGCACGGCATGCGGGGGTCGGCCCAGACGAGTCCTAACTCAAGCTGGGGATGGCGTGCAGGGCGCCGGCCGTCCGCTGTACTGCCCGCCAGGTCGATGTGCTGGTGAGCGATATACCGCAGAGGTATGAATATGACTCTGCGGTATATCGCTCACTACCGCATCCGCTCCCACGGAGGTTACCGACGGTCACCGCCGGCCGCCGGCTGCGCCCACGCTGGCGTCGCCGCCCGGTCCAGCCCGAGTCGGGCCGGCCGAGGGGTGAGATACGTTGGCGATCATCGATGCGTTGCCGCATCGTCGAGTTGTGCCAGGCGTCTGTCGCCGTGACCGTCGAGGGAGCTGATCTGGCTCGACCCGTCCCCTTCTGCGAAGGAGTCTCGTGGACACCTCCTCGGCCACACCCCACCACCGCACCAGGGCCCTGATCGGGGCGGTCACGGCCGGCATCCTCGCCGTCTGCGCCACGCTCGGCGGCGCGCCCGCGCCCGCCTCCGCCGCGAACACGCTCACTATGCGGGGGGCCGACGTCTCCTCGTTGCAGCGCAGCCTGGATCTGGGCGCCAGGTACTACGACGCCGGCGGCGTCGCCCGCGACCCACTGGACATCCTGAAGTCCGTCGGCGTCAACTACGTCCGACTGCGTGTCTGGAACAACCCGGCCAGCGGCTACAACAACAAGAGCAGGGTGTTGGCGCAGGCGAGGGCGGCCCGGGCGAAGGGCCTCAAAGTGCTCATCGACTTCCACTACTCCGACACCTGGGCCGACCCCGGCAAGCAGTACAAGCCGGCCGCCTGGGCCGGCCACAGCCTGAGCCAACTGCGTACCGACGTGTACACCTTCACCTACGACATCTGCTCCAGCCTCAGCCGGCAGGGCACCCCACCGGACAGTGTGCAGATCGGCAACGAGATCAACGTCGGGATGCTGTGGAACGAGGGCAAGGTGGTCAACAACGACTTCGCCCCGCTGGCCGGCCTGCTGAAGCAGGGCTACCACGCGACGAAGGCGTGCGGCGGAGGCATCCCGGTGATGATCCACACCGCCAACGCCGACAGCAACGCCAACGCCCGCTGGTTCTACGACGGCATCCGCGCCCAGGGTGTGCAGTGGGACATCACGGCCCTGTCGTACTACTGCGTGTGGCACGGCACCCTGGCGAACCTCTACAACAACATCGTCGACCTGCGTGGCCGCTACGGCAGGCCGGTGGTGATCGCGGAGACCGCGTACCCCTTCACCCGCGACAACGCCGACAGCGAGCCGAACGTCATCGGCGACGCGACCTGTGACGGCATCAGCTTGACCTGGTCCGGGCAGGCCCAGGAGTTCGACTGGGTCCAGAACACGGCCCGCAACGCGGGGGCCATCGGCGTCTTCTACTGGGAACCGACCTGGTACGCGATCCGCGGCAACGGCTGGGACCCGGCCAACATCAACGGCACCGGAAACGGGTGGGACAACATGACCATCTTCGACTGGTCCGGGCGGGTGAACCCGGGCGTGCGCTGGACGCCCTGATCCCTCGCCGCACGCGCCGGGACGACCCGTTGGTCACCGCCGCCCGGCGGTGACCTGGGTACGGCCACCGCCGGTCCGGCCCGGCGTCAGAGCCGGGAGGTGAAGGTGGCCAGGAAACGGTGTGGGGTGACCACGCCAGCGTTGTCGAAGCAGATCACGTCGACGTCGGCGTTCGTGGTGTAGGGCCAGGGTTGGGTGAGGTGGCAGTAGTTGCTGCCGGTGCCCTGCGCCACCACCTGGGCGTGCGTCTCCTTGAGGCCCACCTGCGGGAAGGTCGCCAGGTAGCGGCCGGCGGGCGCCAGCGGCGCCACCGTGTTCGCGCCGACACCGAGTACCGAGTTGTCGTTCGTCGGACCGCCGACGGCGGTACCGAGGTAACCGAAGTGCGACGGTGGGGCGAGGGAGCCGATCACCGGCCGCCGACGGTGGTACGAGAGGACGAAGTCGGTGTTGACGAACGCGCCGGCCTGGTCGTAGCAGAAGACGTACACCTGCACACCGGTGCCGACCGCGTTCCAGGAGTAGACCTTGCAGCGGCGGGGACCGGCGTTCGGCTGCACGGCGGTGACCTGCACGTTGCCGGCGAGCACCCCGGCCAGTCCCACCCCGGGCAGCCGCACCAGGTACTGCCCGACGCCCACCGGCCCGGCCGTGTTCACGACGCCCGTGGAGTTGTAGGACTGCGCCACCAGGCCGCTGCTCCACTGCACGTACGCGTGGGAGGTGCCGGCCGGCAGAACGCCCGAGCTGGTCGTCCAGAGCACGGTGAACGGAGTGTCCTCGCGGGTGCCGCCCGGCCTGTGGCACTGCACGTCGACGATCTCGTCGACGCCGGACTGGAACCAGCGAACCACCTCGCAGTAGTGCCCGGTCCGGTTCACCGGGGTCACGTGCGGCACGCCCCGCGCGCCGGCGCCCACCTGTGGGAATCGCACCTGGAACCGGCCGGGCGCGAGCTTGATGCCGGAGGCCCAGGCGGCCGGGAACGCGGTCTTCCAACTACCCCACTGCCGGCTGGTGTCCAGCACGGTCCAGACCGCGACGGTGGGGTCCTTGACGTACGCGAAGCCCCAGCGGTCGGCGGTGGCCGCGGCGGCCGGTGCTGCCGGGGCGAGCGCGCCGGCGGCCAGGACGGCGGCCAGGGCCGCGGTGACGAACGATCGGAGACGCATCTGTTCCTCCAATTCGACGGGAGCATGTCGGGGAGGAGTGTGCGCGTGGTGATCTCATGGTCACAGTCAGCTAGCGGGTGCGGCGGTGTCGGTTGTCCGCTACTCGTGTCCGCGCTGGTGGCCGGCGTCAGGTCACCTGGCCGGCGGCCATCTCGTCGAGATGGCACCATGCTGGCCCTGCGGTAACCACAAGGTCGAGCGCCGACGACGCGACGCCGCGCTCGGCGGGGGATTTCCCCCGAAACGATGCCTACGGCCGACGTCGGACGCCCTGCCGGTGTCGATGCGTCAGTCTCAGGGCATCGGGGTGCGGCTGGTTCGAGACCTCGACGAACTGGGGGTCCGAGTCGGATGGCGCTGCTGTGGATGCCGCGCTGGCGCAGACGACCGACCCGCGCCGCGCGACCCCCCGACCACGAGCTCTTCGTGGAGTGGCACGGTTCGGCCGCGGTGATCTCCCATCTGGGCGATCCACCGTCGCTGCTGTGGCAGATGCTACGGACCGCCGTCGCGGCGTCCGACGACGTGCTGGTCATGACCTCCGAGCGTGCCGTCCGCAGCGCCGCCTGCGGTGGCGTGCTGCGCGGGGTGGTCGAGGGCGCCGCCGGGGAGTGGGGTGTCGGCCGGGTCTGGGTGGCCGCGAGCGGCCTCGGCCGGCCGGACGAGGCGTACGCCTCCTGGCTGACCCGGCTGGCGGCCCGCACCGGCGTCGAACTGCTCGCCCCGGACGGTCCCGTGCACGCCACACCGGACGGCACCCTCTACGCGGCGGGCGGCACCGGGGCCTGGGGCTGGCGGTCCTTCCGACCCGGCGCGGGCAGCCCGGTGGTCGGCAACCGTTACCCGGTCCCGTCCTGGGAGAGTGCGTTGGCGGACCGTCCGGTGGTCCTGTCCGGGCTCGTCGCCGACCCCGTTCCCGCCGGTGTACTGCTGCGTGCCTCGGCCGCCGCGCCCGCGACGGCGGGCGACCCGGCCTACGACGTGCCGGTGGACCGGCACCGGCCGGCGCTGCTCCTGCGGCAGGTCGGCGAACCACCGCCGGATCCCCGGTCGCTCGCCGGAATCTTCGCGGGGCTGCCAGCGAGGACGATCGTTCGGATCGAGACCGCACTACTCGACCCGACGGCGCCGCCGCCGCGCGCCGCATGGGTGGACGCCCTCGCCGCGGCCCTCGACGAAGCGTCCGCTGTCGCCGACCCGATCGTGCTGCCCGAGCCGGGCGACAGTCGACGGACGCCCGGTCGACCACCACCGCTGCTGAGCGACGGTTGGGTGCGCGCCAGCAGCCGTCTCTACCGCCACGCGATCGAGCCGGACCTGCTCGCCGAGGTGGTCCCATCCGGCGTCCTGCTGCGGACGGCTGGAGCCGGTCGGCCCGACGGCATGGCCTTCGTCGACCCCGCCGAGTGGGTGCTGGCCGTCGACGTCCGCGACTCCGACCGACTTGTCGACCAACTGTGTCGGATGCTCGCCGTGGCCGGCGGAGCGCCGGGCCTCACCCTGGCGGGGCAGGCCGGCGAGGCGACGATGGTACGGCTGGAAGTGGCGCTCCACGGCGGGACGGCTTCCCTTGTGGAGTTGCCGGCGGACGTCAGGGCGACCTGGGCGGCCGGGACCGGCACTCCTGCGGCCGAAATCACGCAGCGTTCCGTCGAACCAGCGACATCAGCCGTCCCTGCGCAGCGTTTCGTCGAACCGGCGACATCAGCCGTCCCTGCGCAGCGTTCCGTCGAACCGGCGACGTCAGCCGTCCCTGCGCAGCGTCGGGTGGAACCCGACCGGGTCAAACGGCGGCCGGCAGCCGCTGCCGAGCCGCCGCCGACCGTCAGCCAACCGCTCTCGGCGGAGGTGGTCGACGCGCCCACGCCACCGCGTCGACAGCCCGCCGGTGCGCCGCCGGTGATCACCAGCTCCGGGCCGTACCTGGGCGAGCTGGAACGCCCGGTCGTCGCCAGCGCGCCCACGCCCGCGGGCGATGGAGCGCGCACGCCCTCGCATCCGGGTGCTGCCGTCGCGTACCCCGTGGGGCGCGTGGTGAACCGTTACTCGCCCGCGGTGGCCGACCCCGTCGAGGACCGGGCCAGCACCGCGACGGAACAGCGGGACCTCGCTGCCAGCCTCGGCCCCGCCTTCACCGACTCGATCACCACAGTCAACGCGGCCCTGGCCGCGTGGCCCGCGCTGCGCCAGGGCATCTCCGCGTCGGCGAAGACGGACTTCGTCGCCGTGCACGTCTTCTTTGGCCGGTCGGACGCGGGGGCGGCCCGGCTCAACGCGGGACTGCGTGCCGGGCGGGCACCGGACCTGCCCGGCTACCTGCCGTGCCTGGTGTCCGGGCTGCGTCGCCTGCCGCCCTACCGCCGGGCGATGCTCTGCCAGGGGCGACTGGCGGACCAGGCGCGACACCTCTACCCCGAGGGTGGCCTGCTGGTGGAGCCCGGATTCCGCAGTGTCAGCGGCGCCACCGACCTCGCCGTGGAGGGCGCCGACGTCGACTACCTGGTCTGGTCGCGTACGGCGCGGCAGGCCGGCGCATTGGCCGAGCGGCAGGATCTGGACGAGGCGGTGTTCCTGGCCGGGGCCCGGTTCAAGGTGCTCGCCGTCCGTGAGGGAGCAGCACCGCCGGCAGACCGGGCCGGCATCCCGACGACCGCCGTACTGTTGCGGGAGGTGTTGCCCGACGAGCAGTCCGCGTCCGGTCTGGACGACGCCGACCGGACAGCGCTCAGCCGCCTGGAACGGGCGCTGACCCGTCGGAGGGCAGCCTCGCCCCGCCTGCTCACCGACGCACACACCATCGACCGGCTGGTCGGCCCGCCGCTCGGTTACCTGGAGGCAGCCCAGGCATCAGTCGGTGCGGGCACCGACTGATGCCTCCGGTCCTGAGGGATTACCCCCAACTCCGGCCACAGGGCCGCGAAAACGGCCGGGTCGACGGTCGCCGTCGCATGCTCGTCCGGTGCGGGTGTGACAGGGGGGTGGAGCAGGGATGCGAGCGCTGTCACTGCGATGGGTCGGCGACCTGACGGTGGGCAGCGGGGTAGGCGCCGATGCCTCGGTGCAGGGCAGCGCGCCGTCGTCGACCACCCGATAGCGGGAGCGGCCCGGCATGGACACTCCGATTCCCGACTGGTTGAACCACATCCTGAACTTCTTCGTCGGGGCGACGTGGCCAACGGGTAGTGAGGGCGGGATGCGGGCGCATTCCGAGCAGTGGGAGAACCTTCGGGATGTCCTGGATGCCGCCCAGGAGACGCTTGTGGATCAGCGTTCCCGGGTGCCGGACGTATTGACCGGAAGGTTCGCCGACGGTGTCACGGAGTCGTTGGACAGTCTCATCAAGTATCTCGGTAGTTTGCGGACGACCGCGGAGAGCATGCGCAAGGACCTGAAGAACGGCGCGGCCGAGCTTCAGGAAAAAAAGATCATGCTGGTGGTGCAGTTGGCGCTGCTGGCCATCCAGTTGGCCTGGCTCATTGCGTCGCTGTTCGGGGCGTTGGCGATTCCGCTTGTGGTTGGTGGGTTCCGCGCCATCATCACCGCGCTTCTTCGCAACCTCTTCGTCGAGGTCGGGCAGGAGATCGCGCAGGAGCCGCTGCTGATGATCGTCATTCAGGCCGCGCAGGACGCCGACGGGGTTCGGGAGGGCATCGACTGGGATGCGATCAAGAAGGCCCTCATTCAGACGGTGATCGCCGCCGGTGTCGCCGGTGTCACCAATTTCGCCGCGGACAATGTCGTCGACTGGGCGGCGAGGAGGATCGCCAAGGTCGACCGGGTCGGCGTGGACGGCACCCTCTACATCACCGATGGCGCTTTCCGTGCGGGTGCGCTCTTCACCAAGGGCGGGGCGCAGGCGGCTGTGGCGATGCCGGCCGAGGCGGCCGGGCAGGTTGCGGTGGGAGCGCCGATCGAGTGGAAGTGGGGGACGGCGACCAGCGCGTTCGTCGGTGGTCTGTACGAGGGCAACGCCGCTACTCCGGGGCAGTTACTCAATGGTCTCAACCTGCCAAGCCTCGACGGGTCTGACGAGAAGGCGTACACCCTGTCGCCGGAGGGCGACGGGCGACACGGCAGTGGAAATTCTGGCGTCGAGGGCAAGCACGAAACGCCGTACATCGATGACAAGGCCCCGGACGGGCACCGCGGGGTCGGCGCGGACGACGCCCAGGTGACCTCGACGGCCAACAGCGTGATCGGCACCGAGAAGATCGCCGACTGGGACACCGAAACTCTGGTCGGCGACGAGAAGGGCGTCGTGGGGACAGGAAACGCGCCGGCCCAGGCCGGTGAGTCCGGTGCCGCCCGGCAGTCCCTCCCGGGGGACACCGGCATCGGCACCGGCCGGGCCGCTGGGCTGGGGTCCGGCGGGCTGGGCACAGCGAACGCGGAGGCGTCATCGAACGCAGGGGCTGCCAGCGCCTCGGCGGGCACCACGGCAGGCTCCGGCGTCCACGCCACAAGCGGCGAAGCCGCCGGTCATGGGGCCGGGACCGCCAGCGCCTCGGCGAACGCTGGTGTGGCCGCTGGTGGCGCGGCGAACGG
>NZ_JBFBJW010000005.1:0-311035 GCF_040686315.1 Micromonospora sp. NPDC085948 | reverse complement strand
GGTGGCGCGGCGAACGCTGGTGTGGCCGCTGGTGGCGCGGCGAACGGTGGCGCGGCGAACGCTGGTGTGGTCGCTGGTGGCGCGGCGAGCGGTGGCGCGGCGAACGCTGGTGTGGTCGCTGGTGGCGCGGCGAGCGGTGGTGTTACGAACGGTGGTGCGGACGGTGGCGCGGCGCAGAGCTTCGCGGGCCAGGGCGTAACGAATGGGGCCGCCGGCGACAGTGCCATTGGCCGGCCGGGCGGCGGTCTCGATGGTCATTCCCTCGGCGGCTCTGACGAGGGTGCCGGCCGCTCGTCGGCTGGCATCTCGGCCGAGACAACGGTTGGTGGCCAATCAGGTGGGTTCGCGGAGGGTTACGGCGCTCGCGCCGCCGGTGAGCAGATCACCGGTGGCCAGCCGGCGACCGGAGCCCCCGAGGCCGATGCCGCTGACGGCGCTTCCCGAGGTGGTACGGGGTCGGAACGGGTCGACGGTGGTCCGGCGTCGGTCGGCGGCCCGGCGTCGACGGGCGGCCCGGCGTCGACGGGTGGTGCAGCGTCGACGGGTGGTGCAGCGTCGATGGGTGGCCCGGCGTCACCGGTGGGGGACGCGGGCGGTGCCCGGGGGGATGGGCAGCAGCGAGCCGCGGGGGAGGCGCGCCAAGCGCTCGATGGCGGCGCCGCCCGATCGGGGCCTCCGGCCACGGTGCTCGGGGGTGCGGGTTCGGGCGCAGCCGACCGGGCGACCACGGAGTCGGGCAGCTCATCCGACGTGCGGACCGTCTCGGACCCCGGTAGGCAGCAGGCGCCGGGACTCACCGCCGACCGGTCGGACGGCGAACACCCGGCCCTGGCGCGGTCCGCTGAGGCGTCGCTGGGCAGGAGCGATACCCGCAGCGGCGGAATGGAACGCCTGCTGACGTCGTCGACCCAGGAGGTGTCGCGTGTGGTGGCGAACACCCAGGCCGCGTTCGACAGCGCGCAGGACGCGATCATTGGCGCGCTTCAGGCGTCGCCGCCGGATCGTGCCACGGAGGTGGCGGCTGCCCGCGACGCCGTCCAGACGGTCCAGCAGTCACTGACGCACCTGGCGGAGTCGCTGCCGAGCCTGTCCAAGCAGCAGGCGAGGGCCGACACCGCGAGGGTGCTGGCCGCCTACGACACCGCGTCCCAACAGGTCCGCACTGTCACCGGCGTCGCGCACCTGCCCTCGGTCGACACGCTTGTCGACATGACCCGTCCGGAGGTGGTGGGCGGAGACCGGTCGGCGGCGGCCCACGAGCCGGCCCACGAGCCGGCCGGCGTGGCTCCGGTCGGGCAGGGGTCGGACGGGGTCGCCGCGGAACGGGGTGACGTCGATCGGAGGTTGTGGTCGGCGGTGGGCCAGTTGCCGGCCTGGGACAGGGCGGCGGACTGCGCCGATCGGGTCGCGGGGGTGCTGCGCCAGGTTGGTGCGCCGATCGTGGGCGAGGTGGATGGTCCACGAGCCCGGGATGTGGTCGCCCAGTCGCTGGGAGGTTGGTTCGGGCCGCCGGGAAGTGTCGGCCGGCTGGCGGGTCTGTCCGTTGGTGCGATGACGCCTGTGTGGTTGCCGCCGGCGGGTAACGGCGAGGTGCCGGCGCACATGGCACTGGTGTGGCGTGCTTCCGAGTCACGGTTCGTGTTGGTGGAGACGCAGGGGGCCGTCTCGCCGGACGGGTCCGACGGTCGGTTCGTCGACTTCGAGTTGGATCGCCCGCCGGGGGCGCTACGGGCCGCGGTGCGGTTGGTGTCCGACGCCGACGACGTGTTGCGGCAGGTGGACCTGGCCAGCGGCGCGGTGCTGGCCGGCGGTGCCGAGTCGGGGCTGCCGACGTCGGGTGACCGGGTGGGGGAGGCCCTCCTCGATCGGGTGCCGCAAACCCACGAACCGGGCCTGATCGGCGGCGAACTCGAAGGCTACGTCCGCATCGGAGCCCCGGTGCGGCCTGCGACAGTCGCTCAACAGGAGGTGTGGCTGGGCGAGACCGTCGCCACGGTGCACTCCCTCGGTCTACAGGTCAAGGGCGAGACCAAATCCCCGGTGTACGGCCGCCACTCGGACCGCTGGTACCCGTCTCTCGCTCATCTCCGAGCGCTGGAGGGGCGGCACTACCGGGGTCACCGACAGGAGCTGTGGCTCGCCGCCGAGGTGGTGTACGCGCCCGGTGCTGCGGTGCCGGGGGAGGAGGGAACCGTCCCCTTCACCGTGACGCAGTATCACGGCCTCGGGAAGGCGCTCATGCGGTGGCTGCAGGACGCGGGACGCATCGGCTTGACGATGGCCGATGCCCTGCAACCGTCCACGGACTGGCATCGGGAAGTTCTCGATGACTGGCGCAACCAGGTCCCGCCGGAGAGCCGCGACTACGCCGACGCGTTGTACGAGGCGCTCCAGACGCCGGACAACGTCCACGTCGAGCAGGGCATGGCCGGTCAGACGCTCTTTCATCCGGACGTCCATGCGCAGAACATCCATCTGCAGCTCTCCTCGGGCGGTTCCCTGGCGGCGCTTCCCACCTTGATGAATTCCGCGCAGTGGGAAGGCGCAGGGCTCGGCGTCGCCACAGCTGGCATGGTCGCGGACGCGGTGGGGGTCGCCGACCGGTTTGCCAGGCGTCTGATGGTCGACTTCATCCGCTCCCTGGCCCCTGGGCAGCCCCTCTCCCCGGCCGACATCGAGGACCTCCTGCAGTTCGAGGAGCCGGCACAGCTGCACGGAGCCCTCGTCCAGATCCTGACGAACGCCACAGGCGAGGTGGTCGGTCAGATCGCCGGGGCCAATATCAGCAAGAACTCGGTGCTCCTGCTAAGCCGACAGGACATGATCCACTACGGCGCGAACCTGCTACCGGCGGTAAGCGACTACGTCAGCCGCAACATCCTGGACATCACCAACGGAATCGAGAACGCGTACCGGCAGGAGCTGCACGGCATCGGTGGTCACCCTGCCGAACAGCAGGGACTGTCGTGGATTGATGCCCTGTACCGGGTCACCGACACGGACCGGTGGTATTCGGTGCGACAGCTGATCCAGGAGGGGCTCACCGGCGTGCCGGTGGTGAACATCAGCCAGAATGATCTCTTCGGAAAGCTGACCACCTTCCCCCCACACCTGTCGCCCGACGGCACACGCGCGATCTTCGTGCTGGAGAAGCGCCACAACCGCGCGCACCAGGACGCCACACCTGGAATCCAGTACGACTCGTTCGCCACGCTCGACCGCACCGATGACTTCGTCGCCGACACACTGGCCGTGACGAACGAGGCGCATGAGGTGGCGGAGCGTGCCCGGGCCCGCTCCGAACAGTGGCAACCCACGGAGGCCGCGCCGTTCGGTGGCGTCCAGGCGGCGGCGCAGGCGTACGGTGCAGCGCACGGCCACCTCACGCCGGTCCCGAACTCGCTGCTCAACATGGACGATCAGGGCAAGTACTGGCAGCCCACCGCGCAGGGCTGGGACCTGGTCGTGGATCCGGATCTGGGCGGCTTCGCCAACGATCCCCGGGTGTACACGGTGACGAGTGTGCAGACGAACCCCGTCGTCGGGGTGGACCATCTGGTGCCGGCGACGGTCGACGGCGTGCGGCGCGCCGCGCAGGATGTTCTGGACCACCTCGACGGGTTGACCGGTCCGATCGAGTCGGCGTTGCGGGAGGCGCTGACCGACCAGACCGGCACGGCGGAGGGCGCGGCCCGGACCGAGCAGGTGGAGACCGCCAGGGCGGTCCTCGACGCGGCCCGGCAGTCGCTCGCCGGAGTGGTGAGCTCGGACCAAAGCCGGTCGGGGCCGGCACGCGAGCACTTCCGCGACGCGCTGCTCCAGGTGGACCACGCCCGCTACGAGGTGAACCGGGCGACCGGCGTGGAGACCGTGCCGACGGTGGAACGCCTGCGGGAGGCGCCGACCGAACCAGGTGGCCCGGACGTGACCCCGCCCTCGTCCGGCCCGCTGCCGACGTACACCGTGGGTATGGCCCGCGTCGACGACGCCGCGCAGCTGGTGGCGGCGCTGCCGGGCAACGGGCAGGACATCGTGCAGGCGTTCCTGTCGCTGCGGGACGAGCGGGTCGATGACATCAGGGCCGCTCTGCAACAGCCTGGCTCGTCGGCTGCCTTCGCAGCCGTGACCGCGTTCGACACGAGACTCACCGCTCTGGAGGCGGGCATGACCGGCATGCCCGAGCAGACGCTGAGGGCTGGCCTTGTCGACCTGGTGCGCGACTATCGGGTCGCCCATGGCCAGTTGCTGGCGCTGACCGATGACCAGAGCCTGCTCCCGCCGATCGAGGCGATGCTGCTGTCGTCGACCTCGGACGACGACGACACGTCGACGGGCAAGGGGAAGGGCAAGGCGTCGTCGAACACCCGTGACGCCGGTGGCCAGGGCTCGTCGACGAGCCCTGGCGGTGACGCTGGGGGGCCGTCGGGTCGGGGCGGTGGTGGGGGCACGGACAGTCGGGGTGGTGGCGCTGGGGGATCCTCGGGTCGGGGCGGTGGTGGGGACACGGACAGCCGGGGCCCGGCTCGGGACGGCGACGACGGATCCACCCCTACCCCCCGTATTCCCGAGGTCGTCGCCGACCATCCCGAGGACGGCCGGCTCTACACAAATCCGGAGATCATCGCGGCGCTCCGGGAGACCGGGCAACTGCTGAGTGCGGTTCTCGATCCCGGGCAGCGGGACGCCCAGTGGCTCGCCGACAACGCC
Organism: Micromonospora sp. NPDC085948; assembly: GCF_040686315.1. NCBI lineage: Bacteria > Bacillati > Actinomycetota > Actinomycetes > Micromonosporales > Micromonosporaceae > Micromonospora > Micromonospora sp. NPDC085948. The sequence goes on along the minus strand of NZ_JBFBJW010000005.1, from coordinate 306,328 downwards.
GACACCAAACTGCGGCAGCACCGCGACGAGGTGCGGGCGGCGACGCAGACCAGGAACGACCTGACGAACGCCGAGCAGGAGGTGCGGGACCGGCAGCGGCAGACCGATGCGGCGGAGCAGGCGCTACAGGCCAGTCAGGCTGGGGTGGCCGCGGCGGCGAAGGCGCTTGCGGACGCGACCGAGCAGCTCGCGCAGACCGAGCGGCAGCACGACGTCCTGCGGGAGACGCGTGCCGACGCGGAGCGGGCCAGGGCCGAGGCCGAAGCCGACAGAGCCGCCGCGAAAGCCGAGATCACCAGGCTTGAGGACGAGCGGGACACGGTGCAGGACCGGTTGGAGGAGGTCGACGAACAGCTCGGCAACCTCAGCCAGGAGCGCCTCGCGCGGCTCGCCCAGGATGAGCGTGCCGCCGGCCAACGGCGCCGCATCCACCTCATCGAGGAGCAGTCCACGCTCAACAATCGGCTGGAGGTGATCGCTCGGGAGGGTCGGCAACAGGGCGGCAGGGGCAGAGCAGCCGACGCCGCCCTGGCCAAGGCCAAGGCCACGATCACCGCGACGGACCAGGGCCTGGAATCGGTGACGGCGAGCCTGCGGAGGCAGCGCACCACCCTGGCCGGGGACGACGGCCCGCGGGCACGTCTGCACCGTGCCGAGGAGAAGCACGCCGAGAACAGGGACACCGCCGAGGCAGCCACGGCGAGCCGGGACGAGGCCGGGGCGGCACGGGATCTGCTGCGTACGGAGGCCGCGCGCCTGCCCTCCGAGAAGGACCTGGCGGACACCACGACCCGCCTGACCCAGGCGACCCGGGACGCCGGTCTGGCGCGGGACGCGGCCGTTGCGCGAGCCGATGATGCCCGACAGGCCCGCGACGAGTGGCAGGACATCGCCGACGGGCGCGATTCAGACCTGACGATCTTCGGCGATCGTGACTCGACCGAGGGCGAGCGCAGCTTCCTGAGCATCGGCGCCGAGGGCGTGATCACCGAGCAGGCCGCGGCTCGGATGCGGCAGCTGGCGATAGCTGCCGTCCGCCCCCTGGGGCACTGGACACAGGACGCGGAGATCCAGAGCGACATCGCCCGCCTGACGACACCGATGGCGCTCGTGGACGACCTGCCGTCCTCCACCGGGCGCAGTGGCGCCGTCCGGGTGGTCGGAAGCGGCCGCCACGCGGTGCGACTGACGTTCCACTCGACGCTCACCCGACACGACGAGCGGGACCTCAATCCGGCGTACCCGCCACCCGAGGTCACTCAGGGCGAGAAGCGGCGCTTCTCGGATGTCTCCTCCACCAGCAGCCACAGCAACATCAACTACCGGGACCTGCCGCTGCCCATCCAGGAGTTCCTGGGTATGGGGACAACCGGCCCGTTGCGGGTGCTCAGTGTGTCGGCGGTGCCCCGGCTGACCCACAACCGGCAGACCCGCACCGCTTTCGTCGAAACCGGCACGGGACCGGCGACCATCGAGCGACTGCGGGAGCCAGGACTGGCACACTTCTATACCTGGGAGATGAGGGTTACGGCGGAGCCGGCCGCCCGCCTCCCCCGGCTGGTGACGCCCCCGGGTCGGCCCACTCTCGACGATCCGGACGACCCCTGGCAGGAGGACCCTGAGGGCGACCTGGGGTCGGACACCGTACGCGAGCGGTTGGTGGTGTTCTTTCCGCAGCACCTCGCCGTACCGGACCCGCCGGCGGACACCACGGTGGCGGACGAGGTGGCTCTCGCCACGTACCCGATGTCACTGGACACGCTGCACGACCCGACGGACCTGCCGCTGCGCATCCTGCACGAGTTGCCCGGTCTCGTCGCGGAGGCGCGCGCCCAGAGGAGGGCCGCCGCCGGCGGCCGGGGCGCCGCGCGTGACGCGAGGGTCGTGCGCTCGCCCCGCCGGGGACGCCGCCTCGGTGCCCGGCGGCGGCACCGCCCGGGGACGCTCAACACGAGGTCGCAGAAGCACGTGTTCAGCTTCGCCGGGCACGGCAACATGCACAACGTCTTCCAGCGGGCGCGCGACGGAGGCGCGTACACCGACCCGATCCACGACGCGAACGGCAAACTGCTCGGCATCCTGCGCCTGTCGATGGAGCCGGTCAAGGACGACACCAGCCGCATCGTCACCCGGGCGAGTGAGAACTCGCTGGAGTTTCTGAGCGAGTCGCAGATGACCGAGCGCGGATCGGTCGTGCTGCGCAACGCCTTCGACCTGCCGGTCACCGGCGGCGTCACCCTGCTGACGGCACCTGACGAGGAGACCAGGATTCCGGGCACGTTCTGGTCGGGCGGTCCTGCGGTCACCCTCGGCCTGGGCACCGGTGTGACCATCGGCCACAACAGCGGGGCGGTCTCGTTCGTGGGCCGCGGGTTCCGGTCCGGCCGGGAACCCGACCCGAAACGACCAGGTCTGGCACCCGACCCCACGGCGACCAAGGCGATCCGACGTGGCATGGTCGCGGACGTCGGCATGCGGTGGAAGCTGGAACTGCTCACCGGTGGGAGAGAGCAGCACAGCTCGCCGCCCTCCCGCACGTGGACCGGAAGCTCCGCCGGCCGTGGCGCCCGGGTGCGATACCTGCCCTACACGCTCCGGGACGCGGACCAGGTGCGCCACCCGCCGCGGGGCGTCGTCGACGGTGACGGGCCGGGCATGGTGGTCTACAAGAACTTCACCGTCGCCCCCCAGGGGACCGCCGCCGATCCGCGACCGAACCTGGACCGGCAGGTGGAGGACTACCTGCGCGGCGAGGGGTATCTCCCGAAGACCGGTCCGGGAACCGGCCTGTTGGCCAAGAACCACAGGCGTCTGCTGGAGACCAGCTCCGGTGCGCACCGCGTCGGCATGATCGGTGCGCTGCGCGGCACCGGCCTCTGGGTGCCCTACGACAAGCTCACCGCCTCCGGGACGCACCGGAAATGGATCAAATACTACGTTCCCAGCGATCAGGACCCGGACGTACGGTACGAGGGTCTCACCGACGAGCTCGGCGCGAACATGACGATCGACTCGTTCTTCCGGCTGGACAGCTTCCGGTCGATGTTCCGGTCCAAACGCGCCGCTCTCGACGCCAACCTCAGCCTGCCGGTCCGCAAGTGGTTGAAGAGCCTGCTGCCCGGCTGGACGAACTCGGTGCTCAGCGGCACCGTGATCGGCAAGACCTGGGAGAACACCACGGCCATCGTGAACGGCCAGGTCCCTGGCCGGTCGGTGGTCCTGGACACCGAGCAGGACCAGGCGATGCACAAGTTCGTCCTCTCGACGAGCCTGCGCGCCGAGGCCTACGACGAGGGCCACGACACACCGGACGAGGAGTTCACACCGGGGCACCAACCCGTCTCCTACGAGGCGTGGGTGCCCGACATGCGGGTGCTGACCACAGCCTCGACCCGGCGTGAACCGATCAGTCACCGCGCCCCGACCGACTTCGACCGGGCCATGCTGCAGGCCGGTCCCAGCCTGCCGAACCTCGCGGGCATCGACGCCGTCCGGGGCAGCGCCGCGCTCGACGCGATGTTCGCGGAGCTCGCCACGAGGCAGTTCGCCCCACTCCTGGAACAGCTCAGCAGGCTTCCCGACCAGATCGTCGGGCGGTGGTCGAAGCTGTTCGGCAACAACCCCGGATGGCCGACCACCCTGTCCGCGCACACCCGCCGGGTCTTCACCAGCGAGGAGCGGCTGCTGGCGGTGATGGACGTGATCCTGCGCGGCGCGCACTCCTCCGAGCAGGCATTCGAGCCGGGCCTGCTCTCGGACGTGGAGGGCCGGCACGAGTTGCAGGCATATGTCCGGGATGTGCCCCGGTACGTGCCGCAGCCCCGCGACTACGAGCTCTATCTCGAGGACGGGATCCCGGTCACCGGCACCAGCGGGTTCACCCGGAGCCGGGAGGAGGCGCGGTACCACAGTGGTGGCGCCAACGTCGTGCACCCGCACGGCAATGCTCCGAGTGTCGCGTTCCTCGCGGCCGTGCGTACTCGCGTCAGCGAGACCAAGACGCTTGCGGGCACCGACTACCGGATCAACAACATCAGCGCCCGCACCTACACGATCATCATCCCGGTCACGATGGTCGGCACCTTCACCGGCGCCTCCCGCAACCTGGTGAACAGCCTCCGCTCACTCTTCGGCGGAGTGTGGGAGCCCGCGCTGCCGGCGACGGCGTCGGTCAGCGCGATCGACGTCGAGGACGGCATCCAGGTGCTGGTCAGCATCCTCGACATGGCGACCATCTGGCGGGATCTCGAACGGTCCTGGCCCGACGTCGCCGACTTCGCGGACGTGGATGGCAGGCCGGACGACTTCCGCCGGCCCGACGACTTCATCGCGGGTCTGCCCCCCGCGCTGCACGCCCAGGTCAAGGCCGCCCTCGACCTGTTGCCGCCCGAGCCCGGCGACGAGCCGGGCGCGGACGCCGTCTACCCACCACGACGGATCAGCCAGCGGCTGGGCCTGGGTGACACCTCGGTGCTGGACATCAGGCTTCCCGCCGGCCGTGAGTTGCTCCACCACACGCTGCGCAACGTCGGGGTGGACGCCGAAGGCTCCACCGCCCTGGGCTCCAACAGCTACTCGGCCGGGCTCTACGACTGGATCACCCTCCACGCGTCGAGCATCGTGACGCGCGGCGACATCCGCCGGTACTTCAGCTCCGGCCCGTCCCCGCACCCGGTGGTGGTGGCGCGGTTCGAACGCGCGATCACCCACCTGGGTGGCACCATGATCGTCGACTACAAACTGCTCGCCCGCCCGGACCCACTCCACGACGAGATGCGGCTGCACGGCCGGAGGCTCCCGCATCAGATCGACCTCTCCGCGACCGGCGCCGTTGACGAGAACGGTCGCCCCTTCGGTCCGGTACCCGCGCCGGAGTCGGACATGGAGATGCACGGGACCCACCTGACGTCCCGGGGCAAGGCGACGCAGCGGGTGACGTCGAAGGTCGGGCGCCTCTCCGGCCCCGTTCACACCAGGGCGCAGCGGAACGAACCGGTGCGACTGACCGGCGCGGCCCCGCAGATCGAGCTGTCTCGGCAGCGAGGCGAGGCCGACCTTGAACGTGACCGCCAGGAACCGCGGGTGATCACCAAATCCAAGGGTGGGCTGGCCCGCATGTACTACCCCTTCGAGATCAGCGTCGACGTGCAGGTGACGCCCCTGAAGGATTGGCTGATGGCGGCGGTGACCCCGACCGTCTTCTCCTGGGCGAAGTCGCTCTGGTCCAATCCGGACAGCGGCGCGGGCCGGCGGCCCTGGCTGAAGGCTGGCGCCGTACTGGAGTTCATGGCGGCCGACGGTTCCCCCCAGCCGCTGGTGCCGACCGGGCCGGGACGCCCGCCCGCGGCCACGGTGCTGCTCGGCGACCCGGCGGGGCGGGAGGTCCTGCACGGGACGCGGATCAACCCGACCCCCCGGACCAACGAGGTGGGCTCGTTCACCCTTGACGTGCTCCGGTCCTTCCGTCCCACCGAAGGGTTGGGACCGGAGTTCCGGGTGAGCTGGTTCAGCGACCTCCCCAAGCTGCAGGCTCTGGTGTTCGAGGTCCTACCCGGCGTGCACCAGCGGGAACTCGCCGATTTCGTGGACGGGGAGGTCGGCGGGGGCAATCTCTACTCGGTGCTCAAACACGGCGGAGTCGAACAGACCTTCCTGAGCGGAGACCTGGGTGTCGGTGTCGACGGAGCGTTGAGCATCAAGACGATCGCCGCGTCACCCTGGCGGCCTCCCGCCGACCAGCACGAGCCCGACCCGGACGACTCCGATTCGCCTGTCGACTTCACTCCTGGCCGTGACACCGTCACGGTGTTCGAGTACTTCCCGATCGTCGGCTCGGTCATGACCTCCACCAGTCAGGCCGAGCAACGCCTGACCGTGGCGCTGGCCCCGCTCGTCTCGCTGAACCAGGGAGACGGGGTACGGCCGGCACCCAGTCCCACGGTCAGGTCGCGCCAACTGGACTCCGGTGACCCGTCGGGCGACGGCGGCGGTGGCACCAGTTCTGCGGGTCGTCCGCAGTTCGGCGCGGCCCCGGGCAGCCAGAGCTTCATCAACTTCACCATCCTGGGTGTGTCGTTCATCGGCTCCGAGACCATCGGCGCAAGCACACAACTGCGCTGGTCGGACCGGCGAGGCCGGCGTTTCGCGCCGGCCAAGACCGGTTCCCACGAGGAGAAGCACCCGGTCGTACTGCGCCAACGCGACGTGCTGTTGGAGATCACCGGCAACACCTCGACGGTGCCGAGCGTCATCTGGGACGGCATCGTCGACACGGTCCGCCAGGCCAGCCGCAGCGTTGGCGACGCGGCCAAATGGGTCGAGGACCTGGCCGGCTTCGGCGGGTCCATCGACGCCCTCGCCGAGCGGCTGAGCCCGGGTTCCTCCGTCGGGAGCCAGACCACGCGGACCCGGCTGCTCGCCGCCACCGTGGAGACCCGGATACCGTACGTCCTGGTGGACCCCGGCGAGGGGGTCGACGCGGGCGTCTACCTGCCGGGCGCGGCCGACCGCGACACGCACGTAGCCGCCATCGAAGGGCTGCCGGCGCAGCCGGACGCGCCGATGGTGATCGGCCGCGGTATCACCGTGGACGGCACGAGCACCATCGGCGGTCGGACGGCCGCGCAGGTTCTGGACACGCTGGAAACGGCGGGCGTCTCCCGGAAGTCCCTCTTGATCGTGGTGGCCGGTACGGACCGGTCGTTCGTCGAGGAGCTGTCTCGCGGCTGGGTCGGTCCCGTGCTCGCGAACCGGCATGTCGTGATCGACAAGGACGGCCAAGCGCTCGGCTACACCGACGAGGACGTCCGCGATGGTCTGCGATCACTTCGAAACTGGGAGGAGTTCCGGGGCGGTCGGCTCCACGGGGAGCTCCCCTCGCACAACCTCACCGACGTGCTGAGCCGCCGAAACGGACCGGACGTCCGACCGCAAGCTCCGGTGCGCACGGAGTCGCAACCGGTGTCCCTGTCGGCGCCGTCGGCCAGCAGACCGCTACCGCCCGACCACCAGGAGTACGAGGGCGCGCGGATCGCCGGTGGTGTCGGGAAGCCCAGGGGTGTCCTGAAGGCCAGCGGCATCGGGAAGGCCGACGACAGCGGGAACGCCGGTGGCACGGCACGGCAGCGGAAGGTGCGCTGGGCCCAACCGGAGGATTCCAGCACGTCCGCCGGCCCCTCCGCCGGCCCCTCCGCCGGCCCCTCCGCCGGGCCGGCGGGGCGCGGCGACCTGGCCGGTGCGACGCCTGCCGACCGCAGCGGGTGGACAAGTGTCGGTCCGCCACGGGTGGCGAGCGAGGTGCTGACCAGGCACCCGTATCTGCGCGGGAACGGCACGGACGCCACCGTCTCGCGGACGAACTGCGTCTTCGCGTCGATCGTGACGGACCAGCGGCTACACACGCGAGGCCAGGGCACTTTCGTCGCCCCGGAGTCGGTGGAGACCGAGGTGGGCGTTCTGCCCTGGTACGCCGGGCGGCCGCTACGGGACGTCGCGGGCTTCGACACGATCACCGAGGCGGTGCGCAACGCGCCGGACCGCGCCACCGGCATCGTGGTCGTCAACGGCGCCGACGGCGAGGTGGCGCACGCGTTCAACGTGTTTCGCGACGACGACGGAGAGCCCACCTACTGGGACGAACAGACCGGCCAGCCCGCGACGGCGCCCCCGGATCCGTCCCGGATACGGTTCGTGGCCACCACCGAGGGCGTACCCGATCCGGCCGCGCCGCCGACCTTGCCACCGCCGCCGGCCTTGCCGTCAGCGGTGGACGCCGCCGTGGACCTGGCCGGGACGTCGGCCGAGGAAGAGACCGGCACGCCGGCCCAGGACCGGTGGCCGGCCGACGGGTTCGTCAACCATCCCGACGAGTTCCGGGCCGTCGGAGAAGACGTGCGCCGCCGCCTCGAGGTGGGGGACGATCCCATCCCGTACCGCACCCGTGGTGTGTTGCCCGGCCTCGCGCCCGGCGCGGACGCCGCGCTGACCCTGACCCTCGGTCTCGACCCGGCGGATCCGGCGCGCACGTCGGTCGACGGCGTCGCCGTGGCGGCGCGGCTGCGTCGGCCGGAGAACGTCACGATCGCGCCCGACGGCAGCGCCGTCACGATGCGGATCACCGACGACTCCTCGGACACCTGGACCGATCTGCGGGAGATCGTCCGCCACCTGCGCTCCACCGGCGTGCGGCAGGTGCGCGGTGGCATCGAGGCCGCTCTCGACCCCGCTGGCGACACATCGGGCCTGTCGACGCTCGTCGACGGGTACGCGGCGGAGGTGGGCGTGCTGCTGGCCGCGACTGGCGACCCCCACGCGCCACCCGGTGGCCTCCTGCTGAGGCCGGACGCGATCGTCGCGGAGATTCCCGCCGCGCGGCTGGACCTCGGCACCATCCAGGCGCAACTCGCCCTGGTGGCGGCGGTACGGGCCGTGGACCCCACCTCGATGACGGCAGCGCCGCGGCCCAGCGCCGTTGCCCGCCCGTCCGCCGCGCGCGCCCTGATCGACAAGGTCGGGACCGGTCCGGCGCACCGACGTGACCTGGCTCGGCTCTTCCACCTCAGCGGGCGGGTCGCCCCCAACGGCGAGACGCGGTCGGGGCCGACGGGCGTACCCGGGCAGGGGTCGCGGGCTCTGACCGGTGACGGGCTGCGTCGGTTGTTCGACGAGGTCGTCGCGGCGGGCCGTGTAGTCGATCCGGCCGGTCGGGTGACGGTGGCGGATTGTCTCGCGGTGGGGCAGGCGCTGGTGTCGCGGCTGTTTCCGGGTGGCCCCCTGGCGCACGCGGTCCGGGTGCCCCGAACGCGGGACGACTCGGATCTTGGCCGGCCGGCGGAGGCGTGGTTGGGGGATCGGCAGGACTGGGAGCGGTTCGACGGGTGGGACGGGTTGACGGCGCGTCTGGGCGCGGAGGGGCTCGGTGAGCGTTCGGTGGCGGTGGTGTTGGTGGAGCGGACGCGGTCGGGGTTCGGGCACGTGTACGCCGCGTATCACACGGCGGACGAGGGTGTGCTGTGGCTGAACCTGACCGATCCGGGTGCGGTGCCGCGGGTGGGCGCGCCGCAGGAGACGCCGGAGGAGCACGACGCGGATGTCCACGCTCGTGCGCTGGTGATCGGTCCGGACGGGGTGGTCCGCGGCGGCGGCACGTCCCGGCGATCGCTGGCCGAGGCCCTGGTGGACCCGGTCGCCAGTAGGGGGTATCGCGGCGGCGGGCTGGAGGGTGAACGCACCATGCCGATGGACTTCAACATCGACGCCATGGTGCGGGCGCGGTCGGGCAGCATTCTCGCCCGCGCCCGCGACGGCAGCTTCCACATCGAGGTGGAGACGAAGCAGCTGCACCACGCGGCCGAGGAGGCCGAGGACGGCGAGCCCCGCGGCTATGTGCTCCCCGACGATCCGGCCGCCGGCGACCCGGCGTGGATCGCCGTGCCCGAGCTGGTCACCGGAATCATCAGCAACCTTCCCGGCGAGCAGGGCCGGATCGAGGACACCGAGGACTTCTGGCGGCAGCTGCAGGAGCTGGAGGACCGGTTCGAGGCGGTCCAGGGGCCTGCGGGCCTGCCCACTGTCGCCCTGCCCGCGACTCTCGCCTCCGCCGAGGTGGTGGCCGAACCGGCGGCCAGCGGGACGATCGGTCCGCCACCGCGAGGTGACGAGGGTGGTTGGCACTGGCACATCTCGATGGGTACGCCGATCGAGCGCCTGTCGCGCTTCCTGGCGCACGTCGGGGAGCGCACCTGGCGCGACAGCTCTGTCACCTACGAGTCGGCTCCGCTCGGTCTGCTCGCCTATCGCACGAAGGAGAACCAGCAGGACGGGGTCGCCTTCGGTGATCGCGAGGCAGAGCACGTCCTGCGGTACTTCGCCGGTGCGGGTCAGGTGCCCAGCGCCCGGGTGCTCGACGCGATCAAGGGTGTGCTCGCGCTGGTGTACGCGCACACGGCCGGGGCCGCCGAATACCTGCTCGCCCCGATGAGCCTGACCAAGGCACACGTCGCCGCCCTGTCCCGGCCCGCGTTGGGCCTCTACGTCCGACAGTTGCCCTGGTGGGCGCGGCTCTATCTGAGCGATCAGGCGGACGCGATCCACAACCGCTTCGCCCAGTTCTACCTCGACCACAACAACGGCTACCTGGACGAGCTCGGAGCCGTGGCCGGCGCGGGGGTCGGTGTGCGGCTGTCGAGCCGTCAACAGCCCTGGACCGCGTCCCGCGCCGCACCACTGATGTCGCCGATGATGTACCTGCTCTCGGCGCTGCACGGGAAACTGGTCGACCAGCAGCACGTGTTCCCCGGGATGACGACGCACGACGAGCTGGACACGGCGGACGGCAGCCTGTCGGCCGAGCTCGGAGTGGTGGAGGTGCGGTCCTACGGGGCCCGCCGGGGCACTGTCGCGCAGGCCCGTGTGTGGTACCAGGAACTCGCCGGCCTGGCCCGCGACCTGTACCTGGAGGTGAAGGACCTACCACCGCTGCGGGACGTACCGCTGCCGGAGGCCGGGCCGACCACCACCGGGCAGGCGCGCCCGGTCACGGCACCGCTGTTCGAAGCCGTCAGCCGAGCCCTCGCCGACGACCTGCCGGGCGCGCTCGACGCGCTCGAGCCGGCCCGCCGACACCTGACGGTCAGACAGCGGGCCCAGTGGGCCAGGCAGCTGACGTCGCTGAACCACACTCGGGTCGTGGTGGGTGCCCCGGGTCCCGGAAACCCGTTGCTGACTCTCGCGGCCGAGATCTCGATGCCACTGATCAGCATCTGGCTGATCGCGCCCACCTGGGACACCGCGATGCGGGAGTGGCAACCGCTCAACGACATCCTCGCCGTCGACGGCGGCCGGGAGCTGGTCCCCTTCCTCCAGGAGAACCTCCTGCCGGACGAATTCGACGACCCGCCCTGGCGGACGGTCGGCGGTGGCGGCGAGGCCGCGCGTCAGGCCGCGGCCACCGTCATCGACCTCGCCAGTGCGGGCCTCGGGAATGAGGCGCTGGCGCTGCTCGCCGCCGACGGCGCCGAGGCCCGCCAGGACGCGTTTCGCGCTCTGGTGGCCAAGGCCGACCTGAATGAGTACGACAGGTTGCACCGACTCATCGAGGTGGCCGGCCCGCCCGCGGCCGACGTCGCGATGCTGACGGCCCTCGGTCGTGCCGCCGGTGACGACGTCGACGCGGCGGAGCTGATCATTCGGGACACGGTGGATCACCTCGACTCCACGTCCCGGAACTACTGGATCCGCCGGTTGAGCCACCAGGGCGAGCGCGGCGACATCGGTCGCCCCGAGGTGGACCGGCTGATCCTGCTCATCGCCGAGGCACCGGAGACACCGTGAACGACTCGGGGTCGCGTCTCGTTTGACAGGCACGTCCGGCACACCGTCGGGCGTGGATGGAGGCGAGCACGTGGCACGGGTCGAGAACGAACGTCGGTGCGGCGATCGGATGATCGTGCCGGAGGTTCCGCGACCGCGCACCGCGCGGGTGAGAGTCATCCCGAGACGGCGGACGATCGTGGGCCGTGCCGTGCAGGTGGACGCCCTCGACGAGGCCCGTGCGGCCGCCGCGATCGGTGGCCGGTTCGTACTGGTCCGGGGGCCGGCCGGCAGCGGCCGGACGTCGCTGCTGGACGCGGCCGAGGGCGCGTGGCGCGCGGCTGGGGTGGTGGTGCTTCGCGTGGCGCCCCCCGTGGCCGGTGACACCGCCGCCGGCTTCGCGGCACTGCTGAATGCCGTTCGCGACAAGTACGAACTGCTGGCCGACCCGCCGCTCGCCGGCCCGCTGAGCGCGCTCGGTGCTCTCTGCGACACGTCCGCCGACCAGTACGCCGGGCGTGGCGTCGCGTTGGCTCAGCAGGCCGCCGCCGCGTTCGCCGTGATCGGCCGGCGGGCGCCGACGGTGGTGATCGCCGACGACGCGCGTCCCGCGCTGGCCCCGGCGCTGGCCGCCGCCGTACGCGACGGTTGCCTCGTCGTGGCCGTGGGCGCGCCCGGTGACGGCCGGCTCGGCACGCTCGCCGACGTCGTGGTGGACCTGCCGCCGTTGAGCACCGAGGCCGTGCGTGGGATGCTCGCGCGCCGCTATGCCGTGCCGCTCGACGACGCGGTGCCGCCGGCCCTGTCCACCGCGCTCGGGCCGCTCGCCGGGCATCCCGGCACGGTGCTGGAGGTCGCCCACGAGTTGACCCGGGCCGGGCGGCTCGCGGTCATCCGGGGACACCTGTGCCTGCTGGACCCGCACGCCCCGATCGCGCTGCCGACGGACCACCGCCTGCTCGCCGCCCTGCGAGCGCGCGGCCCGGTCGCCGTCCGCCTCGCCACCATGGCCGCCGTCACCCGATTCGGCGTCGACGACCTGCCGCTGTTCGCCGACGCCACGCGGGGCCGGCTGTCCGAGTACGGCGAGATGATCGACGAACTGATCGACGACGGACTGCTCGTCACCGAGCCGCAGGGCGGGATCCTCCCGCAGAGCCCGGCCCTCGGCGCTCGCCTGATCACCGATGCCGGTCCGGACGCGGTGGCCCGCCTGCACCGCGCCTGTGCCGCGGCGATGTTCCGCCGGGCCGCGTCCGGCGCGCCGACCGATGGGGCAGCCCTGGCCGACCAGGTCACCTCGGCGGGCGTCGCCCTGCCGTTCGACACGCGTACGGCGGTGACCCTCGCCGCCACGGCTGTCGAGAACACCGACCGTGCGCCGGACCGGGCGGCGCACTGGCTGCGCGCCGCGCTCTGGCACGCCGGCGACGGTCGGGCCGGCGACGACATCCTCGCTCGGCTGCTGCGGCTGCTGGTGCGGACCGGCCAGGTCGCCCGCCTCGGCGAGGTGGTGGACACGGCGATCGATCGAGGCCACGGCCCGTCGTCCCGTCACGCCGGCGACCTCGCGGCGGCCGCCGCACTGGTCGCCGTGCACACCGGAGTGCCGGTGCGCCCCACCATCCGCTTCGCTCTGGGAGGGGCACCGGCGGCGCGGGCAGTCGTGGGCTTCGCCGACTGGTGGCTCACCGGCGCACCGCCCGCGGAGCCGGAGCCGCCCGCGGAGCCAAAGCCGGAGCCAAAGCCAAAGCCGGAGCCAAAGCCGGAGCCGGGGCCGGTACTGCCCGCGGAGTCGGGGCCGCCGGCAGCCCCCGGCGACAGCGGATCGCTGCTGCACCCAGCGGAACTCGGCGTCCTGGCCGGTGCCGTCGGCGACGGCCTCACGGATACGGGACCGGCGACGGAGGAGTTGCTGCTGGCCGGCGAGACGGGGGACCTGGCGGCACTCCTGGGGCTGGTCCTGGGGCCGCAGCGCTACGGCATGCCGAAGGGCGGGCACCTGTCCGCGTACCACCGGCTGCACATGTGTCAGGCCGACGGGGACCTCTCCGGTGTGCTCTCGGCCGCCCGCGAACTGGACCTGACCGGCGCCGAGGCGCCCCTGCAGCGCTGCCTCGCCCGACTCTGGGCGGTCGAGGCGCTCGGCCTGCTGGGTCGAGCCACGGAGACGCCCTCCTGGCGTTCGGTCCCGAACGACCCGCCGTACGCGGCCCTTCGGTGGTGGGCCGGGAACGGTCCGGCCGGGGAGGCCCAGTCGGCGCGGGAGGCGGCCCGGCGGTTGGGCGAGGGGCGTCTGGCGTACGAGAGCCACCGGCGCCACGGCAGCCGCATCGGCGTCGAGCATCTCCTGGTACGGGCGGCGGGCCTCGCGGCACGGTTCGGTCTCGGCGAGCAGATGGCCTGGTTGGCGGCGGTGGTCGACGCGGACGTGGCCGAGCCTCGGCGTCGGCTCAGCAGGCAGACGACGCTGTTGATCCAGGCATTGTGCAGGGGTGACGCGACCGCTGCCGCGGACGGTGTCGACCTCGTCCGGGCCGGCGGAAACCGTCTCGCCCTCGCGTACGCCGCTCTGGCGTTCGGCCGGGTCGCCGAGGACCCGGGGCCGTGGCTGATCGAGGCGCAGGCGGTGGCGAAGACGATGACCTCCGGTTGGCTGCGGTCCGCCGTCGCCGCCGCGATGCGGGAGCGGGACGTTCGGCAGCCCCGCACCCGTACGCCCAGGACGGGGTTCAGCCCGGTGGAGATGCGCATCGTCGAGTTGATCGGTAACGGACGGACCAATCGGCAGATCGCGGCGCAGGTGCGGATCAGCGAGAAGACCGTCGAAAACCACCTGACCAGGCTCTTCGCGCGTACCGGCTGCCGTTCGCGTGTCGAGTTGGCCGCGGTGAGCCTCACCACCGACATCCTCGGCTCGGCGTCGTGAACGGCGGAGGACACCTTCCGGTCGATCTCGACGGGCCCACCCTGACCGTGCTCACCGGTCCGGCCGGCGTCGGCCGCACCCACGCGTTGCGCTCGCTGCGGGAAGCCGCCGAGCGGGCCGGCAGACCCGTTCTCGACCTGCGGTTGGCGCCGGAGTGTCGACACGACGCGGGGTACCTCGCCGGGCGGATCCTCGCCGCGCTCGCCCCGATCCCCACCCGCCTGGCCGCCGGTCGTGGGCGCGCCCTCGGGGGCGAGCCACCCTCGCGCGCACTCTCCCGCGTCCTACGGCGACACCCCGGCCTGGTGCTCCTCGTCGACGATGCCCAGTGGACCGACGCCGAGTCCGCCGAGGCGCTGCGGGATGTGTTGCACGAGGCGTTCCCGGTGCCCGTACGCTGCGTCGCCACCCTGCGTGCCGACTCCGGTGTCGGTCCGGAGCAGTTGGCCGCGTTCGACCGCCTGTGCCAGGGCGGGCTCGTCCACATCGAGCGGCTGCGGCCGTTGCCCCGCGCCGGGGTCGACGCGCTCGCCCGTCAGGCGTTGCAGGCGACGCCACACGAGTCCCTCTCGACGCACCTGCGCCGGCTCAGCCGCGGTGTGCCGGCCGCGGTGCTGGCCGCCGTCGAGGGTTACCGCGGCTCGGCGGCCCTCCGGGTCGTCGAGCGCCGCGCCTACCTGACCGACCCGACCCACGCACCCAGGATCCCGGCGGAGCACGACCTCACCCGGCCGGTGCGCCGGTTGGGTCCGGCTGCCCACGCGGTCGCCCGCGCCCTGGCAGCGCTCGAGCCGCTGGGCATGGCCGTCCCCGCACTGATCGGGCAGGCCCTCGCCACGACGCCGGAGCAGGTACACCGGCACCTGGACGCCCTGCGGTCGGAGGGTTCCGTGCGGGAGGACCGGCACGGTTGGCGGATCCGGGTGCCCGCGCTGGCGCTGGCCCTGCGCGCGGGTCTCCGCCCCTATGAACGGCGCCGCCTCGCGCAGGTGGCGGTCGAGGCGCTCTGGTCGGGCACCGCCCGTTGCGCGGATCCGGAGTACCTGCCCGATCAGGTCGTCGCCGCCGGTGGCCTGGTCGACGCCGGTCGGGCGACGGTCCTGCTGCGCCAGCACGCGGACGACGCCGCGGTGCGCGCGCCCGCCGCGGCGGCACGTTGGTGGGCCGGTGCGGCCGATCGCAGCGGTGATCCCGCGGACCGCGCCGAGGCCCTACTCGCCCGAGCTTTCGCCGAGTTCGGCGTCGGCCGGTACGCCCTGGCCCAGGCACAGCTGCGCCACCTGCTCAGCGGGTACGCCGACACCCTGCCCGACGCCGCCCGGCAGGAGGCCGAACTGCTCTCGCTCGCCAGCGCACGCGGGACGCGTACGACGGAGGCCGTGCACGCCGTCGCGGCCGGTGAGGAATGGCTGTCCGACGGTCCCGTGCCGACCCGGATGACCCGGGCCGCGGCACTCTGCCTCCTGGACCGCTGGGCCGAGGCCGCGAGCCTGCTGCCGTCGGACTCGACCCGGCCGGACACCGGGCCGGTGCTCGGCATGCCCGTGGCCGTCACCGGTCAGGCTCGGGTAGGCGTCACCGGTCAGGCTCGGGTGGGCGTCACCGGCCGCGTGCCGGTGGGCGTCACCGGCCAGGCTCGGGTGGGCGACGCGCCGACCGGCGACGGGTTGGTTCGGAGCGCTTCCCGCCGCCGTTTCGCCGACACTGTCGCACGGGTCGGCCGGGCGGCGGTCGTCAGCGAGCTGGACCGGGCGGAGCACGAGCTGGCGGAGGCCGGTCTGACGGTGGCCGAGCTGCCGACGCCCGAGCGGTGCCTCATCCACTGGCGGGCGGGCCGGTGGGACGCCGCAATCGACGCCGCGCTCCTCGGCATCGCCGCCGACCTCCCCGTGACCCGGCCGGTTGCACACAGCACCGTTCATCGGGCGGCAGCCGAGATCCTGCTCGCCCGTGGTTGGCCGATGCGCGCCCGAGCGCTGCTCGACGCGGCCCGCGCCGACGCGGCACCGTTGCCGCACCTGCTGGCACCGGTGGCGGCCGAGGCGGAGTGGATCCTCGGCGACGTGCCGGCCGCCGCCCGCGTGGTCGGCGACGCCGTGGCCGCCGCCACCGGGCACGGGCTGGTCGTCGGCCTGGACGAGCTCTGGCTGCTGGCCGCGGAGCTCGCGACGGAACGCGGGGACAGCGACGCGGCCCGCCTGGCCGCCGCGTCCGCGGTGACGGCAGCGGATCAGAGCACCGCTCTCGGCGCCCTGCGGGTCGCGACGGCCCAACTGATCGTCCAATCTGGCCGGGCGCGGGCCGACGATCCCGTGGCACTGGCCCGGGTCGTCGGTCAGCCCTACGAGGTGGCCAGGGCGATCGAGCGGGTGGTCCGCTGGACCGGCCGGAGCGTCGAGCTGCTGGGCGAGGCGTACGACATCCTCGGTGACCTGGGCGCGATCCTGCACCGGTCCCGGGTCCGCCAGGCGATGCGCGACCACGGCATCCCCGTTCCGGGACGGGTGCGGACCCTCGCCGAGGGAGAGCAGTTGCTCGCCGTCCTGGTCGCGGAGGGACTGTCGAACCGGCAGTTGGCCGCCGCCACCCAGACCAGCGCGAAAAGCATCGAGGGCCGGCTCACCCGGCTGTTCGGCCGCACCGGCTACCGGTCCCGGGTGGAGTTGGCCGCGGCCGTGCTGACCGGTGACTACCGCAGCGGCTGAGGACGCCGCCGGTCGGGCTCGGGCCGAGGCCCGAGCGGGGCCAGGAAGCTCGACAGGGGCTGGTCGATCCCTTTCGTCCGCTGCCGCCAGCGTCCGCCGTCGGCGTGCAGCACCTGGTCCACCCGGGCGCCGTCGTAGCAGCCCTGCGGCAACAGCAGCGTCACACCCTCGGCCACCAACTCGGGTAGGCGCGACCGAACCGAGGTGAGGGCGGACAGGGCCGCGGCGCTGGCTCGCGTGTCGATCGCCTCGCCCGCCACCAGCCGAAGACGTACCAGCCGGTGTCCGTCGCGCACCGGCGGCCGACGTTGGTGCAGCGGCAGGAAGTCGTCCGGCGACTCGACCGGAGAGTCCGGGACCAACGCCCAGGCCCCTGCTCCCCGTGCACCTCCAGGCCAGCGCACCACATCGTCGGGGAGCCCGTCCGTGCCGTGTCGGGCTCCGGTGCAGCGCAGCACGACAGCAGATCCGGGCAGCTCGGTCTCCTCCTGTGGCCGCCCGTCGTCGTCGACGTCGTAGCCCGCGCGCAGCCGGGCCTGGTCGAGCCAGCCCGCCGGCAACAGGAACGTACCCGCCGGCCTGGTGCCGAGGTGGCCCGCAGGCAGGTCACCGACCCGGTCCAGGTCCACCAGGCCGCCGGCCTCGACCCGGAGGCACAGCAGATGCTGGTACGGGTGGGCCCGGGCGACCCGCTCGCCGTCCAGGTCGCCGACGAGGAACAGGTTGGCCGACGGCACACCCTCGATGGCGACCCGCCGCGGCGACCAGGGGCTGGCCAGCCAGAGCCGCACGGGTTCGGCGTTCACCTCGGGTCGCTCCGGCAACCACCGGAGACCGTGTGGCCGGCCGCCGGGTGCGGAGACGGTGAGCGCGGGTCGAGGGCTCGGCGCCGGCAACACCCGGTCGGGCGGTGGCGCGGCCGCCGCCGGCGCGGGTGTTGCCGGCGCGGCCGCCGGCGCGGCGGGCGGTAGCGCTGTCGCCGGCGCGGCGGGCGGTGGCGCGGCGGACGGTGGCGCGGCGGGTGACGGCCCCGGCGACTCACCCGCGCCCCGCCGACGCGGGATCAGCCATCCGTCGTCGTTGCGCCACCGACCGGTCTCGGCCGGCTGACCGGGATCGGCGGCCCGCAACCAGCGCGCCGGGCGCCGCTGCTCGTCGACGGCCCGGGCCAGGCCATCCCGGACGACGACGACGGCGCCGGGGGTCAGCGACCAGATCTCGACGCCGAGGTCCGACTCCAGAACGTCGAGGTGCTCCCGTAGGCCCTCGGTCCACTCGGGTGCCACCGGGGTCAACAGTTGGAGGTCAGCGCCCCGCCAACCAGCATTCGTCAGCAGGGCCCGCAGCTCGACCGCGCCCACCGCGAGGTGGCTGCCGTCCTGGTAGCGCAGAGCGAGTCGCCCTCCGTCGAGAATGGTCAGGTCGACGAGCATCAGGCCGGGCTCAGCCGACAGGTCGACGTACCGGTCGAGGAGCGCGGCCTCCGACGCCCGTTCGGTGCTGATCAGCGCCACGCCGCCGGCGGCACTGACCACGGGGCCGCCACTGGGCCCGAGCCGTCCGTCGCGATCGGCCGCGAATCGAGGCGTGTCCGCCGCGTACGGGGGTCGGTACTCCCGCCAGCGGGCGACCATGCCGGCGCGGTCCCGGGCGGCCAGGTCCAGGCAGCCGCGCAGCAACACCGCCTCGCTGCCGATCTCCGGGGTCCACACCGTCGCGCCGGTCGCCTCGGCCAGAGCTGTCACCTGGGCGTCGAGTCGCTGACACTGCACGGGGTCGTCCGGCCAGCGCAACCACACACGGAGGTCACCGCCGTACAGGTAGGTCGAGGAGAGGACCGCGGCCACGTCCTGACCGGAGTACCGGCCCGGGTTCTCCCCGGCGGCGTCCAACCGGTACGTCGAGAGCCGGAACTGGCCGGCTCGGGTCGCGAGCGCTACCGTCATCAGGTCCGGATGACCGACGCCGAGGCGGCTCGCCGCGGCCCGGCGGACGACGAAGTCCTCGCGGTTGGCGAACTCCAGGCCGCCGGCCAGCGGCAGGGTCGCCAGCCCGCTCCTCGGTAGCACCAGGCCGCCGGCCAGGTCGAACCATCCTGGCAGTGTGGTCCGGAGTGCGGTGGGCTGCACCAGGACCCAGTCGACGACCTCTCCGCTGATCCGGTCGATCGGGACGGCCTCGGCCCGGCCGGCAAGGCTCGGGCCGGCCAGGCGCCGCACTGTCGCGCCAGCGGGCGTGACCAGGATGTCGCACCCCAGCGCGCTGGCGACCTGCCCGAACAGGGCCGCGTCCCGGGCGCCGTCGTCGACGAGGACACGGAGGTCGCACCCCGCGACTCCGGCCGCCCGCGCGTGGGCGGCCACCTCCTGCGGGGTCAGCGCCGTGCCGTGATCCTCTGGCCGGGCCAACCCGCCGTCGTCGGTGCGGACCAGCACGACGTCGCACAGGCCATCGACGGGTAGCGGCAGGTCCGCCGCGGAGACCTGCTCCGGGGCCGCCCCGAGCGGGCGCTGTCGGTTGGGTCGCAACGGTGTCCTCGCTCTATGTTCCGCATCGGGCCGGCGCCGGCCGCGAGGCGTCCATTCTGGGCCTCCGCTGCACGCGGGGCCACCTCACCGTCCGGCCCCCGCCGCAGCCGGCGGGCCCAACCGCAACGACCACCGTGCCGCAGGTCCCGCGCCGACGACAATCGGTACGGTTCGCTGGCGACTTCCGGACAGCACGCGCAGGGGACCCGACAGCGCCACGGCGTCGGGGCCGGCGCACACCACGATCCGTACCCTCGTCGACGTTTCCTCGGCTGCCAACTCTGTGACCGCGTCGATCCGGCGGCAGCCCTCGGGTGCCGCGTCGCCGAGGGCGTCGCCGACCACGACCACGTCCGTGTCGGCGTCGAACTGATCCACCAGGGCGAGTGCGTGCCGGCGGCAGGCGGTCAGGTCACCTCCGATGGTGAGCACGTCGGGGGCCACCGCGAGGTCGATCCACAGCCGTCGTCCGTCCCGGTCGCCCAGCACCACGGGGGCACTGGACGGGGGCGGTCGCTGCCCGTCGACAAGCCATCCGTAGGGGGCTCCCCAGCGAGCCGGGCGCGCCCCGACCAGCCGCACCGTCGCCCGGTCCGGGCCGCAGGCCAGATCCGTGACAAGCGTGGCGAACGGGTGGGTACGGGACGAAGGTGGGAGGCCGGACGCACGGACGTCGGGGACCGCCCGAAGCGGGGTGCGAACGGCGGGTCGCGGCGACGGGACCGCCACGGGTGGTGGCGCGGGTGGTTGCGCGGGTGGCTCGGCCGCGATGGGGAGGGGCAGCACGAGGATCGGTTCGGCGGGCACCGGGGGGCGTGGCTCCTGCGGTGGCGGTGCTTGTGGTGCGGTCACCGGTGCGGGCCGTTGATCCGGGGAAGTCGTCGGGCCGGGCCGAGCCGGGCTGCTGTCTGCCGCATCGCCGCCACGGGTTGGCCGACGCCGAGATCGGAGAGCCACCTGTGCCCAGAACAGCAGGAGCACGGCGAGGGCGACAAGCGCTATCCGCAGTCCGGTCGGGGACCACAGGGCGGGCAGGTGTGGCAGCGCGTCGGCGGGGGGCGCCTGCGGTCCTGCGGGCGCCGTGGACGCGCGAGGCGGTGGAGACGGTGCGACAGGTGCCGGTGATGGCGTCGGTGCCGGAAGCGCGCCGGTGCGGACGCCGGGGCCCCTGGCGTCCCGGGGCAGGGCGAGGATCCAGCCGGGCTGCACGATCGTCGCGTCGGTCAACCGGCGGCCGTCGGGTTGGAGCCGTCCCTCGTTGAGGGCGAAGATCTCCCGGGATCGATTGCCGTTGCCCAGTGTCTTCGCGGCGATGGCGAACAGATATTCCCGTTGGCCGTCGACCGGGGGCCCGACGACGTAGTACTTGCCGGTCTCCTCCGGGGCCCGCAGCGTCGACGCGGGCGCCGCGTTCGCCACCGGGGCAATCCCCGGTGTGCTGCCGGCCAGCGTGAGCAGGCAGAGGCCGAACACCGCGAGCCGTCGTCTCATCGTGGCATCGTCCTTCGCCGGGGGTCGTCGTGCGCTGCCGCGATCCAAGGATCGTCGGAGGAGTGGTGAACCGGGGCGCGCCACCTCTCGTTCTCAGGATGTTCTCCCGAGATCGGAGGCGTTATGAGGGGAATTACACCGTATCCGCAGTGCGAGGGCAATATCGCCGACGCGTGCCGCGATGCCGCAGCCGGCATCGGTGCGCAGCTCGACCGGCTACGCGCCCACCTGGCGAGCCTCGAACCGGCACGCCTGCGGATGTCCGCCGCCCGTCACGACGCGCTGCTGACCGGGTACGACATCTATGCCCGGATGCTCGACGACGCGCTCCACGACATCGCCTCTGGCCTGCAGACGGAGGCTGAGCTTCGGCTGTCCGACCTGACGCTCGCCGCCGGTGCGTCCCGATGAGCGGCGGCGAGTGGGGATCAGCCCCCGGCGGTCTGGGCGACCCGGCCGACCTCGGACCGGCCATCAACGCGCTGGCAACCGATGTCGCCAGCAGGCTCGCGACGTTGCGTGAACAGTTGGAACCAACGCGGGCGCGGTGGGCCGACACCCACGACTACCTCGGTCCGGCGGAGGAGTGGGCCATCGCGGCGGACGGCCTGCTCGGCCCGACCGGTGTGCTGGGGATCATCAGTGCGGCTCTGCGGGTCACGCTGCCGGATCTGGTCGGTAGCAGTTGGTCCGAGCGTACGTACGGGCACGGTGGATCGGCAGCGGGTGGCGACTGATGTCCGTTGCCGCCGTCCCACACCGTGCGTCGCACACCGGGGAGTGACCCTCCCATGACGACGTCCACCTGCGACGACGCGGCAATGCGGACGAACGTCTGCCTGCTCGTGCTCGGTCGACTGTCCGGTGCGGAAGAAACTGCCGTCAGCGCTCATCTGCGTCGCTGCGCGACCTGCCGGGCCGAACGGGAGGAGATCGACCACACGGTCGGCACACTCCGCCTGCTCAGCGACACCCACGTACGCCGCCTGGTCGCCGACTTCGGGGCCGGGCCCGCCGATCCGGGACGTGCCCCACCTGGTGATCACCTGTTCGGCGCACCCGGGGCCGCGCTGGCGCGGGATCTACCCGCCCGCGCCGTGACTCCGGTCGGCAGCGTGCGGGAAACCCACGCCGCGCCCCGATTCCCGGTCCCCGACGAGGTCGGTCCGGTGGCCCGAGCCCGCCCCGCGACGATCGACGACAGGTACCGCGCCGGACCCGGCGAGGGTTTCCTGCCCCCACGGCCCGCGACGGGCCCGCTGTCCCGCGGCCCGCACTCGCACCGCCGCCCGAGGTCCCCGCGTCGACGGGTCGGCGGCATGGTGGGCGTGACCGGCCTGCTCGCCGTCGCCCTCAGCACGGCACTGCTCATCGAGCCCTGGAACGCGGCTGACTCACCCGGTCCGGTCGTGGCGGTCGCGACCACCGAGGACGGCACCGGTGGTGTGGAGTTCTCCGCGGTTCTCTATGACGACGACGGGCAGGTCAACCTGCGGGTCACCACCGATGGCCTGGCACCGGAGACGTCGTATCAGCTCTGGGCGCTCACCAGGGCGGGCGAGGAGTTGCTGCTCGGCCGGCTCAACGGCAAGACGGGCCGCGGAGCGTACGCCGGTGGTGTCGCCGTGTCGGTGGACGACCTGAGTCAGCTCAGCGTGCGTCAGGTCGACGGCGGGGTCCTGGTGACGGCCGACGTGATCAAGGGATCCCCGCGACCGGGCGGAGGGGCGGAGCCGACGTGAGCCGAGCGGGCGTGCAACCCGTCGAATCGCGACCGCACCGGGCCGCGCCGTCCGTCGCGAGGTTTCGGCAGGTCAGCGTACCCATTGAGCTTCCGACGCCGATCCGGCCCGCCGCGGTCTGCCAAGATTCCTCGGGAAATCCCCCACGAACACTGAACGCGGGTACCCATGCACTCGTTATCGCTGCCATGAACCAGGCCGCGGGGAACACGCTCTCCGGTGCGTCGTCGCCAGACCCCACCTACGACGACGCGCTGCGCCTCGCCTACGAGACACATGGGCCAATACTGCTCAACTACCTCCTGCGCCTGACGTTGGGCAACCGTGGCCTTGCCGAGGACATCGTCCAGGAGACGCTGGTGCGCGCCTGGCACCATCCGGAGGCGCGGACGACAAACGGTCAGTGGAGCCGGGGCTGGCTGTTCACCGTTGCTCGACGCATCGCCATCGATCACCTGAGGGCGGCCCGCGGTAGACCGTCCGAGCAGCTCGACGAGCGCATCGAGGAGCGACACGCCTCAGTGGACGACATCGACCGCCTGCTCAACGGCCGCGAGGTGCGAGACGCCGTGGCCAGGTTGCCGGAGCGGCTGCGCAGCGCGCTGATCGAGATCTACTTCCAGGAACACACGGTGGCCGAGGCCGCGCGCAACCTCTCGATCCCCGAGGGGACGGTCAAGTCGCGGACCTTCTACGCGCTACGGGCATTGCGCGAGGACCTCACCGGGCGCGGATTCAGCATCTGAGTGACCCCTCCGGCAGAAGTTCCGAAGTTGGCCCGCCCAACCGTGAACCAACCGGTCGCCCGGCTCGTTCACAGCGCACACTCGTCGGAGAGGGAACCAACCGTGACACTGAGATCGGTGATCGGACGCCTGGCCACCTTCCGCTCCTCGGGCGGTCGCACATGGCACTCACTACGGACGACCCGCCAGCGGATCGAGGCCGGTGTCGCTTTCGCCGCCGCCGTCGTCTGTATCGTCGCGGCCGGGCTCCAGGTCGGTCCGGCGCTTGCCGAAACCACTGTCGAGGGTGAGCCGGTCCCCGACGACGTGCTGCCGGCAATCGTCGTCGGCGCCACGTCCTGCCCGGCGCTGACCGGGCCGCGACTCGCCGCCCAACTGATGGCCGCCTCGGGGTTCAAGCCGACAGCCGTGTCCGAGCGAGGCGAGGGCATCGCCGGGCTGGACTCCCGGGCCTGGCAGACGTGGGCGCCGTGGCAGCAGGCCCAGCGTGCCGACGTGCGCGCCAATGTGCTCGCGTTGGCCCACCGCACCTGCGAGGCGATCGGCCAGGTCCGGGCCAGCGGGGCCGACGGCGATCTCTGGAGGGCCGCCGTCGCGGCGGAGAAGGTCGGTCTGGACGCGGTGGTCAAGGTCAAGGGCGTGCCGACGTCCGCCCAGGAGCACGTCGACACGGTGGCGGGGTACGCCAACTGGTACGCACGGCAGCCGCAGTTCTCCGGCGCGACGAAGCCGGCCCGGCCGTCCGTCACTCCCGCGCCGGACCAGGTCGGCATCCCCGAGGAGTACGTCGACGCGGTGGTCAAGGCCGGTCAGGTCTGCCCGTCCACCGTGTCCGCGGCACGGATCGCCGCCCAGTTGAGGTCGCTCTCCGCCTTCAACCCGAATCTGAAGGGCAGCGGCGGCGGCCAGGGCATCGCCCAGTTCACGCCGTCGATGTGGGAGGAGTACAAGCCGTCCGACAGCGCATCGGTCTGGGACCCGCAGGCCGCGATCCCCACCCTCGCCACCGCCATGTGCGACCTGCGCAACCAGCTCTCCGGAATGAATCTGCGCCAGTCGGGGGAGGAGAGTGACGCGTACTCGTTGGCGCTCGCGGCGTACCAGTGGGGGGTCACCGCGGTCCGGGCCAAGGGCGGCGTGCCGCGCGCTGCCGCCGTTCCACAGCTCGTCGACACGGTCGACGTCTACCTCCCCGCGTACTCGTCGGACGAGCGACTGGCCCACGCGTTCCCGTCACCGTCGGCGAGCAGCCCAGCCCCGCCGCCGTCGTCCTCGCCGTCCTCGTCGTCGCCACCACCGTCGTCGTCGCCCTCGGCCACGCCGAAGCCCTCGCCCACGGTCCCGGTTGATCCGCCACCCACGCCCGCCGCGACTCCGTCGCCGTCGCCGCCCCCCGCGCCGCCGGCCACCGCCCTGCCGGCGAGCTGGGATCCGGCTGTCTCCTACCAGTTCAAGAATGCCCTGACGGGCCGGGTCATGGAGGTGCCGGGCAAGGACAACGTCACCGCCAGCGGGACGACCATCCAGCTCAGTGACAACCTGCGCCAGAAGGACCAGTACTGGCACGTCGCCAAGGCCGCTGACCCGAGATACGTGGTGATCACGAACGCGTTCAACAACAAGGCACTGGGCATCCGCGGTGGCTCCATCAAGGACGCCGCGGAGTTGGTGCAGCTCGATCCGGCGTTCGACAACCCCAACCAGCAGTGGTCGCTCATCGACGGCGGCACGTGGGTCACCTTCATCAACCGCAATTCCGGCAAGGCGCTCGACATCCTCGGTGACGACTGCTGTGGCAAGCACGGCACCCCGGTCACCCAGTGGAGTCGGCAGAGCTACGCCGTCGACCAGCGCTGGGTGCTCAGCAGATGACACGGACACGGGACACGGATCCGCGCGGCGCGACGGGCTGGGTGGCGGCGATCCTCGCGGTGGTCGTACTCGTCGTCGGGACACCTGCCGCGCCCGCGCGCGCCGCGGTCGACGAGTACGTCCTCTACTACACCGTCACATCGGCCTACCAGGGCAAGCCGGAGAATCTCGGCGAGATCGCCGGCCGGCTGCTGGGCAACTCGTCGCGCTCCACCGAGATCTTCAACCTCAACACCGCCCGTCGACAGCCGGACGGCGGCGCGCTCACCGACCCGAACACCCTCCACGCCGGCTGGTACCTGGTCGTGCCCTGGGACGCGGTCGGCGCGGGTCTGCAGCACGGCGTGTTGCCGAACACCGCTCCTGCCGGCGCCCCGGCCGCGAGTGCTCCGGCCGTCCCGCCGCAGGCGTCCACGCCGCAGGCACCGGGCGTACCTGCCGTTCCTGCCGTTCCTGCCGGCAGCCCGGCTGCTCCGGCCCCGCCCCTCGGCGGGACGCCGCCGATCCCCAGCCTGACCCCGGTCCCGGCGCAGATACCGTCCGCGCCGCCGCCACCCGCGCCGGCGGGCAGGTGCGTCGCCGCGACCGCCGCCAGCGCGCCGTCGAACTGGGCCACCGTGCGGCTGGCAGCCGACCTGGCCTGGCCGCACACTCGGGGCGTCGGGCAGCTCGTCGCCATCGTCGATTCCGGTGTGGACGGACGCGCGGGCCAACTCGCGGGCCGGGTGTCGATCGGGGCCAACATCGTGACCGGTGACGGCCGTGGGGACAGCGACTGCCTGGGCACCGGTACGGCGATGGCCGGCCTGGTCGCCGCGCAACCGGCGGACGGGGACGTCTTCGCTGGAGTCGCCCCGGAGTCGGTCATCATGCCGGTGCGGGTGGCCACGGATCAGCCGTCCGCCGACGCGGCCGCCCAGGCGACGGCGATCGAGGTGGCGGTCTCCGCCGGAGCGACGGTGATCGCGCTCGGCTCGTACGTGGATGTCACCGCGGAGGGCGTGTCGCGGGCCGTCGAGGCGGCGCTCAGCCGCAACATCGTCGTGGTGGCTGCTGCGCCGGTCGGGCCGGGCGCCGCGGCCCCGCCGGCGGAGCTGATCAGCGTCGGCGGTGTCGGCGCCGACGGCACGCTCCTGGAGGAGTACGCCGCGGACCTGGTCGACGTGGTGGCGCCGGGGGTCAACGTCTCCAGCATCGGCATCAACGGCACGAAGCAGTTCGTCGGTAGCGGCACGCAGTACGCGGTCGCTCTGGTCTCCGGCACGGTCGCCCTGGTTCGTGCCGCCCGCCCGGATCTGTCGGCCGCGCAGGTCGCCCACCGGGTCCGGGTGACGGCCGACAAGACGGGTGACGCGCAACCGGATGCCAGGTACGGCGGTGGCATGATCAACCCGGAGGCTGCGGTGACCCGGGAACTGCCCGAGGAGGCGACGCAGGTGTCCACGGGTCGACGACCCGGCCAGAGCACCGGGGGCGACGGCACCCGGGTCGCGTTCCTGCTGACCGTCCTGGCGGGGCTCGTGCTCAGCGGACTGCTCGTGTTCCGCCTCCGCCGCAGCGTACGGCGGGCCGAGATGGAGCCTGACACCGAGGACGAGGACGATGGGTTGGATGCGGACTGGCCGGCGGGGACCGCGCCCGAGGAGCAGCCACGTCAGCCGACGCTCACTGGCACGCACTGAGCGACGGTCGGTTTCGTGACAGCGCAGACGTCCCCGGTCGTGAACTCCCCGCTGGGCAGTTCCGTTCTTAGAAGGTCGGGGACCGCGGGCGACCAGCCGCGCGGGCGAGGGATTGAGGACTTGGTGCGACATGGCTGACGACGTGTGCGATGAGCCCCAGCTCCGCAGCGCGCTCGGCGTGTACCTGGCCGGCGAGTTGGCCGCGGACCAGCGCGACGCGGTCGAGAGCCACCTTGCCACCTGCGCCCCGTGCTCCGCCGAGGCCGACGCGCTGACCGAGGCGGTGGCGATGCTCGCCCTGCTCTCCGACCTCGACCGCCGGGAGTTGGTGGCCGAGTACGGCGTCCCGCCGATCCCGGTGGTGGCCGGTCCAGACCACGTCGACGAGCGGGAGGCAGAACCGGAGCCACCGCCGGCGCCCGAGCGGGAGCCTCCCGCGGCGTTGCCGGCTCCGCCGGCCACGGCCCGTGCGGCGGGACCGACCCGTGGTCCTGCCGTGAACCGCGCACGCACCGGTCCGGGGGGTGCGACGTCCACCCGGCCTGGTCGCCAGCAGCGCCGGCAGCGGATGAGGCTCGCGGGAGCCGGGCTCGCCGTGGTGGCCCTGATCTTCGCGGGTCTGCTTGTCGGCCAGTCGCTGCGGGGCCAGACGACCACCCCGGACGTGGCGGCTCCGAACGGTGGGAACACCGTCGTCACGCTCGTCACGAACGCCACCGACATGCCCAGCGGCGCCACGCTGTCGGTGGTCGTCTCGCAGCAGGACGGCGCGGTGAACCTGCGGGCGACCCTGGCCGGCCTGCGGGTCGGTGAGCCCTATCGGCTGTTCGTCACCGACGTCGACGGGCAGAGCTGGGAGCTGGCCGTGGTGACCGGCGTGGACTTCCGGCAGGAGGTCGCCCGCGGCTGCCCCGTGCCCATTGAGCGACTCGACCGGTTCAGCGTCACCGCGGCGGACGGGTCCCTGGCGGTCGTCGCCGTCGTGGACCGCGCGTCGCCGTCGGTGACGCCCCGCTAGCCGTGGCGGTCGGCCTGGCCGGCGCGGTGGCCGTGGCGCTCACGGTCGTCACCGGCTGGCCGGTGGCCGCGCCGACCCCGCCGGCAACCACCGGCGGTTGCCTGCGTCCGCCGGAGAGCATGGAGACGGGCGTGCCCTGGGCGCAGGAACGGTTGGGCGTGGAGCGGGCCTGGCCCCTGTCGCGGGGTGCGGGGATGACCGTGGCGATCGTCGACACCGGCGTGGCCACGAACAGCCCACAACTCACGGGCCGGGTCCTCGCCGGTGTCGACCTCACCGCCGCGGGCGGGCCGCGCGCCGATGACGACTGTTTCGGACACGGCACGTTCATCGCCGGCATCATCGGTGCGGGGCCGGCGGCCGGCACCGGCTTCGTGGGCGTCGCACCCGAGGTGCGGATCCTGCCGATCCGCGTGGCCAACAGCATGGACGACGGAACAGCAGCCCTGCTCGCCAAGGGCATCCGCGCGGCGGTGGACGCCGACGCGGACGTCATCAACATCTCCGCCAGCACGCGGGCCCCGGAGCCCGGCCTGGTCGAGGCCATCGCGTACGCCGAGGCCAGGGACGTGGTGGTCGTCGCCGCCGCCGCGAACGGTGCCCAGCATGGCCAGCTGGTGGCGTACCCGGCGGCGCTGCCCACGGTGTTGGCCGTCGGCGCGATCGACACCACCGGCGCCCTCGCCACGTTCTCCCAGAGTGGCCGGCACCTGGGGCTGACCGCGCCCGGTGTGGACGTGGTGAGCATCGGTCCCGGTGGGCCGGGCCACTGGCAGGGCAGCGGCACCAGCTACGCCGTACCGTTCGTGGCCGGGGTGGCCGCGCTGGTCCGGGCGTACCGGCCGACTCTGACGGCGGCCGAGGTGCGGCACCGGCTGCTGGTCACGGCCGACCACCCGGCGGTGGCGTTGCCGCACCCGGGTTATGGCTGGGGCGTGGTCAACCCGGCCGCCGCCGTGGCGACCGTGCTGCCGGAGGAGGACGTCGCCCGGCCCGGCCTGCCCGTGCCGCCCGCTCGCCGCCCCGACCTGCCGACCCCCGACCCGATCGGGCGTTACCTGGTGGCTCTCGGCGCGGGGCTCGCGGTCGTGCTGACCGGGCTCGTCGTCCTGCTCACCGTGCTGCTGCCCGCCGGCCACCGACGTCGCTGGCGGCCCGCCCGCGTCGTCGAGGTCCGCCGTCCGCCGACGATCTGACCTCCCGGTACGACGTCACTGCTCCGGCCGGTCCGGCGCCGGCACCTCGGGGGTCTGCACCAGGCGGACCGAACGTCGGCGGTCGATGTACTGGCCGCGGGCGGTGGGCAGCGTCCGCGGTCGGATGTTGCCGAGGAAGGTGCCCTCCTCCCGGGGACAGGAGAACAGGACCGCGGGAGAGCCCAACTCCCACGCCCGGCGGAGCACCGGGCTCGTCATCGCCCGGGAGGCGCCCACGGTGCTCCGCGCGATGATCAGGTGCAGCCCGATCTCGGCGCCGTGCGGCAACAGGGGCAGCAGGGGTTGCAGCGGCGAGTCCCGGCCGCTCTCGATCAGCTCGAAGTCGTCGACGATGATGAACAGCCGGCCGCCGGTCCACCAGTCCCGTTTGGGCAGCCGGCTCGGTGGGACGTCCGGGCCGGGCAGCCGGCCGGTGAGCACCTGACCCGCCTCGGCGATGGTCGCGGTGAGACGCTCCGCAGACATCGAGTATCCGATCTGGTTCGCCTGCGGGATCGCGTCGTGCAGCTCCCGGCGGAAGTCGCCGAAGACCACCCGTGCCTCGGCGGGCGGGTGGTGCGCCGCGACACTGCGGGCGATGTGCCGCAGCAGGTTCGTCTTCCCGGTCTCGGTGTCCCCGAAGATCAGCAGGTGTGGGTTGGCGTCGAAGTCGTGCCACAGCGGGGCCAGGCGGACGTCGTCGAGCCCGAGCGGGATGCGGATCTCCGCCTCGCGGGTGGGCGCGGTCGCGACCGGCAGGTCCGCGACGGGCAGCACCTCCGGCAGCAGCCGCACCTGCGGCGCGCGTGGCGCGGTTGGCACGTCCAGGAACTCGACCAGCTCGGCCGTCGCCTCGGCCAGGTCCTCGGTCTCCGCAACCCCGTCGATGCGGGGTAGGGCCGTCAGGAAGTGTCGCCGATCCGGCGTGATGCCCCGGCCGGGGATCGCCGGCACGGTCGCCGCCACCCGGCTGTTGACCTCGGACTCCACCGGATCGCCGAGCTTCAGCTCGAAGCGGGTGCCGAGCACGTCCCGCAGCCAGGGCCGGATCTCCGACCAACGACCGGCGGAGACGAGCAGGTGGACGCCGAAGCTCAGGCCCCGCGCGGCGATCTCCCCGAAGCGGTCGTCCAGCTCCTGGAAGTCCTGCCGTGCCGTATACCACCCGTCGACCACCAGGAACACGTCCCCGTACGGGTCCTCGTCCTGGAATCCGCCGGCCTGCCGGGCCCGCCGGTAGCTGGTCATCGAGTCGATGCCGTGCTGGGCGAAGATCTGTTCCCGGCGGGCCATCAGATTCGTCAACTCCAGCACGGTACGGGTCACCCGGTCGCGGTCGAGCCGGCCCGCGACGCTGCCCACGTGCGGCAGCCGTGACAGTGCCCCCAGCGCGCCGCCGCCGAAGTCCAGGCAGTAGAACTGCACCTCGGCCGCGGTGTGGGTCAGCGCCAACGCGCTGATCAGCGTGCGCAGCAGGGTGCTCTTGCCGCTCTGCGGGCCGCCGACGACACCGACGTTGCCCTTGCTGCCGGCCAGGGAGGCCAACAGCAGCTCGCGCCGTTGCTGCGCGGGCAGGTCGACGAGGCCGACCGGTGCGACGAGCTGGCCGGTGCCGTACCCGCCCACCGGCGCCAGGCCGAGGGTGGGGTGATCGATGAGCGGAGGGAGCAGCTTCTCCAGCGTCGTGGTCTCGGTCAGCGGCGGCAGCCACACCTGGTGCGCGGCCGGGCCGTGCCCGTGCAGCACGGACAGGAGCATGTCGGCCAGGACCGGTGGCTTCTCCTCGTTGTCCTGCTCCGGGTCCGGCTCCGGCGTCACCGGCGCCTCGGGGCGCAGGTGCTCGGTGCCGAACGGGACGAGACCGCCCTGGACCGACTGGAGGCGGCGTTGGTGCGGCGGACGCCACGGCCCGGAGCAGTAGGCGCCCTTGAACCGGATCAGGTTCTGGGTGTCCGGCCGCAGATAGCCGTTGCCCGGCACGTTCGGCAACTCGTACGCGTCCGGCACACCGAGCACGCTGCGGCTCTCCATCGAGGAGAAGGTCCGTAGACCGATCCGGTAGGACAGGTGGGTCTCGATCTGGTGGATGCGCCCCTCGTCGAGGCGTTGACTGGCCAGGAGCAGATGCACGCCGAGGCTGCGGCCCAGCCGGCCGATCATCGCGAAGACGTCGATGAACTCGGGTTTGCTGCTGAGCATCTCGCTGAACTCGTCGACGACGATGAACAGCGCCGGCATCGGCTCCAGCACGACACCCCCGGTCCGCGCCTTCTCGTAGTCGCGCCGGGACGGGTATCCGCTCGCCCGCAGGTGCTCCTGGCGACGGTTCAACTCACCGGTCAGCGCGTCCTGCATGCGGTCGACCAGTTCCAACTCCTCGGACAGGTTGGTGATCACGGCCGAGGTGTGCGGCAACCGCTCGAAGCCGAGGAACGCCGCCCCGCCCTTGAAGTCGACGAGCACGAGGTTCAACTCCTCGGAGGTGTGCCGGGCGGCCAGCGCCAGCACCAGCGTGCGGAGCAACTCACTCTTGCCCGAACCGGTGGCGCCGATCAGCATTCCGTGTGGGCCCATCCCGCCCTCGGCCGCCTCCTTGATGTCCAGCTCGATCGGGGTGCCGGTGGCCGACATGCCGATCGGGACCCGCAGCCGTTGCGCCGCCGTCCGCCCGGCGCGGTAGGCCGCCACGTCCAGGGCGGACAGGTCACCGAGCTGGAGCAGGCCGGCCAGGTCGTAGTCGGTGGCCAGCGGCTCCTCGGTGTCGGTGCCCGCGCCGACCCGGTAGCGGGCCATCGACCGAGCCAGCGCCGCTGCCGCCACCACGCCCATCCGGTCCGGGCGGCACAGGCGGCTGCTGCTCGACTTGCCGAGGTGGTCGAAGGAGACGATGTCCAACTGCTGCTCCGTGGTCTGCACCAGCAGGGTGTGCGGGTGCGCCTCCCAGCCCAGCGTCGCCCCCACGTCCAGCGTGAGCACGTTGCGGTAGCCCTCCACGCCGACGCGGTGGCCGGCCGGTAGGCGTGGCCCGTCGAGGATCAGCACCACGAACGGCTCGACGGCGGTGACCGGGGAGTCCGGCTCGAAGCCGGGGCGGTCCTGCACGTTAAGTGTGGCCAGGGCCTCCTCGATCTCGGTCACCTCGGTGGCGAATCTCCGCCGGGTTCCGGTGACGTCGGGGACGGTGTCGTCCTGCACGTGCGGCAGCCACTTGGCCCAGTCCCAAGCCGGTCCCCGGGCGGCGATTACCACCAGCAGATCCTGCGGGGAGTGGGCCACGGTGAGCTGGGCCAGAATCGCGCGCACCGTGGACCGGGCCACCGACACGTCACCGCCGAAGCCGATCCGGGCGAAGCCGCGCAGGTAGATGGCGATCGGTGCGTCCTGCAGGGTGGAGTAGGCCCGCAGGAAGCGCCGCAGCGCGTGCGCGGCCAACGGCTCCAGATCCTCCAGCGGCTTACTGTTCGGCGCGGCCAACCGCACGGTGGAGCGTCGG
The DNA here is from genome assembly GCF_040686315.1 of Micromonospora sp. NPDC085948. Taxonomy (NCBI): domain Bacteria; kingdom Bacillati; phylum Actinomycetota; class Actinomycetes; order Micromonosporales; family Micromonosporaceae; genus Micromonospora; species Micromonospora sp. NPDC085948. The sequence goes on along the minus strand of NZ_JBFBJW010000005.1, from coordinate 273,616 downwards.
GTGCCGAGCCCGACACGTACCTCGCCGAAGTCGTTGTGCGCCGTACGCCGCTCCCACAATCGCTGACTGAGCACCATCGACCACAGCGCGCCCGGGTCCGGGTGCAGCCAGCGGGCGGCACGCCGCTCCTCGGTCAGCGCGGCGCGTACCTTGCGCCGAACCTGGCCGAGGTAGCGCAGGTAGTCGCGGCGCTCACCGTTGAGTCGGTGCTTGTGCTGCCCGGCGTTGCGGATCAGCGGCACGATCAACATCGCGATCGCCGAGAGCACCATCAGGCAGACGCCCACGTAGGCCAGCGCGCCCGCGTTGGGTCGCAGGAACATGAGCACCATCGCCAGCGAGGCGATTGCCATCGGCGCCAGCATCAGCACGGCGCTGAGGCCCCGCTCGGCCGGCTCGGGGATGACCGGTGGCTCCTGGAGCGCGATCTCCTCGACCGGTGCGACCGGTCCGGCGCGGCGAGCCTTACGGACGTACGGCACCGTGCCCACGTTCGTCTCCTTCGGTGAGGGGTTTCCCTCCGATCGACCCGGTCGCCTCCCGAGCACCCGTCGGGCACGCGAGAGCGGGCTTATCGTCCTGGGGATTCGGCGCTCGACGCGGGAGCGGTGTCGGAGGCCGGGTTTCGCTTGTGGAGGCAGACCCGGCACCGGAGAAACGAACAGCAGTGACCATAGCAGGAGGGGGCGGTTGTGGCGGAGACACGCGTTACCCCGGATCAGTTGCGGGAGATCGGCAAGAAGATCGGCGCCCTTCTCGAGGACCATCAGTCGGTGTTCAACAACCTGGCGAAGGTGAAGCCGAATGCCGGCAAGTTCGACGCGGCGGTATGGCTGGAAGATCTCTTCGCCGACCGGCGCAACGCGATCATCGAACACGTGAAATACCTGCAACGGGCGTTCGACGAGATCAACACCGGTTTGTACGAGATCGCCGGCGATTATGAGCGGATCGACGGAAGTAACGCCGACGCGGTGGCCAAGTTCAACAAGGACGCCAAAAAGGTCGTCGGCGGTATGGGTGACGCCAAGTTCGAGCCGAAGAAGGTGCGGGAGAAGTCCAGCTACAAGACCGGCGACTACGGCCCCGGGGTGGACAAGTTGACGATCGACCCGGGGAAGGACGTGATCAAGCCCTTCAAGCCGGGGGAGATCTTGGGCATGGACGAATTCCTCGACGTCAAGGGCGTGGGGCCGAAGGACGACGTCAATCTCGATCTCCGCGAGAACCCGCTCCTCAAGGACATCGACGGCTACCCCGATTCGAGGCTCGAGAAGAGTGAGGGGCCGCCGGAGGAGAAGCCGCCGGACGAGAAGAAGCCGGACGAGAAGCCGCCGGAGACGCCGCCACTCTCCACTGGCGAGCACTTCGATCCGCATCACGAGCCGTCGGGGAAGGAGTACGTCCACGACCCGTCCAAGGACGACGATTTCCGGGGCAAGACCTACCGGTACTACGAGATCGACGGCAAGCATCAGACCGGTCCGGGCGGCGTCGAGATCTGGTGGACGGATCTGGAGCCCTACTACTACGACGGCCGCTACTACCGCCCGTACAAGCACTGACCCACCCTGATGGAACGGTTGAGCACGCAGCGCCTCTCGGCACCCGTACGTCTCCGGTTCGTGCTCGGCTCGCGTGCCGTGGACGTGGCCCTGCCCGGTGACGCGCCGCTCGTCGATCTGCTGCCGTCGGTGCTGCTCCACCTCAGCCCGGAGGCCGCCGACCACGGCGCCGAGCACGACGGGTGGGTGGTGCAGCGCGTCGGCGAGCCGCCGCTGGACGAGGAACAGTCGGCCGTCGAGCTGAACCTGCTCGACGGCGAGGCGTTGCACCTGCGACCCCGGGCCGAGCAGTTGCCGCCGATCGACTTCGACGACCTGGTCGACGGCGTGGGGGAGCAGGCGCGTACCAGCCCGTGGCGATGGACGGCGGCCCGGACCCGCGCGATGCTGCTCACCGACGGAGCGGTGCTGCTGGCGGTGGGCCTGGTGATGCTCTGGCTCGGCGGGCCGGCGGTGGTGCGTGCCACGGTCGCCGTGGCGCTCACCGTCGTGCTCCTCGCCGCCGCCGGCCTGGTCAGCCGTGCGGTCCCCGACCCGCGGACGGGGACGCTGCTGGCGATGGCGGCGGCCGGCTACTCGGCGACAGCCGGCTGGCTCGGGGCGGTCGCGATCGCCCCACACTCGTCCCTCGCGGTACGGATCTGCCTGGCGGCGCTGGCCGCGGTGGTGACGCTCTCCGCCGGGCTCTCCGCGGTGGCCGACGCCGGTCTGCTCTTCGCCGGTGCGCTCGCCCTCGCGGTGGGCGTCGCGGTTCCGGCGCTGCTCACGGCGGCGGGTCCGGTGACCCCACCGGAGGCCGCCGCGTGTGGGCTGGTCTTCTCGATGGTGGCGGCGTTGATGCTGCCGCCGGCCGCGTTCCGCCTCGGTGGGTTGACCCTGCCGCTGCTGCCGGGCAAGCCCGAGCAACTGTCCGAGGACATCGACCCCGAGCCGCACCGGGTGGTGGTCGAGCGGGGGAGCGCCGGTCTCGCGTACCTGGCCGCGCTCTCGATCGGGGTGGGTGCCGCGCAGGTCCTGATGGCCGCGGCGCTGCTGGTGGCCGGCGGGCGCTGGGAGATGATCCTGGCGCTGCTGGCGGCCGCCCTGCTGAGCATGCGAGCCCGGCACCTGAGCGGCCTGGTGGCACGCTGGGCGACGATGACCCCCGCCATGGCGCTGGTCCTGTTCACCCTGCTCCGCTACGCCGCGGACCAGGAGGGCGTCGCTCGGGCCGCCGTCCTGGTCCCCGCCGTGGTGGCGGTCGCCGGCGCGCTGCTGACCGCGGCGTCCACGCTGCCCGGCCGTCGGCTGCGGCCATACTGGGCCCGAACCGTGGACGTGCTGGAGATCCTCCTCGCGGTGGCCCTGATCCCGGCGCTCGGCGCGGTGCTCGGGATCTACCAGATGGTCCGGGCCTGGGCCAGCTGATGGAGTCCCGCAAGGATCAGGTCCACGCCTACTTCTACACGGTCAGCCGCCTCAACTCGGCGGTGATGCAGGGCCGTCCCGACCCGTACGAGCCGCCGAACCAACGTCCGATCCTCGGCCTGGTCATCGGGATCCTGCTGGCCATCGTCGTCGCCGGCGGCTTCGGCATCTACGGCATCTTCCGACCCGGCGGTGACTCCTCCTGGCGGCAGGCGGGTGTCGTCATCGCGGTGAAGGAGACCGGCGCGCGCTACCTGCTGATCGAGGGCCAGCTCCGACCGGTGCTGAACTACGCCACCGCCCGCCTGGTGCTGGGCAGCAACAGCCCGGCCCGCCTCGTCCAGGTGTCGCGCAACTCGCTCAGGGGGGTGCCGGTGGGCGCCCCGATCGGCATACCGGGCGCACCCGACACGGTGCCGGTGGCGAACCGCCTCTACTCGGGCGCGTGGACGGTGTGCGCCCAACCGCCCGAGCCCTCGGGTGCGGCCGCCACCACGTTGCTGTTGGGCGACCTCGTCCGGCCGGTCGCACTGAACGACCGCGAGGGGTTCCTGGTCCAGACGACGGACCGCCAGCGGTACCTGGTCTGGCAGGGACGCCGCCACCACCTGGCCGATCCGGCCGCGGTGGCGTTGGGCTACGCGGCCGTCGAACCGATGCCCGTGACCCCGGCGTGGCTCAACCCCATCCCGGCGGGGCGGGACCTCACCTTTCCCGCGGTAAGCGACCGCGGGAGGCCGGGATCGTCGATCGGCGGGCGGGTCAGCCTCATCGGCCAGGTATACGAGGTACGCAACCCGGTCGGCGGGGCGCCCGACCTGTTCCTGTCCCGTTCCGATGGTCTCGTGCGGCTGAGCCGCACCGCCGCAGCCCTGGTCCTGGCGGATCCGGCGATTCGGGAGGCGTACCCCGGAGGTGCTGTCGCGCCGATTCCGGTGCGGCCGGACGAGCTGGCCGGCGCCACGGTCGCCGGCAGCACCGAGTTCGTGGACGGCTATCCGCCCGAGCCGCCGACGCCGGTACGCGGCCCGTCGGTGCTGCCCTGCGTGGGCTTCCGGCCGGCGCGGGACACGGTGACGGTCACGCTGACCAGGGTGTCGGCGTCGGCAGCGCGGAACGCTCTGCCGGTGCCACGGACCGCTGTCGCGGCGGGCGGCATCGTGGATCGGATCCTGATCGCCGCCGGCACGGGAGTGCTGGCCCGCAACCCGTACGCGCCGGGCGGTGGTGGGGCGCTCTACCTCGTCTCCGAGTACGGCGTGAAGTTCCCGCTGCCGCCCAAGGGCGCGGAGGCGCTCGGCTACGCCGGCGTGGCACCTGTCAACGTCCCTGCCGAGTTGCTGGAACTGCTGCCGACCGGCCCGGCGCTCGACCCGGCCGCGGCGCTGGTGAGCGAGACCTGGGGTGGTTGACGGGGGTTTTCCCCGCGAAGGGACCGGCGGGCCCGCCGGAGCGGCTCGGTCGCCAAGCCCGCTGGTTGCATGAGCCCCACCAGGCGAGAACTACCGGATCACCACAGTCCACAGCAGGGAGAGGAAGCCATGGCGAACGGTAATACCACCCTCGATCCGAGTACCGCCAACCGGGTCGCGGGGGACCACCGACAGACGGCCGGCGACGTCGACGCCGCGAAGAACAGGTTCAGTGCCGCCGTCGACCTGATGGACGACTACTGCGACGGCGCCATGATCAAGACGCTGCTGGAGGCGCGCGACGACTGGATGGGCGAGGTGACCCGCATCGTGGCGGACCTCAACGAGATGGCCGGCAACGTGGACGGCACGGTGCAGGACTTCGACGCGCAGGATCTGGCGAACGCCGGTCAGGTCGGTGCCATCGGTGTGGGCATTCTCAAGGACATCTGAGCCAGCACAAGCGATCGGAAAGGGGACCGGCCATGTCCGGCAACGGCCTCATCGGCTATCAGTACGACCAGATCTTCGAGGGCATCTCGCAGATGCAGCGGGTCAACCGCGATGTCGAGGGTTACATCGAGAAGTTGTCCCAGGAGACCGGCCACGCGCTCGACACCTGGACGGGGCCGGCGGCCGCGAACTACAACCAGCTTTCGAAGCAGATCGAGGACAACTTCGCCGACATGAACACCATCGTCGCGGACCTCGCCAAGGAACTGGGGATTCGTGCGGACGACATGAAGGAGCAGGACATCCGCTCCGGCAACCGGTTCGGCAACCGCTGAGTGTTTCGAGGTGACGCCGGGGGGCCCACGGGCTCCTCGGCGTATTCCGGCAGTTCGTGATGAGTCCGAGCGGTGGGGGAATCGTGCCAACGGGTGAAGTCGGGTCGTTCGACGAGAAGAGCCCGCCCACGGGAGAGACGTTCCGCAACTACGGGGGGTGGGGGCAGCTCGGCCCGTTCGTCGGGGACATCACCGAGCCCGGCCTCAACGCCGAGGGCGGCTGGGCCGAGGCGGAGCAGGCGTTCAACAAGGCGGAGATCGAACTCGACCTCGTCCTGGAGGAGTTCGAGAAGCTGGCCAAGAAACTGACGGGTGGCGCGAAACCAGCATTCGTCGGAGAAGCCGCCACCGCCTTCGACGCCCATGTCGTGGAGGTGGCCGACAAGAGCAGGGAGGGCGTCTACAACGTCCTCGATGGCAACGACTATGGCACCAAGATCGGTAATGTCGGCGATGCCATCGTGACCTTCCGCCGGGACTTCTGGGACATCATCGACACGGGTCATCGGCTGACCGACCGGCTCCGGGACTGGGTCTCCGCCGAGATCGAGAGAATCTACACCGGCGTCGACGACCCGGCTTCCAAGCTGGCGGACAAGGAGCGCGGGTGGGGGCAGGCCTACCAGGCCGGCGAGCGCTGGATCATGTCCAACCTCCGCGCCCTGCTGATGGGGTTGTCCGCGACGTACGAGGACATCGGTGGCCGGCTGCCCAAGCTCGACATCGCGCTGCTGAAGCCGATCGACACCAGCAGCGGCCACGACAAGAAGAACGACAAGAAGAACGAGAACAGCGGCAGTGGCAGCGGCAGCGGCAGTGGCAGTGGCAGTGGCAGTGGCAGCGGTAGCGGTAGCGGCAGTGGCAGTGGCAGTGGTAGTGGCAGTGGTAGCGGTAGCGGTAGCGGTAGCGGTGGGAACAGCGGGAACAACAAGGGTGGCGACGGCCGTGCGAAGGCCCTCGACGAGGCCGAGGGCGCGGTGTCCAAGGCCATCGACGGGCTGAAGAACGGTAACCCCACGCACGACGCCGCGCTGGATGAGGCGAAGAAGGCCGCGACCGACGCGATCGAGGGACTGTCCAACGGGCCCGGCAGTCAGACGCCGCCGACCAACGGCATCACGACCCCCATGGAATTAGCTCCACTGACCTCCAACCCAGGAAAACCCTCGGGTTCCGGCGGGGGAGCGCCCGCGGGTTCGGGTGGGGGCGCGCCCATCGGCGGTGGCACCTCCGGTGGTGACGGCGCGCGGCAGAAGGCGCTGAATGACGCGAACGGCGCGGCGACCGACGCCATCGATGGCCTCAAGACCGGTGACCCGGGGCGCGACGGTGCGCTCGAGGATGCCAAGAAGGCAGCGTCCGACGCGATCCAGGGGCTCGGCTCGGCGGGTGCCGGCGCACCCCCCCTCAGCGGTGGCGCCGGCTCGGGCGTGAAGTCCAGCACGGGCGCGACGCCTGGCGGGGATGCGGCGCGTAAGGACGCGCTCAACGATGCGAAGAAGGCCGCCGACGGCGCGATCGATGGACTGTTGGGTGGGGCCGGCGGCGTTCCGGTGACATCAGGCGATCCCGGGAGCAAGAGTCCCAGCTCCGGATCCGAGAAGGCGGGGGGCGGATCGGGCACCCCGGGTGAGGCCGCTGAGCAGGCGCGCAAGGACGCCCTCGAGGATGCCCGAAAGGCGGCCGATGACGCCATCGACGACCTCAAGGGCGGCGGCGATTCCCAGCAGGGACTACCGCCGACGTCGTCGGCTGACCCGGTCACCGAGGAGGCCCGCAAGGACGCGCTGGAGGATGCGCGAAAGGCGGCGGACGAGGCGATCAAGGATCTGAAGGGCGGATCGACAGCTGACCCGGTCGCCGAGGAGGCCCGCGAGGACGCGCTGGAGGATGCCCGGGAGGCCGCGGACGAGGCGATCGAGGACCTGATCGGCGAGCCGACCGGTGACCCGGAGACCGATGCCGTCCGCAAGGACGCGCTGGAGGACGCCCGGGACGCCGCGGACGAGGCGATCGAGGAACTGCTGGACGAGGACGCGGGCGACGCCACCCCGGAGGAGGCGCGCGACCGGGCGTTTGACGAGGCGCAGAAGGCTGTCGACGGTGCCATCGACGATCTCGACGACAAGCGCACGACGGGCGGCGGCGGGGACCCCGAGGCCGAGCAGGCCCGCGAGGATGCCCTTGCGGACGCCCGGAACGCGGCCGACGACGCGATCGACGACCTGATGGGCCAGGACGACAACAAGGACGACAACAAGGACGACGGCAAGGGCGACAACAAGGACGACAACAAGGACGACAACAAGGGCGACGGCAAGGGCGACGGCAAGGACGACAACAAGGGCGACGGCAGTCCAGGGAAGAGCGACGAGGCCGCCGAGAAGGCTCGCGACAGTGCCCTGGCCGAGGCCAGGGAGTCCGTCACCGACACTCTCGACGAGATGATCAAGGACGAGCGGGCCGGCAAGGGCGAGGGCGACACCGCGGCCGAACGCGAAGCACGGGTGGAGGCGCTCACCGACGCCAAGGAGGCCGCTGACGAGTCCATCGACGACCTGATCGACGAGGGCGCAGGCCACTCGTCCATCTCGGACTACCTCAACGGCAAGAGCACCGTCGGCACTGGCGGTGGTTCTGGCGGTGGTTCTGGTGGCGGCCCGGGTGGCGGATCCGGCGGTGGTTCGGGTGGAGGCCCCGGTGGTGACTCCGGTGGCGGCGGTGGCGGTGTGTCCGGCGGTGGCGGCGACCGGGGCGGTGCGAACCTGCCCGCCCCACTCGAGCTGGCCCCGGTGGCCTCGGGCGACCCCGGTAGCTCGTCGTCGTCGTCGGCGTTGTCAGCCGGCGCTCAGGGCGGTCAGGGCGCCGGATCCGGAATGCCAATGTCCCCGCCGATGGGCGGCGGCATGGGCAACCAGGGTGATCGGGACCGTGAACGCAACACGTGGCTCGTCGGCGAGGACGGCATGTGGGGCGACGACGGCGACGCGGTCTCCAGCCAGGCCGTGGGGAGGAGCTGACCCATGGACATCGCGGGAGGAAGCCCGATCGGGCAACCGCGGACACTCCAGGACATCGCTCTCGCCCTCGACGCGGCATCCCCGGTGGACATCGAGACGTCCGCCCGGCTGTTCGACGAGGCCCGGAGTGGCCTACGGGCGATCGCCGAGTCGCTCGACCGCGCGTTGAGCGAGTTGGACGACGCCTGGCGGAGCACCCAGGCAACCGGTGTACGGCTGAGCGACCCGGCACGTCGTACCCGAGAGTTGGTGCACACCCTGGACGACGCCGAGTGCGGACGGCAGTTGCGGGTCACGGCGAATGCCCTCGGCGTCGGGCAGTCGCGGGTACGGGACCTACAGGCTCAGCGAGCCGCGGACAGCGGCTCGACCGACGACGAGTGGGACCGCCGGGCACAGGTCGTACTCCATGGCCTTGCCGAGGCGTACCGCGATGTCGGCCTCGGTCTCGGCGGCCAGAACCCACCGACGGTGGCGACCGTCGACGAGCCGGGGGACCGCCACGCCCGCGCCGAGTCGGCGGGCGACGACCCGCCGGGCCTGGTCCTCGCGGCGGACTCCGATGCCGCCGACCTCTTCCGCCCGGCGGCGCCGACGGTCAGGGCGAATCAGCCCGGCGAGACTGTCGCTCCGCCGTCCGGAGGTGGCGGCGGGACGGGCAGCGGCCTCCCGATGATGCCGCTCATGCCGATGGGGGGCATGGGCGGAGGGATGGGTGGTGGCCTGGGTGGCATGCAGAACGAGGGCGGTGGGCAGCGCCGTGGCAGCACGCTCGCCCAGGGAGACCCGGCGGTGTGGAAGGACGCCGACGCCGGATGGCACGTGCTCGGGCGCACGGAACGGATCGACCAGCACATTCAGGAGGGGCTCCGCAAGGAGCTCGGGGACGTGAGGAAGGGTGACCGGGATGGTTGACCAGACCGACCGCGGACCAGGCGGCCGAGAACTGAACGTGGTCTTCGCCATGCTCGCCGAGGAGCGGCGCAAACTGGACGAGTTCCAGGCCAAGATGCGGGCGGCGAGCACCACAGTCGATTCGCCGAACAAGATGCTCACCGCCACGTTCGACGGCCGTGGCGAGCTGGTGAAGCTGACCTTCAACAACACCAAGTACCGCGCGATGGCACCGAACGAGCTGAGCAGTCTGCTGGTCGAGACGCTGCGCCGTGGCCGGGCCGAGTCGTTCGGGAAGATCGACGAGATGGCGGGTCCGGACGTGCTGCCCGGCGTGTCCTTCGGCGACCTGGCCGGCGGGAAGGTGGACCTCAACGAGGTCGTTGGCTCCCTGCTGACCTCCGCGATCGACCTGCCGTCGATCGCCCGGGCCGCGCGGGACGAGGCGGGTCGGGCCGATGGCTGACGCGACGAGGATCGACCCGGAGGGAGCCCACCATCTCTTCAAGGTGGTCGGGAGCGTCGCCGACGAGGTCGACAGTGCTCTGTCGCGCGTCAGGAACGTCCGGACGAGTCTTCCCGATCCGTGGGGAAATGACGAACACGGTCAGAAATTCGCACAACAGCGGGAACCCAACGCCGAACAGACGCTGGGCTACCTCGCGACGGCGCGGGACTCGATCAGGGAGTTGGTCCGCGAGGGGCATGGCGCGGTCGACGCGCTCGTGGACCAGGACATCGACAACAGCGCCAACCTTTCGTAGGTCCGCGTAACCAGCCGCATCGGGAAGTCTCGGTGTCTGTGGAGGTAGGACGAGCGTGAACCAGCGGCGAATCACCGTCACCCAGTCGGCGGCCTCCGGGTACCGGACGCTCACCGAAGCGCTCGCGGCGGCGTCGGACGGGTCGGTGATCAGCGTGCAACCCGGCAGTTACACCGAGAACCTGGTGCTGACGAAGATCGTCACCATCACCGCCGAGGACGGGCCGGGCACCGTGAAGCTGACCGCGTCGTCCGGCATCCCGGTCGTTCTCGCGGCGGAGTCCGCCGCGCTGTCCGGACTGTCGATCATTGCCACCGACGCCGACAGCCCGGCCCTGGCGCTGGTGGTGGGCCAACTGAGCGTCACCGAGTGTGAACTGGTCGCGTCGTCGTGGGCTGCCGTCTTCGTCCGGGACAGCGGCTCACTCACCATGCGCGACAGCCTGGTGAGCAACGAGGTCGGTGCCGGGGTCGTGGTGACCTCCTCGGCCGGCAGCGTGCTCGACGACTGCCGGATCGAGCGTCTGGGCACGTCGGGCGTCGTCGTCGCCGAGCGCGGGGAGCTGCGGGTCCGTGCGTGCACCGTGCGCGACGCGGGCGGCAACGGCATCTGCCTCAACGGCCAGGGCCGGATATCCATCGAGGACACCGAGATCATCGGTACGAGCAAGCCCGCGCTCGCCGCCGAGCAGCAGGCCGAGATCACGGCTCGTCGGTTGAGCGTCCGCAACACCAACGGCGTCGGCATCTACCTGGCCACCGCCGGGTCATGCCTGCTGGAGGACTGCACCGTGGACGGCTGTGCCGCCGACGGAGTCTTCACCGACGATCGGTGCACACCGGTCCTGCGCCGTTGTCGGGTGAGTGGGGCCCGGCGTACGGGGTTCCGCTTCACCGGCCGCGCGGGTGGGCGGCTGGAGGCGTGCACCGCCACGAAGATCGCCGGCGTCGGCGTGAGCATCGGCGACCGTGGCACACCCGAACTCACCGACACGGTGGTCAGCGACTGCACCGGGGTCGGGGTCCACCTCGAAGACGGCGCGGACCCGTTCGTCAAACGGTTGCAGGTCCACGGGTGCGACGGGGCGGCTGTCGAGATCCTCGGCGGTGCCCGTGGCCGCTTCGAGAACCTCACCATCGAGCGCTGCGGCGGCGTCGGCATCTCGGTCAGCGGCCGAGCTCAGCCGTCGCTGAGTGGTCTGAGTATGCGCGGCAGCGCCGCCGCGGGTGTGGTCGTCGCCGACGCGACGGCCTCGTTCAGCGACTGCGACATCGCCGACGCGGGCGCCGAGGGTGTGTCGGTGGGCGCCGGTGGGGACATCTCGCTGACCGGGTGCAGAGTCCACGCGGCGAAGGGCGACGGATGCGTCTTCGGCGACGAGTCGCGGGGGACGGTGACCGACTCCGAGTTCACCGCGAGCGGCGGCGATGGCATCGCGGTGCGCACCGGCGGTTCGGTGCGACTGGTCGGCTGCGTGGTGCGGGACAACCAGGGTTCCGGGGTGCGACAGACCGTCCCGGACGGCCACCTGACGGTCGAGGAACTCGCCAGCTCCCGCAACACACTCCCCGACGCGTACGGCACGGCCGCCGTCGCCACCGCGACGACCACCTCGGCGGCCGAGGCACCGGCCGGGGAGGGTCGACGCCTCGTCGCCCGCGGCTCGGACCCACTGCGTGAGTTGCAGTCCCTCGTCGGACTGCACGGGGTGAAACAGGAGGTGACGTCACTGATCAATCTCAACAAGATGTCCAAGCGCCGTCTGGAGGCAGGGCTGTCCGCCCCGCCCATGGCCCGGCACCTGGTCTTCGCCGGGGCGCCCGGCACCGGCAAGACCACCATCGCACGGCTGTACGGGCGGATCCTCGCCGAGCTGGGGGTGCTGCGGGAGGGTCACCTGGTCGAGGTCGCCCGCGCCGATCTCGTCGCGCAGATCATCGGTGGGACCGCCATCAAGACGACCGAGGCGTTCAACTCCGCCCTCGGTGGCGTCTTCTTCATCGACGAGGCGTACACCCTGAGCAACAGCCGCGGCGGCAGTGGGCCGGACTTCGGTCGGGAGGCCATCGACACCCTGGTGAAGCTCATGGAGGACCACCGTGACGAGGTGGTGGTCGTCGCCGCCGGCTACTCCGCGGACATGGAACGCTTCCTCCAGGCCAACCCCGGTCTGGAGTCACGGTTCAGCCGGACCATCGAGTTCGCCAACTACACGCCGGCGGAGCTGGTGACCATCGTGGAGAACCAGTGTGTCCGGCACGACTACCAACTGGACCCCGCCGCCGCATCGGCGCTGCTGACCCACTTCGACCGGATCCCCAGGGACGGCACCTTCGGCAACGGTCGGGAGGCGCGTAAGGTCTTCGAGCGGATGGCGGACCGGCAGGCCTCCCGGTTGGCGGCTGCGGCCGATGTGACGACCGCCGAGTTGGCGCTGCTCACCGTCGAGGATCTGCCGACCGCCGTGGTCGGGGTGGGCGCCGTCGGGGTGTGAGGCACGGCTCGGCCGACGCAGCACGCCGGAAACATCGCGGCCCTATCATTCCCCGAAACGCGTCCCCTCCCACTTCTGGGAGGCGTGCCGCGGGCGGCATCTCCACCGATTGACAAACCGTTGTCCCGAGTCAACTATGTGGTGGTTCTCGGGGTGGGGTGTGGGTGGAACGAGATGAGACAGGATTGGTGAGTCTCGCGTGGGAGCGGTCTCATCGGTTGCACTGGATGCGTACCGGGTGTCGCCCGTGATGTCCGCAGCCTCAGCGCCGATGAGCAGCGGCCCACGGCGTGGCTCCGCGAACGCGTTGCGGTGGGTCGCGGACAACCTCGCGGTTGTCGGGCCGGACCCGGACGGCACCATCGTCGCGATGGCACGCCTGTTGCCCTCGGAGCGCGGGGTCGTGACAGTTGTCGGCCAGATCGTCGATCCCGACGACTGGGCGCTGATCACCGAGGTCCTGCCGATCGCTGTCCCGCCCGGGGCGGCGGCCCGTCTCGCGGTCAGCGGCACCGGGACGACCCCCACAACCGGTCCGCCCCCGGCCGCGACCCTGGCCCGACAGCTCCAGGCCGACGTGTACGCGCCGAGTGGTCAACTCCTGCTCGTGCCCGGGGGCGGCCTGTTCGCCGTCGACGGGTGGCGCTGGTTCCGGGCCGACGGCAGCATCTCCGACGGTGGCCACCGGTATCCGCCGCCGCACTGGGAGGCCGAAGTCGACACCCTGGTGCGACACGTGGGCTCGGGCATCAGAGCCCACTGCGTGCCGGCCGGCCTGTGGCTCTACGCCGACTCTCCGGACCTGCCGGACCTGCCGGACCCGAGCCTGGACGACCTGGCGTTCGCGGTGCCGATGGACGCCGAGCGGGTGACGGTGGTGCTCGGCCGCCCCGGCGCGGCCACGCCCGGCGTCGAGGCGGCACTGTCGATCCTCGACGCGCTGGACCCCTCGATGGTCATCGCCCCGTACGGCGAGGCCGCGGACGAGGCACTGCGGTTGGCCGCCACGATCGCCGACCGCTGGGACCGCCCGGTCGAGGTCGCGACCGGCCTGCCGATCCTCGATGACGAGCACCGACCGGTGTCGGTCGCGATCGACCCCGACGGCGACTGGTGGACGCCCCCGGTGGCACGGCTGCGGTGCGCTCCGGGCGTTGCGCCGAGACCGATCGGGAGTGTCGACTTCCTCGCGGACCTGCGACCGGCCGGCCCCGACACGTTCCGGCTCGACGAGCGCTGGGTGGCCGAGCCCACCCAGTTCGGGCTCTGGGTCCGACCCCCCTTCGCCGGCCAGCACACCGGTGACGTCCGCCGTCGTCCGTGGCATCCGCAGTGGTTCACGATCGCCGTCGGCCTGCCCGGTCTGCCCCTGCCCGACGACGTGTTGCCGATCCTGCACCTGTTGCTGAACCGCCTGCCGGAGAGCGTGCGGTCCCGAACGCGGTTCGTTCCGGAGGAGCTGAGCCACCTCCTGGCACCCGACCCGGCCGACCGGCCCGACGTGGTGCTCGCGGCCCAACGCTCGACACCACCACGGTGGTGGCACCGCGACAGCCGGCTCTTCGCGGTCCTGCTCACCGCCGACGCCCGCACCGGCACCGTGCACACCGATGCGGGCGAGGTCGAACCCGGGCAACTGGGCGAGATCATCGCCGCGTACCGGGAGTCCGATGCCCGCCCGGTCCTGCTGGTCTCCTCCGTGCCCGTCGACCCGGAGATCGAGCAGCAGGTGGCTGACCAGATGCAGGTCGTGACGATCGGTCGACGGGCGGACGGCTGGTGGGCAAGCCTGCCGCGCCGGGTGAACCGTGCCCCCCGCCCGGCGGTGCGCCTCGACTCCTCTTTCCCCTTCCGGGAGGAGGACCTGGTGCAACTGAGGGCACCGGCCCGCGCCACGCCGCCGCGGGTCGAGGCCGGCCCGGATGACGACGAGCCGCTGCTGGCGCTGTCCCGGATTCCCGAGGCCGCGGACATCCGGCAACGGGCCGACGGGTCCGGCTACCGTACCGTGGTGGCGGCGCGCGGGCCGGACTGGCGGCGGCCGTTCCTCCTGGCGGGCCAGCCGGTCACCGCCTGGGACTTCGCCACGGTCGTCGCCGACCGGCGGCCGGGATGGGTCGGCGGCGGCGAGGTGGTCTGGGTGGAGGGTGGTCAGCTGGCCGAGCCCTTGCTGCGGCTGCTCGCCAACTACCTCGGCTGCCCGGTCGGCGCGCGGGCACTGCTGGTGGAGGACGCGCCGCCGGCCGCGCTCGCGTCCGGGTGGTGCGCGGTGCCGCCGCGAACGGACGGTGGAGAGAGTCATTCCGGCCAGGACGGGCGCGGATGCTGCACAGAGCGGGAGAGTCACGAGCATGGACAGTCCTGAGCGAGGGTCGACTGTGGATTCCGTCCCCGCCGGTGATGACCCAGCGGCAGCGCGCCAACCGACGCCCGAGGCCGGTGACCGGGGCTCGGGCGGGGCTGCGCCAGCGGCCCCGGTCGCACGCCGCCCCCCGGTGCAGCGGGCAGTGGCGCTGAGCGGACTGCCACCCTACGCGGCGACGTCCGCGGATTCCGCGACTGCTCCTCCGGTGCGGCCCGCACCCTCGGTCCCGATCGTCGATCGGACCCGGATGCCGGCACCACGCCGGCCCGTCGAGGACCGATCGGACAGTCCACCAAAGATGCTCCGGCCACCTCGGCCGGTCACACCGGCGGCGACCGCCCCCCAGGCCCCGCCGCCGGTGGCTCCCGCCGCCCCGACCGGCCTGCCGTCGGCGCGGCCGGAGACCGCCGCCGCCCAGCCGGACGCCCGGACCCCCCTGCCGCCGGTACCGCTTCCGGTCCCGGTCGACCGGTCGTCGGACGACGGGGAACCCGGTGCTGCTGATCCGCCGCGCACCCGGTCGACTCCGCCCGTGTCCGCCGAGGCGGAGACCGCGCCCGCCGTGCCGGAGACCGCGCCCGGCCCGGAAACGGCCGCGACCGGGAGTCGTCCCCTCGGTGTTCTGCTCCGGCCCTGGTCGGTGTCGCTCCTGCTGGTCGGGCTGGTGGCGGTCACCGCGGTCACGCTCGGCAGCCGGCTGCCCGACGATCGCGCCCTGGACCCGAGCGCCCCGCCCGGGGACGGCGGGATCGTGATCACCGCGGGTCCGGGTTACGGGCCGCCGCTGCCGCCCGGGAGCGGCCCGCCCACCGCGGGGCCCACCTCGTCGGTGTCGGCCCGGCCGGCCCCGTCGGCGTCGGCGTCGCCACCGCCCGTACCGGGGCCGCCCGCACCGGCGTCGCCCGCGACGAGCAGCGCCGCCGCCAGCAGCGCCGCGAAACCCCCCGCCGGCTCGGCGCCGAAGCCCAACGGCGCCGTCTCCGGTCTGGAGAACCCCTCGGGCAGGAACCTCGCGTTGCGGCGACCGGCGACCGCCTCCAGCTCCGAGAAGGCCTGGTGGAACGCTTCGTACGCGGTCGATGGCGACGCGGCGACCCGTTGGGGCAGCCAGTTCTCGGATCCGCAGTGGATCTCCGTCGACCTCGGCGAGGTGTATTCGATCACTACGGTGACCGTGAACTGGGAGCACGCCCACGCCACCGCCTACCACGTCGACGTCTCCGTCGACGGCGGCTCCTGGAAGACGATCTTCACCACGACGGCGGGAGCGCCTGGCCCCGTGCTCATCCCGGCCAATAGGACGGCCGCGCGGTTCGTCCGCGTCACGGGCACTGAGCGCGTCAACCAGTACGGCTACTCAATCTGGGAGCTCGGGGTTTCCTGACCACACCTGTGCCTGCCTCGCGAAGCCTGGGTCGCGCACGACGCCGAAGCTGACGCTCGTCGATGTTGCCAGAGCGCAGCCGGACGTGTTGAATGGGCTCATATCGCCGCAGCGCGGGGGCAACCGTGCTGGGAACGGCCAGCGCGGGAGCAGCGCAGTGTCGGCAGCGCGCTGCCATGACAGCCGCTCGCCTGCCGCATCGCCGGGCCATCTCCCTGACGGCGGGCGTCCTGCCGGGCAGGCATCCGTGCCCGCCGTCCGTACCCCCTCCGGTCCGTGTCGTCGATGGCCGACGCGGTCGACGTTCGACACTCCGGGGCGTCCGATTCGGTCTGCCCGCGCACCAACCGGCGACGAGGTGAGAAGAGATCATGATTTCCCGACAGAGTTTCGCGGGATGGTATCGACACCGCCTGGTGTGGGTGGCGGTGATCCTGTTGACGGTGTCGGCCGGCGCGGTCGTCCTGGTCAACCGGTCCGACCCGGAGACGAAGCCGGCTGACCTGCAGACGCAGATCATGTCCCGGATGCGTACCGTGCTGGAACAGGCCGACCCGGGCCAGCACAACCACGCCGGGCACAATGCCCAGCAGGCCGCCGGCGGGGAGAAGCCGGCGGTGATCTGCGGGGTCCGCGTCTACGGCTACGAGCCGACCGAGGTCACCGCGCTCGCGGACGTACGCACGGTCTACGGCTTCCACCTGTGCGGGGTCGCGGAGCGGGGGCGCCCCTGGGACGTGGCAGTCAAGCTGGCCGGCCCCGTGATCATGGACATGTCCACCGAGCCGCCCGGCATCCAGGTCGTCGAGGCGACCGCCGAGGTTATGTTCACCGACCGGGTGAAGCAGATGTTCCCGGCCAAGTACGCGGAGTTGGCGCTCAAGGAGGCGCTTGCCGAGTCGGAGATGGCCGACCAACGCCGCAGGTACGACGCCGCGGCCGGGATGTGATTCCTCATCCGGACCGCGCCTCACTCCCGAACACCGATCGCGACGACGGCCTGCGACCGCATGGCCATCCGCGTCGGGATCATGATGGCGGCCGAACCGAGCAGTGCGGCGACCGCGACGATTCCCAGGTAGACGAGCGGTGGCACCGACGGGATCGGCGTCCTGGTCAGCGCGATGCTCGTGCCGATCAACGACGGGGTAGCGGCAAGGCTTCCGATGAGAACGGCTGCGACGACCATGACCCGCGTCTCGCTGCGCATCATCGCGAACACCTGGCGGCGGGTGGCACCGACCAGTTGGAGCAGCGCGAATTCGCGGAAGCGTGCGGCGGTCGACATCACCAGGGTGTTCACCACGGCGATCGCGAGGTAGCCGAGCAGGACCGCGTTGAGGATCAGGCCCGTCGCCGACTCTCCGGCGGCCGCGGCGCTCTGCGCGGCGATGAACGAGCTCCGGTCGTTGACCTGGACGGTCGGAAGGTGGTGGACGGCGGATCGCAACGCATCGCCGAGCGCCCCGACGTCGGTTCCGGCGGCCGCCGCGATCAGCACCGCGTAGTCGAGACGATCGGTGGTGTGCTCCAGCACGACTTCGTGCGGCAGCGTGACGTCACCAAGGCCGAGTCCCCTCTCGTACCGCGCCACCACAGTGGGTCTGATCGGCGTGCCGTCACCGAGACGGAGGTCGACGGTGTCGCCGAGCGTGGCGCCGAGGGTGTCCGCCGCGATCCGGCTCAACGCCACCGTGTTGCCCCGCAGATTCGCGACGTCGCCATCGAGGACGGCGAGATCCATGGTCTCGACGAGCCGGTCACCGATGACCCCCTGAGCCGCGTACGTCCTGACCTGGAAGCTGGCCTCCGGTCCGAAGACCGCAAGCGTCCGCGTGCGGACGACCGGGGTCACCGCCGAGACGCCGGACACCCCTCGCAGTACGTCCGCGACCTCGGGCGACACGCCGGCGGACGTGGACGTGACCGTGTAGTCGGCGCGCAGCCCGTCCGCGGCCTGATCCTGGGCGGCGGTGCTCGCGGTCGTTCCGCTGAAGAGTTGCCCGGCGGCCAGGGTGATGCCCATGATCAGCGGGGTGGTCGCCGCGGCGAGCCGCCGCGAGTTGGCGTGCGCGTTCGCGGTCGCGAGGAACCCACTGACGCCCGGCCGGCGGTTCAACCAGGGACTCAGCACGGTGACGGCGCCGCCGAGCAGCCGCGGCCCCAGCAACGCAACGGCGAAGATGAGCAGGAACGCGGAGAAGGCCGCGCTTTCCGCGGCCCCTTCACCCGGCAGCACCAGTGGCAGCACGAACGCCATGGTGAGACCGGCGGGGACCAGCAGAACGCTGACGGTCAACCGGACCCACCCGAGTTTGGGCGGTTCCACCGCGGCCTCGCCGAGCGCGTCCACCGGCTTGAGTCTGGCCGCGCGGCGGGCGGCTATCCAGCCGCCCAGACGGGCACCGACCAGGCACAGCACCACCGCGCCGAGTGCCGGCAGCGGGCTGATTGACAGTTCGAAGTCGGCGGGTACCGCGCCGGCCAGGACGAAAGCTTCGCGGAGGAGGAGGCTCAGACCGATGCCGGGAATCACCCCGAGCACCGCCCCCAGCGTGCCCACCACCATGGTCTCGGCGGCAATCATGCCGAGCACCTGCTTCGGGGTCGCGCCGATCGCTCTCAGCAACGCCAGTTCCCTTAGCCGCTGCCGAACGGACAGGGCGAGTGTGCTCGCCACGACGATCATGATGACCAGGACCATGCTGCCGCCGAACGCCAGGGACAGCTCGCTGATGAACGAACGCGTGCTGCCGATATCGAGGAACTCGGCCTCGCTCCGCTCCCGGTGGGCGTACACGACCACATCGGCGACCGCCGCCTCGATGGCGCTCGCCAGCTCGTCGGCACTGACACCCGGTCCGGCCAGCACACCTATCGCGTCCACCCGATCCGGTTGACCGGTCAGTTCCCAGGCCCGGTCATCGGTGAAGAACACGGCGGACTGCCGGACGAGTCGACCCCCAGGTAGACCCGCGATGCCCACCACCCGGTACGTCGACGTGTCCGAGCCGACCGCGAGTCGCACCGACGCGCCGACGGTGACGCCGGCCCGCTCGGCCAGCGCGGAGTCCAACACCACGT
Organism: Micromonospora sp. NPDC085948; assembly: GCF_040686315.1. Taxonomy (NCBI): domain Bacteria; kingdom Bacillati; phylum Actinomycetota; class Actinomycetes; order Micromonosporales; family Micromonosporaceae; genus Micromonospora; species Micromonospora sp. NPDC085948. Next base: position 254,439 of record NZ_JBFBJW010000005.1, on the reverse strand, counting down.
CGTTCGGTCCGGTCGGGGCCCGGCCGGCGCTCGTGGTGAACGGGCCGAGCGCCGCCGAGTGCCAGCCATGCCCGAGCGTGGGGATGCCGTCCGGCCCGGCGAGCACCTCGGCGTCTGCCGTCACGAGGCTGACCGGGACGGTGACGTCGGCGATGGCCGCCCGCACGCCAGGCACTCGTGCGATCTCGCCGACCCGGTCGGCCGGCAGAGTCGCGCGCTCGCCGAATCTGGGATCCACGTCGTCGGCCATCGGCAGTGCCTGCGGGGCGCCCACCACCAGGTCCGCAGCCTGGTAGCGCTCGGGCGGCACGCCCGAGCGTTCGCTGCTCTCGAGCAGGATCCCGCAGGCCGTGATCACCGCCGAGCCGCACAACACCGCGACGAATGCGGCGACGAACCCGCCCTTGCGCCCCCTGATCGTGCTCCAGGCCAGCGCCAGCACGCGCTTCGACAGCACGCTGCGACTCACGGTTCTCCCAGGTGAGTCATCCGCTCGGCGATCTGCTCGACTGACGGTCGGGTCAGCTCGCCGGCCAACCGGCCGTCGGCGAGGAACAGCACGGTGTCGGCCTGCGCGGCCGCGACCGGGTCGTGCGTCACCATCAGCACGGTCTGCCCCAGGTCGTCGACGATCTTCCTGAGCAGTGCCAGGACCTGCCGGCCGGTGCGGCTGTCCAGCGCACCCGTCGGCTCGTCGGCGCAGACCAGATCGGGTCGGTTGATGAGCGCCCTGGCGATCGCCACCCGCTGTTGCTGGCCACCGGAGAGCTGACTCGGGCGCCGGTCGAGCTGCTGAGCGAGCCCGACCGCGGCGAGGACACTCGCGAGTCGCTCAGGATCGACGGGTCTCTCGGCCAACCGGACCGGCAACGTGACGTTGTCCGCCACGGTCAGCGCACCGAGCAGGTTGTACGCCTGGAAGACGAACCCGATCCGGTCCCGGCGCAGCTCGGTCAACCCGGTCTCGGAGAGGCCGGACAGGTCCGTGTCACCCAGCACGACTCGGCCCGATGTCGGGCGGTCCAGACCGGCCGCGCAGTTCAGGAACGTGCTCTTGCCGGACCCGGACGGGCCCATGACGGCGGTGAACGTACCGCGCGGGAACCCGGCCGTGACCCCGTCGAGAGCGCGTATCTCGTTCCCCCCCGACCCGTAGACCTTCGACACCGAGTGCAGTCGCACGGCGCACGGTGGCGTCGTGGACGTCGGCATCGCGCCCGGCGGCAACGACCGGGTCGCGGTGGCCTCGACCAGCGCCCCGCGCCGTCTCGATGGGTTCCTGCTGTCGTACCTCATTCGTCCGACGTTAAGGTCCGCGGCGTCGGATACCGATACCCTGTACCACCGGATGCGAGGTACAGCTGGCTGTAGTGCCGTGGGCGGTGGACACCGGGCAGACTCGCCGTCGTGTCGGGCACGCGAGGGGACGCCGCCCCGAGCAGAAAGGGCATCCGGTGACGTCGGCTCGATGGGCGCAGGTGTGGCGGGGCGGGGTCTACCTCCTGGGATCGCTGGCCACCGGGATCGCCACGCTGCTCGCGCTGCCGCTGCTGAGCCATCCGAGGCTCGCCCGACGGTGGGCGAACTGGCATCGTGACCGCGCCGGCCGACTGCTCGGGACGCCGTTGGCCTCGCGCCCGCCCCTGCGCGCGAGGGGACGCCAGGCGTGGACCGATCCGGCCACGCCCCGCGACCTGCTCTGGCTGCCGGTGAACGTCGTCACCGGAGTGGCGCTCGGCCTGCTCGCGCTGCTGTGCGTGGGCAACCTCCTGACCGCGGCGGTCGCCACACCACTGTGGTGGGCGTTCGCGCCGGAGAGTCGACCACGGCTGTTCGTCGACATTCCGGTGACCGACTGGGCGGCAGCCCTCACCCTCGGTCCGCTGCAGATCCTGCTGCTCGCCGCGCTGGCGTACCTGGCGTTCGCGCCGATCGCCCGCGCGCACGCCCGGCTCTGCCTGGTGGTGCTGTCGCACTCGGCAGCCGAACAGCTCGCCGACCGGGTCGCCGTGTTGACCCGTACCCGGGCGGACGTGCTCGACGCACACGGCGCGGAGCTGCGCCGCATCGAGCGCGACCTGCACGACGGCACCCAGGCGAGGCTGGTGGCCATCGCGATGCGGCTGGCCGTGGCCCGGCGGACGCTGTCCGACAATCCCCGGGACGAACAGTTCCTGGAAGAGCTTCTTCGCGACGCGCACGAGGGAACCGAGGAGGCGATGACCGAACTCCGCGACGTGATCCGGACCGTCTACCCGCCGATCCTCGCCGACCGCGGTCTCACCGGCGCACTGACCGCGGTGACGGCTCGCTGTGGCGTGCCGACCCGGCTGGACATCGACAACCTCGAAACGGTACCGGCGGCGGTGGAGTCCGTCGTCTACTTCGCCGTCGCCGAGGCACTCACGAACGTCGCCAAACACAGCCGGGCGACCACGGCCGGTGTACGGGTGCGCCGCACGGCAGACCTGTTGTCGGTGGTTGTCACCGACAATGGTGCTGGCGGCGCCGACGATCGGTTGGGCACCGGCCTGGCCGGCATCCGTCGCCGGGTGCTCGCGCTCGACGGCACCGTCGACGTCGACAGTCCGGCCGGCGGGCCGACGACGATCACCATGGAGCTGCCGTGCGGGTCGTGATCGCCGAAGACAACGTGCTGCTGGCCAGCGGACTGGAACTGCTGCTCAACAGCGTGGGGTTCGACATCGTCGCCGTCGCGGGCGACGCCACCGGCTTCCTCACCGCAGTGCGGGACCACCGGCCCGACGTCACCATCGTCGACGTCCGGCTGCCGCCGTCATTTCGCGATGAGGGGATCCGAGCCGCCCTGCAGGCCCGTCGGGAGCACCCCGGCCTACCGGTCCTGGTGCTGTCGCAGTACGTCGAGCAGCAGTACGCCGCCGAACTCCTCTCCACCACCGGTGGCGGCGTCGGCTACCTCCTCAAGGACCGCGTCAGCCGGGTGGACGAGTTCGTCGACGCGCTGCGCCGAGTAGCCGCCGGTGGCACCGCCATGGACACCGACGTCATCGCCCAACTCCTCGTCAACCGCAGCGACCCGATCGCCGTCCTCACCCCCCGTGAACGCGAGGTACTCGCCCTGATGGCACAGGGGCACGACAACAACACCATCGCCGCACGGCTCGTCATCACCGACAACGCCGTGCACAAGCACATCGGCAACATCTTCCACAAGCTCGGCCTCGCCGTCACCGACAGCGGCCACCGCCGCGTCCTCGCCGTCCTCGCCTACCTCAACGGCGCGGGCCAGACCGACGGCGACTGAGCAGGCCGTCAGCCTGCGCACCCTCCCGCCAACCCGGAGAGGGAACCGCGGTGTCGGTCGCGGATGGCACAATCCCGCTCACTGCCCGCGGGAGGAGATCAACATGGGCTGGCTGGCGGCTGGTGCCGACTACGAGGTGAGCCTGGAACGCGGGAAGGTGGTCGCGCGAAACCGCCAGGGCAGGCTGCTCAAGAGCCTGCCCAAGGCGTTGCGGGACACCGACGCGGTGGTCGGCTTGCGGCAGCTCTCGGAGTGGTTGAAGCGGCACGAGGTCTCCTGCCGGCGGGAGGTCGAGCAGTGGATGGTGCGGTCGCTGCCCGTGCCGACGACGGTGATCTGCGAGGTGTGGGCGGACGAGGCGTGGCGTACGTCGCTGCGTGATCTGGTCGTGGTGCCGATCGACGGCGCGGGGCGATGGGATACCGACCGGGCCGGGCTGCTGCGTGACGCGGACCCGGAGAAGGGCCTCGGTGTGGTGGACCTGGACGGCGAGAGCGGCCGCGTCACCGCCGTGCAGGTTGTCCTCCCACACCCGGTCCGCCTGCCGGACCTGGCGGACCTGCGGGAGTTCGCCGTCGACCTGGGGGTGCGCCAGGAGACGCTGCAGTTGTTCCGGGAGGTGTGGGCACTGCCGGAGTCACTCGACGAACGGCGTCGCGACCTGTCCCGTTACGCCCGGGGGCGGTACAAGGAGTTGCGGCACGTGCAGGCGCGGGCGACGTCGGCGGGCTACCGGGTGCAGGGTGGCGCCGCGTCGGTGCGGGTGTGGGAGGACGGCGTTCCGATCGTCGCGTCGGTGTGGATCGGCGAGGGCGATCCGCTGTACGAGACCGAGACCGGAGCGCTCTACTTCACCGATCCGGAGGGGGAGGCGGTGGCGTTGGCGGCCGTCGGGCCGGTGGCGTGGTCGGAAGGAATGCGGATGGCGGCAAATCTGCACGCCGGACGGGTTGTCGACGAGGACGGTGAGCGGGCGTGAGTGAGGCGCTGTTGGAGGCGGGGGCGATCCTGCCGGGCGGTGAGGCACAGGCCGGACGTGATGTGGTGGCCGCGCGTCGCTACAACCATCCGGCGCTCACCGGTCGTACCGTCGTCCGTCTGGCCGGGGCGACGCTGGGCGAGGCCGAGGACCTGTCGATGGAGTTCCTCGGGTTCAGCCGTACCGCCGAACCGACGCCGGTGGGCACGGCCCGGCGGCAGTCGCTCGGGTTCCCGGCGTGGGCACTGATCAATGATCCGGCGAACGGTCGGCACGCGCTCGCCATGGTCAAGGACATGGCACGGCTCGCGCGGACCGCCGCGTCGAAGCCGGGTAACGCCCGCGACGGTTACCAGCAGCTCGCCGTCCGGCTGGGTGCGGCGGCGCCGCACTTCCTGCCGACGTTCTGGGAGGAGGCCGGGCGGGCCTTCCGCGCCGCCGACAACCCCCGGATGGCCGGCGGCTGCTTCGCCGAAGCCCGACGGGCCGAACAGGTGCACGGGCTGACCGTGGACGAGGAGCGACTGCGGGAGGTGCATCTGGAGTTCGCCTTCGCCGGTGCCCTCACGGCGAAGATGCTGACCGAGTATGCGCGCGCGGTCGCGACGCGGCGGCCGGCACCGGAGGCGTACGAGCTGGTGCGGACCCTGGCCCTTCGGCGCGTCGCCGGCGGGCTGCCGCCGTACGCCGGGATGGCGGAGGACCTGCGGCGGCTGGCGAGGGCGGCCGGCGTGGACGCCGAGGAGCAGGCCGAAGCGGTGATCCGGCAGTTGCTGGCGTTCCCCGCGATGGCCCGCTCGAACGAGGCGGTGTGGAAGGCGTACCGCAAACCCCTGCTGCGGCTGGCGGAGCGTGACCCTTCGGTGCGCCTTCGGCTGGTGGAGATCCTCCCCGAGCCGCCCGGTTGGTCCACCGACGTCACCGACTTCTGGCTGGAGCTGTTGGACGCGGCCGGCACGCTCGATGTGTTGCGGGACGAGGCGGCGACGGTGTCCGCGGCGCGGTGGCTGGAGCGGCTGATGGCGCTGCGGGAACGGCGCAGCCGGCGACGCTGTGAGCGGCTCGTGCGCGTCGTGGCGGACCTGGTGCCGCGGCTGCGGGCGGAGGGTCGGCCCGTGACGTTGTGGAGCGGCTTCGCGCACCGGGCCGACCTGGACGTTCTCGACGTGTGCCTGGCCGGCGGGGTGCCGGTGGCGGTCGACACGGACAGCGGCGCGTTCAACGTGTCCGCCTGGGTGCGCGACGCCGCCCCCGGCCGGCGGGACCTCCGCGCCGTGGCCGCCGACCCCAGATGTCGGGCGCTGCTGGCGCGGGGGGTCGCCGACACCCTGTCGCAGCTGCACAGCAGACACGGGTCGGGGCCACTGCCGGCGCAGTTGGTCACCGAGACGCTGGGCGCCGCCGGCCTGCGGGAGGTGCTGTCCGAACTGCTCGTCGAACGGGCCGCCCGGGTGTCGGAGGGCACTCTGCTCGGCTTGGACGAGGCGCTGTCACAGCTCGCGGCCGTGTGGTCGCCCGCCGGGGTGGCGTTGGCGCCGGACGCGTTCACCGCCTTGACGGAGGTCGACGTGCCCGCGGTACTCGCCCGGTCCTTGCGGGCCGGGCTGGTCACGGAACTGTCCTGGCCGGCGTACGAGCAGGTGGCCGAGGACAAACTCGGCCGACGCTTCGGCGACGCCTGGCCGCAGTTGGTCGTGCACGACAACCAGACGGCGCACGTCGTCGACGTCGACGCCCCGACCAGCGAACACATCTTCCGGTACCCGCCCCCGGACAGCCCGCACGCGCGCAACTCCCACGCCGACACCACCTGCCGGCTGGTCGACGGGCAACTCCTGGTCACCTGGTACGGCAGCAGTGGTCGACACGCCGGCTACTGGTCCGTCGACCCGGACGTGCTGGTCGAGCCCGGCCAACCGACGAACCACGCGCTGTGGGGCCGCCGGTCGCTGCCGTTGCCGTTGCCCGACGGCGCGACGACCACGGGCAGTCGGCCCTGGCACGCCGGAGACACCCGCGGTCCGGCCGCGACGTATCCGGTCGCCGGTGACGGCGTCTCGTTCTGGCGGTGTGAACAGCCTGCCGATCCGACGCCGGAGGAACGGCGTTGGCGGGAGTACGACCCGGCGACCGGCGAGGCCGGTCGGTACAGCCTGCCCGCGTTCTTCGCCGCGGACCTGCCCCCGGGCGCGACCCTCCTCGCCGGCCTGTGCGAGTTGCGGCCGGCGCCGGCGCGGTTCGCCTCGTCGCCGCTGGGCTGGCGCGACGGGCTAGTCGGGTGGCGGGTGACCCGCCTGCCGGACGGCACGCAGGTGGGGGAGGGCGTCGACGGACGGCGGGTGTCCTGGCACTCGAGCGCGGTCCGGGCCAGCAGCAACCCGTTCCACGGCGACGCGCTGGTTGCCGGCCTGCGGCTACCGGGCAGCGACGTCGTGCTACCGGTGACCGGGCGGCCGCAGCACCGGGGCGAGTTGGCGCTGACCGTCTGGAGTGCCGACGGCCGGGAACCGGTGGACCGGTGCCACCCATCCCGGCACCTCCCGCCGCTGGCCTGGTGGCACGCGCTGACCCCGCGCGATGTGCCGGGCTCGGCCCGGCTGCGGCGGCTCGACGCCGCCGACACGGCCCGGCTGATGGCGATCGACGACACCGTCACGACGTCCGCCGAGACCAGTGCGGTGGCACTGGCCCTCGTCACCGAGGTGCTGACGGAGGTGACCGACCCGGTGCTCCGTACCGCCCTGGCGGAGGAGGTCGTGCGCGCGGTGCGGCTGCGCCGGCGACTGGAAGCGGTGCCGCAGTTGGTGGCGACCGAACTGGTCGACGAGACCCCTGTCGACGCCGTCGCCGATGATCTGTTGCGCACCGCCTGGTCCGGGTTGTTGCCGAGGGATCGGTTCACCTACTACGGCGGTGGCGCCCAGGCGCGGCGGGAGATCCTTCGGCAGATCACCGCGGTCGCGGACCTCCTCGCGGCCGGGACGGTCGAGGACGTACCGCAGGCCACCCCGATGTGGGTGGACGCGCTCGGCGGGCTCGGCGCCCTCGCCGTCCGCGCCGCCGCGCCGGTCACCGATGAGCGGGAACGCCACGCGCTGGCCCAGATGCTGTCCACCCTGGCCGGTACCGCGCTGACCGACCCGGCGCAGGCCGTGCGGGTGCTCACCGTGGCGTGGGACGAGGCGCCACCGGAAGACCACCGGGTCGTTCAGCGTGACGGTGCCCAGGTCACGGTGCTGCTGTCCCAACCTGGCCCGACCTGGTATCCGGCGAACGGCAAGCAGTGGCGCCGTACGGCCGTGCAGTTGTCCCCGGACGGGCGGTTCATCCCACCGGCCGGTGCCACGGTCGAGGCGGAGACCGTCGCGGCGGGCTGGCGCGGCGCCGATCGCATCCGGGAGTTCTGCCGGTTGCTCACCGAGCGGGGCCCGGCGCCCTGGCGCGCGGAGTGCGTCGACGACCTGGCGCACCGCACCGGCATGACGCGCGCCGAGGCCGCCCTCCTGCTGGCCGGTCTTCCCGGCATCGACGACTGGCAGGCCAACTTCCTCACCGCCGACCAGCGGCGCGCCCTCGGGGTGAACAACACCCAGGCGCGCACCGCCCGCGACGCGTTGAAGTCCCTGCCGTACGGGCACCGCATCGCGCTCGTGGACGCGGCGATGCCGCAGGACCCGGCCGAGCTGTGGCGCACCGGCCCGGACGTCGACGGCCTCGCCACGGCCTGGTTGGCGCTGCGCGGCGCCCGCGTCGTCATCGACGAGCACCTGCTCGCCGACGCCACCCGCGTCCTACCCACCAACCGAGCGGCCGACATCCTGCAGACGATCGCCAACCCGGCCCCCGGAAGCTGGCTGACCACCGACGGGGAAAGCCAGCCCGGCGACTGGGGCCGACTGCAGACCACGACCACGGACGGCACCCCGTTCGACGGCAACCATCTGTACGAGTGCACGGCGGCGCTGCTGTGGCTGGCCTACCAGCTACCGTGGGGCGACCCGATGCGCGACGCTCTGCCGCGAGCGTTGGAGCTGCTGCGGGAGCGGCTGCGCAATCCGCGACTGCTGATCGGCGGCGGGCAACACGAGGTGGGTGAGCAGCCCCAGGTGGGGCCGGCGCTGGTGGTCGGGCACGCCTTTCGGGACATGGTCGCGCACCATCTCGCCCCTGCCCACCTCAGCGGACCGCAGGACCCGGCCCTCGGCTTCATTTCCGGCCCGGTCGCGGACGCGTTGCGGCTGGTGCTCGCGCCGGACCTCGCCGCCGTGCTGTCCACTCCGGAGGGCGCCCGCGGTGACCACCGCGACCCTCGGGTCAGCGCGCCCGACCTGGTCGACGCCGTTGCGGCGCACACCGGTCTCGACCGGGATTCTGCCAGCTACTACCTGCAACTGCTCGCCCTGCCGAACCCCACCGACGTGAACGTGCGCGCCTGGAACGCGTGGAAGCCCGCCACCCTCAAGCACGCCCAGGCGGCTCTGCTCGACGCCGGACTGGTGGTGGCGGGCAAGCGGGAACGCGCCGGCCGGGGGGTCTTCCTGCCCGGCGGCTGGCTCGCGGCGAAGAACCCCACCCCGCCCATGGAGACCTGGAAACAGCCGCTGTACCTGTCCCTCAACGGGCTGACCCTGGTCACCCGCACGACGCCGGAGCTGTTCCGCACGGTCTGGGACCGCGTGACCACCGGTGACGAACCCCGCTACCTCGACCTGCAGGAGAAGGCGTGAACGCCCGACAGATCGACCCGCCGGAGCACCAGTACGCCGACGAGTTGGCGTTCCTGGCCGCCGCCGACCGCGGTCCCCGCCCGCCCGGCTGGCAGCTCACCCCGCAGGCGGTGGTCACCTTCATCGCCGGCTCCGCCGGCCGCCCCGTGCCCGGCGCCGACGGCCGGCAGGTCACCATCGCGCCGAAGTTCGTGGGGGAGCGGGCCCTCGTCGAGCGGTGCGTCGTGACCCTGGCCGGTGAGCGGGGCCTGCTGCTCGTCGGCGAACCGGGGACCGCCAAGTCGATGCTGTCCGAGCTGCTCGCCGCCGCCGTGTGCGGCACGAGCGCGCTGGCCGTGCAGGGTACGGCCGGCACCACCGAGGAACAGCTGCGCTACGGCTGGAACTACGCGCTCCTGCTGGCCAAGGGACCGTCGCGGGAGGCACTGGTGCCCTCACCGGTGCTCACCGCGATGACCACCGGCGCGGTCGCCCGGGTCGAGGAGATCACCCGGTGCCTGCCCGAGGTGCAGGACGCGCTGGTGTCGATCCTGTCCGACCGTCGCTTGGTCCTGCCGGAACTCGCCGAGGACCCGGTCGCCTACGCCGCGCCGGGCTTCTGCGTCATCGCCACGGCCAACCTGCGGGACCGGGGCGTGTCGGAGATGTCCGCGGCGTTGAAACGGCGGTTCAACTTCGAGGTGGTGCCTCCGATCGCCGACTTCGACGCCGAGGTCGCCCTCGTCACCCGGCAGGCCCGCGCCACCGTCGAACGGGTCGGCGCCGCGTACACGGTGGACGAGGCGGTGTTGGAAACGCTGGTGACCGCCTTCCGCGACCTGCGTACCGGCAGCACCGTCGAGGGCTGGGAGGTGGAACGCCCGTCCTCGGTGATGAGCACCGCCGAGGCCGTCGCCGTCGCCGCGTCGATCGGCCTCTCCACCGCGTACCTGCCCGGCCCGGACCCGTTGTCCCTGCTACCCGGGCACCTGGTGGGCGTGGTACGCAAGGACGACCCGGCCGACCACGCGCGGCTGTTGGCGTACTGGGACGGCGCCCTGCGCCGCCGCGCCGAGGCCGGCGGCCGGATGTGGCGGCAGTTGTGGGAGCAGCGCGATGTCCTCCGTGACTGACCACGGCACCGCTGACGACCCGCGTGCCGCCGTCGCGCGTCTCACCGACACCGGCCGGGTCACCCTGATCGGGGTGCGACACCACTCGCCGGTGCTCGCCGCCGCGATCCCCGCCCTGCTGGAGGCGGCGGCCCCGGACGCGGTGCTGGTCGAGCTGCCCGCCGACATGCAGCCGTGGCTGACCTGGCTGGCGCACCCCGACACCCGGGCCCCGGTTGCGCTCGCCGCCGCCGACGGCGACGAGGGCGGACCGCTGGCGTTCTACCCGTTCGCCGACTTCTCCCCGGAGCTGGCCGCGCTGCGGTGGGCGCGCCGCCGAGGCGTGCCGGCCCACTGCTGCGACCTGCCGCTGACCGACCCGGCCTGGCAGGAACGCCCGACCGCCGTCGGCCCCCGGGCGAGCGGGTACGCCGACACCGTGCGGGCCGCCCTGACCGGACGGACCGGAGACGACCTGTGGGACCGCTGGGTCGAGGCCACGGCCCCCGGCTCACCGCCCGAAGCGGTGCGCCGGTCGGCGCTGGCAGTCGGCTGGGCGCTGCGTACCGATGCCGCCGTCGACGGCGTCGACGCCCTGGATCGGCGGCGCGAGGCGTGGATGCGCCAGCGGATCGCGGAGACCCCCGGCCGCCTCGCCGTCGTGGTCGGCGCCTTCCACGCCCCCGCTCTGGCCACACCCGGTCAGCCGTCGCCCGCCACACCTGACGCCGGGTCGCCGCGGCGCTCACCCGTCATCTCGTTGGTGCCGTACTCGTTCGACCTGCTCGACGCGCGATCCGGCTATCCCGCCGGGATCCGCGATCCGCGCTGGCAGCAGTCCGTCCACGATGCTCGCGCCGACCCCGCAGCCCTTGCCGCCCGCCTGCGCGGCTTCGCCGTCGAGATCACCCGGCACGTGCGGGACCAGGGACACCCCACCGGTCCGGCGGAGGCCGCCGAGATCACCCGGCTCGCCCAGGATCTGGCCCGACTGCGCAACCTGCCCGCCGCCGGACGCGGTGAACTCGTCGAAGCGTTGCAGACCGTTCTCGCCCAGGGTGAGCCGCTCGGGCGGGGCCGGGCGGTCGCCGCCGCCATGCAGCACACCCTGATCGGGCAGCACCGGGGTCATCCCTGCCCGGACACCCCCGTCAGCGGGCTGACTCCCGCGACCATCGCCCTGTTGCGGCAGCTGCGCCTGCCCGGCCCCGGTGAGCCGCCCCGCACGGTTCGCCTGGATCCGTTGCGTACCCCGCTCGACCGGCGACGAGAGACCACCCTGCAACGACTGCTCGCCTGCCAGGTGCCCTACGCCGAGCCGGCCGAGACCACCACGCCCGACACCCTCACCACCCGCTGGCGGCTGCACTGGCAGCCCGGCACCGACGCCGGTCTCGCCGCCGCCAGTCCACACGGCGTCACCCTCGCCCAGGCCGCCGCCGGCATGCTCCACACCCGGCGCCGCCGAGAGGTGGCCGACGGCGGCCCCACCGCCGCACAGGCCGTCACCGGGCTCGCCCGCGCCGCCGCCTGCGGCCTCCCCGACGCCGTCGACGTCCACCTCGCCGACCTGCACACCGCCGTGACCGGCACCGCCAGCCTCGCCGAACTCGCCGCCGCCGGCCACCTGCTCCAACGGCTGCACCGCGGGCACATCCCGGCCACCCCGGCACCACCGATCGGCCTCGACGAGCACCTGACCCACCTGCACGCGGCAGCGGTGCGCGCCATCGACGGACTCGCCGGTTCCACCGACCTCACGGATGCCCGCGCGCTGCTCGACCTGGTCCGCAACGCCGACGACAGCGGTCACCTGCTGCGACTCGGCGACTCCGTCAGCCGCCTCGCCCGCGAGGGATCACCGGTGATGCGGGGAGCGGCCCACGCCGTCCAGGTGCTGCTCGGCCTCGCCGCCCCCCGCGTGTTCGGCGCGGCCCTCGCGTCCTGGACCGAGATGCCCGCCGCCGAGTGCACCGACCGGCTCCGCGGAGCGCTCAGCCTCGCCGGCGCGCTGCTCGAGGCCGGCGGGGACACGCTGGCCCCGCTGCTGGACATCGTCGACGGCTGGGACGACGACCACTTCGTCCGCCGGCTGCCCGCGCTGCGCGGCGGCTTCGACGCGTTGAGCCCCGCCGACCGGGACCGCCTTCTGCACACCGTTCGCCACCGCATCGGCGACGTGGACGCGACGGTGCGCGTCTCGCCGGGCCTGCTCGCCCAGTGGCTCGCCGTCGACCGGGCCGGCCGGCAGGCCCTGGCCGCCCTCGGGCTGCCCACGGACAGTGGTGACGGCGCCGCCGAGTGCGCGGGTGCGCCATCGTCCCCGGCGGAACCCCGCCCGGCGTCCCGGGCGCGGACGCTGCCCGCCGCGCAGCGCTGGCGGCTGCTGCTCGGCCGCCGCCCCGACGAGCTGCCACCGCACGCACGCCAGCTCGCCACCGCTCTCGACGAGCTGTACGGAAGCGGCAGGGGAGAGGGCTCGCACACCGCCGCGGGACCCGGCGGCGGACGGCAAGCCGCGTACCCGCGGGTGCGGGACTGGGCCGACGACCTCGAAGCGCTGTTCGGCGCGGCGGTACGCGACGAGGTGCTTGCCCGCGCCGCCGAACGGGGACGCGCCGACGCCCTCCTCACCATCACGCCCGAGAGCGTCCGACCCTCGGTGGCGCTGCTGCACACCGTCCTGGCCCTGGCCGGCGGTCTGCCCGAGGCGCGGCTGCACCGACTGCGCCCCCTCGTCGCCCGGCTCGTCGCCGAGCTGACCGCGCAACTGGCCCGGGACATCAGACCGGCACTGAGCGGGCTCGCCACACCACGACGCAGCCGCCGATCCACCGGGCGCCTCGACCTCGGGGCCACCGTCCACGCCAACCTGCACACCGCACACCTCGGCTCCCACGGTGCAGCTCAGCTCCGCCCCGAACGTTTCGTCTTCCGCAGCCGCGGTCGACGCAGCGTCGACTGGCAGGTGATCCTCCTCGTCGACGTCTCCGGGTCGATGGAACCGTCCACGATCTGGGCGGCGCTGACCGCGTCCGTCCTCGCCGGCGTGACGACCCTGCGAACCCACTTCGTGACCTTCTCCACCGAGGTGGTCGACCTGACCGACCGGGTCGTCGATCCACTCAGCCTGCTGATGGAGATCAGCGTCGGCGGCGGCACCCACATCGCCGCGGCCCTGCGCTACGCCCGGCAGATCGTCACCACCCCGAGCCGCAGCCTCGTCGTACTCGTCAGCGACTTCGAGGAGGGACATCCCATCGGCGGACTCCTGACCGCCGTCCGGGCGCTCGCCGACGACGGGGTCACCCTGCTCGGCTGCGCCAGCCTCGACGACCGGGGCCAACCCCGCTACAGCACCGCCGTCGCCGGGCAACTCGTGGCCGCCGGGATGCCCGTCGCCGCGCTGAGTCCCACCGAGCTGGCCCGCTGGATCGGAGACCAGGTCCGGTGAGCCTGCCCCCCGTCGCACCACACGTCACGGCCGCCGCCGTCGCCGCTCTCCCCACCCGGCTGCGGTCCAAGCTCGACCAGGCTGTCGAGAAGCAGGCGAGCTGGACGGTCACCGCGTCCGACTCCGGCGTGACGATCGCCGTCGACGGCGACGTCACCGTCACCCTCACCACACCGGTCGACACCCCGGACGCAGCCGCCTGCACCTGCCTGCTCGCACCACGCTGCCTGCACCGAGCCGCGGTGCTCAGCGCCGCCCCCGTCCGGACCACGCACCACGCGGCCGCAGCCGGACCGGACGTGGCCACCCCCGAGACCGTCGCGCCCACCGAGACCGGCCCGCCCGCCACCGCCGCCGAGAAGGCCGCCGCCACCCAGGTACGCGACGTCGCCGCGCTGATCCTCGAACACGGGATGGCAGGCGCCGGCGCGGTGACCCAGGCGGACCTGCTCCGCGCCATCCACCAGGCACGCGCCGTCGGACTGCCCCGACTGGCGACAGCCGCGACCAGGGTGGTGGAACACCTGCGCGCGGCCCGCCGGAGCACCCCCGGATTCCACCTGGCCGACCTCACCGACGATCTGCGCGAGACACTGACCATCTGTCACCTCCTCGGTGCGGGCATCGGTGACCAGCGGGCCGCCAGGGGCACGAGCCGGCGCGGCTACGGCCCGGTCGGCGACCTGCACCTGTACGGGTTGTGCACCGAGCCGCTGCGCACCTCCACCGGCCACGTCGGCGCGGTCAGTTACCTGACCGACGGCACGGCGACCATCTGGAGCCTGGCGCAGGCGCGCCCCGGTGACGGCGACACCGCCCGCGCCGCCGCGCACGCGAGCGTCAACCTCGGCGACGTGACGCTCAGCCACCGCGAGCTGGGCCGCGCCGGGATCATCGCCAGCAACGCCCAGGCCTCCGCCGACCGGCGCCTCAGCCACGGCAGCACCGTGCAGGCCGTACGAACCGCAGGCCGCACCTGGCACGAGGAACCAGCCGACACCCTCTGGCGGCAACCGATCCCCGAGCAGGCCGCCCGCTGGCTGGGCGCGCGCGAACTCGCCCGACCCGAGCGGCCCGCCGGCCACGACCTCGCCTTCCTCGACGGCGTCCTCGCCACCGACCAGCGAGGTCTCCTCCTGCGGACGGCGGACCTGCCGGGGCCGATCATCGTCGTCGCGCCACACGACGATCCGGTGCTTCCGTACGTCGCGAACCTGCGTCTGCTCGCCGCCCACGCCACCGGCCTGCCGGTCCGGATCATCGGACGCTTCCACGGACCCCGCCAGGTCCACGGCCTGGCCGTTGCCGCGTCCTGGCTGCCGGACCGCTTCGGCGGACACGTCGACCTCGGCGTCGACCAGATGCAGCGCGCCGACCTACCCGACGGCACCACCACGACGGAGCCGTCCGGTGCCGACCAACCGCAACCACCGCTGCATCTGCTCAGCCACCACCTGCAACGAGTTGTCGCCGTCGGTCGCAGCGCCCTGGTGCCGGACGTCGAACGGGACGCGCGGGCGCTCCTGGACGCCCAACTCCCGACGGCCGCGTCCGTGCTGCGCGAGCTGCGGCGCGCGGGTCACCGGCGAAGCCGAGACGCGTTCGGGCGGTTGAGCCAGCAGGACTCCATCGCTCTGGCCCTGGCCTGGCTGGTCGCCGGTGCCTACCAGGACGCCGCGGCGACGGCCGCAACCGCGGGATCATGGCAAGCCGACTGAGGCCGAGGCCGTGCGAACGCCTACCGACCGAGATGGAGCGTACTGGCGATACGGTCCACCGCCTGCTTCGCCTCGATGAGGCTCGCGCCAGTCTGGTTCCGGTAGGCGCGAACAGCGTGGATCGTCCGCCCGCCCTCCAGGTGCCGGACGACGTCCGGGTTCACCGGCTCGGCGATGCCGAGGTGATCCATTATCAGGTCGAGCTTGCGCTGGACGGCCGCGAGTTGGGTCGCCGAGCGGCGCCTATCCTGGGACATGGCCCCGAGCGCGACCCCCACCGACCCGATCACGGCGATGACGACAAACACTGCTTCCCACGGATCCACCGGCCCATCCAATCACCGCTACGCAACCGAGGGCACCGCCGAGGTCGCGTGGGTCCGGGCCGGAAGAGCCTGGAACTGAGGACGCCGTCGCGGTCAGCTCAAGGTGAGCGTGACGTCGTCGACGTCGAAGGCCGTGGCGCCGTTGCCGGCGGTCTCGCTGGCGAGGAAGCTGACCGTCGCGGTCCGCTCGGTCGTTGCCGTCCCGGTCGACATGGCGTACTGCCGCCACGGCGCCCCGCCGTCGAAGGCCAGCGAGAACCTCGTCTTCGGCGGTGTTCCGGTGACGGCCAGCCCGA
This sequence comes from Micromonospora sp. NPDC085948, assembly GCF_040686315.1. NCBI lineage: Bacteria > Bacillati > Actinomycetota > Actinomycetes > Micromonosporales > Micromonosporaceae > Micromonospora > Micromonospora sp. NPDC085948. The sequence continues at coordinate 238,562 of NZ_JBFBJW010000005.1, read as the reverse complement.
CGTTGAGGTAGTCGCCGCGGCTGGTCTCCGTGGTGGTGGTGCGGACCCAGAAGCGGACCGTCAGGGTGCAGCCGGCCGGCACCGTGGCGGTGGTGCGCAGCAGGTCACCACGCGTCACGTCCAGTCCGGCGAAGGTGGCGTACGCCTGACCGGTGAGTGCGGGCCGGGTCGCGTCGCCGAGCACGACGATGCGGGGGCCGGCGGTCCAGCCGGTGGTGCCGCTCTCGAACCCGGGGTTCGGGTGGATCTGCCCGGCGCAGGGCGCGTCGGCCGTGGGTCGGACGGGGGATGCGCCGGCCGTGGCCAGGAGCAACAGGGCCGCGGCCGAGGCGGTGGTGACGAGGGTCTTCATCAGTTCTCCCAGGACAAGAGATTTGAGATGGTCGATATCATCTGACCATGCGTCCTGCCCGTCGGCACGTCAAGGCCCTGGCGGCGCCGGCTCTGCTGCGGGCGGCGGGACGTCGTCCGGGCCGGTGTGACACCTGGCGGTCGGGCATGCTGTACGGATGCGACAGGTCACCGATCGCTGACCACACTGGCTGCCGTGCCGCACACCATCAATCACCGCGGTACGGGTGCGCCGTGCCCGATCTGCTGCTGGCCCGCTGGGGTACTGTCAGGCCAGCTCAGCGGACCGTGGGACGTCAGGGGAGAGGTCGGAATGCCGTCGCCCACGGCGCCCCGGACCGCGTGACCGGAGGAGTCGGTGCCCAGATGACGGCAGGGCGAACCATGCCCACCCAGGACGACGTGCTCGGATACTTCGACACACTGTCGAACTGGGGGCGGTGGGGCGACGACGACGAGCGCGGGACGCTCAACCACATCACCGACGACGTCCGGCTGGCGGCGGCGCGGGCCGTGCGCCACGGCAGGAGCGTGTCGTGCGCGTGGGAGGTCGCCGTCCCGGAGGACATGGAACGGGCGACGACGACGTGCCCGTGCGCCGCCGACATGCCGGGCGCCGAGCACATGCCGCCCCACTTCCACGGTGACCGGCGCTGGGGCTTCTCGTCTGAGCGGCTCGGCATCACGTTCCACGGCAACACCCTCACCCACATCGACTCGCCGTGCCACCTCTTCTGGGACGGCGCCATGTACAACGGGCGGTCGCACTCGCTCGTCGACGCCGCGACGGGATCGGGGTGGGCGGCCGTCACGGCAGCGGCGGACGGGATCATCACGCGAGGTGTCCTGCTGGACATCGCGGGGGTCCGTGGTGTGCCGTGGTTGGAGCCGGGCGAGGGTGTGTTTCCCGAAGACCTGGAGGAGGCCGAGCGTCGCCAGGGTGTGCGGGTGCGACCCGGCGACGCGGTGCTCCTGCGGACCGGCTTCGGCCGCTTTCGGCACGAGACCGGTGCGGCCATCGGCCTCACCCAGGCCGGCTGGCATGCGTCCTGCCTGCCGTGGCTGCGGGAACGGCAGGTCGCGCTGATCGGCGCGGACACCCCCCAGGACGTGCAACCGTCGGGGTACGACGGCGTACTGATGCCGGTTCACGCCGTGAGCCTCGTCGCGATGGGTCTGTGGCTGCTCGACAACTGCGACCTGGAGGCGTGCGCGGCAACGGCCACCGAGCTCGACCAGTGGGACTTCCAGCTCGCGGTGGCGCCGGTCCGCTTCGCCGGTACGTCCGGCAGCCCGGTCAACCCGATCGCCACCTTCTGACCGCGTGTCCCGCGGGGGTACGCGGTCGTGGCCGGTGCGGTCCCGGCGGAGGCAGGGCACGCGTCGACGTAGGCCGCAACGGATCACGTAGCGACGCAAGTCGATATTGCTGGAACGGCTGCGGGTGTGCTGGAATGGCTCTCATCGCCGCAGCACGGGGGCAACCGTGCTGGAAACCGGCAGCACGGGAGCAGCGCGCCGCATCGCCGGGCCGACGACGGGCAGGTGTCCGTCGTACGTGTCCCCGCCCCGTATTCCCACGACACCGAGACGCCGCCCTTCGCCATGTCGGCGCACCGAGATCGACGACGAGGTGAGCAGGGTCGCGATGTCCGGTGGAGGCATTCCGGCCCTGCCCACACGGTAGAGGCCCAACGTCATGGAGGATGACCATGCGCCGTTTCCTCGCGGTGTGCACCGCCGCCCTGATCCTCGGCACCACGGCCGGCAGCATTCCGGCCGCCGCGTCCGGTGCCTCGTCGCGCTCGTGCACCCGTGGCCTGCTCTTCTGTGAGGACTTCGAGCGGTTGCCGAGCGGTGGTGCCAGCACGCTGGACTGGGGCGTCGACACGCGCAACGGCACGCTCACCGTCGAGCGTGCCCGCCACGGCAACCAGGTGCTGCACATCCACACGGTGGACAACGGGCGCGCCTTCCTGCGGGTCGACGATTTCGCCGCGCCGGGCAACCGTTTCTACGGCCGGATGCGGCTGCGCGTCGACGCCTTCCCCACCGCCCCCGACTGGGCGCACTTCACCCTGGTCGAGGCGACCGGCACCGGCAGTTCGGAGGTCGTCCGTCCGGTCGGCGGTCAGTACGCTCCCACGGTCCCCGGAGTCTTCTGGGGTGTGGGCGCCGACGGCGGCCCGACCGGCGACTGGACCAACTGGCGGGAGTCCGCCCCGGTCACGGAGGACACCTGGCAGTGCTTCGAGTGGAAACTCGACCCGACGGACAACCGCGTCACGGTGTGGATCGACGGCGTGGCGAACCCGGACCTGACCGCTTCCACGACCGAGCACGGCGGCAACGACGTGCCCTTCGTCCTGCCGACGGTGAACACGGTGAAGGTTGGCTGGCAGCTCTACCAGGGCGGCACCACGCCCGGCGAGTTCGACCTCTGGATCGACGACATCGCTCTCTCCACCAGGAGGCTCGGCTGCTGAGTGGTTCGGCCGTTGCGGCGGTCGGACGGCGCGAGGTGGGCGCTGCCTAGCCGGGTTTGACGCTGGCCAGTTGGACGAGCAGGTGCACCAGCCGGTACGCCTCGGCGACGTCAGCGGCGCGGAAGGCAACCGTCCGGCCGCCGCCCAGGCGGGTCACACCTGGCACCAGGAGCGCGAGGTCGACCATGTACGGGCCGTACAGGTCGACCTCGACGTCCAACGGCCCGGTCACCTTCGGCGCGGGGATCGACGCGCGCCGGGTGACCGCGTCGGCGGCAGCGCGGCGCAGCCGCTCCCGCGCCTCCTGCGGGTGCAGCGCCACCGCGGCGGCCTGACCCAGGGTCTGCTTGACGGCGACGGTGACCGCCGAGGGCACCAGCTCGCTGAACTCGGCGCAGGCGGTGTCATCCCCGCTGAGCAGGACGACAGGCACGTCCAGGTGTCCGGCCATTGCGGCGTTGAGGCCGATCTCGCCCAGGGACCGTCCGGCCACCCGCACGTCGAGGACGGCGTCACTGATCGTGTGCGCCAGAACGGCGGGCCCGGCGCCGGCCCGAGCGTGGTAGCCGACGAACAGGACAGCGTCGGTCTGCTCGTCCAGCCCGGCGAGCATGCCCAACGGGCGGGGCTTGCCCCGGACGAGGTGAGCACGCCTGTCGAGATCCTCCGGCAGGAGGTTCCGGAACGTGCCGTGTGCGTCGGCGACCCACACCACGGCATCGGGTTCGGCGTCGAACACACCAGCGATCACCGCGTTCGCCTCGGCCGTCATCAGGGCCCGGCCGCGCTCGTAGTCGTACCGATCCGGGTTCGTCTCGCTGGGATGCACGATCCCCGAGATGCCCTCCAGGTCCACCGAGATCAGCGCCTTCATGGTCCTGGGACCCTACGCCCTTCCGGCACCATGGTCGACCGCACCACCACGCACCCTGTAGGCGTAGGGCACCGCGGCCACCTCCGTGCCGAACCCGGTACGGGCGTCCAGGGTGGTCACCGTCAACGACCCGGTGACCAGGTCTCCCACGGGTTCGTCCGCGCTGAAGAACACGGTGACCCGGCCGCTCTGCCCCGGCGCCAGCGTGAGCGGCGTGGTGGGCTCGGTCGACCCTTCGACCACTCGCCGCCAGTGACTGCCGGTGGACGAGGTGATCCGCCCGTCGAAGAGTCGGGTCAGGGCGGTCGCCGCGCAGTCCACCCGGGCCGGCGGCTGGGGTGCACCGCCGAACGGCCCGGCCCGGTTGGCGTTGCAGATCCAGGTCGTGGCCGACACCTCCGGCGACGAGACGAGCACCTCCGAGCGCCGGCCGGCGGTTCCGGCCAGGTCCGGGTCACCGACGTAGTAGCCGTTCTCGCCGTACGGCTGCGTGTCCAGCACGTGCGGCACCGTCGAGTCGGCCGACATCCGCAGCCGGGTCGTGCCGGTCGGCACCGCGAAGCGAGGGTAGACGTCGACGGCGGACACCGGTGTCTGATACGTGGCGGACGCCACCGGCCGCAACGGCACCTCGCCCATGGCGTCCAACCGGGCGTCCACGAGGTACGACGCCGGTGCCGTACCGGTGTTGGTGATGGTGAGGGTGGCCTCGGCCGGTCGACCCGCCGGCAGAGTGGCTCCCGCCGGCACGCCGCTGGCCACCACCGAGGCCGGGGCGAATCCCACCCGGCCGCGGAACGGCTGGCTGGTCCGGACCGTGGCGGTCGGTGCGGTGAGCACCAGCAGCACGGTCCATCGACCTGGCTGCGGGGCACGCCGGACCAGGTCCAACCGGGGCGACGCCGTGGCTCCGGCGGAGCGTGAGCTGCTGGCCGCGAGCGGCATTCCGGTCGGGTCGACGAGCAGGCCCCACACCTCCAGCCCCGGGTCGTCGCCGGCGTGCACCGACACGGCCAGCGCCGGCTTCCCGGCCGGTACGTCGAACTGGAAGCTGCGCCGCTGCCCGAGCAGCGCCCACCCGGCGAGGGCGCCGTTGCCCCCGGAGAAGGTGCCGCCGAAGCTGCCACCGGATGGACCGGTCGGCACCAGCGCCCGCAGTCCCAACGGAAGCGCCGCGTAACCCGTCGCGCCGGCGACGACGGTCACGGCTGCCGACGAGTCACCGGCCGTGGGTGGCAGGCGGACCGGCAGCCAGGCGGTCCGCGTACCGCCGGGCGGCACGACGACCGAGGGACCGCCGCGCGTGGTCAGCCGCAGCGCGGTGACGTCGTACCGAACCGCACCCACCGGCGGTGTCCCGTCGTCACGGGTCCAGATCGCCACGGTCCAGGGGCCCGGCTGCGGCCGGGCCACCGTCACCCGCCCGTACCCCCCATTGCCCAGCGGCAGTGAGTAACCGGCGAGCCGGCCGGCAGGGTCGAAGACGCTCACCGCGACCGGCGCGGTGTGCCCTCGGGGGTCCCAGGCCACCGCGGCCTGGATCTGGTCGGTCCCGCCGGGCACGGTGACCGGCACCCGGCGGGCGTTCGCCGGTACGCCGTCGGAGTCGACGAAGGCCGTCCCCGCCCCCGCGGCCGGCGTCACCTGGCCGGCGGCGAGGCTGCGGGCCGGCGCGGTGGAGCGCAGGCCGACGGTGACGCGACGGGCGCGCCCGCCCGGATTGGTGAGGTGCACGGCGACCGGCGTGGCCTGCCCTGGCGCGCCGGTGACGCTCGCCGTCGACGTGGCGACGAGCAGCCCCGCGACGGCCCCTGGGGCCGGCCGACCGGCGGCTCCGGCAGAGGCGTCGGCGGGCCGGGCGGCGGACTCCCGGTGGTCGGCCAGGGCGGCGGCCAGCCGCACCGCGGCGAGGGTGTCCACCCGCCCGGCACCCTGCTGACCGGCCGGCTGCCGCAGGTCGGTCGCCGAACTCATGAGGATGCGTTTGACCTGCTCGGGGGTCGGGGTGCCGCCGGTGTGCCGGCGGACCGTCTGGATCACCAGCGCCGCCGCCCCGGCCACGAACGGCGCTGCCGCGCTGGTGCCGCCGAACAGGAAGAACGGGCTGGGGGTGCCGCCGTCGAAGAAGGAGACACAGCTCTGGTAGCGCGCGGTGTCGGTCGAGCAGGCTGCCCACCCGGTGTCGCCGGGCGCCACGAGGTCGACGGTGCGGGGTTCCTCCTGCGCCGTGCCGCCGGAGCTCAACGCGGACACCGAGTCGGACCGGTGGCCGCCGTCGCCGAGCGGCGACCCGCCGTACCCGAGCTGGCCGTAGGCGCGCAGCTGGGTGCTCGCGCCGACGGCGATGACGTCCGGGTCGCTGGCCGGCGAACCCAGGGTGTCGTCCGGCCCGGCATCCCCGGTTGCCACCACCACTGTCACTCCCGCCGCGACGGCGGCGTCGTTGGCCAGCCGCAGGGCGTTGGCGGCCGTGTCCGGATAGCCGTAGCCCACCAACGACTCGTTCAGCACGTCGACACGTTCGTGCAGCACCGCCCACTCGATGCCCTGCAGGACAACCGACGTGGGCGCCGCGACGTTGCTGAACACCTTGGCGACGTGCACGGTGGCGGCCGGTGCGACGCCGAGGATCCGCATCGGGCACGGTCCGTCGGGGCGGTGCGCCGGATGCGCGTACCGCCCGGCGTCGTAGACGCCGACGCCCTGGGCCGCCACGACGCTCGCGTCGCCGAAGGATTCCAGGATGTACGAGGGGGTGTCCAGGCCGTCGCCGGTGAAGTCGGCGTAGCCGGCCACGACCGATCGCCCGTCGCGGACGAACTCGGCCGCCGCCGGGTCGATCGCCCCGCCGAGCACGCCGACCCGCACCCCGGACCCGTCGGCCAGGTCGTGGGCGCCGGGCGAGCCGACGGTACGCGTCAACGCCAGCCCCTCCGGTTCGGTCAGCGGCGGCCCATCCGGGCCGGCACAGCCGCGAGCACCCGCCGCGGCCCCGCCAGCCGGTGACGCGGGCCGGGTCGGGGCGACCGGTTGGCGCAGTCGCAGCGGGGCGTCGGGCAGGACGGCCCGCACCCCGGGTCGGGTCGCCAGCTCCGCGACGGCCCGCTCCGGCAGGGTCGTGGCGATGGCGTTCACCAGGCGGAAGGGCGCCACCCGGGTGGCCCCGACGCGGCGCAGGTCGGTGAGCATCGGCTGCTGGTCGGCGGTGATCCGGGCGGCCCGGTCGGCGAACAGTCGCCCGGGAGCCGTGTCGTGCTGGTCGGCGAGGACGACGATGACGGCCCGGACCGGTCCGGCGTCGACCACGGCCGGTGGGGTCATGGCGGCTACCGGTCCGGTGGCCAGGGCCGGCGTCAGGAGGGCGGCCAGCAGTCGGTGCGGGGCGGTCAGTGGCACGGTGGGCGTCCTCACGTGCTGGGGGTGGTGGGCTGCGGTGGACGAGCCGATCAGGCGGCGGTTCGACGTTCGGTGACGAGGACCCAGCCGAAGGTGGCGAGTTGCAGGGCGACGAGCGCGAGGAAGCCGACGCCGTTCCAGAAGGCGAGCCCGTCGACCGGGGCGTCGATCCCATCGACGGCCAGCCGGACCATCGTGACCATGGCGGGCGCCGTGAGGGCCAGCAGCGCTGCGGTCACGGCGAGCGAGCCCAGCAGGTAGAACGGCGCGTACCAGCGGATGATCCGCAGTTCCCGGGACGGCACACCACCGAGGTCGTGTCCGGGGTCGCGGCCGACCAGCCGCCGCAGCTGGTTGGCCAGCCACCGCCGGGTGTCACCCATCAGGTCGCCCAGCCGCAGCCAGTTGCCCAGCACGTAGTAGATGTCGGTGCGCATGAACACCAGAAACTGGTAGACCACCGACAGCGTGAGCGTGTAGACGACGCCGCGCACCAGCCGCTCGTGCATCCCTGCGAGTTGCAGCACCAGGCAGACCGACATGAGCAGCAGGTCCCAGGTCAGCCCGGCCAGGTACGGGGCGTAACGGCGCCGCCGGGGCACGGACCGGACGGCTGACATCTCGGTCTGCGCCACCAGGAACCACAGCCTTCGGCTGATGGAGAGCCGTCCGGTGACGCCCAGCGCCCGCACGGTGGCCGCGTGCGCCAACTCGTGCAGCAGCACCAGCATCCAGGCCACCATCGCGACGACCAGGGCGTTGGCCAGCACCCCCTCCAGCAGGAACGCGTCGGCCGGGGTGGGCCGCAGCGAGGGTACGAGCACCAGCAGCACCGGCACGGTCAGCCAACCGCCGACGTAGAGCAGCCGCATCGGCGGCGCGAGCAGCCAGGACACCCGGTGCGGCGGCAGGTTCGCCAGCACCGCTATTCCCCGGCGGTCCGCGGTCGCGCCGGTCGCCGGCGCGCCTGCTTCACCCGTCGTGGCGTCCACGCGCAGGAAGCCGCAGGACGCGATGCCGTCGAGGAAGTCGGCGAGGTCCGGCTCGGTGCCGTACCGGTCGGCGAACCGCCGACGGACCTCGCCGAGCGGTAGTCCCGCGCCGAGCCACCGGACGAGGTCGACGCCCTCGGCCGGCAGCTCGACGAAGTCACCGGTGTCGACCCGGCCGACCTCGCACACACCGTCCTCGCTCTCGCCGATGTGCAGCGGATACAGCCGGACGACCGCGGTGTCGGTGAGCGCGCTGGTCACGTCGCGGACCCGGACGCGACGGTGGCCCGCAGGTCGCCGGGGCGGGGGACCCGACCATCCGGGCCGCAGGCGGCGCAGTCGTCGAGCAGCGTGCCCTCGGCGAACTGCGTCTCCATCCGGTGCACGTCGACGACGAGCTTCCGGCCGACGATGACCGGTTCCGCCATGCCGGTGAGGTACTTGACGGCCTCCAGGGCGGCCAGGTTGCCGATCATCCCGGCCATCGGCGCGTTGCACGGATTGATGGTCCGGTCGCCGATCACCCCGACCACGTACTCGGCCATCGGCGTGTACTCCGGGTGGTTGGCCGCGGCGTCCTGCTCGACGCACTGGAAGCAGGCGGTCTGGTGGGGCACGTGCAGGAAGAGGCTGACCGTGAGCCCGTCGTTGGAGCCGCGCATCCACGCGGTGCCCTCCCGCAGGGCAGCCTCGTTCAGCCACTGGTAGAGCGTGAGTCGGGGCCGGTCGGCGGCGCAGATCACCAGGTCTCGGCCGGTCATGGCGGCGCGGGCGGCCTCCACCCCGTCGACCCGCGCGTTGCGCGCGCTGATGTTGACGTGCGGGTTGATCTCGGCCAGCCGGCGGACGGCGGCGGTCACCTTGGGCTGCCCGACGTCGGCGTCGGTGTAGAGCACCTGGCGGTTGAGGTTCATCAGTTCCACGTCGTCGTCGTCGACGAGCAGGATGTCGCCGACCCCGATGGCGGCCAGGCTCATGGCCACGTACGACCCGAGGCCGCCGATCCCGAGCACCGTGACCCGGGCGTCGCGCAGGCGGAGCTGGAAGTCGGCCGCGGTCAGCGGCGGCTTGTGGAAGTAGGAGAAGAACTCCAGGTTGCGCCGGTACCGTTCGCGTTCCACGGCGGGCAGCCGGGCCGGCGGGGGCACGGCGGCGTCCTCCACGAAGCCCATGCCGATCAGCGCGTCGACGGAGTCGTCGACGTCGACGGCGGTGATGCCCGGATCGTGCTCCGCCATCGCCTCCGCCAGTTCCTGCCGGGTCCGGGTGCCGTCCAGCAGGTTCAACAGGTGCCAGGTGTTGCCGTGCTCGTCGTCGACCATCTCCGAGGCGATGCCGTAGTCGCCGCCGCCGATGCGGATGCGGCCGTCGCCCAGCGGGATGGGTGGGAACACGCTCTTGATTCGGGGTCGCCTCATCCGTACTCACTCCTTCGGGTGCTCAGGTCGTCGTGGCGGTCCTGGTCACCGCCCGGACGGGCGGTGACCAGGACACTCGGGTCAGCAGTCCGTGCAGGGGCTGCAAGCGCAGATGACAGTGGTCTCGATCTTCTCGAGACGACGGATCTGGATCTTCATGGCGACACCTCCCTCCCGGGTTCTCCGACTGGCCCGGCCGTGACCGGCGGAGTCCGCCGGTGCCCGGACCAGCACCTCGGTGAAGTCTGTGGCGGGCCGCCGGGCCGTGGGGAAATCCCGGACGATCCCGGACGGCCACCACGGGTGGCTCCGGTTCCCTCGGCGGATCAAGGACAGATCAGGTGACGCTGCCGGACCGCAGGGGTCTAGTAGGAGCACAAGCCCGAGATCAGGACCGTCCAGGAGCCGCCGTGACCGAGTCGCTGTCGAGTGGAGGCGGTGTGGCTCCGCCGGATCCCGGACCTGCCGACTCACTGGACGAGGTGGCCCAACGACTACGGATGTTGAAGGTCTGGGCTGGTGACCCGTCCTACGACACGATCAAGACTCGGATCAACGCGGCCGGGAAGGCCACCGGCCGGACCGGTGGTGTGCTGGCCCGCAGGACGACCGTCGCCGACTGCTTCAAGGGCGGGCGAAGGCGGCTCAACACCGATCTGGTGATCGCCGTTGTCGAAGCGCTGCATCCGGACGTCGGGTACGTGGCGCAGTGGCGGCAGGCGCTTCGAGTCGTCGGCGGGGAGGCCCGGGCGGCAGCGCAGGTACGGGTGCAGGACAACCTGCCGCAGGACCTCGTCGGCTTCGTCGGTCGTACCGCCGCACTGAACCGGCTCCGGCGGGAGCTGCGCAGGGGCGACCTGGACGGCGGGCCGGTCGTGCTGGCGATCCAGGGCATGGCGGGCGTCGGCAAGACCCAACTCGCCATCCACGCCGCGCATGCCCTGCACCGGCGGAAACCGTTCGACCGGATCCTCTTCGTCAACCTGCGCGGATTCCACCCCGACCCCGGTCAACCGCCGGCCGATCCGGCCTCGGTCCTGGAGGGCTTCCTGCGCCTGCTCGGCGTCGCCGGCCAGCAGATCCCGTACGACCTGCCTGCCCGGGTTGCCGCCTACCGCCGCCTCCTGGTCGGCACCCGCACTCTGGTGGTGCTGGACAACGCCGGCGACGCCGAACAGGCCCGCCCGCTGCTGCCCGGCATCCCGGGCTGTCCGGTGCTGATCACCAGCCGACGCGACCTCAGCGAACTACCACACGCCACGCTGCTCACCGTGGGCCTGTTCACTGCGGACGAGTCGGCCGCGCTGCTCGCCGGGGGTGGCCCGCCCCTGCCCGGCGGTCCCGACCCGAACGCGGTGGCCCGGATCGCGCAGCGGTGCGGCCACCTCCCCCTTGCGCTCGGGCTGGTCAACGCGCACCTCAGAAGCACCTCCGGCTGGACCCTCACCGATCACGCCGACCGGCTCGACGAGCGTCACCACCAGCGGCGTCTCGACGTCAGCGTGGAGCTCGCGTTCGACCTCTCCTACCGGGAGTTGCCCACCGAGCGGCGACGGCTGCTGCGTCTCGTGGCGGCACACCCCGGGGATGATTTCGACGCCCGGGCCGTCGCCGCCCTCACCGGCGTCCGCCCGTCCGACGCGGAGGTCCACCTGCGCCACCTCCACCGGGACCACCTGCTGCAACAGGTCGCCCCCGGCCGGTACGCCCTGCACGACCTCGTTCGCGCGTACGCCGCCAGCCGGTGCGGTGACGAGGACCCACCACCCGAACGGCGGGCCGCCCTGACCCGCCTGTTCGACTACTACGTGGCCACCGCCGCCGCGGCCATGGACGTCCTGTACCCGGCCGGGGCGCACCGCGAGGCGTCATCCGGTGGCGCGCCGTTCGCGGCGCCGCTCGACTCGGACACCGCCCGCGGCTGGCTGGACACCGAACGCCCGGCTCTGGTCGCCGTCGCCGCGCACACCGCCGCCCACGGCTGGCCAGCCCACACCACCCGACTGTCGGCCAGTCTGTTCCAGTACCTGCACGGTGGGTATCCCACTGACGCCCTGGCCATCCACGAGCACGCGCGTACCGCCGCCCGCCGTGCCGGTGACTCAGCCGGACAGGCCCACGCCTCGACCAGCCTCGGCGCCACCTACACGCAACTCGGCCGGTACGGGCCGGCCACCGAGCACCTCCAGCAGGGCCGGAGCCTGTTTCGACGGGTCGGCGACCAGGTCGGTGAAGCCCGCGCGCTTGTCAACGTCGGTGTGATCGAGTCGCAGCTCGGCCGCAACCGGTCCGCCGCCGCCAGCTACCGTCAGGCCCTGGCCCTGTTCCGGCAGGCCGGCCACCACGCCGGGGAGGCACACGCGCTGAACAACCTCGGTGAGGTCGAAGCGCAACTGGGTCGGTACGGGCTGGCCGCCGAGCACGTGCAACGGTCCCTGATCCTGTTCCAGCGACTCGGCGGCCGTACCGGCGAAGCCTGGACACTGAACACCCTCGGCGACATCGAGATCCGGCTGGGCCGGCACCGGGCCGCCGGGATCCATCTGGAGCGGGCCCTGGCCATGTACCGCCAGCTCGGCAATCACACGGGTGCGGCGTGGACGCTGAACAGCCTCGGCACGCTGCACACCCGTCTCGGCCAGACCAGCTGCCATCACCAGCAGTCGCTGGACATCTTCCGCGAGACCGGCGAACGGTACGGGGAGGCCAGCGCGCTCAACGGGATCGCCGAGGCGGCTCGCGTCACGGGCAACGCCGCCGACGCCCTCGCCCACCACAGCGCGGCACACGTGATCGTCGTCGAGATCGGCGCGTATCACGAGCATGCCCGTACCCACGCCGGCCTCGGTCACGCCCACCGCGCTCTCGGGGCTCCCACCTCCGCCCGTGACCACTTCCAGCGGGCGCTCACCCTCTACACCGACCTCGACATGCCCGAGGCCGAAGAGATTCGTGCCCACCTCACCGCCCTCGACAGCGAGGGCGTCGGGCACGGGAGCCCGGACCTGACGGGACAGCTCCTGGTGAGCACCGTGAGCTGCCGTTGATCACCGCGGCGTGGCCGGCGAGGTGAACGACCGGCCACCGCCGCGGCGGGCGTCAATCGGGTACGCCGTCGGGCCGCGGACCGAGCTGGCTGATCTCGTACCCGTCGGGGTAGCTCTTGGTGTTGATCCCGTCGGCGAACAACGCCGTCGTCCGGGGCGCTCCGAACCACCGCTGCGCCCTCGCGCGCGTCTTCAACGCGACGTGCAGGCCAGCCCGGACCGCCCACGGTGGCGCGTCAACCCGCATCGCGCGGCGGAGCGGCGCATCGTACATCGCACTGACCAGCGCGTTTCCCAGCGGTGCGAGCGGCCGGGGGATCCGGGTGAGCATCAGCATCCGGGTGGCCCGCTCGATGGCCGCCGCGTCGTCGTTGGGCTGGAGGTGAGTCGCGTCGTGGGCGTCGAACCAGGTCTCGAACTCGTCGTACGACCCGGGGATGTCCGTGATCCCCATCCGCCGACCCAGCTCCCGGTAGAACAGGTACGTGGCCTGCCGCTCGTGGCAGCAGGGCGGGCGCCAGCCGTACGCCTGCAACCACCGGGTCGGAACCACCACGAGGCAACCAAGGACGTAGCGGAAGTCGTCGTTGCTGATGTCGTACGGGCGGTGGATCTGGTTGACGCGCCGCAACGCGTCCCGGCCCCGAGGCTGCTCGAACCCGTTGAGCACCATCTCGTACATCAGCAGGCCGGTGTCGTCGATCCGCTTCTGGGTGCGTTCGGTCAGCTCACCGGTGGTCGTGTGCACGGCGGCCATGGCGGGGATGGAGAAGGACCTGTTGAAGGCCAGGTTGAGCCCGAGCTTCAGGTCCCACGGAAACTCGAGACGCAGCATGGTCTGGTAGATGTCCAGGTAGTCGCGCTCCGGGTCCAGAGCACGGGTGCGGGTCAGGTTCGCGTAGCGGCCTCTCATCGGTGGGCGTCTCCAGTGGTGAGCTTGTCGGTCGCGGCGAGCGTCTGCGCCACCACCGGCGAGTGGGCGTAGGCGTCGGTGACGAGCGTCAGCCAGGCCACCTCGCCGGCGTAACCATCGTCGGGGCGGTGCAACTCGTCCGCGGGGTGCGGAGTGGCGGCCACGAGACCTGAGCCGTGCCGACGCAGCGCGCAGGCCAGGTGTGTCGCCTCGACGGCCGCCTGCCGCTCCCGCGTGGTCAGTCCGGCCTGCTCGGCGAACTGCTCCGCCAGCGCCGTCACACCGACGTCGCTGTACGGGCGCAGCGCCAGGCGGCCGTCGCGGATCTCGGCCACCCGGCGGGTCAGCGCGTAGTCGATGTCGCGCACCGCCGTGAGGGGCCGGCGTAGGGCGCTGTCGAGTTCCAGTTCGGGCAGGGCCGCGATGAGGTCCCGCCAGAGCGGTTCCAGCCGCCGGTAGGAGCGGAAGTCCTCCCACCGTCGCGTGATCCGCAGGGTGGGTCCCCATGCCGGCATGGTGAGGCCGATCGTGATGAGCAGCGCGCCGATGGTCACCAGGACTGCGGCGATCTGCCGCTCGCCGGTGGGTTGGTAGCCGGCCCAGTAGGCGATGAGGTACACGATCTTGTTGGTGCTGTAGAGCAGCGCGAAGGCCGCCCCCACCGCGGTGATGCGCAGGCCGCGCCGCAGCCAGGGTCGACCGCAGATCTTCGCGAAGCCCCAGCACAGCCGGGTGATGTCGAAGCAGTAGGCGAAGAAGCCGAGCATCAGGAAGATCAGCAGGTAGGCGGTCACGACGGGGTCGGTCGCGTACTCGACGGTCAGGAGCACCGGGTCGTCGTAGCCGAGGGTGTAGGCGAAGAGGCCGGCCATGACGAGGAACGCGAGCCCGGTGACCCACACCCACACGCGGGCCCGGGCGGCGGCCTTCGTCGGGGGGAGCGCGAGGTGCAGGAGCATGATCTCGGCATTGGCGGAAATGGTCAGCGCGCAACCGTGAGAGATGACCTTGGCCAGGTTGGGCAGGCCGGACGCCTGATCAATCGCGGTCGCGATCGGTGGGATGGCGGCGGTGATCCCGGCGGCGAACGCCCCGAGGCCCACACAGATCGCACGGCGGGCACGGCTCGGGTGCCGGCGCTGGAGTCGCACCATGTAGCCGACGGCGATCCAGCCGGCCACGGCGCACACGGTGTACAGGGCGGTGTCCATCGTCGTGCCCTACCAGTGCGGGTGCTCGAGTGAGTGCCGCAACCGGCCGTACAGCTCGGCGTCCTGGCTGTCCAGCGGCTCGTCGTCCACGTCGCCGCGCCCGCCACGGAGCCGCCGCAGGAGCACCGAGCCGATCATCTCCGCCTCGCGTTCCTCGGCCGCGGCGTAGTTGCTGCGGCCGAGGCTGCGCTGGACCAGCTGCGGGTCGAGATCCGGCAGCAACAGTCGGGACGCGTTCGCGTCCAGTACCTCGGTCGCCTGGTGACCGGCGAGCAGGTGACCCAGCTCGTGGCCGATGATCAGCTGTTGGTGCAGCGGCGAGGTGTCCTGCTCGAAGAAGATGGCGTCGAAGTCGCCGGTCGGGACGCACATTCCGCACACCGTCTGCGCCGGCAGCTTGATCGGCACCAGGTGGATGGGCCGGCCGCGGCGTTCGCCGAGCGCGTCGCACAGTGTCTGGATGTCGAATGGCTCCGGCACCTCGAGCTCGGCGACGATCCGCTCGCAGCGCTTGCGCAATCGGTACAACTTCACGTCAGCGTTCCCCTGCTCGTCGACGTACTCCCACCGAAGGATGTGCACCACTATCTGCGCTCGCCGGGCGCGGATCCGTTTGCGGCAGCATTCTCGGCCACGGCCCGCAGGCGCACCACCATCTGCTCGATGAGCTGGGTGTCGGTCGCGGAGAGCCCGTTGTCGGCGAGCACCTGGCGCAGCGCCACCTGCTTGACGTCCATCCGACGCAGCTCGTTGAGGAGCGTGATCTGGTCCTGTATCCGCCGGGCCGCCGCGTCGTCGACGAAGTAGCCCGAGTTCACGCCGAAGGCGGCGGCCAGGGCGCGCACGTGCGAGGTGCGGGGATCACGTGCCACACCGCGCCGCAACTCTCCGATGTAGGCGGCGCTGATCGTGACGCCCGTCTCGGCCGCGGCGTCGTTGATCCTGTCGGCGATCTCTTTGTTGGTGTATTTGCGACCGGGCTCGTCGGAGTCACTGAGCTCATCCCGGGTGGGGCGGATCTCGTCGAACAGGTATTCGAGCCTCGCGGCCAGCGTGTCGAGGGGCGGCAACTCCCGCTCTGCGTGTCGATCGTCGGCCATGATTCTTCACCCTCCAGGCACCGAAACGACAGTGTCGCAGATGCATGCCGTTACAAAACAGATGTTGACACGTGCACGGAACGTGAGCGTATGCTCGCTCCTGTTTGGAGCAACGCGTGTTGAGCGCTCAGCCAAAATGCTCAACACCCGTTGCGTGGCGGGCGAACCCGAGGTCCGCCAGCCGAACGGGGAGGAGCCGTGGGAGGGGTCAGCTCCGCGAGGAGCAGGACGGGGGGACTCCTCCTGCAGCACTGCTGACGCGGCTCGCCGGTGGCGGAGGGGCGGAC
Source organism: Micromonospora sp. NPDC085948 (assembly GCF_040686315.1). Taxonomy (NCBI): domain Bacteria; kingdom Bacillati; phylum Actinomycetota; class Actinomycetes; order Micromonosporales; family Micromonosporaceae; genus Micromonospora; species Micromonospora sp. NPDC085948. The sequence goes on along the minus strand of NZ_JBFBJW010000005.1, from coordinate 222,487 downwards.
GCCACCGGCACCCGCACCCCCGGACGCCGGCCAGCTCATCCTGCTGCCGTGGCGTCAGATCCAACTCCAGGGACGGATCGCGGTCCGAGCCCGTCGGCGCCACCGGGTCCGGCGCGGGTGGAGGAACATCCCGATGTCCTCCAGGGCATCCTCGGCGGTGCCACTGATGTGGGGCAGTGCGAGCGCTCGGCGCAGGGCGGCGACCACCCGGCGTTCGTCCAGTCGACGATAGACCCTCGCGAGATGCCCGAGACACGTAGCGGCGAGGGCGCTGGCCTCGTGATCCTCGTGTTCGAGCAGCCGAAGATGCAGCTCCTGCGCCTCCCGCCAGTCTCCGTCGCCGTACAGCGCGGTGCCGACCATGGCGTCCAGCGCGGCGGGCAGATCACCACGGTCGAACGCGGCGTACACCTCGGCCGGTGTCGACGGCGGCGGATTGAGGAAGACGCGTTGCTCATCGGCCACCGCGACATCCTCCTACGTCCGCGCCGGGCGAGGCGGCCCGAGTCGATGGCCGGCCCAGCCGGGGCGTCGGGTTGTCGGAGGGTGCCATCAGGATGTGGGTCATGAGTTCACAGCTGGGCACGGTCGTGGTCACGGGTGCGGCAGGTCGGATCGGCTCCGCGGTCCGCCAACAGCTACGTGGCGATGTTCGCGAACTCGTGCTGGTCGACCGGGTTGCGGTGCATCCACTAGCACCGACAGAGCGGGCGCTTCAACTGGATCTGGCGGACCTGGACGCTGTCGTCGCGGCCCTGGCGGGGGCGGACGCCGTGGTGCATCTGGCCGGGCTCCCGGATGAGGCGCCCCTGGCCGACCTGCTGGACAGCAACGTGTTGGGCGCCTACCACGTTCTGGAGGCGGCCCGCCGGCAAGAGGTCGGGCGAGTGGTGCTGGCCAGCAGCAACCGTGTCACCGGGTTCTACCGGGTCGGGCAGGTCGTCGCACCGGACGCGCCGGTTCGGCCGGACGGGTTCTACGGGGTGAGCAAGGTCGCCGTGGAAGCGCTCGGACGCCTGTACGCCGACAAGTTCGGGGTTTCGGTGGTTTGCCTGCGCATCGGCAGTTTCGAGGACGAGCCGGCCGAGACCCGGTATCTGGCCACCTGGTTGAGCCCACGCGACGGCTGTGGCTTCATTCGCGCGGCCATCACCGCGCCCGACGTCCACTTCGCGACCGCCTACGCCGTTTCCGCCAACACCCGCGGGTTCTGGGACACCACCGCCGGAGCGCGGCTTGGCTATCTGCCGGTGGACAACGCGGAGAGTTTCGCCGATCAGGTGCCCGGTTCGGATGCGCCGATCGACGTGGCCGCCTTTCAGGGCGGTGCCTACACCAGCGCCGAATACTCCCTCCGCCACGTCGCGTCGTCCCCTGCCACGGGTGCGTACGATCAGCCGTCGTGAAGCTGGGCCGGTTCGGCCGACAGGTCACCAACCGTCCGTGCTCTCCGGCCGCGCCTGTTTCGCCCTGGCCTCGGTGAACGGGTCGAGATCCTGCAACGCGTCCTCCAGGTGCGCGACCGCGGCGATCGCGACGGTGTCGACACCGGCCCCGGTCAGGGCGACGATGCGTCGGGCGAGCCGGATCGCGTCATCCGGGCTGGCGGCCTGAAACAGCAGCGGCACCAGGACGCGGACGGCCGCGCACCGGCCGTCGACGTCCTCCAGCAGGCGGGGATGGCGCTCGACGAGTCGGGTGAGGCGGTGGTCGAGCACCGCGTCCAGCATGGGCCGGGCCCGCCGCCGCAGGGCGGCCCGCAGCTGAGCCCTGCCGTTCGGCCGGCGGAGCAGGTCGGCCGGGTCGGCGCCGGCGGCGAACTCGGCCACCAGCAGCGGGCCGGGCAGGGGTTGCTGCCGCAGCAGGCGCCAGGCCCGGTCCACGGCGCGGGAGCCCGCTTGGTCCGCGTCGAAAGCCGCCACGATGCCCTGCGCGGCGCCGGGCAGATTCCGCAGTGTCGCGGCCTGGTCGTCGGTCAGTGTGGTGCCGCAGGGCGCGAGAGCGACCGCCCCCGAGGCCCCCGACCGGGAGTAGGACAGCCACACCGCGAGGACGTCGGCCGGCCCTTCGACCAGGACCGGTGTCCATCGCGCGCTGAGACGCTCCTGCTGCTCGGCGATGCCGAACAGCAGGTGGCCCTTGTCGTAGATCGCGGTCCGAGGGCTGTTGATGTACTTGGGTACGCGCACCACCGAAGCAGGGCGGCATCGGCCGAGGAACGCCACGGCCTGCCCGGCGGGATTCCGCACCGGGAACATGATCCGGTCGCGGAAGACGTCGATGAGCCGGTTCGGGTCGGACCGGGTGCGCTGTGCCAGGCCAGCACTGACCAACTCCTTCGCCGTGAAGCCGGCGGCGAGCAGGTGGTCGGTCAGCGAACTCCACTCGGGTGGGGCGTATCCGACCCGCCACGGCCACTCCCGTCGCACGAGGACACCGAGGCCGCGTTGGGCGAGATAGGCGCGCGGGCCGTCGGTCTGTCTCAGTTGGGCGCGGTAGTACGTCACCGCGGCCTCGACGGCCGCCAGCAGCCGCGCGAACTCGGGACCGCTGCCGGGTACCGGGGGATGATGGGATTGAGGAGCACCCATGGCCCACCTCCGGCATCCACGCTAGCGTCAACCGGTCCTCGCTCGCCACGACCGCTGTGCGAGGCCTCCCGCGCGACGAGGTCACGGCGAGCGCGGTCTACTGCCGCTGGGGCACCCCGCCGGCCCAGAGCGCGGTGACGAAGTCGTCGGGGCGAGGCCGTCGTACCAGCCGGGAAGTTCGTGGGCGCGGCGGTACTGCTCCGCGCTGGTGCGCAGGGTCACGTCCCGGGCGGTGAGGGCGTCGGCGAAGCCCGCGTACCTGTCGCTGTGGAGCATCCACCCGCGGTAGACGGCGACGCCGCCGGCGGGCACGGCCGTGAACGCGGCCTGCGCATCGTCGCGGGCCACCGCGTCGTGGTCGACCACCGCGACGTCGATCCCGGCGGCGCGAGCCGCGTGCGCCTCGGGCGCGAAGTGGTCGTCGGGCCGGCGCGGCCGGAGGGGGTGCGCGGGGACCAGCAACATCATCCGGGCATCCTGCCGCGACTACCACGGGGGACTCCACCCGATATTCGATCGGCCCGGCAGGTGGGTACGCCGTCGCCGGCGATCACGGTACGTCCCGGTATCCCGATAGCCTGATCAGCCGCACGACGCGGTGGCAGACAGGAACGAACCCATGACGCTTGACATCACGGTGGCCGAGGCGATCGCCGAGCAGGCTCTGACGGCGTTGCAACAGTTGCCATACACGGCCCTCAAGCCGCTGCTCGACGACAACAGGAGGAGTGTCGTCACCGGCCCTGACGGCGTGCGGTACCAGGTGGTGACCTACGCGTTGCCAGATGTGGATGACTCCATCCGTGTGGTCGTCGCGGTCGACGACGGCGGATGGTCCGCTTTCAAGCCCCTGGTCCGCGACATCATCGTCGGCCCCTGACGGTGCGACCCTGACCGTCGGTGCCACACCGGCCTTGGCGGCCGGCAGCTGCGAGGAGTGGTGGGACTCCAACAGCTACGGGGTCACCTGCACCGGAGACTCCAGCGGCACGCAGGTGCGCGCCACCGCCCGGTGTGCCAACGAGACTGTCGCCACCGGCAATTGGAAGAACGCCGTGACTGGAGGCTGGTCGTACCCCTACTGTGCGAATCGAGGCGGCCGGCACCCAGCGACAGCATGGCGCCCAGCTTCCGCTAGCGGACACCAACGGGGCCACGCAGTCAAGTCTCACCCGGATCGCGCGGCGCCGGCAGCCGAGCGGCTGGGCAGTCAGGAACGGCGGCTGGCCCGCACGACGACGTCGTGGATCGAGACTGCGTGGCCGCCGTGCCCCGGCATGGCCCGGTGTGACTCCCGAGCCGTCACGACCTCCCAGACGAGCGGGTCGAGGCGCGCGGTGATGTCGGCGGCGGTCACCGAGGCCGAGGCGGGCGGCTCGGATTCATCGTGCCCATGCCCAGCGCCGGAGGCGTGATCCTGGTGGTGGAGGTGGCCGACGATGAGCAGGGTGCCGGCGGGGGCGACCCAGGACGCGATGCGGTCGTAGAAGTCCAACTGCGGTATCGCGGGATGCGCGTAGTGGGTGGTCACCAGGTCGTACCGTGTGTCCGGCTGCCACCTGGACAGGTCCGCCTCGACCCAGCGCACCCGGGCGGCGACGCCGCTGGCGGCGGCGCGCTCGGCCGCGCGGGAGAGTGCTGCGGTGGCGATGTCCGCCGCGGTGACCTGCCAGCCTTCGGTGGCGAGCCAGATGGCCTCGGCCCCGCCGCCGCAGCCCACGTCGAGGGCCGTTCCGGGCGGAAGGTCGCTGACCTCCCGCACCAGGTGCGGATTGGGTGGGCTGGTGGCCATGGCGGTGGCACGATCGCCGTCCCAGATCTGGTCCCAGTACTCCTTGTCGAACGAGTGCGTCATCGCGCGTCTCCCTTGGTGGTGTGGCCGGCGTGGCCGCAGCCGCTCAACAGTGACCAGGAGCGGACGGATCCGCAAAACTTTTTGCCAAATGGCAAACTGGGGCCATGGACGAGTCAACGGACCGCACCCTCGACGCCGTCGGGCCGCGGCTCAAGCAGCTGCGGCAGCGCCGCGACATCACGCTGACCGACCTCGCCGCGGAGACCGGCATCTCGACAAGCACCCTCTCCCGGCTCGAGGCCGGCCTCCGGCGTCCCACCCTCGAACAGTTGCTGCCCCTGGCCCGCGCGTACGGCGTCACCCTGGACGAACTCGTCGACGCGCCGCCGACCGGCGACCCACGCATCAACATGCGTCCGCTACCCACGAGCGACGGCTCCACGATCCTGCCGCTGACCCGCCGGCCCGGAGGCATCCAGGCCTACAAGTTCGTCCTCCCCGCCGGGCGCGACGACGCCGAACCCGACCTGCGCACCCACGAGGGCTACGACTGGGCGTTCGTCCTCAACGGCCGACTTCGACTCGTGCTCGGCGAGCACGACCTCATCCTCGAACCGGGCGAGGCCGCCGAGTTCGACACCCGCACCCCGCACTGGTTCGGCGCCACCAGCTCAGGACCCGTGGAGTTCCTCAGCCTCGTCGGCAAACAGGGTGAGCGCGCACACGTCCGCGCCGCCCCCCAGCGGCACGAATCCAGTTAGCGACGCGTCCGCCGGCAACCAGCGCGGCGAGGCTGGTGGGCTCCGGGCGAGGGCGAACACCGCGATGCCGGGGTCCGGTTCACGCCACGTGACGCGCGGCGGACGAGCGGGGTGTCACGCGTCGCGGCGACGGAACGTCAGCGCGGCCAGCGTGAGAGCGGAGACCGTCCATACGATCGTGGCGGCGGCGCCGTGCGGCGGGTCGAAGGCGGCCGTGTCCGGCAGGTAGGCGGCGCTGGCGGGGGATCCGGCCCGCAGCAGCGGGCCGGCGACGAAGTACAGACCGAGCAGCGCTATCGCGGCGGGCACGGCACGGCGGACGACGGTGGCGACTGCCGCCGCCAGCAGTGTGGTGAGCGTCAGGTACGCGGCCGCGGCGGGTACCCGGGCCGCCTCCCCGGCCGGCAGGGAACTGGTGGCCGCCGTCGCGGTGGCCACCGGGAGCGTCAGAGCAGCCAGCGCGAGGGCTTTCGCCGCCTGTAGTGGCAGACGGCGGGGCATCGCGAGCAGCGTGGTCCGGATCTGGTCGCCCTCCTGGTACTCGGACGTGGCGGCCAGCAGGCCGAGCACCAGGAAACCGGCCTGGGTGTAGCCGAGTGGGGCCAGGGCGGCGTCGCCGAGCTTCCCGCCGGAGGACTCGGCGGACGCGTACGCGTACGTCAGCAGGACGGTGGCGGCCCAGGTCAGCAGCGCGGTCCGCCGCAACGACGGCAGGGTCAGCAGTTTCCGCAGTTCGGCGCGGACGGTGTTCACGCGTCGCGCCGCTGGAACAGGACGGCGCCGACCGCGAGCAACGCGGCGATCCAGGCCGTCATCACCAGACCGGCGGTCACCGGAGGAACCTCGACGGGGAAGTCCGACCCGCGGATGAACATCTGCGCTCCGACGATGTCCGGCAGGTAGGAGGCGAGGTCGGTGACCTTTGTCAGCAGGTACGACACGGACACGACGGAGCTGTTGATGATCAGCAGGGTCAGCGGCACGATGCCGTTGCGGGTGATCAGCGTGATCGCGTACGCGAGGAGCGCGGTGAGCGTCCAGTAGAGGATCGCGGCGGCGACTCGAGCCGGAGCGGGTATCGGCACATGTTCGCCGTGCAGCGCCTGGGTGAGGGTGAGGGTGGCGGCGGTCGTGACAGCTGCCTGTGTCGCGACGACGAGCACCAGCGCGACAGTCTTCGCCGCGAGCAGCCGCAGCCGGTGGGGGACCGCGGCGAGCGTGGCGGTGAGCTGGCGGGCACCGGGGGCGTCCCGACTGGTGGACGTGTATTCGCTGCTCACCACGATGACGCCGAGGACCATCGGACCGATGAGGCCGATACCCAGGTCGCGCAGGCCTAGGTCGGATGTGTCGGTGAGCGTGCCGGCGGCGATCGCGCGGCGGGTGTACGGCGCGTTCAGCAGGACGACCACCGGTGCGACAAGTGTGCCCAGCACCAGACCGACCCAGGCGGTGGGCAGGCCGAGCAGCTTGCGGAGTTCGGCGCGGACCAGGTTCACCACGGGCCACCCGCCTCGGTGGCGGTCAGCGCGAAGAAGGCGTCTTCCAGGGTGCGGTGACCGCCGGTGACGTCGGCGAGTCTGCCGTGCGTCACGATCCGACCCTTGTCGATCACGACGACGTCGTCGGCGGTCTCCGCCAACTCGCCCATCAGGTGGCTGGACAGCAGGACGGTGCGGCCCTGTGCGGCGCTGTCGCGCAGGAATCCGCGCATCCAGCGGATCCCGGCCGGGTCGAGCCCGTTGACCGGCTCGTCCAGGACCAGCACCTCCGGGTCACCGAGCAGCGCGGTGGCGAGCCCGAGCCGGCGGCTCATGCCGAGGGAGAAGCGGCCGGCCCGCTTGCGCGCGTCGCCGGTCAGGCCCACGGTCTCAAGCACCTCGTCGGCGCGGGAGTCCGGGAGGCCGTTGCTGGCGGCCACCCAGCGCAGGTGGGCACGGGCCGTGCGAGCCCGGTGCGCGCCACTGCCGTCGAGGAGGGCACCGACAGTCGTCAGCGGGCGGTCCAGTGTCCGGTACGGGCGTCCGCGGATCAGCGCGGTCCCGCTCTGCGGCCTGTCCAGGCCGAGCAGGATCCGCAGCGTCGACGTCTTGCCGGCTCCGTTCGGCCCGAGGAAGCCGGTGACCCGGCCGGGTCGGGCCTCGAAGGTGACGTCGTGCAGGATCCGCGTCCCGTTCTTGGTCTTACTGAGGCGGTCAATCGTGATCATGGGTCGAGTCAACAGGTGCTCCGGCCCGCACACATCGGACCGTCCTCGGATCCCGCCGGCCCGGTCGGTCCACGGACCGTCAGACCCTGGTCTGAGAACTACAGTCGGGGAGGTGAACGTCCACCCGCGCCCCTCCGGGCGGACCAGGACCGTACCGGTGGTCGCCGCGGTGGTCAGCGTGCTGGTGATGGCCATGTGCACGGTCGGCACGCAGGGTCCGCTCGCTGTCGTACTGCCGTCGTTGATCGTCGGCGGCGCTGTCGCGGCCGCGATTTGGGCGGTGCGGCGGTCCCGCGCCGACCGCACCGCCTACGAGTCGCGGTTGACCGCCTGGGCCGCCTCCGAGGCGGTGCTCGCCGAGCGGTTGCGGATCGCCCGCGACCTGCACGACATCGTCTCGCACGGACTGGGTCTCATCACGGTCCGCGCGGCGGCCACCCGGCACCTACCCAAGCCGACCGAGGTGCAGGTGGCACTCACCGACATCGAGGACGCGAGCCGGCACGCCACCGCCGAGCTACGCCGCATGCTCACCGTCCTGCGGGAGCCGTCCGCCGCCAGCCTCCGTGCGCCGGTGGACAACCTCGACGACCTGCCCGGCATCGTGCACGGGGCGTCGCTGGCCGGGGTCCGGGCGCGGCTGACGGTCGAGCCGCTCGGCCCGGTGTCGCAGGGCGTCCAGGTCGCTGTCTGCAAGACCGTGCGGGAGGCGCTCAGCAACGCCGCGCGGCACGCGGGACCGACGGACGCGCGGGTACGGGTGTACCGGGACGGGACCCACGTGGTGGTCACGGTGGCGGACACCGGCCCGTCACTCGACGGTTGGCGGGCCTCGCCGGGCGCCGGACACGGACTGGCCGGGTTACGGGAGCGGGTCGCTAGTCTCGGCGGCACCCTGTCGGCAGAGCGCGTCGACGGGGGTTTCCGCCTGACCGCGCGGATCCGGGACGAGGCGGCGTGAGCGACATCCGGGTGCTGCTGGTGGACGACCAGGCGCTGCTGCGCCACAGCCTCGCCATGATCATCAACAACGAGCCGGACCTGGCCGTCGTGGGCGAGGCAGGTGACGGCGCGCGGGCCGTGGCGTGCGCCCGTACCACCCGCCCCGACGTCGTCCTGATGGACGTTCGGATGCCGCACCTGGACGGCCTCACGGCCACCCGGCGCATCTGTGCCGACCCCGCCCTGTCCACCGCCCGCGTCCTGGTCCTGAGCATGTTCGAGCTCGACGAGTACGTCTACGAGGCGTTGCACGCGGGAGCGTCCGGTTTCCTGCTCAAGGACGCCCGCCCCGACGAGCTGATCGAGGCGATCCGTCGTACGCACCGCGGCGAGTCGCTGTTCGCGCCGTCGATCCTCACCCGGCTCGTCGCGCACTACGTCACGGCGCCCCGACCTGATCGACCGACGCCGGCGCTGCGGCGGTTGACCGGCCGTGAGGTGGAGGTGCTGACGCTGATCGGTGGCGGCCTGTCGAACGACGAGATCGCCACCGCGCTGGTCATCTCGGTGAAGACGGTGAAGACGCACATCACGCACCTGATGGCGAAGCTGGCCGTACGGGATCGGGCGCAGCTCGTGATCGCGGCGTTCGACGCGGGCCTGGTGCGGCCACGCCGCTGAATCGAGCTACGTCGGCGGCGCGAGGATCACCTGTCCGAGTTCCTGGGTGCACCGGGTGAGCGCGACGTAGAGGCCGTTCCAGCCGCGCGGTTCGGCGGCGATGCCCTGGGGATCGACGAGGAGCGTCGCGTCCCACTCCAGACCCTTGGCCTGGGTCGCGGTGAGCACCGGCACGTCGTTCAGCACGGCCAGGAGTTCGTTGACGCGGTCGGCGGGGGCGATGACGCCGACCGTGCCGCCACGCCACCGTTGCCGAAGCTCCCGCACCGCCTCGACGGCCGTGTCGGCAAGCTCGGCGGGGGTGGTGGTGAGCTCCCAGGGGGCGATGCCGGAGGAGCGTACCGCCCGCGGCGGCGCGTTGTGGCTGCCAGCTTTCGTCAGGACCGGCCCGGTGAGATCCATGACCTCCCGCGGGGTCCGGTAGCAGATGGTCAGTGTCGCGGCGGTCCACCGGTCTCCGAAAACAGCCTGTACCGCTTCCGCCCAGCTGCGGTGCCGGTGCGCCGCCTCCGCCTGGTCGATGTCACCGACCGCGGTGATGGAGCGACTGGGACAGCGTCGCACGACCATCTGCCACTGCATCTCGGACAGCTCCTGCGCCTCGTCGATGACGACGTGGCCGTACACCCAGCCGCGCTGTCGGCGGGCGCGCTCGGCGACGAACTCGCCCTGTGGTTGCGGGGCTGCGACCTCGCCCAGCAGGTCGGCGAGGGCGTCGAGCAGGGCGATGTCGCTCGGTGCCCACGGGGTCGGCTCGGCCGAGACGGCGGTGATCTCCGCCGGGGACAGCTGCGGGGCGAACCGGGCCAGCAGGGTGCGGTCGGTCAGAAGGGTGCCCAGCAGGGTTTCGGGGTCGAGGGTGGGCCACCAGGCCTCGACGAACCGGGCGATGCTGGCGCTTCCGGCGATCCGTGAACGAAGATCCTCGACCTCCTCCTCGGAGAACACGCCGTCGACGTCACTGCCGGTGGAGGCCCGGCCGGAGTGGTGCTCGCGCGCCATGCCCCGATCGACGCGGGCGAGGATGTCCTCGAAGCCCTCCTCCATCTCGTCCATCAGCGTCTCGCGCTGCTCGACGACGGCGTCGGCGAGGAGGTGGTGCAGCTGCTCGGCGAAGACCGCGCGGGCGCGATGGTACGGCCGGCCCTGCACGGCCGAGGCGAGCGCCTGCGCCACCGTCTCGGCGGGAATGGCGTAGAACTCGCCCTGCCAGCGCAGCTTCAGCTCACGGGGCCGGGGGAGCAGCGACGTGACGTAGCTTTCCAACGTGGACTGCCAGAGGGCGCGGCCCTTGATCTCGGCGAGCTGTCGGCTCTCGTCACGGCCCACCTGGATCCCCGGCAACAGGGTGTCGCAGGTCGCCGAGACGACGGCGGTCTCACCGAGCGCGGGCAGCACCTGGGCGATGTACTCGAGGAACCGTGGCGAGGGGCCGAGGACCAGGACCGCCTGGTCGGCAATTGTCCGGCGGGCGAACAACAGGTAGGCGACGCGGTGCAGGGCGACCACGGTCTTGCCGGTGCCGGGCCCGCCCTGAACGATCAGCGGACCGGTCGCCTCGGCCCGGATGATGTCGTCCTGTTCGCGTTGCAACGTGGCGATCGCCGTCGACATGCGGCCGGTGCGTCGCTGGTCGAGGGCGGCCAGGAGAGCGCCCTCACCGACGAGTTCCGCCGACAGGGTCCCGTCCAGTGGCTCGTCGTCGACTCCGACGACCGTCGATCCGCTCGTGCGGATGTGCCGGCGCCGGGCCTGGCCCTGCGGGTCGACGGCCGTCGCGGTGTAGAAGGGCCGCGCCGCGGCCGCACGCCAGTCCACCAGCAGGGGCTCATCGTCCTCGCCGTCGTCGCGAAGACCGATGCGGCCGACGTGTCGCACGGTGCCGTCGAGGCCGTCGAGGCGGCCGAAGACCAGCCCTTCCCGTGCTTGCCGCAGCTCTTCGTACCGCTGACCGAGCATGCGCTGCCGGGCCTGTTCCACCGCGTCCAAAGCTTCGGCCGAAAGCTCCACCCGGAGGTGGTCGGCCAAGCCGTCGCGCCGGGCCGTGGCCAGGTCGAGAAATGCCTGTTCCTCAGCGACCGCTGATCGCCGGGCGACGTCGTCCGTGGCAGTTGGTGATTCGCCCTCGGGTGTGCCTTCGCCTTCGCCAGCAGTGCCGTGGTGCAGAGCAGAATCCTGGCGCATTCGCAATCCCTGTGCTTGTGGCCCTGGGCCGCGGATGAGCCCGCAGCCTATTCCCGGGCGAGCATAGAACTCATTCTCCTCCTCGGCCAGGAATCCTGTCACCAGAGACGGAAATCTCAATGCCTTGCGAATGCGGCCCCGGTGGCATCCTCCAATCCGTATTCGCTTATTGACAGTTCGGTCCTTATCTGATCTGAACGCTGACATTCCTATGGCCCCGTTGGTCACGCGGTAACCGGGGCACCCGCCGGTTGATCGATGTGACTACCATCCCCTCGTGATCGAGGAGCTGATCGAGAAAGCGGCCGTCGAGGATGACGACGCCATCGAGGAGTTGTCCGCGATCGCGGACGCGGACCCGGGAACGCTGACTCCGCACCTCGGAGACCTGCTCGATCGTGACGTGCTGTGGCCGGCGACGTTGTACCGGGCGGCGGAGGTCGACGTGGTCCGCCGGGTCATCGAGCGGATCGACGGCGGCACGACGCCGGACGACCTCAACGAGCTTCTCGTCATCCTGGCGCACACTGCTCACCCGCTGGCCGTGAGCGCCCTGCGTCGCTGGACGACACAACCACCGGCCGGCGCCGGGGAACTGCACGTCAGTGCACTGAGGTACGCCGAGGAGGGCGGCTGGACCGTCGGGCCGGACGGCAGCCGCCGGGACCTGTGCGGCGGCATCGCGTACCAGTGGGTCATGCGCGAGACGCCGCGGCGCGTGGACGGCCCCACCTGTCCGTGGTGCGCGTCGCCGTTGTGGACGGCCGCGGAGCTCGACACCGCGGAACCTGCCGTCGGCGCCGCGCTGGCCCACACGGGTTGGTCCGGCCGGCTGGTCATCGAGACCTGCTATTGGTGCGTCGGCTACGCGACGCTGTACAGCCAGGTCACTCCGGCCGGCACCACCGCGTGGTGGCCCGGCAACACCCGCCCGAGCTACCTCGGTTCCACCGAACCGGAGGACCTGCCGACGCTGGTGCCGGTCCTGGGGCCGGCGCGGGGGAGTCCCTACCAGGCCAGCGCGTGGGGTCGGGGCGGTTCGACGTTGGGCGGTGCCCCCGACTGGATCCAGGACGCCGAGCACGCCGACTGCCCCGGTTGCCGCCAACCGATGGACTATGTGGGTCTGCTTGGCGGCGCGGACCTGGACGAGTACGGCGAGGGCGCCTACTACCTGCACCTGCACCAACCGTGCGGGTTCGCCGCCGTGAACTACCAGCAGAGCTGAACGCCGTTGGCGGCGGCGGACGGTGGGATGCGTCGCGTCAGGTGGTCGGAGTGACCACCTGCGAACTCCGTGTCGGGTCGGTGGCCGTCGGACGGGAGGGGACCATGCTGGACAGGCCGACGGCCAGTCGGGTCAGGGCGAGTGCGATCGCCAGGGCGACCACGGCGATGGTGGCGTGGCCGATGTCGGGTGCCCACAGCTGGAGTTTGGCAAGGTCAGCGCCCTGCCAGAAGGACGGTAGCGTCCAGGCGACGCCGGCTGCCACAGCGGCGGAACCGCCGGTCCAGGCGGTGGTGGCGATGAGGGAACGGGCGCGTGAGCGGGCCGGCGGGATGGTGCCGTGCCGGAGTCGGCGGATGAGGCGGGTCCAGGACCAGGCCAGGACGGTGATCAGCAGCACGGCGACGCCGAGCAGGCCGGTCAGCGCCCAGCGGTGAACCGGGTCGGGGGCGGCGGCCGTGGGCGTGGCGCCGTGCAGGATCCGGGCGAGATTGAACGCTCCGGCGCTGAGCGGAGCATCCATCGGCAGACCGTAGATGTTGGTCATGATGATGACGGCCAGGTTCGACTCGGGTGCGAGCACGAGGTGGGCGAAGTAGTCCGGGGTCGCGCCGGCGTGCCAGACGATGCGGGTGCCGACGCCGTCGAGGGTGCTGTTCCTCCAGCCGAACCCGTAACTGCCGTGACCTGTGGACACGGTGCCGGTGTGCATCTGTGTCGTGCGGTCGGCGCCGAGGATCCGAGTGTTGCCGTAACGGCCGCCGTTGAGCTGCGCGATCGCGTAGTGGGTCAGGTCCTCGAGGCTGGCGGCGAGGAAGCCGTACGGCACTCCGGCGGTGTCGAACGGCGCGGCGAAGCGCCGTGGTTGGCCCAGGTAGTAGCGGTGCCCGGGCGGAATTCCGACCGCGCGGGCCTCGTCGACGGTGGCCGCGGAGTGCGTCATCTGGAGCGGGTCGAGCACGTGGCGGCGCAGGTAGGCGCCGAAGGTGTCGCCGGTGACGTCCTCGACGAGCGCGCCGAGAATCATGTAGTTGGCGTCGCTGTACTCGTGGCGCTGCCCGACGGCGGCGGTGGGTCGCAGGGTGGCCAGGTCCCGCACGGACCGGGTCAGGCCGCCAGGTCGGTTGTCGTAGCGGTCGGTCAGGCCGGTGCTCCAGACTTCCGGTAGGCCGCTGGTGTGGGTCAGCAGCTGGCGGACGGTGACCGTCCGCGCGGTGTGCGCGTCACCCAGTGCCAGCCAGGGCAGGTACGTGGCCGCCGGGGTGTCGAGGTCGACGCGGCCGGCCTCGACCAGTTGCGCCACAGCGAGTGCGGTGAACGACTTGCTCGTCGAACCGAGCAGGAACGGTGTCTGTGCGGTCATCGGGCGGCCGTCGCCGTCGACGCCCCAGGCGCCGCTGCGGAGGACCGTGTCGCCGCGCACCACCGCGTACGCCAGCCCGGGTGCCCTGGTCTGCTCCTGGTAGGCGCGCAGGTAGTCCTCGGCGGCGGCCAACTCGTCGCCGGGTGCGACGCGGTTGAGCAACGGGTCGGCGGCGACCGGCGCGGCCGTCGTGGCCAGCACGGTCAGGCAGCCGGCCACCGCGACCAGACGCCCGGCCTGCCGTCGTAATCGGATCCATCCGCTCATGTCGCACGCCCTTCCGCGTCAGCCGATCTGGCTCAGGAGCTTCTCCAGCGCGGACAACCGATGCCTGACCTCGCCGAGTTCTGCCCGCACGCGCGTGAGTTCGTCCGCCACGGCCTGGCCTCCGTCGGCGCTCCGTTCGGCCAGCAGCCGGTAACCCTCCTCCCGCGTCGCGGCGTAACGGGCGCGATAGAGGCCGAGCCCGACGAGACCGGCGACGACGATCACCGTCGCCACGATCACCGCCGAGGCGATGGTGGAGGTCTGCGCCATGTCCGACGCCATCAGCTGGGTCATTGCTCACTTCTCCTGTTCTCTGGCCGGCTCCGCGCCGGTCAGGGTCTGCGCGGCCAGCGCGACCGCCGCCAGGTCCAGGGACACCGTGAACGGCGTGGCCTGGAAATACTTCACCGAGCTGCCGTCCGGTGCGGTGACCAGTTCGCCGGTCACCAGATCGGCTGCCTCCAGTTTCTGCAGGTGCATGTAGAGCAGCGGTCGGTTCATCTGCAGCCGCCGTGCGAGCTCGCTGACGTAGGTGCGCCCCTGGCTGAGCGCGGCAAGGATCCGCAGTCGGTGCGGGCTGGCCAGCGCGGCCAGCAGCGACACCAGCTCGTCACCGGTCCGCAGGGTGCCGCTCATCCGGGGATCCTTCCTCGGCACTGGTGTCAGATTTCTCTGACACGGGGGTGTAAAGGAATTCTGACACCGCGCCTGGGTGGTGTCAACGCCGTCCCGGGCACCGCGGGCACTCGCCGGCCCGGATCCGGCCTCGTCGGAGCGGGACGGAGCTCTGTGGGCCGGGGCCGCCAGATAGGTTGCCCACATGTCACCGATCCCGCCGCCGCTGCTGCCCGAGACCCGACGTGCGCTGGTTCACCGGCTGGCCACCGGTCAGGCGGCGGGTCGGGCGCCTTCAGTCGTCGCTGCCGTGGTGCGTGCTGGCCGTCCGGTGTGGGTGGACGGGTGGGGAACGGTGGACGGCCAGGTGCCGGATGGCGACCTCCAATACCGGATCGGCTCGATCACCAAGACCTTCCTGGCGGTGCTGGTGCTGCGCCTGCGCGACGAGGGGCGACTCGCGCTCACCGACCCGCTGGCCGAGCATCTGCCCGGCACGGCGGCGGGCCAGGCCACGATCGGTGCGCTGCTGGCGCACACCGCCGGGCTGATCGCCGAGGCGCCCGGCCCGTGGTGGGAACGAACCCCGGGCACGCTGCGACCCAACCTGGCCGACGTGCTGGGCAGCGATCCGCAGGTGCATCCGGCTGGACAGCGCCTTCACTACTCCAACCCCGGTTACGCGCTGCTCGGCGCGCTGGTGGAACAGGTACGGGGTCAGGCGTGGGGCGAGGTGCTGCGGCGCGAGGTACTGGAGCCACTCGCGATGACCCGCACCACCCTGCTGCCGGTCGCACCGCACGCCACCGGCTGGGCAGTGCATCCCTGGGCCGATGTGCTCCTTGCGGAGCCCGCGGTGGACACCGGTCTGATGGCGCCTGCCGGGCAACTGTGGTCGACCGTGACGGATCTGGCCAGGTTCTCCGCGTTCCTCATCGACGGCGACGACCGGGTGCTACACCCGGACACCGTCGCGCAGATGCGCACCCCGGCGAGCCCACCGGAGGCGGCGGGCTGGGACAGCGGCTACGGGCTCGGCATGCAGCTGCTGCGCCGCGACGGCCGGCTGTTGGCCGGGCACACCGGCTCGATGCCGGGCTTCGTCGCGGCCGTGTGGGTCAGCCCCGAGGACGCTCTGGGCGCGGTTGTCATGGCCAACGTGACCGCCGGCCTGTCCGCCGGCACTCTCGCCGCTGATCTGCTGCACACGGTCGCCGAGCGGGAGCCGCGGATCCCTGCGCCGTGGCGACCGCTGCCCGCAGTTGACCCACAGCTACTGGACCTCGCCGGCCCGTGGTACTGGGGGCCGGCCCCTTATCTGCTGCGCCCGCAGGCTGACGACTTCGTGGAGTTGGTCCCGCTGGCCGGCGGGCGCGGCACCCGGTTGCGCCCCACCGGCGACGGTGGTTGGGAGGGGCTCAACGGCTACTTCGCCGGCGAACGGCTGCGAGTGCACCGCGACGCGGCGGGCGTCGTCACCCACCTCGATCTCGGCACCTTCGTCTTCACCCGGCAGCCCTACGACCCTGCGGCGCCGGTGCCCGGCGGTGTCAACCCGGCCGGTTGGCGGGCCGGCTGACCTCGCGAGCGCACCGACCTCGTGGGCGCTGCGGCTCCGCCGAGGTTGGCGAGAACGGCCGGCTCAGGATGTGCCCCGGGGGCCAAGCCACAGCCGCAGCGGGCGTCCGTCTTCGGTGTGCACCAAACCGGTCTCCTCCGCGTAGGCCAGCGCCTCGCCCAGTTCCACCTCGCTCACCAGCAGCCGTTGCGCCAGTTCTGCCGGCGTGGTCTCCAACGGAGTCCGGGGTGTCCAGCGCAGTACCGCTTCGAGATCCTGGGCGACAGCGTCGTAGCGGCAACGCAAGTCCCGCTGCCGAACCGCCGCAACCTCATCCGGAGGCAACGACAGAACCGTGTCGATCCGGGCGGGTTGGCCAGCCCGGTAGGCGTTTTCCTCGCACACCAGAATGCCGGCAGCGACCAGCAGCGGGAACACGTCCCGCTTGCGACGTACGGGAGGCACGCCCAGTTCGGCCACGATCTCGGCGAGCCGGCGCTGCTCCGCAGCCTCCCGGGCGCGGTACCCGGGCGCGACGTGGCCGGTGGCTGACGGACGCGGCCACAACGGTTCGTCCAGCCAACCGACCGGATACGACGGAGGCGAGTGGAAGCCGTCCTCGACCTGCTGCGGGGTTACCGGTCGACCGAGCCGCCGCGCCATGTTGGCGGCGATGTCCGCCACCTCCGTCACCCAGCGCGGCAGCGCCGAGTGCCAGCCGTTGTCCGGGCCTCCGATCGCCGACTGGCCGCGGGCCAGCCAGACAGGCGGCTCAACTACCGGATCGGCCCAGAAGCGCAGCACCCAGGTGTAGCCGGACGTGCTCTCCGTGCCCGCCTGCCCGCGCGCCACCCGCACCCGATACCACTGCGCAGCACCGAGGTCGAGGTCGGCGGGACCGACGCCGCCGGTCAGTGTGGTGACCGACAACCCACCAGAGCTCGAACGGTACGACGCCTCCAGGACATCGTCGAACTCCTCGTGATCAGTGGGCGGCGGACCGTCGTGCAGCTCGAGACGTACCGCATGATCAGCCAGGCCCGGCGCCTGAGCGGTGACCCAGCCGGCGCCGGTCCCGGCGAACGTCCCGGTCGGCCGACCGCCGCGATCACGGTGCCGGGGCACCTCCGGATCCTCGTGACCCCACTCCACGTTCGGATCCACCAGAACAAGGAGTGAATACTCGGGACGGTAGTCCTCGATCTCGACTGCCTGCACCAGTGTCACGATGCCAAAATAGTCGACGGTCGACCCCTGGCTCCGCAGGTGCGACCGCGAGGTACCGCAACGTAATGGGTTCGCGAAGCACCCACCGCCAGGCGCAGGTCGCGCAGGTCCACGTCTGGCCACGGGGCAGAGGTGGGCTGGTCAGCCGTACTGGTCGGACTCTCCGGTGGTGGGTGGCAGGTGGGCGTCCGGCTCAGGCCGGGATCAGGCTGGCCATCTTGTCGGCGGACTTGAGCCCCGAGCCGGTGAGTACGACGACGGTCGTCTGATCGGGAGTGATGGTGCTGTTGGAGATGAAGTGGTCGAGTGCGGCGACCGCGACGGCGCTGGTCGGCTCGGCGTACAGCCCGCGGGCGGCCAGGGCGCGGACCGCGGCGTGGATTTGCTCCTCTGGAACGGCGACACCCGCGCCGCCGCAGCGACGTAGCGCCTCGACGGCCTCGGGGAGCCGTACCGGGGTGGCGATGGAGGCACCCTCGGCGATGGTAGGCACGCGCTCGCCGCGCCCGGCCCGGTCGACACCGTTGAGGGTGTCGGCGATGGTGGACCAGTGCTCGGGCTGCCCGACGAGCAGCCGGGGTAGTCGGTCGATCTGTCCCGCGGCGAGCAACTCGGAGAAGGCGATGTCACAGCCGAGGATCTGGCTGCCGGCTCCGGCGACGAGCACCACGTTGTCCGGGGCGGTGAAGCCGAGGCTCTCCCAGATCTCGTACGCGATCGTCTTGGTGCCCTGGAGGAACATCGGGTGCCAGTTGTGGCTGGCGTACGGGATCTGCTCCGCCTGTCGGACGGCCTCCGTGCCGACCTCGTCGCGGGTGCCACCAACAAGCTCGATCTCCGCGCCGAAGGCACGTGCTTGCAGGATCTTCGGTGCGCTCGTCGCCGCCGGTGCGATGATCTTGGCACGTATGCCGGCCGCGGCGGCGTAGGCGGCGACCGCGGCACCGCCATTGCCGGAGCTGTCCTCGAGCACGCGGTCAGCACCCTGTGAACGCAGGTGCGACACCATCACCGACACGCCGCGGTCCTTGAACGACGACGTGGGGTTGAACCACTCCAGCTTGAAGTGCACCCGGTGCTCGCCCCAGGTCAGCGCGACCATCGGTGTGAGGCCCTCGCCGAGGCTCACGCGGTAGTCAGGGTCGACGGGCAGGACGGAACGGTAGCGCCACAGCGACCACTCGCCCTGGTCGATCTGCTCCGGCATCAACCCGGACAGGGGTGACAGCATGAGAGGGCTGTCGTCGTCGCCGCGCCAGCGCCGGTCATGGAGCGGGTAGCTGTTGCCGCTCCTGTCCAGCAGCAGCGGTTCGCTGTAGTTCCCCATCACGTCCTCCGTGCACAGCGGTGCGGCGTTCCATCAAACCAGGCACGTCCGTCATTGGCTGCCCCGTTGTCCTGATCCGGATCGGCCTGATCCTGATCAGGGAACCACTGCAACCACAAATCTCGGCCCTCCAGCGCCGTCGCGGTGCCAGCGGGCAACCGTCGACGGGGCGGGCTGAGCGTTGCGATATCCTGCAGGCGCCCACCCCGGCGTCGACCACAGTCGCGTCCGTCGGCTATCGATGGTCCATGGGGCGCCCCAGATCCAGGGAGATACCGATGCCGGAGCCTGAGCCCGCTCACGACGACCACGAGGCGGATGCCGAAACCACGGTCGAGGCCGAGGCTGACCAGCCTGCCGCTCCCGCGAATCGGGCTGCCCGACGCGCGAGGGGCAAGGTCGCCTCACCCCAACCGCATGGAAAGGGTCAGCACTTCGGCGGCCGGGGCTCGGTCCAGAGCCCGCGCCAGTGGGGTAACCGGCGAAGCGGCTGACCGTCGGCTGTTTGGCCTGCCGGCGCCGGCCGGCTCTGCCGCTGCGCGCGGCGTGCTGCCAGCGCGGGCGCGCGCGGTGGCGCGGCCGGAGCGCTGGGGGTATCTGCACCTAATGTAGGACTTCTTCGCATAAGACCGGTTAACGCGAGTCCTGCTCCACTACGTTCATGTCGGGAGCGACACCCGATTTGTCGCTGTCTGCGCGGATTGTTACGTGCGGAGACATGGTGTAGGGAGAAGGGCTAGGTAGCTCGATGTCCAACCATCGACACCCGAACGTCAGCGAGGTAGCGGCAGATCAACCACCTCCCGCCAGGAGGCGGCGGGCACGGTGGCTCGTCGCCGGAGTGGCCGGGGTGGCTGGGCTGGCCGCCGTCAGCGCGCCGACAGGGGTGACCGGAGCGCTCGGAGCGAGCGGCAGCAGCCTGGTGAACGCCGGGGAGCAGGTCCTCGCCGGCAGCACCAGCCGGCTGACCGGCGACGACAACAAAGGGCAGGACCGGGGCGGCACGGACCACAAGGACGACGACCACCGGGGCGGCGAGGGCGACCACGTCACGGACGTGCCGTGTGGCGCCAACGAGCTGATCGCGGCGCTCGTCCGCGCGAACGCCGGCAACGGGGCGACCCTCAAGCTCGCCGGGAAGTGCACGTACACGCTCAACGCGTCCGCACCTCAACCACCCGTGCCCCACGGTCCCATCGGCCTGCCGATCATCACTCAGCGGGTCGCGATCGACGGGAACGGCGCCACCATCGTCCGCGCGGCCAACGCCGCACCGTTCCGGATCCTCGAGGTGGGCCCCGGCGGCGACCTCCAGCTCCGCGACGTGACCATCAAGGGTGGCCAGGACACGAGCGGGATCGGCGGCGGTGGGGGTGGAATCCGGATCGACATCGGCGGCCGGGCCACCATCGAGAACACCGACGTGGTCTTCAACCGGACCAACGGCTCGGGCGGCGGCATCGCCAACTACGGCGATACCAGGATCCTCGGCCGCAGCGACCATGGCGAGGGCAAGGACCGCGACGGCAAGGATCGGGACGGCAAGGACCGGGACGGCAAGGACCGCGACAAGCACGGGGACGACGAGAGCAAGATCAGTGACAACGCGGCCCTGTACGACGGTGGGGGCGTCTACAACAACGGCAACCTCACCGTGCGGAACACCAGAATCAGCGACAACAACACGATCGGCGTTGTCACCGTCCTGCCGATCGGTGGCACGGGTGGTGGGCTGTCCAACTCCAGCGTCGCCGTGCTCGACAACGTGCGCGTGCACCACAACACCTCGGGCTTCCGGGGTGGTGGCATCCGCAGCGGAATCAACGCCACCACCACGGCGAGGAACATCGAGGTCAGCGAGAACGCGACAGGCAGCGAAGGCGGCGGAATCTTCAGCGACGGCATCTTCCACCTGGAGCACAGCAAGATCAGCCGGAACAGCGCCGGCCAACGCGGCGGCGGGATCTTCAACCAGATCGGCCGGTTCGTGGTCGAGGACAGCCAGATCAGCGAGAACGCCGCCAGCACGTTCAGCACGATCGAGCACGGCGGCGGCGTCTACGTCGGCAGCGGCATCGTCGTGCTGCGGCACACCCACATCAACCGGAACAAGGCCGTCGGCACGAACTCGCGCGGCGGCGGGATCTACAACAGGGGCACCGTCAACCTCACCGAGTCCACGGTGACGGAGAACGTCTCGGCCCTGGCGCCGGGCGGGGTCTTCAACGAGGGCGGTCAGGTCACCGTGGATGAGAAGTCGGTCATCAGCGCGAACCGGCCCACCAACTGCACGCCCAGCGCGCCGCCCGTCCCCAACTGCTTCGGCTGATCATCTGGCCGCTCGGCTCGTCGAGGGCAACAGCACCGACAGCGGTACGGGGCATCCGGTCCCGTCCGGGTTCGATCACCTGATCGGGTCCGTGGCGGGACCGGATGCGTGTGCTGTTCCGGTGGTTGGGGAGCCGGGCCGACAGCACGTGGCGACGTGAGGTGTCGTCGGAGTCGTCGATCAAACGGACGGTAGCGCCTCGATCGCTGATCGTGTCACCATCTGGTGGCAGGGGTGGACCGCCTGACGGTCGGAGGTTCCATTGGCAGGCATGCGGCGGATCAACCAGTCACAGAACAACGACCGTTCCCTGATCCTCTTCCGGGCCATCGCGGTGGCACACCGCTACACGCAACGCGCCCAGGCGGTCAGTCTGTTGATGTCACTGGCCGTCGCGAGTCTCGGCGTGGTGGCGAAGGTGGCGCTACCCCCGCTGCAACCCGCTGTCTCGATCATCGGTGCGCTCTGGGCCGGCGTCTACGCGGTCGTACTGGCTCCCCTGATCGGTCGGCACCTGCACGTCAGCGCGACGTTGCAGGAGATGCTGGACACCGACCTGTTCGACCTGCCGTGGAACGCGGTCCTGGTCGGTGAGCGGCTGTCCGAGGACGAGTTGAGCCGTCTCAGCCGGCGCTTCCGCGGCGACGAGACGCGGTTGCGGGACTACTACCTCGTCGCGACCGTCGCCGCTCCGTACGACGTGCTCTTCTGTCTGGAGCAGAACCTGGCGTGGGGCTCGCGGGTCCGGCGACGCTTCGCTGCCGTGCTGCTCGGTGTCGTCGCGGTCTGGTGTGTCGTGGGCGTGACCGTGGGCCTCACGACCGAGAGTACGGTCGGTAGCCTGGTCGGCGTCTGGTTCGTGCCATCGCTGGGTCTGCTGCTGTCCTGTTCGGACATGGCCCGCGCGCAGATCCTGACCACCCGCGACCGCACCCGGGTCCTCGGCCTGGTGCGCGCGGTCACCGAGGAACCGTCGGACGTGATCGCGGACGACCAGGCGTTCGCCGTGTTCGCCCGGCAGGTGCAGGATGTGCTGTTCGTCGCCCGCCGGCAGCAGCCGCGGATGCCGCAGTGGTTCTTCCACCTCTTCCACGACGACGATCTGACCGACTTCCGCTACAAGATGCAGGTGCTCGAACAGCGGGTTGGCGCTCCTTCCTAGGGTCACCCCTGGTCCGTGGCACCGGCTCGGCTGCTGCTGAGGTGTGAGCTGGGTAACTGTCGTTCATGGGGGGCCGGGCCGTCTCGTCTCTGTTGACAGGTTCAAGTGGACGGAGACGTCATGAAGATCTTCCTCGCCGGCGCGTCCGGCGCGATCGGCCGCCAACTGGTCACCCAACTCGTCGCACACGGTCACGAGGTCGTCGGGACGACCCGCTCGGCCGCGAAACTCGACGCCCTGCGGACACTGGGCGCCGATCCGGTCGTCGTCGACGCGCTGGACCCCGGTTCGGTGGCGGATGCGGTGGCGAAGGCCGAGCCGGAGGTCGTCGTCCATCAGCTGACGGCGTTGAGTGGGCCGCCCGACTTTCGACACGCCAAGCGGATGGCCGCCGCCACCGATCGGCTGCGCACCGTGGGCACCGACCACCTCCTCGCCGCCGCGCGCGCCATCGGGGTACGCGCGTTCGTGGCGCAGAGCAACGCCTCGTGGATGGAACGCACCGGCGGGCCGGTGGTCGACGAGAACGGCCGGATCGAGCCCCGCCCGCCGGCCGACGCCGAGGAGAGCGTGGCGGCGCTACGCCACCTGGAGACCGCCGTCACCACCATCACGTGGGCCGAGGGGATCGTGCTTCGCTACGGTGGCTTCTACGGCCCGGGGACCGGTGTGGAACTGGCGCCGGATGCCCGCATGGCCAGCCTGATCCGCCGCCGGAAGGTCCCGGTCGTCGGCGGCGGCACCGGGGTGGTGTCGCTCGTGCACATCGTCGACGCCGCGGCGGCCACGGTCGCGGCCGTCGAACGCGGCCGGCGCGGGATCTACCACGTCGCCGACGACGATCCGGCGCCGGTGGGTCAGTGGTTGCCGGAACTGGCCCGCGTGCTCGGCGCGAAGCCGCCGCGCCGCCTTCCGGCGTGGCTGGTGCGCGCGGTGGCCGGCGCGGCTCCGGTGGATCTGATGACGCGGGCCCGAGGCATCTCCAGCGAGAAGGCCAAACGGGAGCTGGGGTGGACGCCTCGGTATCCGAGCTGGCGCAACGGTTTCGTCGAAGGGCTGGGCTGAGCGGTGTCGTCCGCTGATCTCTACGGCGAGCTGCGTCCGCGGGCGTTCGCCATCGCGTACCAGATGCTCGGCAGTGTGAGCGAGGCCGAGGACGTGGTGCAGGAGGCGTTCCTGCGGATGCACCAGACGCTGGGCCGCAACGAGCAGCTCACCTCGCCGCGCGCGTACGTCGCCACGCTCGTCACCCGGTTGTCCATCGACCACTTCCGCTCGGCGCGGGCGCGGCGGGAACGGTATGTCGGGGAGTGGCTGCCGGAGCCGGTGGTCACCGACGCCTCACCCGCCGACCAGGCGGAGACCGCGGACGCACTGTCGCTGGCGTTCCTCGTACTCCTGGAGACCCTGTCGCCCCGGCAGCGGGCCGCCTTCCTGCTGCGGGAGGTGTTCGACTATCCGTACGTCGAGGTCGCCGGCATCCTCGGCACCGACGTCGACAGTACCCGGCACCTGGTGGCGAAGGCCCGTGTCCGCCTCCAGGAGCGTCGGCCTCGCTACCACGCCTCGCGGCGGCAGCGCGACGAGTTGGCTCGGCGGTTCGTCGCCGCCACCGAACAGGGTGACCTGCCGGCGTTGGAGGCGCTGCTGGCACAGGACGTGGTGCTGCACGGCGACGGGGGCGGGAAGGTTCCCGCGCTGGCGTCGCCGATCAACGGCCGGCAGCGGGTGGCACGGCATCTGGCGACCGCGATGTCCGTGGTGGCGCCGCACGGCGGGGTACGGATGCGGATCGCCGAGGTCAACGGCCGGCCCGGTGCGCTGATCTTCGACTCTCGGGACCGGCTCTTCGGCGTGGTGGGCCTCGACATCGCCGACGGTGCGATCCAGGCGATCCACTCCATCGTCAACCCCGACAAGTTGCGTCATCTCGACCCGGTCAGCGACCTCGGTGCGCGGATCCGCGCCGGCCGCCGTCAGCACTCCTGAACCGGGGCGCCCGGTGTCACCCGGGCGCCCCTCGGCGACTGTCAGTACGGGTATCCGGGGATGTTGAGCCGCACACTGTAGAGGCCGGAGTCGTTGCGCTGGCCGGAGGTGATGTAGAGGGTCTGCCGGTCGGGACCGCCGAAGGCGACGTTCGTGGTGCCGGAGTTGCCGGCCCGGATCGTGCCGAGCTGGGTGCCGGTGGGGGAGTAGACGTGGACCTGGCCATCGAAACCCGACGTCCAGTACACGTTGCCGGCACAGTCGATCGTCCCGCCGTCCGGACCGCCGATGTAGTTCACGAAGACGCTGCGGGCGCCGGTGCTGCCGTCGGCAGCGACCGCGTACTTGTAGATCTTGTTCTCGGAGTACGCGCCCACGTAGAGCGCCGTCCCGTCGGGTGAGAGCGAGATGCCGTTGGGCTGGCGTAGCCGGTCGTCGACGAGCGACACCTGACCGCCGGAGACGCGGAAGACGCTTGTGCGACCGTTCATCTGGTCGGCGCGGTTGCCGCGCTGGAAGTTGGGGTCGGTGAAGTAGGCGACGCCGTCCGACCGGACCGCGACGTCGTTGGGTGAGTTGAACGCCCGGCCCTGGTAGTTCGCCGCGACGGTGCTGCGGGAGGAGTCGCTCAGCCGGTAGGCGGACACGTTTCGCTGGTCGTGGGTGGCCGCGATGATCTGCTGGGAGTCGGCGCTGAGCGCCAGGCCGTTGCTGCCGGCGTTGGCGATGAACGTGTCGAAGGTCGCCGGCGGGGTGAACCGCCGGATCGTGGACGGCTGCACATTGTATTGACCCGTGCCGGCGGCCATGTCGGACATCAGCAGGTAGCCGCCGTCGGCGACCCAGACCGGCCCTTCGAGGAACGAGAACCCACCCTGGATCTTCGTGGCCGACAGGGAGCTCGCCGGCAGCGGTGATCCGTATCCGACCCCCGTCGGGCAGACCCCGGACGGTGCGCCGGGCGGGCCGGCGAGCGTGGCGTGAGCGCCGCCCGGAGCGGCGTCCACGGCTGTCGAGGGTGTGGCGGCGGCACCGGTGGCGAACGGCGCGGAGCCGACCGCGAGGCACAGTCCGGCGAGTGCGGCAATGGTGGGACGCCAGGTCATCGAATGCTCCAATCGGCGTCGGCCGTTTGCGTGGACCGGCGGTAGGCGGTGTGCGAGGACGCGGGGGACCAGCACGTTGCGGGTGCGGGCGGTCGATGTGTCACCCGGCAGCCTAGGTGACGATCGAGTGTGTCGCATCTGTTTCGCGGCGGTTAATTTGCCCGCTATTACAAAGATGCTGGTCAATGCATAAACGATGGGCGGAATATTCGCCCGGTCGTACCGCGCTGGTCCCGGACTCTGGATCGTTTCAACGACCCGGGTCCATGGGTACGCTCCCACCCGCTGAACCCTCGATCAACGGAGACCTATCGTGATCATGGCATTGCTGCTCGACCTCGCCAACATCGTCGGCGGCTTCCTGCTCGCCGTCGCCGTGCTGCGGCTGCTGCCGCGGGTCGGCGACGACCTGGGACGCCTCGCCGGTCGGGCCGCCCCGATCGCCTGGGTGGTCGGCGTCGTGGCGCTCGTGACCGGCGGCTACTACCTCATCGTCCACCTGGTGTCCGGACCCCGGGTGTTCCACTTCGAGGTGGTGGGGATCGGCGTCGGGCTCGCCCTGCTGTGGGAGCGGCTGACCGGACGGCCGGCGCCACGTGGCGAGCAGCCGGCCGGAGCGACCGGGGTCCGCCTCCTGCTCGCGATCTTCGGTCTCATCGCGATCGTCGTCGGCATCCAGGGGCTCTTCACCCCGGACGGCTGACCCGGCCACCCGCGCCCGACGCGGCCGTGCGGTGGGTAGATCGGTCCGTCGCTCGTACCGTGTCCCGGTCAGGAGCGGGACACGAGGCCGGATTCCCAGGCCCAGGCGGCGATGCGGACGCGCGTGACGCTTCCGAGCTTCAGGGAGATGTGGGCGACGTGGGTCTTGACGGTGCCCGGCGAGACGTGGAGTTCCGCGCCGATCTCGTCGTTGCTCAGCCCGCGAGCCACGAGCGTGGCGACGTCCCGTTCGCGGGCGGTCAGGGGCGGGTCCGCCTGGAGGGCTTCGCGATCGGTTCTGAGCCGTTCCAGCAAGCGGACGGTGACTTCGGGGCTGATCAGGGCATTGCCCGCCAGCGCGGCTCGGACGGCCTCGACGAGCAGCCCGGGTGCCGAGACCTTCAGCAGGAAACCGCTCGCCCCGTCCCGCAACGCCCGGCCGATGTAGTCATCCTCGTCGAAGGTGGTCACGACGATCACCTTCGTCCCCAGCGCGGGGGTGGTCGTGACGCGTCGGACGAGTTCGAGGCCGTCCATGCCGGGCATCCTGATGTCCGCCAGCAGCACCGCGGGGCGCAGGCGGCAGACCAGGTCCCAGGCCAGGTTGCCGTTGCCGGCCTCTCCGACGACGGTCAGGTCGGGCTGCGCCGACAGCACCATGCGAAAACCGTGCCGGACCATGTCGTGGTCGTCGGCGATCACCACTGTGGTCATGACGTCGCCTTCCCGATACCCAGCCGCAGGCGCGTCAGCGTGGGCATCGACTCAGTGTAGGGGGAGGGTGACGCGTACCTGCCACGATCCCTGCTCGCGACCGGCGCGCATGGTGCCGTCGAGCGCGTCCACCCGGGCCCGGAGGGAGGCCAGGCCGGTGCCCTGACCCTCGGCCCGTGGCGGCGTCGCTCCGGCCGTCAGTTCGTTCGCGACCACGAGGTCCAGGTGTCCCTCCCGTTGGGTCACCGACACCCGCACCGCGACGGCGGTGCGGGCATGCCGGGCGACGTTCGTGAGGGCCTCGACGATCACCCGGTACGCCGTGGCTTGGACCGCGGCGGAGATGTCGCCGTGTCCCGCCACCGCCATGGTCAGCTCGACCCGGATCGGGTGGGCGTCGACGAGGTCGGGTACGTCGGCGAGGCCGTACTGGTGGGTCGGGTGTCCGTCGTCCCGCATCAGCCGGATGCTGCGGTCGAGACGCCGCAGCGCCCGGGCGGCGGCCTGCTCGACCTGCGCGACGAGCGCTCCCGGGTCGCTCGCGCCGACCACCCGAGCCGACTGGGCCAGGACCGCGATGCCGGCGATGTCGTGCGCGACGTAGTCGTGCAGATCCGCGGCGAGCTGGCGGCGTTGCTCGGACCGCGCCTGCTCCACAACGGTCGCCCGCAGCTCGTCGAGGCCGCGGAGGTAGCGACCGAGCAGCGCTCCGGCCAGCACCGTGGAGGCACCCAGGGCACCCAGGAACAACTGCTCGCCGACGGCGGCGTCGGGCAGGAGTCGGAACCCGACCGCCGACCCGGGCAGCAGCAGGAGCACCCCGGTCAGCCGGCCGGCCCGGCCGGCGCCGCGGCTCAGCGCGACCGCGAGGGTGGTCAGCGCGCCGACGTCGATCGTGGTCCACAGCAGGAGCTTGCTGGAGTCGTTGCCGTCGTCGACGAAGTCGTAGCCGAGCCACCGCCACGCCCAGAGGCTCCCGCCCAGCGAGACGACGGCCGCCAGAGCGGCGAGCGGCACCCGGGGCAGTCGGGGCGACCAGATCACCAGTGTCGCGGCGAGGACCGACACCCAGGCGGTCAGCCGCAGCGGGGTCGGCTGGCCGTACCAGGGCGCCAGGACGGTGACGATCCCGGCGGCCAGCGCGGCGAGCCGCTTCACGCCGGTCAGCATCTCACGACGAGACCAGATCAACTGTCACGCCCGATTCCACGACGATCGTGCCGGCCTGCGCCCCGTTGACCCGGTGGTCGAAGAAGCTGACCAGCGCGCGGCGGACAGTGCGGTAGGCCAACGCGTGCACCTCCCCGACGTCCCGCCACACGACTGGTTCGACGCGGGGGTAGCGCTCCGCGATCTGTGCCAACATCACCCCGTCGTCGGTGAGCGACCGCGGAGACGCGCCGGGGATGGTGACCCTCGCCCGCCAGCCGGAGCGTGGGAGGTCGCGGTGCGTGCCGATGGGCGAACCTCCGATGATGAGCAGGGGCACCATGCCGGTGTCGGTGACGTCGGCGGTGCCGGTCAGGTCCGCGACGGCGGAGACTCCGGGCAGCCCGGCGAGGTGCGCTCGTTGTCTGGCGTCCGAGCCGGTCCACCCGAAGAGGCCGACCCTCCGCAGGTCCATCACGCGGCTCACCGGCCGGTCCAGGCTGGAGAGTCTCCTCGTGACGTACTCGAGGTCGGCGATCCTGGTGGTGTCGGCGTCGAGACGCCCGACGGTGGCGACGGCGTCGGTGGGTTCGATCACCCGCCGGGTGGGATAGAGGTCGACCACCGGCGCGTCGAACGGGTGGTCGACGGTGACGACCACGTATCCGCGGCTCGCCAGTTCCTCGGCGATGCCGGTGTACGCCGACCGCATCACCCCGGGTGGTGGCGAGCCGACCAGGACGGGGAACGAGCCGATGGCCGGCGGCGCCCACTCGTGGGAATGGGTGCGGAACATCCAGTTGACCTCGTCCGGTAGGAGTCCCAGGCGTCGCTCTTCGCCGGGCGCCCAGGCCAGGCGGCCGAACTCGGTCAGCGCGGGCGCCACCGCGTAGTGCGCCAACGGCCGGGACCCGGAGTCGGCCGGATAGTGCACGTCGAGCATCAACGTCCGGTCACTGTCCGGGCGCCAAGGGTCGCGGCGGTCCTGGTCCACGAGCCGCATCCGTCGTACGCCCACGTCGTGCGATCCGGTCGGCGCTGGCAGGGCAGGGCTGAACGTGGCTCGCCAGCCATCGGTGTCGCCGTGGCGGGGTAGCACCATCATGGCGGTCCCGGCGAGGAGGAACCCCACGAGCGCGGATGTCAGCTGTCGCCTTCGCATGGGTCGATCCTGCACAGGCGACACGTGCCGGCGCGTCTCCCGACCGGTAGAGGGCGAGCGGTTCGAGGCCGCCGGTCCACCCCGTACGGCAGATGTCGAGCCCGTCCCCGGTGGCCGACACTGACCGGCATGACAGCATCGGTGGCACGCAACGGCGGGCGGCGGTCCTGGCGGCGGTGGGCAGCGGCCGCGGCGAGCGGATGGGCCTGGTTCCTCGTCGTGCTGGGCATCTTCTGGTCCTCTGGCGGGGCCGGCTACCCCTTCGGTCACAACGACCGCACCGGGCCGGACTACTCGTCGCTCCTGGCCGGCCTGGAGCGTGCCGTGGGTGGCCCGCTCATCACCGTGTTCGGTGTGGTGGCGCTCGTCGTGGCCGGGCGGCTCGACGGACGGGACCGCCGACCGACTCGACGTCGAGCCGGGATCGTCGGTGGTGTCGGCGTCGCGGCGGTCATCGTGTGCGTCGTGCTGGACGGACGGATGATCGTGATGTTGCCGCCGTTGGGCGTTCTTCCGATCGGTTGGCTGCGGGCGGACTGGCCGACGCTGTTCCAGGTCGTCGCGGCGGCCGGCGCGGCCCTGTTCGTCCTGGCGAGCGTCGCCTACGCCGACGCCACGAGCGACCACGACCCGGGTGCTCTGCGACGTCGTCGCGCCGCCTGGATCCGGGCGGGCCGGATCGCCACCTTCGTGGCGATCGCGTGCCCACTGCCGTACGCGGTGATCCGGGTGGCCTGGTCTCGGGGCTGGGCTCTCGGGGCACCGGAACCCTTCGTCAGGTCCCTGCTGCGCAACCAGCCGGAGAACGTGTACATCGAGCCGACCCTCGCGTCGTTCGCCACGGCGGGTGCCGTGCTGACCGCTGGACTGCTCTGTCGCTGGGGCAGGGTGTTTCCACGCTGGATCCCGGTGCTGCGTGGCCGGGTCGTGCCGATGTGGTTTCCGCTGCTGCTCGGCGGGTCGGCCGTCGTCGGCATCTTCGGGTTCGGTCGCGGGCTGCTGCTGGACCAGTTGGGAGTGGACCTGCCCGGTCAGCTCGACACGTTTCAGGCGTGGGGAGAGCCGGTCCACGACTGGGCGTACTGGGGAGCCGGCGGCCTGGGCTGGTGCCTGTTTCCACTGTGGTCGATCTCGTTGGCGGTCGCACTGACCGGCTACTACCACCGCTACGCCCCGTCCGCGGGAGAGGTGCCTTGCAGCGGAGCCGACTCCGTGGCGACGTCGGGGGATGGTGGCGACGGAGACGCGGTATCCGTCAGACGCCGGCGAGGGTGAGCAGTCGCTCCATCTCGGCAACGGGCAGCGTCGGTGCCGCGGCGGCCGTCCGCGCCACAAACTCGCTGTCGTCCGCGAGGAGGGCGCGGCGCGCGTGGGCCGGTAGTCGCGGATGCCCGGCGACAGTCTGGCGGACCGTGCTGTCCGGGTCGGCGGCCAGGCGTTCGGCCACCTCGACGGGCAGGTCCGGATCTCGGGGAGCCAGACTGCGCATGCGAGGATCCGGGTCGCTGGCGAGCCGGCGCAGGGTCGATGCCGGGAGCGGGAGGACGTCGGCGGGACGCCAGTCGGTCTTCTTGTCCGACCGGAACCCGCGATCGATGCGCTCGGCGGTGGCCGGGTCGACCAGGTGTGGGGCGTGCCTGGCCATTGTCGTACGGACGCCACTGTCGTCGTCGTCGAGCAGGCGGAGGACCGCGTCGGCCGGCAGCGCCGGGCTGTGTGCCGCGGAACGCCGGAAGCAGATGTAAAGGGAGGACACGTGGGGCAGCGGGTCCGCGGTGACCCAGTCCAGCCGCAGGTGGCGCAGCTCGGAGACGGCCAGGTGGTCTTCGAACTGCTGCAACACCTCGTCGTCGTCGAGGTCGCCGCCGAGGACGTCGGTGAGCGGGCGCTCGCCCTGCTGGACGGCCGCGTAGATGCGGCGACGCGTCGGCTCGGGCGTGTCCGGGCGTCGGAAGATCCCCACCCGCACGTTCGCGCTGGGATCATCGGCGAGCACGTCCCGCACCGACGGGGGGAGCTGCGGGTGCTCGGCCACCTGCCGGCGGACCTGGTGGTCGGGGTCAGCGGCCAGCCGGGCGGCCAGGGCCGGGGTCAGGACCGCGTGGCGTACGGCGCCGGTGCGGGTGACCGGATCGTCGAGCAGGCGCGCCACGAGGTCGGGCGGCGGCACCGGATGCGGTAGCCGTGCGTAGTAGGTCGAGCAGGCCGCCGCGCGAACGCTGTCGACGGGGTCGGTGAGCAGGACCCGCCGGACCGCCTCGGGTGCCTGCGTCCACCACCGTGCGAGCGTGGCCCGGACCGTCGGCTCGGGATCGGTGGCGAGGCGGGCGAGCAGATCGGCCGGCACGTCGTCGCGTTGCGCGAGGTATTCCCGTGCTCGCGGCCCCGGATCGTCGATCAGCCGTTCGTGCAGCTCGCGGGGCGCGTCCCAGGCGCCCACGACCAGGGCAGCTCGGACCGCCGGGTCGGCGTACGCCGTCAGCCGCATCCGGACGGCGTGCGGCAGGTGGCGGTTGAGTGCGAGTGAGTGCAGCAGGCGGTGATCGTCCGACGCGAGGATCTCCTCGATCACGTCCGGGGGCAGGTCGGCGTGCCTGGCCACGCCATCGGAGCAAGGGCGGTGGCGCACCAGCCGGCGGACCAGCTCGACCGGTAGCGCCGGGTTCTCGGCGAGACCGTCGAGCACCTTCGGCAGGTGGACCGGAGTCGGCCCGTCCTCAGCCACCCGCTGCCCTCCCCGGATCCGTCGTGCCGGCACGAGTCTCGCATGACCCGCGTGGATCGGGTGCCCTCGTCGAACCGGCCACTGTCACGGGGCTCAGCCAGCGTCGCCCGTCGTCGCCTCTCCGGCGGCTGGTCGCGGGGAGGGCCTGCGGAACGGGTCGTCCCGGTTTGGCACCGCCTGGTGGCCCCGATCGGTCGATCGCGCCGCGGGCTGCGACGGCATCCGTGGCGACTCGCCCGTCTCGGTGACCAGGCGCTCGGTCTCCTGCACCAGATAGTGCGGCCGGCGCTTCGTCTCGTAGTAGATCCGGCCGATGTATTCCCCGATCACCCCCAGGATGGTCATCTGAATGCCGCCGAGCCCGATCACGCTGACGATGATCGTGGTGTACCCGGGAACGTCGATGCCCTTCTCGATGGCGTCCGCGACCACCCAGGCCATGTAGACGAGTGCGATGAGGGTGAGGAACATGCCGCCGTAGATCGCCAGGCGCAGGGGCCGGTTGTTGAACGACAGCAGGCCGTCGAACGCGTAGTTGAACAGCTTGCCGAACGTCCACCTGCTCCGCCCCGTCTGCCGGGTCTCGTTGCGGTGGGCCACCACCACCGTGCGGAAGCCGATCCAGGAGAACAGTCCCTTGGAGAACCTGTTGTATTCCGGCATCGCCAGGATCGCGTCCACGGCCAGGCGGGACAGCAGCCGGAAGTCGCCCGCCCCGTCCTGCAGGCGCACGTCGATCCACCAGTTGATCACACGGTAGAAGGACCGCGAGGCGACCATGCGGACGAACCGGTCACCCCGCCGGTCCCGGCGGGCGATCACCTGGTCGAAGCCCTGCCGGTAGAGAGCCACCATCTCGGGCAGCAGCCGTGGCGGGTGTTGCAGGTCGGCGTCCATGATGACGACCGCGTCGCCGGTGGCCCGTTGCAGGCCGGCGAGCATCGCCGCCTCCTTGCCGAAGTTGCGGCTCAGCGACGTGTAGCAGACCGCCGGGTCGGCGGCGGCGAGCCGGCGCAACGCCTCGAGGGTGCCGTCCTCGCTGCCGTCGTCGACGTACACCACCTCGACGTCCAGGTCCGACAGCTCGGCGAGCGTGGCCGTGACGGTCTCGTGCAACCGCTCCACCGACGATTCCTCGTTGAAGCAGGGCACCACGATGGACAACCGCACCCCGCTCACCCCGCCCGGCCGGTGATCGGGCATCCGCCGTCCGGGCTCGCGGCGCCTTCCCGATCAGAGGCGGTAGAGCAGCGTGCCATCGAGATCCTCCCGAGTGATGCCCAGCCCGTCGATGGGCCGGGCCGCGATGCCGTCCCACGGCGTCCCCGCCGTGCGGTCCGGCACGGCCACCACCGACCGCACGCCGATCCCGCGCAGGTACGCCACACTGCCGGCGTCGGGGAACGATGCCACCGCGACCCGGGTCTGCGCCTGGCTGACCGGCTCGAACCCGGCCAGCCCGTTGGTCACCCGGGGGAACCCGTCGGTCGTCCACAACATGTACGTCAGATCGCCCACGCCGCCCGCGGGCAGCACCAGGATCGGGTCCTGCGCGGCCCGCATCGCGGCCGGTGGCGCCGTCACCGTCGGGTGGGGTGTCCGGTTGACGCCCTCCAGGGTGACCAGGGCCAGCGGCACCAGCAGGACCACCGGCATGAGCGCCCGCGTCCAGCGGCGGGCCGAGGGCTGGTCCGACGATGCCGAGGTCTGACCCGATGATTCGGCCAGTGCCGTCACCGCCCCGGCGGCGAGCAGCGCCAGCAACAGGCTGGTCCAGTGCATCATCCGGCCCGGGGTGCGCAGGGCGTCCCAGCCCGGCAGGGCGGTGGACAGGGTCAGGTAGCCCGGGTCTCCGTCACCGCCGAGGGTCGAGCCCAGGCCCAACAGCACCGTGCCGAGCACGCCGAGGCCCAGCGCGACCCGGTGCCGCGCCCGGTACGTCGAGATGAACAGTCCCGCCGCGGCCAGCGCGATGAGCGTGATCCCCGGCAGCAGCGCCATCTCCGGCGGCCAGGACAGCTGTTCGCGTGCGGCGGCGTGCCGCTCACCCCACAACCACGAGTCACCCGGTGCGGTCACGAACCCGATGAGGGGAGGGGAGAACATCTTCGTCCACTCCAGCCCCCGCTCGGCCTGCGGGTTGAGGTCGACGACGCGCAGGTAGACCAGACCGAGCAGCACCGTCACCGCGCCGAACACGGCACCGCCGCCCAGATCCGCGAACAGCAACCGCCGACCGAACGGCGGGCGCTCCCGTTTGCGCCACCAGGACCAGCCGTAACAGCCGGCTGCCACCAGCACCGCGGCCAGCAGGAAGTAGACAAGCGGTAGCCCGATGCCGAAACCGAGCGTGACCTGCCAGGCGGCGACGAGCCACCCGGCCAACGCCCAGCCGGGCCGCCGTCGCTCCGGCCGGTAACCGTGGCGCAGCGACCAGCCGTGTCCACGGGCCAGCATCGCCAGGCACAGCGCGATGCCCCCGCTGGACAGGATGTTGAGGTGACCGGCGTGCGCCAACCGCCAGGGCGCGAACGCCCACGCGATCCCGGCGACCGCCCCGCCCCACCGGTTCGCGCCGAGCTGCCGCGCCAGCACGTACGCCCCGAAGGCCGCGAGCGCGTGCAGCAGCACGTAGAGCACGTTGTACCGGATCACGGCCGCCTCGAAGCCGGAGCCGAGCATCCCGATCGGGGCGTACCCGAGCAGGGTGTCGCTGTAGGCGTACGTGTATTTCTCCGGGAAGAACGTGTTCGAGTCCCAGAGGTTGGCCGGACTGTTCAGGAGAGCGTGGCCCGACCAGGCGACCTGCCACGCCTGCAACGTCGGGTCGCCGAGGTCGTTGGGGATCGTGCTCGCCGGGTGTCGCATCGTCGGCCAGGTCAGCACGACCGACAGCAGCAGACTGCCCAGTGCTGCGAGGGTCCATTCGTGACGCGCCCAGCGCCACCGGCCCCGCCCGTCCGGTGTCCGGTCGTCGTCGGCGATCTGGTCCGGGCTCGCGTCTTCGGCGGTTCGCTGAGCGGCGGTGGAGCGGGTATTCACGGAATAGATCCTCTCCGATGACCTGGGCATTGTCCAACATGTGTCCGAAGCATGGTTCCACGGGGTGGCGTGGCCCGCCCATCGTTACCAACGCAATCGTGGCGGCGCACGACGCGATCGGGCCGGCCGGCCGGGCGGTCGCCGGCTCATTCCGCACGGCGGTCCGGCGAGGGCTGGCGGGCCGCTCACGATTGCCCTAATCTACTAGGCACCTAGTAGATTGAGGTGGTGAGGTGATCGAGTTTCACCTGGACCTGCGATCCGGGGTCGCGCCGTACATGCAGCTCATCCAGCAGGTACGGCATGCGCTCCGGCTCGGTGTCCTGAACGAGGGCGACAAGCTGCCCACCATCAAGGAGGTGGTGGCCCGGGTCGCGATCAACCCGAACACGGTGTCCAAGGCGTACCGCGAGCTGGAGTACGAGGGCCTGGTCATGGCCCGGCCAGGGCTGGGCACGTTCGTCACCCGCACGCTGGGCGGCGACTCGCTGAGCAAGCACGAACCGCTGCGGCAGGACCTGACGCGCTGGCTGACCGAGGCTCGGGAGGCGGGCCTGGACGACGAGAGCATCGAGGCGCTCTTCCTGAGCAGTTTTCGGGCGTTTTCGGAGGCCCGAGCATGACTAACGCGCTGAGCGCGGACGGTCTGACCAAACGGTACGGACGGCGTACCGCTCTCCGGGACTGCACCCTGGACATCCCGGCTGGCCACGTCGTGGGCCTGGTCGGGCCGAACGGCGCCGGTAAGTCCACGCTGTTGCAGTTGGCCTGCGGGCTGCTCGATCCGACCGCGGGGCGGATCGAGGTGCTCGGTGCGCGGCCGGTCAGCGGGTCGCCGCGGGTCGGGTTCGTCGCGCAGGACACCCCGGTCTATCCCAGCCTGACCGTCGCGGACCACCTGCTGATGGGCGCGCACCTCAACCCGTCCTGGGACGCTGCGCTCGCCGAGCAACGAATCGCCCAGGTCGGCCTGGACCCGGCGCAGAAGGCCGGCAAGCTCTCCGGCGGCCAGCGCGCCCAACTGGCACTGACCGTCGCCGCGGCGAAGCGGCCCAGTCTCCTGTTGCTCGACGAGCCGGTGGCGGCACTCGACCCGCTCGCCCGGCGCCACTTCCTGCAGGGGCTGATGGAACTGACCGCCGAGCAGAGCATGAGCATCGTCATGTCCTCGCACCTGGTCGCCGACCTGGAGCGGGTCTGCGACTACCTGATCGTGCTTGTCGAATCTCGGGTACGGGTGGCCGGCGACGTGGACGACCTGCTCGCCACCCACCACCGCCTGGTCGGCCAGCGGCGCGACACCACCGACCTGGGCGTCGGGCGGGCCCTGGTGGAGCAGAGTCACACGGACGTGCAGTCGACCCTGGTGGTACGCAGCACCGCGCCGATCGACGACCCGTCCTGGCAGGTCGACCGGCTCGACCTGGAGGACATCGTGCTGGCGTACATGAGCGGAGCCGCCGGCAACGGGCCGGACCGGATGCTGGAGGGACAGCGATGATCTGGATGACCTGGCGGCAGTTCCGGATCCCGGCCCTGGCCACCGGCGCCCTGTTGGTGGTGGTCCTGGGCGGCCTGGCGCTGACCTGGTCGGAGGTGACGGAACTGGCCTCGCGGACCGGATACACCGGCTGCCAGGGCGATGCCTGCCGCGCCGCGGGCGAAGCCTTCCTCCAGGCACTGCAACCGGGGTGGGCGAGCGAGTTCCACATCGCAGCCATCGCAGTCCTGTATCTGCTGCCCGCCCTCGTGGGCATCTTCTGGGGGGCGCCGCTGGTGGCCCGGGAGTTGGAGTCCGGCACGTACCGGATGGTCTTCAGCCAGTCCGTCAGTCGTGGCCGATGGCTGCTGGTGAAGCTGGCGGTGGGCGGCGGTGCCGCCGCGCTCGGCGCGGGCCTGCTCAGCCTGATGCTGAGCAGATGGGCGCAGCCGATCGACGGAGCCACGGCGGACCGGATGAACCCGTTGGTGTTCGCGGCCCGAGGAATCGTGCCGGTCGGCTATGCGGCGCTGGCGTTCCTGGTGGGTGTCACGACCGGGCTGCTGCTGCGGCGGACCGTCGCCGCGATGGCGGTGACCCTACTGGTCATCGTCAGCCTCCAGATCGCCGCGCCGTTCGTGGTGCGCCCCTGGCTGGCCCAGCCGAGCACCACGGTCACCCCGCTGCGGGTGGACGGGGAGTACGGATTGTCGCTGAGCCCCGACAGCGGGGAGATGAGGATCCAACTCGAGCCCGACCGCAGAGGCGACTGGGTCCTGTCGAGCACCACGATCACCGCGACCGGAGCGGAGTTCCGAGGTCCGGCGGACATGACCCAGTGCGGCCCGTTGGCCCCCCGGGACCGCGAGACGTGCCCGAGGTGGCTGGAGAAGCAGAACCTCAGACAGGAGGTGGTCTACGTGCCCGGCTCGAGGTTCTGGATCCTGCAATGGCGCGAGTTCGGCGTGCTGTTCGCGCTGACCGCCGCACTGTCGCTGTTCTCCCTCTGGTGGATCAGGCGCCGGCTGGTCTGACCGGCTTCAACCTATCCCTGGCAGGATGTGGTTGCGGCGAGGCGAGGTCGCAATACTTCGAGTCATGAACGCGAGAGGACAGCTCGGCGACTTCCTCCAGGCCCGACGCTCCCAGTTGAGCCCGGAGGACGCCGGCGTGGTGACGTACGGCGACCGGCGCCGCGTCCAAGGGTTGCGCCGGGAGGAACTGGCCCTCCTGGCCGGTGTCAGCGCCTCGTACTATTCGCGCCTGGAGCAGGGGCAGGCCGTCAACGCCTCACCCGAGGTCCTCGAGGCGCTCGCCCGGGCACTGCGACTCGACGAGGCGGAACGTCGCCACCTGAGCGAACTCGCGGCCGGGACCCGTCGCCGGTCCGCCGTGCGGCGTCCGCCGCCGGAGCGGGTGAGCCCTGCGGTACGCCAACTCGTCGCGACGCTCGGTGACGTACCCGTGCTGGTGCTCGGTCGTCGTGCCGACGTGCTGGCCTGGACCATCGGGGGCCATGCCCTCTTCGCCGGTCACCTGGACCACCGGATCCCCGAGCGGCCGAGCCAGCGCCCGAACATGGCACGGCTGGTGTTCCTGGACGCGCACACCCGCGACCTGTACGTGGACTGGCCCGCCAAGGCCCGCGCGGTGGTGGCGACGCTGCGGATGGTCTCCGGGCAGCACCCGAACGATCCGTTGCTGGCCGCGCTGGTGGGGGAGTTGACGGTGCGGAGCCCGGAGTTCGGCACCATGTGGGCTGACCACCGGGTCAAGGCCGGCGGCGGCAGCCGGTACGAGATGCGCCACCCGCTGGTCGGCGCGATGACCGTGACCCAGCAGGCCCTGCAGACCGAGGACGGTCAGACGGTCGTCGTCGCCACCACGGAACCCGGCTCGGCGTCGCACGCCGCGATGACGCTGCTCGTGCACGGCGCCGTCACCTCCCGCGCCGGCACGCGCCAGCAGCCGGTCATGCGCGACTAGCGCCCCTTCTTCCACCGCGCGAAACGAGGTGCTCCGAAAGGAGCGCCGGACCCTTCGCGCCCACGACAGCCGAATCAATTCGGCTATTTCGAAAGGAACAGAAATGCGCAAGAGAATGATGACCCTCGCAGTAGCTCTCGCGGCGGCCGGGGTCGGCGTCGTGACGGTCGCACCGTCGGGCGTCGCCCAGGCGGGGACCGCACGGCTGACCGCCGTCGAACTGGCGGCGCCGTCGACCGCGCCGCTGCCCTCGCGGATCGCGGTCCACTTCGATCTGGCGAACGGGCAGATGCCGGAGAACATCGCGCTGGGTCCGGACGGCACGGCGTACGTCACCTTCGCGGCCGCAAGACAGGTCGCCGCCGTCAGCCCGTCCGGTGCGACGCGGATCCTGGCGACCCTGCCCGCACCGGCCGACGGCGGCGTGAACACGCCGGTGCTCGCGTTCGCGTTGACCACCGGCATCGTCCGGATGAGCGACGGCACTCTCTACTTCCTCTACGCCAGCGGTGACGCCGCCACCACCGGCCTGTACCGGCTGCGCCCCGGCCGGGCACCGCAGCGCATCGCCGCCCTGCCGGCTGCCGGACTGCCCAACGGCCTGGCGTACGACGCGGTGACGCGCAGGTTCTACCTCACCGACTCGGTGCTCGGCACGATCTCGACAGTCCCCCTGGAAGGTGGCCGTGCCGAGACCTGGTCCTCGGCACCCGAACTCGCCTCGACGGGTTTCCTCGGTGCCAACGGCCTCAAGGTACGCCCCGACGCGATCTGGGTGACGAATCTCGACCAGGGAACGTTGCTGCGCATCCCGCTGCGGCACGGCCGTCCCGGACCCGTCCGGGTGGTGGCGACCGGCCTGGTCGGCATCGACGACTTCGCCTTCGTGGGCGCCGGCGACCACCAGGTCGTCGCCGCCCTCAACGGGCCGAACACGCTGGTGAGCATCGACGCCGCCGGCCGTTCGCGAACGCTGGTGAGCGGTGCCGACGGGTTGCAGAACCCGACCTCGGTGGCCGTCCGTGGCCGCACCCTCTACGTGCTCAGTGCCGCGTACACCACCGGCGTCGACCCCAACCTGGCGCTGGTCACCCTGCCGTCGTGCTGATCCGTCAGCCCTACTGATCATCGGGGTGCCCGCCACCGTCACGCGACGGTGGCGGGCGCTCGGCTTTCGTCATCGGGTCGGGTTGGTCGCGGGGCGCCAGGCCAGCCAGCCGCGGCAGAGCACGTAGGCCGCGGCGACCACGGCAACCAGCCCGATGTCGATGATGGCCGAGAGGCGTGCCTCGGCAACGTCGCCGATCGCCAGGCCGAACACCACGAGGGCGGTCTTGCCGGCGAGCACGATCTCCCAGACGCCGGCCGACTGGCGTGGCCGGAACGCGAGCAGGGCGAAGAGCCCGGCGAAGATGGCGAAGCTGGAGACTCGCCAGCCCTCGATGAACAGGCGGTCGTCGGGGGCGTCGAGGGTCAGCAGGAGCCCGTTGACGAACGCCACGACGGTGGCGAGGGCGGCGACGGCCGCGAGCCCACGACCGATGCGATCGGCGGGGCGGGCGAGGGCGGTGTGGTCGGTGCGGAGCGCGGTCGCGGTCGTCATGAGAATTCCCATCTCTGCGGTACGGATTTGAACTTACATCCGTTAACTTACATGCTCACCTAACAACTGTAAAGTTTTGAGCCGTGCCCTGGCGGGATGTCCACGGCTGTGGCGGCCCGCCACCGCCCACGGGCGGTTGGTCCGCCACTCGGCGCGACCCGTGCGTAGGCGGTGACGGAGGTCGGCCATACGCTGACATCGGTAGAAGGACGTGAAGCTCCGCACCTCACCGGGCGGCGCGACCCGCTCCGTCACGACTCTCAGGGCTGGGTAAGGCATGCGCGTCATTCCGGGTAGGACCCCGAAGTACATGGTCATCCGCGACGACCTGATCAAGCGGATCGGCAGGGGCGAGTTCGCTCCCGGCGACGCGCTGCCCGGCCAGCGACACCTGAGCGAGGAGTACGGCGTCAGCCTCATGACGTTGCGGCAGGCTCTGGACGAGCTCTGTGACCGGGGACTGGTGGAGCAGTTTCCGGGCAAGGGCACCTACGTCCGGGCGATGCCGGTCCCGTACTCGATGGGCAATCTGCGTAGCCTCGCCGATGACCTGCGCGCGCGCGGCATCGAGGTGCTGACCCGGGTGCTCGGCCGCAAGACCGTCGCGGTGCCCGACGATGTCGCCAAGCGGTTGGGCATTCCCACGGGCGACGAGGTGCTCCGGCTGGAGCGGATCCGGGTCGTCCGGGGCGCTCCGCTGATTCATCAGGTGTCCTACCTCCCACAGCCGTTCGGTGGTCTGCTCCGGGGCGTCGACTTCGAGAAGAACGAGCTGTACGCCGTGCTCGCCGAGCGGGCGGGCGCGGTGGCCGTGCAGGCCGAGGAGACGATCTCACCGGTGCTGATGCCCGAGCGCATCGGCCACCTGCTCGGACTACCCGAAGGCGTTCCGGCGATGCGGAGCGAGCGGATCACTCGCGACGCCGACCGACGCCCGCTGGTTGTCGACGTCGCGATCCTCGCGGGAAACAGCGTGGTGATCATGAATATTCGCGAGGTCAGCGGCCATCAGGTCAGTTACGCGGTCGGCGACGGCACCGGGCTGTCCGGAATCGGCAGCGCACCGCAGGGCTGACGGGAGGGGTGGCGGACCATCCCGCGCGCCCACCGAAACTGTTCTAGAACCATTTTCCAACAGATCTAGAACAGCGACCGGTTTCCCTGCTATACAGACCTTGTCGTTCTAGAACTGTGAGGTGATGTGTCGTGGACCAACTCCTGCGCTCCGCACGCCCAGCCGCCCAGGTCGACCCCCGTCGGCCCTCGGCGCTCGGCAGGTTCGGTGACTACGGTGGACGCTTCGTGCCGGAGTCACTCGTTCCGGCCTGTGTCGAGGTCGAGCGGGCCTTCGCCGAGGCCTGGACGGACCCGCTGTTCCGGGGCGAACTCAACCACCTGCTCTCCGTCTACGTCGGCCGGCCGACGCCACTGACGCCCGCGGTGCGACTCTCCGCGGAGTTGGGCGTCAACCTGTTGCTCAAGCGGGAAGACCTCACCCACACCGGATCCCACAAGATCAATAATGTGTTGGGTCAGGCGCTGCTGGCCCGGCGGATGGGTAAGCGGCGACTGATCGCCGAGACCGGCGCGGGCCAGCACGGCGTGGCCACCGCCACCGCCGGTGCCCTGTTCGGCATGCCGACCACAGTCCTGATGGGCGCGAAGGACATCGAACGGCAGCAGCTCAACGTCTTCCGGATGAAGATGCTGGGTGCCGAGGTGGTGCCGGTGACCTCCGGCAGCCGAACCCTCAAGGACTCCTGCAGTGAGGCGCTGCGCCACTGGGTCACCTCCGTCGACGACACCTACTACTGCTTCGGCTCGGTGCTGGGTCCGCACCCGTACCCCTGGATGGTCCGCCAGTTCCAGCGGGTGATCGGCGACGAGGCCCGCGCGCAGTGCGCGGCCGACCTCGTCGCCGGCACCCCCGACTACGTCGTGGCCTGCGTCGGTGGCGGGTCCAACGCCGCCGGCACGTTCGCCGGCTTCATCGACACGCCGGCCCGGCTGGTCGGTGTCGAGGCGGCAGGTGGCGCCGCGATCAGCGCCGGCACCCCCGGCGTGCTGCACGGCTTCCGCTCCCTGGTGCTCCAGGACCAGCACGGGCAGATCAGCGAGGCCCACTCGATCGCCGCCGGTCTGGACTACCCGGGGGTGGGACCGGAGCACGCGTACCTGGCCGATTCGGGCCGGGCCACCTACGTGACCGTGGACGACGCCGAGGTGCTCGCCGCCACCCACCGGCTGGCCCGCACGGAGGGCATCCTCTGCGCGCTGGAATCCGCCCACGCGGTCGCGTGGGTGATCCGTGCCGTCGGTGACGGCACGGTCCCCCCAGGTTCGACGGTGATGCTCACGCTCTCCGGGCGGGGCGACAAGGACATGGCCACCCTGATGGAGCTGTCGTGAACGCACTGGAGACCCGTACCCGCGCCGCCAGGGCGGCCGGCCGCAAGCTGCTCGTGCCGTACGTGACCGGCGGCGTCACCGGGAACTGGACCGACCTGTTGCGGGCCGCCGTGGACGCGGGCGCCGACGCCATCGAGATCGGCCTCCCGTTCTCCGACCCCATCCTGGACGGACCGGTCGTGCAGGAGTCGTCGCACCGGGCACTGCTGCGGGGCGTCACCACCCGGCAGATCCTCGACGAGGTCACCCGGCTCACACTGCCCGTGCCGCTCATCGCGTTCACCTACGCCAACCTGGTCCTGCACGCCGGAGCCGACCGCTTCTGCGCCGCGCTCGCCGATGCCGGAGTGGACGGTCTGATCGTGCCGGACCTGCCGGTCGACGAGATCGAGCCGGTCTCCACCGCGGCGGCGGGCAACAGGGTCGACCTCGCGCTGCTCGCCTCCCCGGCGACCACGCCGCAGCGCCTGCACGAGATCGCCACGCGCAGCCGGGGCTTCGTCTACGCGGTCAGTGTCATGGCGACCACGGGCGAGCAGTCGACGGTGGGCGCGGCCGGCGAGCGGTTGGTGACGTCGCTGCGACAGGTCACGGATCTGCCCGTGGTCCTCGGCTTCGGGATCTCCGGTCCGCAGCAGGCGGCCCAGGCCGGTGGGTACGCCGACGGTGTCGCGGTGGGCTCGGCCCTGATGCGTCGGGTGCTGGACGGGGCCTCGGCGGTGCAATTCGGTGACTTCCTGACGCAGCTCCGGACGGCGCTGGACGAGACCGGCGGCCGGTGGCGGGCCGCCCCCCAGGCGGTGCGAACGACTCCTGTTGCCCGATGATCGGTGCATGAGCGCGGCTACCTGGCGGGTGGCGGGTCGGACACTTCCCGGCCCGAAGATCCTGGCACTGTGGATGCTGGCGACCGTGCCGGCGCCGCTGGTCTTCTTCGAGTGGACACATCGCTGGGAGGAGGACCCGGGGGTCTCAGCGGCGTTGTGGTGGATCGTCGGGGCGGTGCCCGTGCTCGCCGCCGTGGTGGCCTCCCGGTGGACCTGGTCCGCCTCCCCGCGTCGCAGCGCCTCGGCCCCGATGGCCGCCGTGGTGGCGGCAGCGCTGGTCAGCGCGGTGTTCGTGGCCGCGACGATGGCCGTCTACCGGTGGGTCATCCCGCTCACCGGTGTCGCCCCGTGGCGAGGGGTGGTGATCGCCTGCGTACCGCTGGTGATCTGCGGCGCGGTGGTCGGCCACCTCCTTGCCCGAGGTCGCCCACGCCGCAGCCACCCGTCGGTGCGACACGGTCTGGTCACGGGCGGGATCACCGTCGTCGTGGGTGCCCTGCTGGCCCAGCTGACGGTGCAGTTGGGGGCCGAGGGCAGCACCGTGCGCTACGGCGAGTGGGAATACGGGGCAGTGGGGCCGTACGCGAGCTCAGCCAGCGAGTCCGGGCACCTGACGTTGCCGGC
Organism: Micromonospora sp. NPDC085948; assembly: GCF_040686315.1. Taxonomy (NCBI): domain Bacteria; kingdom Bacillati; phylum Actinomycetota; class Actinomycetes; order Micromonosporales; family Micromonosporaceae; genus Micromonospora; species Micromonospora sp. NPDC085948. The sequence goes on along the minus strand of NZ_JBFBJW010000005.1, from coordinate 178,730 downwards.
GGCGGGCCGGTACGCGATCTACGCGGTGGGTTTCGCACCTGCCGATCCGGACTGCGAGGTCACCGGCGCTGGCGCGAACGCCCGGCGGGCGCAGCCGGTGACGATCCCACCCGGCGGCTACGGAGGCGACGCGGCCTCCTACGCCTGGGTCGCCACCGTCGACGTGCCCAGCGCCGGTGCCTACTCGCTGTCCTGTCGAACGTCCGGCCCGGAGACGTCGTACACGGTCGGGGAGGTCCCGGAGATCCGCGGGGCGGTGGGTGCGCTGATCCACTGGCCACTGATCGCGATCTGGCTGCTCGGCGCCGCCCCCGGTCTCGCGACCATCGCGGCCACCGTCCGGCGACGCGCCGGGCGCCGCCCGGCGGGTGACGTGACCGTCGAGGTGTAGCGCGTCCAACGGCGGCGGTGCCGTCGACACCATCCGCTCGGCGGTCGTGACAGCCGACCTGGTCCCCGATGTCCTCCGGGATGCCGAATGGACTGCACGCGAGAGCGCTGCCTTCGCCGAGCTTCCGCCACTACCCGTCGCATGCTCGTGACGATCCGCGTGCGGACGCTCCCCGTACTCTTAAGGTTCTTTGAAGTTTCGTGGCTCAGCTTGGAAGTTGGCAAAACGGCTCACTAACCTCATCCCGTCCGGATCGTCGCTAGCTTGACGATCCGGGCAAAGTCCCCTGAGGAAGGTTGCCAACGCCAATGAGGCTGTCCCGCCGTACCCTGCTCGGCACCGCGGTGGCCGGCACCGCCGTCTCCGTCGCCGGAGTCTCGTTCGACGCCTACGCGGCCGAACCCGCCGCCGCTGCGGTCAGCCCGCCCGGCGATGTCGTCGGAAAGATCACCGTCGGCTACCAGGGGTGGTTCACCGGGGCCGGCGACGGGAGCCCACTGGCGGGCTGGTGGCACTACGGCCAGGACTGGCAGAAGACGCCCTCGCCGGTCAACGAGGCCCTCAAGTCGTGGCCGGACGTGCGCGACTACGAGCGGGTGTACAAGACCGGATACCAGAACCTGGGCAACGGGCAGCCGGCCTCGCTGTTCTCGTCCTACGACCAGCAGACCGTGGACACCCACTTCCGCTGGATGCAGGAGAACGGGCTGGACACCGCGGCCCTGCAACGCTTCAACCCGGTTGGCGGGGAGGGCCCGATCCGCGACGCCGTGACGATCAAGGTGCGCAACGCCGCCGAGCGGTTCGGGCGCAAGTTCTACATCATGTACGACGTCAGCGGCTGGACGACGATGCAGCAGCAGATCAAGGACGACTGGGTCAACAAGATGAGGGCGTACACGACCTCCCCGGCGTACGCCAGGCAGAACGGCAAACCGGTCGTCGGGATCTGGGGTTTCGGCTTCAACGACGAGAACCACCCGTGGAGCGCTGCGGCCTGCCTCGATGTGATCACCTGGTTCAAGGCACAGGGCGTGTACGTCATGGGCGGCACGCCGACGCACTGGCGCAACAGCGACGGCACCCAGGACTCGCGGGCCGGATTCGCCGACGTCTACCACGCGTACGACATGATCTCGCCCTGGATGGTCGGCCGGATCGGCGACCAGGCCGGGTCGGACTGGTTCTACACCAACGTCACCGTGCCGGACGTGCGGGACTGCGTGGCGCACGGCATCGACTACCAGCCGTGTGTGTTGCCCGGTGACCTGCAGGAGCGGCAGCGCGCACACGGTGACTTCATGTGGCGACAGTTCTACAACGTGATCCGGGCGGGGGCTCCGGCGATCTACATCTCGATGTTCGACGAGTACAACGAGGGCAACCAGATCGCCAAGACCGCGGAGAGCGCCGCGTTCGTCCCGGTCGGCTCGACGTTCCTGCCGCTGGATGAGGACGGCACGGCCTGCTCGGCGGACTACTACCTGCGGCTCACCGGCGACGGTGGCCGGATGCTGAAGGGCGCGATCGCGTTGACCGCGAACCGGCCGACCGCCCCGGTGCTCGGCGCGACTCCGCCCACCACCGCGGCGGTCGGCGTCCGCTCCCGCGCCAACGGCCTCTTCGTGGGCGGCTCACCGTTGGTCGCCTCGCTGACCACCGCGTCGGAGAAGTTCACCGTCGTCGACGCCGGCGGTGGTCTCGTGGCCCTCAGGTCCGCCCGAACCGGCAGGTACGTCTGCGCCGAGCAGGCCGGCGCGGCGGCGCTGGTGGCCGACCGGGACGTGGTCGGCGGTTGGGAGACGTTCACCCAGGTGGCGAACCCGGACGGCAGTGTCAGTTTCCGCAGCAGCGCGAACGACAGGTACGTCTGCGCGGACAACGCCGGCGCCGACCCGTTGATCGCGAATCGCACGGCGGTGGGTCCGTGGGAGTCCTTCGACCTCGTGTGACGCCCTCTCCGTCCTGAAGGGCGGAGATTCCGGTCTGCTACACCCCCGAAGGGGCGAGTTCGAAGGTGCGCCCGTGCCGGGCGGCCTTGTACTCCAGCATGGCCGCGAACTGCGACCACCCAGCATCGTGCACCGACTTCGCCAACCGTGTCCGCGCGAGACCGGTCGCTGCGCCGACCTCGCCTGCTCGCCACCCATCATCCGATGTATACGGCGTTGAAGCGCCGCCAGCGGGCTCCTCTCCGCTGCCCCCGGCCTGTCGGGTCGCGTCGGTGCGCTGCCAACCTCCAGCGGAAGCCTGCCGGCGGCTAGGCGGCTCGTGCTGATCTCGTCATCGATCGATCGTTGCCGATTGTGTGGCGCCGGAGTAACCTTCGCGAAACACATCAGATGTCTGCCCGACTCGGGGCTCGACGCTGGCCTGCTGCCCAAGGTCGTGGTCGGTCCGGTCAGCGGACCCGTCTCGGTTACCACAGTTGTCACGCATCGGGGTGGCCGGATCGGTCACCGTTTGGAGGATCGATGTCAGACCTGACCCGACGCCAAGCCCTCAAGATCGGTGCGGCCGGTGCGGGCGGTGCCCTCCTGCCGCTGCCCTGGACGGCCGTCGCGAAAGCGGGCTCGGTGGCGCCGCCGCAGGTGCTGGCCGCCGGTGACCTCGCCCTCTGGTACGACGAGGGCGCCGGCACCGACTGGCTGCGGGCGCTGCCGATCGGCAACGGCCGGCTCGGCGCGATGGTGTTCGGCAACGTCGACACGGAACGACTCCAGCTCAACGAGGACACCGTCTGGGCCGGCGGCCCGCACGACCCCAGCAACACCCGGGGCGCGGCGGCGCTGGCGGAGATCCGGCGGCTGGTCAACGCGAACCAGTGGACCCAGGCCCAGGACCTCATCAACCAGACCATGATGGGCAACCCGGGCGGGCAGTTGGCCTACCAGACCGTCGGCAACCTCCGGCTCGCCTTCGGCTCCGCCAGCGGCGCGTCCCAGCACAACCGGACGCTCGACCTCACCACCGCCACGGCCACGACGTCGTACGTGCTGAACGGCATCCGGTACCAGCGCGAGGTCTTCTCCAGCGCGCCGGACCAGGTCATCGCGATGCGGCTGACCGCCGACCGCAGCAACTCGATCAGCTTCACCGCCACCTTCGACAGCCCGCAGCGCACCACGGTGTCCAGCCCGGACGGCACGACGATCGGCCTCGACGGCATCTCCGGGAACATGGAGGGCGTCACCGGGCAGGTCCGCTTCCTCGCACTGGCCAACGCCACCGTCACCGGCGGTAGCGTGTCCAGCTCCGGCGGCACCCTGCGGGTCACGAACGCCACCAGCGTGACCCTGCTGGTCTCGATCGGCTCCAGCTACGTCAACTACCGCAACGTCGGAGGCGACTACCAGGGCATCGCCCGGCAGCGCCTCACCGCCGCGCGGGCCAGCAGCTACGACCAGTTGCGCAGCCGGCACGTGGCCGACTACCAGGCGCTGTTCGGCCGGGTCACCCTCGACCTGGGCCGGACCTCCGCGGCCGACCAGACGACGGATGTCCGGATCGCCCAGCACAACAGCGTCAACGACCCGCAGTTCTCCGCGCTGCTGTTCCAGTTCGGTCGGTACCTGTTGATCTCGTCGTCGAGGCCCGGCACCCAGCCGGCCAACCTCCAGGGCATCTGGAACGATTCGCTGGCCCCGTCCTGGGACTCGAAGTACACGATCAACGCCAACCTGCCGATGAACTACTGGCCGGCCAACACCACGAACCTGGCCGAGTGCCACAACCCGGTCTTCGACCTGGTCCGGGACCTCGCCGTCACCGGAACGCGGACCGCCCAGGTGCAGTACGGCGCCGCCGGTGGCTGGGTCACCCACCACAACACCGACGCGTGGCGGGCCACCGCGGTGGTGGACGGCGCGTTCTGGGGCATGTGGCAGACCGGTGGTGCCTGGCTGTCCACGTTGATCTGGGACCACTACCTGTTCAACGGCGACATCGAGTTCCTCCGGACGAACTACCCGGCCATGAAGGGCGCGGCGCAGTTCTTCCTCAACACCCTGGTGACCGAGCCGACCCTCGGCTACCTGGTGACCAACCCGTCGAACTCGCCGGAGCTCAGCCACCACGCGAACGCCAGCGTGTGCGCCGGTCCCACGATGGACAACCAGATCCTGCGGGACCTGTTCGACGCGTGCGCCCGCGCCAGCGAGATCCTCGACGTCGACAGCACCTTCCGCGCCCAGGTCCGCGCCACCCGGGACCGCCTCCCACCCATGAAGATCGGGTCACGCGGCAACATCATGGAGTGGCTCTACGACTGGGTGGAGACCGAGCCCAACCACCGGCACATCTCGCACCTGTACGGGTTGGCGCCCAGCAACCAGATCACCAAGCGCGGCACCCCGCAGCTGTTCGAGGCCGCCCGCCGGACCCTGGCGCTGCGCGGCGACGACGGGACGGGCTGGTCGCTGGCCTGGAAAATCAACTTCTGGGCGCGGATGGAGGAGGGCAAGCGGGCCCACGACCTGATCCGCTACCTCGCCACCACCGCCCGGCTCGCGCCCAACATGTTCGATCTGCACCCGCCGTTCCAGATCGACGGCAACTTCGGCGCCACCGCCGGCATCGCCGAGATGCTGTTGCAGAGCCACGCCGGCGAGCTGCACGTCCTGCCCGCGCTGCCGCCGGCCTGGCCGAGTGGGCGGGTCGCCGGTCTGCGGGGTCGGGGCGGGCACACGGTCGACGTCACCTGGGCGAGCGGTCAGGCCACCGAGATCCTCGTGCGGCCGGACCGGGCCGGCACCGTCCGCCTGCGGTCCCGGATCCTCACCGGCACCGTCAGCGTGGTCGACACCGCCGACGGTACGGCGGCCCGGGTCACCCGGATCGAGTCCGACCTGATCGAGGTCACCGTGCAGGCCGGGCGCACCTACCGGGTCACCAGCACGGGCGTCGCCCTGCCGACGCTGGAGCAGAGCTTCAGCAACGTCGGCATCACCAGCGACAGCAACACCAACGTCGGCAACTTCGACGGCGGTGGGGCGTCGCTGTCGGCGCAGGCCCTGGCCGCGGCCGGTGCCAGCCCGGGCGGCACGGTGAGCCGCAACGGCGTCAACTTCCGCTGGCCCAGCGTCAGCTCGGGCGCCGCCGACAACGCCATCGCCTCGGGCCAGACAATCAGCGTGACCGGCACGGGCCGGACCCTCGGCTTCCTCCTGACCGGCACCTATGGCGCCCCGTCGGGCACGGGCACGGTGGTCTACGCCGACGGCACCCGCCAGACGTTCACGCTGAGCACGCCCGACTGGTACGGCGGGCCGAGCTCCGCGGGAACCGCCGCCATCGTGTCCGCGTACCAGAACCGGCCCAACAACCAGCGGCAGAACACCGCCGCCTGCATCTACTACGTGGGTGTGGCGTTGCAGAGCAAGGCGGTCGCCTCGGTCGTGCTGCCCAACATCAGCGCCCGGCCGGCGACGAACGTATCGACGATGCACATCTTCGCCATCGCCATCGGGGGCTGACGGCGACGGAACCCGCTCGGGGGAGCGAGACCGGGCCCGTCCCACCTGGGGACGGGCCCGGTCGCGGCTTATTGCACCTCTCTCCGATCGGCGGCGTGGTTCATCGTTCGCCGTTCTCCGCGACGTCGGAAAATGCGGCGAGACGTAGCCGCGCGGCTACGTGGCCGGTGAACCAGGCGAAGAAGTCGCTGTTCAGGCCATGGCCCGCACGGACTGCGGCGTGCCACTCCGGCCGGTCGAGTACCGCGAGGTACTGCTGCACGATGTGGTCCCGCTGCTCGATGGTGCAGCCGCACCGGTTCGGAGGCTTGGCCGTCAGATAGTTGGCGATGATCGCGGCGTCGACGTACCGGTTCGCTGTCGGCGGCTGCCGGGCGAGGTGAGCAGCGTGCGCCGCCAATACGGCAGGTGCCGGCGGGTAGTGCTCGAGAGTCATGCCCATGCCATCGCAGTCGGCCATGATCCTCAGTAGCCGGCCGGTGTGGTCGATCAGGTCGTCGTCGCCATCGGTGCTGGTGATCGCTTCGTGCAGGTGCGCTGTGGTGGCCACCTTGCCGGCGAAGTAGCCGTTGAGGTAGTCGCCGTCGCAGGCGCGACGCAGGAGCCAGGCCCGGGACTTTGCGGCGCCCTGTCGACACAGCGCCTCGACGACGTAGACCCGGCCCCAGCCGGCGACGCGCTCGGCGAGCCACTGCAGCGCTTCCGTACCTCCACGCCGGCGCTGCAACGCGTCGGCGGCCAACGGCCCGAAATGGTTCGACAGCAGGCCGATGGTTTGGATCAGCGGGATGTCGTCCTCGGCCCCGTCGGCGGCGAGCAGCGCGAGCCCGACCGTGGCGGCGTTGCGATCGTTGCCGTGCCGCACCAACCACCGGCCGGTCTGCCGCATGCGCTCCCGATCCGCGCGCAGGGCCGCGGCAACGATGTGGTCGTTGCGGTGGATCGGGACGTAGACATCGCGGAGGGTGCCGACAAGTTCACTCGCCCGTGCGTCCGGCTGGCTGAAGTGCCGGTCGAGGATGACAGCGACATCGGCCCCATCGAGTCGTCGATCCCGCGCACGCCGGTATGACGGCCGCGAGCGGTGACGGTCTTCGTCCGGATACGGCTCGCCGTCGCGAGGCAGGACACCGTCCGGATGTCGCTGATGGAGACGGAGAGCATGTGCGAACAGAGCGATCTGGGGTCCGAGCAGTCCAGGCTCGGTCGTCACGCTCACCGGCGGACGGAGGACTCGATTCTTTCGATCATGGCCGCGATAATCCCACCCTCGCGCGCCTTCCAGCAAGCGGCAGCGCCCGTCAAGCGCCTTCGAGCCGATGGTCGACGCCGGAGGAGAGTGCGGATGAGCTGCGGCTCCCGAGCAGGTCACGCTGGTACGAGCCGCGTCCCGGGCCGGGTCCGGCATATCACCGGACCCGGCCGACGTGCGGAACACCTAGCGGATGCGCTCGCCCCGGCTCTCGATCCGGAAGTAGTCGAAGGCGACGTCGAGGTCGGTGGAGGTGCCGGCCCGGTTGAAGGCCAGCAGCCCGGCCTTCGTCGTCTCGACGGTCAACGTCGTGGAGCCGATGTAGCGGTAGACGCTCCCGTCACGCGAGTAGTAGGCGCGGTAGGTGTCCCCGACCTTGGTGAGTCGCAGCCAGATCGCGCCGTCGGCTCCGACGATCCGCTGGGCATCCGCGCCGGTGATCTCCACGGTCGACGTCGTGCCGTTCTGCTCACGCAGGAAGACGAGCCGGACCTTGTTGATGGCCGCGGTCGCGTTGCCCATCTCCCAGGCGAGCTTGACGTAGTTGTTGTCGTCGGCGTACCCGATGACACCGCCCTGTTCGTTGTTGGCGGCCAGCGGGCGGGAGAAGACGACCTTGGACTCGGCCGTCCAGTCACCCTCGACGTCCTGCAGGGCCAGGTTCTTCGCGGTGTTGGTGCTGGCCTGCAGATCACCCTGCTGCGCGGTGATGACCAGGGACCCGTCGGCCAGACGCCGCCGGCTCTCGTCCGGCCGGACCCACTGCCACTGCGGGCCGAGTTGGGCCGAGTCGAACTCGTCGCTGCCGGTGCTCGTGGTGTTCAGGTCCACGGTGTAGACCGACGAGGCCGCGCCGTTGGTGACGGTGACCCGAGCCTGCCCGGTGGGGCTGGTCGCCTGCTCCACCGCGACCGTGGCGGCGGGGTCGGCGGCGCTGGCGGTGACCGTCGGGACGGTCGTGGTGCCGGCCGCCGTGAGGGCGTTGTACCGCAGCACCGTCGGCGTGAAGGAGGCCAGGCGCGTGCCGTCGACGCGTAGGGCCGTCAGCGTCGTGTCGGGCACCAGGTTGAAGACGTAGTTCTTCACCAGCGGGCCGAAGAAGCTCTCCGTCGTGACCTTGACGACCGCCTGCCCGGGAACGCTCGCCGCCTGGGAGACGATCTGGTAGCGCGCCTTCCGGTCGGCCGTCCGCACCTTCGTGATGGTGGGGGAACCTCCGGCCCGCACCGGAATGGTGTACGAGGTGTCGGACAGGTTGAAGCCGCCGAACGTCTTCCCGTTCACGACGATCGTCGCCGAGAGCGGCGCGTCGTCGACCGGGATGTCCCGCCCGCTGAACTCCTTCCAGTAGTTCACCGACGTGTCCCGCCAGTCGGCGGCGTCCGCCTCGTGGACGGCCAGCTTGGCGCGTACCTCCGCGAACCGGCGTGCGTCGATGTCGGCCTGGAGCGTCTCCCAGGTCTCCCGCATCCACGTCACGTACTGCACGCCCATCTGGTAGCGGTAGACCAGCTCGTCCCAGAACGGTCGGCCGCTGTCCATCCGATGACCCCACGGCACGTGGTGGAACCACATCATCAGGTTCTCCGGGACCGAGTCGATGTTGCCGTAGCGCTGCTGGAGTCGGGGGAAGTACTGGGCGGCCAGGTTGCTGCCGGTGGGGGAGCGGTCGTAGCCGAGGCCCACGCTGTCGGCCTGGTTGTAGTAGACCGGACTCCAGTCGTCGCGGCCCGCCCAGTCGGCCGGGTCGGGACGGTAGTGGACGCCCTCGGCGAACTGGTGGCCGATGCCCAGCGGCGTCTGGTAGCTCACCAGCGCCTCCCACGAGCCCATCATCATCTTGCGGATGGTGTCGACGACACGCCTGTCGTTGCCCCAGGTCATCCGGACCCAGTCGGTCGCGATGTCCGTCGAGTCGAGCGACCAGTTCCACGCCTGCCGGCCGAACGCGAACAGGTTCGCCTGGGCGAAGTGGTGCCCGGTCAGGTTGTCGGCGTTGCCGAGGTTGGCGACACCCACGATGGCGGTGTCCGGGTGGTGCTGGGCGCTCCCGTCGACGATGTCGCCGACCAGGCGCTTCGTGAGCAGCTTGCCGTTCGCGTCGGTCGCGTACGTGTCGGTCTTGAGGATCTCCTCGTACATGGGCCCGAGGTAGGCCAGCATCCAGTTCTGGCCCGTGTACTCCTGGGTGATCTGGAGTTCCAGGGCCTGGTTGGTGTTCTCCATCCGGCCGAACATCGGGTGGATGGGCTCCCGGGCCTGGAAGTCCAGTGGCCCGTTCTTGGTCTGCAGGAACACGTTGTCGGCGAAGCGCCCTCTGCTGCCGTCGGGTTGGACCTCGTCGTCGATCGGCCCGAACTCCAGGTAGGCCCGCTTGAGACGGTCGTTGTCGACCTCGGCGTTGTAGACGAAGGTCCGCCAGTGCACTGTCATTCCGAGTGGCGCGACCGCCGCGCCGATGGCGTTGGCGCCGTCGCCGTGGTCGTACCCGAAGTCCTGTGGCCCGGGCTGGCCCTCGGAGTTGGCCTTCACGGTGAAGCCCATGAAGTCCGGGATGGCGGCCTGGATCTGCTGCGCCCGGCGCTGCCACCAACCCCGGAAGTCGGCGCCGTACGGGTCGAGTTGGCTGTTGGTCAGCGTGTCCGGTGCGAATCGGCTGTCCGTGGGCGCGGTGTAGCGGATCGACAGGCCCAGCTTGATGCCGTACGGACGCAGCGCGTCGGCGAGGGCGGCCTCCTGCGCGATCCGAGCGCTCGTCAGGTAGGCGTTGTCGGCGTTGACGTTGTTGATGGTGATGCCGTTGATGCCCAGCGACGCCAACGCGCGGGCCACGACGACGTAGCGGTCGAGGATGACGGGCAGGTTGGCGCCGGCGCTCGCTCCGGTCGCCGCGAAGTTGAAGATCGCCCCGCTCTCGCCGTTCAACCCGCCGATGCCGGAGGCGTTGTTGCCGGCGTAGAGGCGCTCGGTCTCCCAGTTGTTCAGCAGTCGATGCTTGATCTTCGGTGACTCCGCGACACGGAGGTGGTCGATGGGCTTCTGCGTCTGCATCAGCCGCAGGAACGCGTACGTCCCGTAGAGAGCGCCGAGGTCGGTGTTGCCGGCGATGACGGTGAACCGGTCCCTGCCGCGCGACAGCGAGCGCACGAGGTAGCCCTCGTCGCCGACCCGGGCCAGGTCGCGTGCCGGGATGAGGCGGCGCACCAGCGGTGAGCTTGCCGGCGTGCCCACCACGACCGCACCATCCGGGACCCGGTCACCGCTGACGGTCGTCACGGGTGTCGAACGGCTGAGGAGCCCGCCGAGCCCCCGCACCAACTCGTCCCGGGCCGCGCCGAGCGTGGTCTCGGCCAGCTTCTCGGTGGAGCCGGGCGCCATGGCGAGGTCGGCGGTGTGCCGGTGGACCCGGTTGGCGTCGGCGTTCTCGACCACGATCGTCGTGACCGTGCGGAGGTAGTCGCGCAGCAGCTTCGCGTCGCTGACCGGCACGTATCGTAACCACAGGTCGGAGCCGCTGTAGTCGTCCGGCGACTCGGCGGCGGTGGCGGGCGTGGTGGCGACGGCGAGGGTGGCCGCGACCGTGGCGAGCGCCGTGCCGAGCACGATGAGGACTCGCCGCAGCCTGGGCACCGGACCTCGGTTCATTGCCTTCTCCTCTGTTGTCCGACGGAGACGTCGATCGGGACGGCACACGCACGTAGTGACGCAGTTGAATGGAAGGTGCGCCGATCCTGTCCGGGGTGCCCCGGCCTGGGCAAGGAGTTGTCGTTTCTTGTCGCCGGGTGGCCTCACCACAGGTGCGCCGCCGGGTTGGGCGCCGGCCGCTGCCGGACCCAGGGCGGTCGGGCTCGACCCGGGCTCGGGTTGCGGGCGGCCGTGGAGTGGCGGACCACGAGGCGTACCGGCAGGACCATCGGTCGACCGGTGTGCCCGGGTGCCCCCTCGATCATCGTGAGCAGGTGTCGGGTCGCGGCCGAGCCCTCCGCGTACATAGGTGCCGCGACAGTGGTCAGCCCGGGTGTGACGAGGTCGGCCGCGACGATGTTGTCGAAACCCACGATGCTCACGTCGCCCGGAATGTCGACGCCCCGCTGACCGAGACCGCGGATGAGGCCGATCGCCATCTGGTCGTTGAAGGCGAGGACGGCGGTTGCCGGCCGCGCGCACAACTCCTCGGCGGCCCGCTCACCGCCCGCGATGGTCGGGCTGAAGGGGCCGATCTGACGTACTTTGATCTCCAGCTCCATGCCGGCCTCGAGCAGCGACCGCCAGCGGATGCCGTTCGGCCAGGAGGCCTCCGGCCCGGCGACGTACGTGATGTGGTCGTGCCCCAGCTCACCGAGGTGTTCGACGGCCCGCCGCACACCCCGGGGGTTGTCCGTCACGACGCAGGGCACGTCGGCGATGGCGCGGTTGAGGACCACCACCGGCCGTTGCTTGGCGAACATCCGGATGGCCGAGTCGGACATCCGGCTGCTGGCCAGCACGATGCCGTCGACAGTCGACATGGTGCGTTCGATCGCTTCCCGTTCCCGCCGGTCGGACTCCTGGGCGTCGATCAGCACCGTGGTGTACTCGCCGTCGGTCGCCGCCTCCTGCGCGCCGCGCACGATCTCGGCGTACACCGGGTTGGTGATGTCGGCGATGACGAGCGCGATCATGTGCGTGCGTGCCGTGCTGAGGGTGCGGGCGAGGGGGCTGGTCCGATAGCCCAGCCGCTCCGCGACCTGCCGGACCCGCTCGGCGGTCTCGGAGTTGACGCGGCTCGGCCTGGAGAAGGCACGGGACACGGTGGACGGTGAGACGTCGGCTTCGCTCGCGACGTCGTAGATCGTGACCCTCTTGTCGGGCGGCCTGGTGTGGTCGGGCATCTGCATGCTCCTCCCGGCTACGCGCCGTGATCATGGTATGACGACGGTGAGTGCTCGGCAATGCCCTCGCAACAAACCGGTGTCTCGGACGCATTCGCGCGAGGCAATACATGGCAACCCATTGCCGTCGCGCCACGCCGGCTGCCTGAATCAGCGGGGATGACACCTGGCGGAGGGAACAGCTCATGGGTATGACGCGGCGCGGCGCTCTTGCGGTCACGGCATCGTCGCTCCTCGTGGGCGCGGTCGGGTGCGGAGCACCGGACGGTCCTGGCAAGACCACCGGCGACACCACGGGTGAGGTGCCGCAGCGACCCGGCCGGGCGGTGACACTCAACGTCCTCGACGTTGCCGGCAATCTGCAGCTGACGCAGGGGATGATCGACGACTTCGTCGCCAAGAACCCCGACGTGATCTCCCGGGTGACCTATTCGAAGGCGCCCGCACCGGAACTGTCCGGCAAGATCAAAGCTCAGCAGGGCGCGAACCGGGTGGACATCGGTCTCGTGCTGACCGGCGTCGACGGGCTGGCCGCGGGCATCGAACAGGGCCTCTGGATCGACCTGCTGCCGACGTTCCAGGACCGCCTCGGCGGCATGGGCAACTACCTGGTACCGGCCGCCGCGATGCAACAGCTCGCCGGCAACGCCGGGGTCACCGTCACCTACTACCCGTCCGGCCCGCTGCTGGAATATCTGCCGGCCCGCCTGGCCACACCGCCGAGCACCGCGGAGGCCCTGCTCGCGTGGGCCCGGGCCAACCCCAAGAAGTTCCAGTACGCCCGGCCGGCCAACTCCGGCCCCGGCCGCACCTTCCTGATGGGTCTGCCCTACATCCTGGGCGACGCCAACCCCAAGGATCCCACCGCGGGGTGGGACAAGACCTGGGCCTTCCTCAAGGAGCTGGGCCAGTACGTCGACTACTACCCGTCCGGCACCACCGAGACGATGAAGAACCTCGCCAACGGCACGGCTCAACTGATCGTCAGCACGACCGGCTGGGACATCAACCCCCGCGTGCTGGGCACGGTGCCGAAGGAGGCCAGGATCGCCACGATCGACGGCTTCCACTGGGTCACCGACGCGCACTACGCCGTGCTGCCCAAGGGCGTCTCGACCGACACCCAGGCGGCGGTCCTGGCCCTGCTGGCGTTCATGCTCACTCCCGAGCAACAGGCCAAGGCGTACGACGAGGGCTACTTCTACCCGGGCCCGGCGGTGAAGGACGTCGGGCTCACCTCGGCGCCGCAGAAGAGTCAGGACGCGATCCGGGAGTTCGGCCGCCCCGAGTACGAGGCGCTGATCGCCGGCAACCCGACCGAGGTACCGCTGGACGCGAAGAGCCTCGTGGCGGCGTTCAACCGGTGGGACCGCGAGATCGGCGGCGGGAAGGTCAAGCAGGGATGAGTGCCTTCTCCCAGCTGCGGTTGGACGGGGTGTCCCGTCGGTTCGGCGGTCAGGACGCGCTCACCGAGCTGGACCTCACCATCGAGACGGGCGAGTTCATCGCGTTGCTCGGCCCGTCCGGCTGTGGCAAGTCGACGGCCCTGAACTGCCTGGCCGGGCTCCTGCCGTTGACCCGAGGGAGCATCTGGCAGGACGAGCGGCGGATCGACACACTGCCACCGGAGCGCCGGGGCTTCGGCATGGTGTTCCAGAGCTACGCCCTCTTCCCGCACCTGACGGTGCGGGCGAACATCGCCTTCGGCCTGCGCATGCGGCGGCTGCCGAAGGAGGAGACGCGCCGGCGTACGGCGGAGGCGGTGCGGCTGGTGCGGCTGGAGGACCACGTCGACAAGCTGCCCGGTCAGCTGTCCGGTGGTCAGCAGCAGCGCGTCGCCATCGCCCGTGCCGTCGTGTTCGAGCCGTCGCTGGTGTTGATGGACGAGCCGTTGAGCAACCTCGATGCCAAGCTGCGGCTGGAGATGCGGACCGAGATCCGCCGGCTGCACCAGTCGCTGGGGCTCACCACCGTGTACGTCACGCACGACCAGGAGGAGGCGCTCTCCCTGGCCGACCGGCTGGTGGTGCTGCGGGAGGGGCGGGTGCAGCAGATCGGGTCGCCGCGCGAGTTGCACACCCGCCCGGCGAACTGGCACGTCGCCGACTTCATGGGCTACCGCAACCTCTGGCGGGGCCGGGTGGTGCGGTGCGACGGCAATCGGGCCACCGTCGAGTCGTCCGGTCAACGCCTGCTCGGCGAGGCCGTCGGCGACCTGGCCGACGGTGCCGACGTGGTGGTCGCGGTACGCCCCGAGGACATCCGCGTCGGCGAGGCCGGCGGGACCGCCAACGCCCTGTCCGCGACGATCGAGGTGGTGGAGTACCAGGGTCGGGAGTTGGCGGCCGAGGCGCGCACCGACACCGGACAGTCGCTGCACCTGCGTACCGAGCAGCGGATCGCACCCGCTGACCAGGTCAAGCTCGCCATCGACCCGCAGCGGCTGCTGGTCTATCCGGCCGGCGCGACAGCGGAGACCGACCGCCTCGCCGACGCGTCGGTGGCGGCGCGGTGAGCGTCCCCGGGCCCGGCCGACCGTCGGCGCACTGGCAACACCGTCTCGCCGAACGGGGCATCGACCGTCAGCTCCTCCTCCTGGTCCCGGCGCTGGTCTTCGTCGTCGCCCTGTTCCTCTATCCGTTCTTCTACGGGTTGACGCTGTCGTTCCAGCCGACCAACGGCGGGCCGTTCAGCGACTACGCCAGGTTCTTCTCCGACGCCTACGAGCGGGGCACGATCTGGATCACGCTGCGGATCGCGCTGCCCGCCGCGCTCCTGAACGTCCTCGCCGCCGTGCCGATCGCCTACCGGATGCGCGGCCGGTTCCGGGGCAAACGGCTGGTCACCACGCTGCTGGTCGTGCCGATCACGCTCGGCACCGTCCTCACCGCCCAGGGGCTGCTGAACTTCCTCGGCCCGACCGGCTGGTTCAACCGGATCCTGCTCGCCACGCACCTCGTCGACGAGCCGGTACGACTGACCCACAACTACTGGGGCGTGTTCTTCTCGCTGGTGATCACCGGCTTTCCGTTCGCGTTCCTGCTGGTGCTCTCCTACCTCTCCGGGATCGACCCCACCCTGGAACGGGCGGCGGCGACGCTGGGGGCGGACTGGCGTCGCCGGTTCACCCGGATCACCCTCCCGCTGCTGATGCCCGGCCTCGCCACGACGTTCTGCCTGACCTTCGTGCTGGCGTTCAGCGTGTTCCCGTCGGCCGTCCTGGTCGGCAACCCGGCCGGTGAGACGCGGGTCATCTCCCTCGCCGCCTACCAGGCGGCATACGAACAGTACGACTACCCGTACGCGTCGGCGATCGCCATGATCATGGGCTTCGTCGAGTTGGTCGTCATCGCGGTGGTGCTGGCCGCGCGCAGTCGCTTCTACACCGGCGCCACCGGAGGCAAGGGCTGATGGCATCGATCACCCAGGCGCCACCGGCGCGACCCACCGCCACCAGCACCGACCGGCGTCGGCGCCTCGCCGCCCGGCCGGCCGCCTGGATCGTGTGGGGCGTCGTCATCTTCTTCTTCGTCAACCTGCTGGGCGTCGTGGCGTCCGTGCTGGTCAGCTCGTTCGGCAAGCGCTGGTTCGACACCTGGCTCCCGGACGGCTACACCACGAGCTGGTACGGCCGGGCCTGGGACGAGTTCGCGCTCCTCCAGGTGATCGTCGTGACGCTCGAGGTCTCCGTACTCGTCGTGGGCCTCTCGCTGCTGATCGGTGTGCCGGCGGCCTACGTCCTCGCGCGGCGGTCCTTCCCCGGCAAGCGGCTGATCTTCCTCGTGTTCCTGCTGCCCATCCTCATGCCCCCGATCACGTACGGCATCCCGCTGGCGACGGTCCTCTACAAGTTCGGGCTGGCCGGAAACATGTCCGGGGTGGTGCTCGCCAACCTCGTACCCTCGGTGCCCTTCGTCATCCTGACCATGACCCCGTTCATCGAGCAGATCGACCCGCGCATCGAGAGCGCCGCGCGGATGTGCGGCGCGGGCCTGCGTACGGTGTTCCTCCGGGTCCTCACACCGCTGCTCGTGCCGGGCATCCTCGCCTCGGCGATCCTCGTCCTCGTCCGGACCGTCGGCATGTTCGAGCTGACCTTCCTGACCGCGGGTCCCGACTCGCAGACCCTCGTCGTGGCGCTCTACTACTCGATGTCCGCGTCCGGCATCCGGGCCCAGCAGTCGGTGGACGCCATGGCGGTCATCTACACGTCGATGATGCTCGTGCTGCTCGTCGTCGCACTGCGCTACGTCAACCCGACCCAGCTCGTGGCCCAGGTCAAGGAGGACCCCGAGCACTGACGGCCGGCGACCGGCCCGGTCAACCGCCCACCACGTCCCGGTACGCCCCGGTGGCCTGCCAGCCGACGTCCGGGCCGGCCGCCACCTCGTCGAGGATCTCGCCCACGCGGCCCGCCACCGTGCGGAGTGCGGGCAGCTTCGCGCGCAGCCCGCGGTAGGTCGTGGCGAGGGTCGGGTCGACCGCGACCGGCTCGGCGCGGGCACTCGCAGGACTGAGCAGGGTGACGGCCTCGGTGAGATCGGCGGCGAGGCCGATCGCGTAGAGCCCGAGCGCGGCCGCGCCGAGGGCGGCGTCCTCGTCCTCGCCCGCCGCCTGGGTCGGACAGTCCAGGACCGCGGCCATCACCGCACGCCACAGCGGAGACCGGAACGCGCCCCCGGCCAGGCGAACGCTGCTGACCGGTGTCAGCTCGGCCAGGCGGTCCCGGACGCCGCCGAGGTGCAGGCACACACCCTCCAGCGCGGCGCGCACCAGGTGACCTCGGGAGTGCTCGCTCCGCAGGCCCAGATACGCGCCCGGCGGGCCGGGATCCACCGCCGACGCCCGGTCGGCCAGCAGGTAGGGCAGCATCACCAGGCCGTCGCTGCCCGGGGCGACCCGTTCGGCGAGCGCCAGCAGCTCGGGCGCGGCGAGCTGGTCGTCGGACGCCGGGCGAGGATCGGGTTCGAGGGCGCCACCGGCCCACCGCACCACGTTGCCGCCGTTGTCGACAGTCGCGCCGACCACCCAGGCGTCCTCGGTCAGCGCGGCGCAGGAGAAGACCTCCGCCGGGTCGACGAGCGGAGCCGCGACGACCGTCCGCAGGGCCCCGGTGGCCGCTAGCCGCAGACCGGCGACGGTGCTGTCGATCGCCGCCATGCCCAGGGTGCTCGACGGCCCGTCGGCCGCGCCCACGACGACAGGTGTGCCGGACGGCAGGCCGACCGCCTGCCCGCCCGCCGAGGAGAGCCGCAACACGCCCGTCGTGGGCAGGACCGGCGGCAGTTGGCTGCCGGACACCCCGACCAGATCGAGGACGCCCGCACTCCACACCCGCCGGTGCACGTCGAACATGCCGGTGCCGGACGCCGACGACAGCTCGGTCACCAGCGTCCCGGTGAGCCGATGGACCAGGTAGTCCTTCAGGCCGATCCACCACCGCGTCGCGGCGCAGAGGTACGGCTCGTGGCGGGCGAACCAGATGAGCTTGCACAGCGGGCTTCCCGGGTGCACGGGCGTGCCGGTGATCCGGTGCAGCTCCCGGCTCTGGCCGGAGACCCGCAGGTCGCGGGCCACCTCCGCGGAGCGTGTGTCCCGCCCGGTCAGCAGCGGCGTCACCGGGCTGAGTGTCGCGTCCAACCCGATCACGCCGTACCTGGGGGAGCTGACCGCGAGGGCCACGACCTCCGCACCAGCAGTGTCGGCGACACATGCGGACACCGCCGCCAGGGTGGCCGCCACCAGCACGTCGGGGTCCTGGACGTGCCAGCCGGGCAGCGGTTGGAGCAGCGGGTACGCCCGCGTCCGAACGTGTCGGGCCGAGCCGTCCAGCGCGAACGCGCCGGCCCGCACGGCGGTGGTGCCCACGTCGACCCCGAGGATGACACGACGCTCCGGCCCCATCAGCACATGGTCGAGCGGTGTTCGACGGGTGGGCAAGCGGTTGCGCACAGTTGTCGTGTCGGGTGGGCCGCCGAGTGCGGTGTGGTGCCGGTGACTGTTCGAGGCGCGGAGTGCTTCTGCTCCCCACTGGTGCCGGCGGTGGCGCCAGAGCCCGGGGTCAACGGCCGACGACGCGGCCGAGGAAGCGCTCACCAACCTCGGCGATGTCGTCGGTGGTCCACTCGAGGGCGGGGGTGGCGACGGTGACCTCGGTCATCGCCATACCCGGCACGGCGGTGTCCTGCCACCCGGCGACGAACCACACCTTGTCCTCCTCGGCGAGTGCGAGCGCGGCGTCGTTGAGCGCCTGCGCCGGATGGGGCAGCCAGAGACGGAATCGATGGGTGTGCGGCGGTTCTGGATACACCCGCGCGCCGGGAAGCGCGCTGAGTGCCGCGGCGACTGTTCGCGCGTGCCGCACGTAATCGGGGATGCGTGGCAGCTCCCGGTCGAGGCCGGCGAGTGCGCTCAGAGCGGCTGGCCACTGCTGGAACACCTCGCCGCCGCAGCGGTGCCGCCAGATGCGGGCGTAGGAGGCGAGCTGCGTGGTGCCCGCGAGCGCCGCCCCGCTGATACCGCCGATCGTCTTGTAGAACGAGACGTAGGTGCTGTCGGCGAGGTCGGCGATCTCGCTGAGGGTGTGTGCCAGGTGTGGGGTGGATTCCTAGATTCGGGCACCGTCGACATGTACGCGGGCGCCGATGGCGCGCGCTGCGGCGGATGCGGCGGCGAGATCGTCCCAGGAGGGGAGGACGAAGCCGGCGTCGCGCAGCGGGAGTTCGATGACGACGGTGCTCACGGGTTCGGCGAGGGCGTTGATCTCCTCGGCCGTGGGGTTGCGGGGCGCGGTGGTCGGCCAGGTGCTGCGCAGACCGCTCAGGTGGGCGTAGGCATGCCGTTCGTCCATCTCCAGGTGGCCGAGCGGGTGGAGAGCGACCGTCGGGTGCCCGGTGCGGTCAGCGCCATAGCGCAGCGCGACCTGCTGGGCCATCGTGCCGGTGGGGAAGAAGACGGCGGCCTCGGTTCCCAGTAGTCCTGCCACGCGTTCTTCCAGCGCGTTCACCGGACCGTCGCCGTAGAAGTCGGGCTCACCGTCCAGATCACCGCCCGCGTCCATGTCCGCGAGCCGCTCCCTCATTGTCGTGGGCCGGATGCCGGAAAGAATCTGGTCACAGGCGCGCAGCGCGGCAAGCCGACGCTGCCTGGTGTTGGCAGACATCGGCGGATCGTCGCATGTCAGCGCAACAGGGACCAATCGGTTTTCGGCGGCGGGCAATCAGCGTCAACGAACGACCTGCCCCAGTCGGAATCGGCCTGGCTGGACGACATCGGCGTAGGTCCCGAAGCAGGCTGCCCGCCCGAGCCCGGCCACCGGGATGCGGTAGTGCCGGGCCAGGGCGCTCAGCACCGAGAGGTCAGCCGGTAGTTCGGCCTGGGAAAGCCCGGGGACGATGCACCTCGGGGTGGGCAGGACCACCCGGAGGACGACATCGCCCAGGCGAAGTTCCTGCCCCGGTTCCGGGTCACGCGGTGCGTCGATGACCAGGTTCGGACGAAACCGCGTCGCGGCCACACTGCCACCTCCCATGCGCCCACCCAGCAGAGACAGCGCGCCGGTGGTCACGATGTGAACGGCGCCGAAGTCGACGAACCGGCCCACCCGCCCCGCGCCCGCGATCGCCGTGATGGTGTCCTGACCGGGCCGGGCGCCGTCCATCCAATCGGGCACCATGCCTACGTCGTCAGGCAACGTCCGGTGCAGTCTCGCGTCGGGCGGCAACTCGCGGCTCGACCGCACCGGGCGGCCCAGGTGCTTGCTGAGCGCGGCATCTGCCGCCGCGCTTCCGGCTGGCACCGATGTGCCGTCGACGTGCAGCGTCAGGGTCGTCTCCGGGGCGTCGTCCCGCATGCTCGTGCCGACATCGAGCAGGCGCCCCCATCGTCGTGGGTGTTTGGCGCTGCCGACCGTCCCGTCGCCGCGGTCGATACAGGCCCACGTCCGGTCGCCGCGCAGACCGGTCTGCTCGACGTCGGCCGCGGTGAGTGCCTCCCCCCGGGCGCTCTTGAGCGGGTAACGCCGGATCGCGACAACCGTCTGCATGACGGTCATGCTGCCTCACCGCGTCACCACTCGGAGACGGGTGGCGCGAGGAATACCCGCTCCATGCCGGCGAGCGGGCGTTGCGGTTCGACATTCCGGTGGCCGCTAGCCGCAGACCGGCGACGGTGTTGTCGATCGCCGCCATGCCGAGGTCGTGCTGACCGGGGCGGCCTGCTCGGTGCAGTTCTCGGGGGACCGGGCGTTGATACTGCGTCTGGTGTCTGTCGGCGAGACCGACCCGTACAACGACTGGATCTGGCTCACCGGGTACGTGCTCGACGCGAAGGGGCTGGCCACGGCCAAGCGCGACCTCTACGTCCTGGGGGCCGGGTTGCGCGTCCAACGGCGTGTGCAGCCGGCGCGGTCCAGGTTGCGCGCGATGGCCTGAGAGCGTGCGGGTTCGCAACCGGCGATGGCTGCGCTCGACGTCTAAGAAGGAAGCGTGGAACCGTGCGCCAGGTGGCGGGGTTGCACGATGGATTCCGGATAGCCGTCGCCGGGCGTGAAGGGGATCGCTGTCATCGGGCGTAGAGGGGTGTCAGACGCATGACGCTCCCTGGAGGACAACGATCCATGACTGGAACCCTCTCGTGACCGGGCCACCCGTGTGTGCGGTCGCTCCCGGCTCCCGGGCCGGCACCGACCCGCCCGACGACCTCGGCGCGGTGGCCGACGTCGTCCTGATCAGGCTGTCGCGCGCCGAGCCGGAGAGGTTCGCGCTGCTCTTCGACAGGTACTACCCGGAGATCCACCGGTTCGCCGCGAACCGGCTCGGCCCGACCGCCGCCGACGACCTGGCGGCGGAGACCTTCCTGATCGCCTTCGCCAAACGGACCCGATTCGATGCGGGAGACCCCGCCGGCGACGGTGCCCCGGCCGAGCACGCACCGGGCGGGCACGTCCGGGCGTGGCTGTACGGCATCGCCACGAACCTCGTCCGCCGCCAGCGGCGTAGCGAGCAGCGGCGCTACCGGGCAATGGCCCGGGCACCGCAGGACCAGTCCGTCGTCGGTCACGACGAGCGGATCACCGCGATGGTCAGTGCGCAGAGCGTGCACCGCGATCTGGCCAGGGCACTGGCCTCACTCTCGGCCCGGGACCGGGACGTACTCCTGCTCGTCGCGCTCGGCGAACTTACCTATCACGAGGTCGCGGCAGCCCTGGAAATTCCGTACGGCACGGTCTGTTCCCGGCTCAGCCGGGCGCGTCGCAAGGTGCGCGAGGCGCTTGGCGACACCGATCCGAGCGGCCACGATCGAGACCTGGGGGACCTGTGATGGACGACGTGCGGATGATTCGCGACGTACTGGGGAAGGCTCCGGCACCGTCCGCCGAGGCGACGGCGCGGGCCCGGGCGGCCCTGCTCGTGCAGGCTCGGGCCGAATCCGTGGCGTCGCCGTGGCGTCGCCGTTTCGCAGCGGTGCGTATCCGGCCGGCGGGCCGCAGCGGCCGGCTCGGCGCCCGGTGGTGGCATGTGTCGCTCGGCGGGCTCGGCATCTCGGCTGCGGTTGCCACGGCGCTTGTCGTGCCGGCGATCCTCGGGCCGGCGACGGTTCCCGGCAGCCCGGACCCGGGTGGGGTGGGCAGCCTCCCCGCCACGGTCCCGATCGGCGACGGCGACGACGCCGGGACGGTGCTGCGGCTGGTCGCCGCGAACGCCCGGCTCGACCGGGCCGCCGAGGCCCGGCCGGGGCAGTTCATCTACCGGGTGGGCGAGGAACGGTCCCTGTCGCTGATCGGCGATATCGACGGCGCCGGGCCGCTGGCCAGGGTCTGGCTGGCTCGCCGGCACGAGATGTGGTCCGCCGTGGAGGGCCTGCGGTCGGCGCGGACGCGCATCACCGAGGGGGTCAGCCGTACCCCGCTGACCCCGGCCGACGCCAAGCTCGCCCGCGAACTCGGGTACGACCTGACCGCACCGCCGGAGGTCGAGGAGTACGGGCCGGCGCCCGACTACCAGCCGCCCGCCGACTGTGCGAGCTGCCCGGCGGTCCGGGACCCGGGCGACGTGTACCGGCCGACGCCGGCGTACCTGGCGAGCCTGCCGACCGATCCGGCCCGGCTACTGGCCACCCTGCGGGAGGCGGTCGGCGACCAGAACAAGCACTCTCCCGACGGACAGGTCTTCACCAGGGTCCTGGACCTGCTCCGGGAGGTCGCCCCGATCGTGCCTCCCGACGTTCGGGCGGCCCTCTACCAGGCGGTCGCACTGATTCCCGGAGTCGAACGGGTCGAGGGCCGGGTCGAACTGGCTGGTCGGCAGGGTGTCGCGATCGGCCGCGACGGTGAGTCGACCGGCAACGATGCCCAGCGGGAGGAACTGGTCTTCGACGCCGCGGGGCGTGAACTGCTCGGCTTCCGTTCGGTGCAGATCCGGACGGAGCGCGGCATCCCGGCCGGGACCGTGGTGGCAGTAGAGGTGCCCACGTTCACCATCGTCGACCGGGTCGGTGAGGTCCGATGACCGCCGGGAGAGGCTGGTTCCGGGTCGGCGGTGGACGGCGACTACTGGCCGTCGCACTGTCCGTGGCGTCGCTCCTCACGGTTGTGCCGTCGTACGCGGCGGCCGGTGCCCCTTCCGCCGGGCCGACGCGGGCAGTCGGCGACGGCGCGACGGCCGGTGCCGGGCGGGGCGTGCCGAGGACCGCCGGCACGGTGACGCTGATAACCGGGGACGTGGTCCGGCTGGATCCGGAGGGCGAACCCTCGGTTGCGCCGGCTGCCGGGCGGGACGGGACCGCTCCGGTCCGGCCCCGGGCCGTCTCGTACGCCCGCTACCAGCGTGACGGCGCCTGGTACGTGGTCCCCACCGACGCCGTACCCCTGCTCCGGGCGGACCTGCTCGACGAGCGGCTGTTCGACGTCACCGGCCTGTTGGCGCAGGGCTACGACGACAACGCCAGTCCGGTGCTGCCGTTGCTGGTCCAGTACGCCGACCCCGGCCAGGCCCGGCGGGCGGTCCCGTTGGCGGGAACGGGGGCCCGCCGGGTGCTGCCCGGGTTGAACCTGACCGCGAACGACCAGCCGAAGGCGACGGGTGCCCGGTTCTGGGCGGACCTGGTCCGCCAGGCGAACCCGGCGGCCCGGAGCATCCGCGGCGGCGTCCGGAAGGTGTGGTTGAACGCCCGTTACCGGGCGAGCCTGCATCGGAGCGTGCCGCAGATCGGCGCACCCACGGCGTGGCAGGCGGGCTACACCGGCAGGGGTGTCACGGTCGCGGTCCTCGACTCCGGGTACGACACCGACCATCCGGACCTGGCCGGTCGGGTGTCGGCGGCGCAGGACTTCACCGGGACGGGGAGCGTCGAGGACCGGTTCGGCCACGGCACCCACGTGGCGGCGACCGTCGGGGGCTCGGGGGCGGCCGGTCGGCATCGCGGTGTCGCCCCGGACGCGAAGCTGGCGGTGGGCAAGGTGCTCGACGACTCCGGCGATGGATCCGAGGAGTGGATTCTCGCCGGCATGGAATGGGCGGCCACGAAGGCCGGTGCGAAGGTGGTGAACCTGAGCCTCGGCGGCGGCCCGAGCGACGGCACCGACCCGGTCAGCCAGGCGGTCGACCGGCTCAGCGCGGATCACGGCACCCTCTTCGTGGCCGCCGCCGGCAACCGGGGGGCGTACGCGCCGGTGTCGGCTCCGGCCAGCGCCAACGCCGCCCTCGCGGTCTCCAGTGTGGACCCCGCCGATCGGATCAGTGAGTTCTCCAGCCGGGGACCCCGGGTCTGGGACGGGGCACCGAAACCCGAGCTGGCCGCGCCGGGGGAGGCGATCCTGGCCGCCCGGGCGACCGGGGCGTACCCGGGGATCGCCGGCCACCCCGACCACGTGCCGCTCTCCGGCACCTCGATGGCCGCACCGCACGTCGCCGGGGCGGCGGCGATCCTCGCGCAGCGGCACCCCGAGTGGACCGGTGCGCAGCTCAAGGCGGCCCTGGTCGGCGCCGCCGCGCCGGCCCGGGAGTCCCGGGTCTTCGACGTCGGCGCCGGTCGGATCGACGTGGCCCGGGCTGTCACCCAGCCGGTGCGGGCCGAGGTGGCGTCCCTCGCCATGGATCTGCCCTGGGGGGCGCCGGGCGGCACCCGGCAACTGACCTACCGCAACGACGGGTCGACGCCTGTCACGCTGCGGCTGGCGCTGAGCCTGGCCGACACCGCCGGCCAGCCGGCCCCGCCGCAGCTGGCCACGCTCGGCGCGACGACCCTCACCGTGCCGGCCCGGGGCAGCGCCGCCGTCCCGGTGCGGATCGCCGGGCGGCAGCGGGCCGGGACGTACGGCGGGGTCGTGGTCGCCACCGCCGGTGAGACAAGCGTCCGCACCCCGGTCGGGGTGCGGCAGGCCACCGAGACGCACGAGGTCACCGTCCGACTGCTGGACCAGCAGGGCCGGCCCAGCGACAGCGGCACCACGATGGTCGTCGGCATCGACGCCCAGAACGCCGGTTTCCGGGACTTCGTGTCGGGATCGGGTTCGGTGTCGGTGCCCGCCGGGCGGTACGCCCTGCTGTCCAGCGTCGATCTGCCGCCACCGCCGAACGGCGGGCTCCGGACCGCCGTACTCGGTTATCCGGGTCTGACGCTTGCCGACGACACCACGGTGACCCTGGACGCCCGGTGGGCCCGGGCGGTACCGCTGGGCGTGGCCGACCAGCCGGCCGCGACCGAGGGGCTGCGCGAGATCGTCATCGGCGGGCGGTGGTCCGGCGACCCGACCAACACCGGCATGGGGAACATCGTCGAACCGGGCTTCGGCGAGGTGCTGGTGGGCAGCGCACCCGGGGTGAGCGCGGAGGAGTTCAGCCTCACCGACATGGCGGTTCTGGAACGGCCGATGCTGCAACTGTCGGCGACCGCACCGGAACGGTTCCCGGTTCGGGTCGGCTGGCTCTGGAAGCCCGGGCCGACACCACCCTTCGAGGGGACCGCGCGACTTCCGGTCGTCCGGCTCGTGGTCGGTCCGACCGGCGAACTGCCCGACGTGGACGTGGCAGACGCGCTCGCCGTGCTCACCTCAGCTAATGACGAGGCGGAACCGTTCGCGCTGGCCCCGGTGGTACGCCAGCTCCAGCAGCGGGGCGCCCGGATGGTGTTGCTGGCGACCGGGCAGTTCGGTTGGGCGGGCGAGCCACTCGCCCTGCCGACCATCAGCTCGGGACCCGGATACCCGGGGATCGACCGATTCGTCGAACTCGCCGGTGCGGGGACACTCACCGCGACCGTGACCGGGCAGGCGGTCAGTCCATACCGCTACCAGCTTGGCTACCAGGTTCGGGGCGGGATCCCGGCGGACCTGGCGTACCGGCCGACGACCGGGGAACTGGCCGCCGTCCCGACCAGCTACCACGACGCGGGCGAGGGGGTACGGCAGGTCCGCGCGAGTCTCCGGCTTGGCGACGAGTACCACGGGTTGTTTGCGTCGAGCCCGGTGTTCGCGCCACTGCGACGTACCGAGTACTACACGCCGGGCAGTTGGCGAATCTCGCTCGGAAACGACATCTTCCCGGCGGTGGCGAGGACGGAGCTGAGGCTGCGGCCGGGAGCCAACCCGGCGACCAGTTGGGATAAGGCGGTGTTGGGGCCGGCGTTGACCGGGCCGACCGTGGACAACGTCGGCAAGCCGTGGGTGAGCCGACAGGGGGACGTTGTCGACGTGATGTTGCCGATGTTCAGCGACTCCAGCGGCCATCCGAGACCCGTTGACGCGTTCGATGACGGCACCACGGGCAGCACCAGCCTGTACCGGAACGGGCAGCTTCTCGGCACCGTCGCCGAGCCCGGCCGGGGGCAGTTCGCCGTACCGGCCGCAGCGGCGACGTACCGGCTCACCGCCTCGGCGACGCACCACTCGCCGACCTGGCGGTCGAGCACGACGGTCAGCGGGTCGTGGACCTTCCGGTCCGCCACGGTATCGGGCCGGCAGCCACTGCCGCTGCTGGGAATGCTCCTCGACGCACCTGTCGACCTGCGCAACACCGTGTCGGTCGGTGACCGCCGACCGGTGCGGATGTCGGTGCACCGGCAGGGCGGGGTGGCCGGGCGGCCGGTGGTGACGGTGACTGTCGCCGCCTCGTACGACGACGGCCGGAGCTGGCACGCGGTGCCGGTCAGCCGGGACGGTGAAGGCTGGCTGGCGCTGGTGCCACACCGCCGTGCCGGTCACGTGTCGCTGCGGGCGAACGCCGCCGACGCGGACGGCAACGCGGTGGAGCAGACGGTGCTCCGGGCGTACCGGGTCGGCGGCTAACGCGGTGGGTGGGGATTCCGTCGGTGCGGAATCCCCACCGTCTCCGGCCCGATACCCCGTGGGCAACGGGCCGTACGCGAACGGACTCGCTGGCAGGTCACGTAACGCCCGGGGGTGTTCAGACCAGGAACTCCTCCCGCATCCGCGCGCCCAGGTTGATGCCGCCGACGGCCCGTGGCCCGGCCGGATCGTGCACGGCGACCGTGTTGTTGCGGCGCATCAGCTCACGGACGGCGGGCGGCAGTCGCGGCGGGTCGTCCATGGCCACGAGGACCTGCCCGGCACTGGAGATCAGCCCATCGGCCAGGGCGGCGGCGTCGGTGTCCACCCGCACCCGGCCGTACTCCCAGCCGGCGGTGGTCAGGTCGAGCACCTCGAACACCCGGGTCAGCAGCGGGTTCGGGTCGGTCACCCGGTCGAGCCGGGGCGCCCGACTGCCGACCACCGTGACAGCGGCGGCCACCTGCGCGTACGGGTGGAAGCCGGACGGCAGTGCGAACAGCGGCCAGCGCAGCGCGGGACCGGCCTCCTTCCACAGCGGCCGGTAGTTGCGGCGGTGCACTAGCAGCCGCCGGCCCGTTCGTCGGTGGATCTCCTGTGCCTGGGACTGCAGGTCCACATGCGCCTCGTCGGCGACCTGACCCACGATCTGGGCTGCCACCACCAGGCCGTCGTCGCTGTCCAGCGTCGCGGTGAGCGCCTCGACCTGCTCGGTGAACCGGATCCGCGCGTGGGGGCCGTACCGGTGCTGCACGTCGCGGAGCAGCGCCTGCTGTCGTGCCGGATCGAGCTGGACGCGCCTTCCGCCCAGCAACCGCCGGAGCCAACGCATGTCGCCTCGTTTCAGCAGAGCCGTCGTCGGTCGGCGGCAATGCTAGTGCGTCGGCCCCACCCCGTGTGCCTTCGGGTGCCCTCGAAGCGCGTTGACGATCATCGACGACGCGGCGTGACAAGCCCCGACTCGTACGCCCACACGACAAGTTGGGCGCGGTCACGGCAGTGCAGCTTCGCCATCGCCCGATTCACATGTGTCTTGGCGGTCAACGGGCTGATCACCATCCGCGCGGCGATCTCGTCGTTGGTCAGCCCGCCCGCGACCAGCTCGACGATCTCCCGCTCGCGAGGGGTGAGCACGTCCCGCCCCGCCGCCGGCTCGGCCGGCGGTGGGCCGGACACGAACTCGCTGATCAGCGTCCGCGTGACGGCCGGCCCGAGCAGTGCGTCGCCGCGGGCCACGACGGCGATGGCCTGTAGCAGGTCGGCGGGGTCCGCGTCCTTGAGCAGGAAACCGCTGGCACCCGCGCGCAGGGCGGCGAAGACGTAGGAGTCGAGCCCGTAATTGGTGACGATGAGGACGTGGACCGCGGCGAGGTCCGGGTCGGCGGCGATGCGGCGGGTGGCTTCGATACCGTCGAGCCCTGGCATCTGCACGTCCATGAGCACCACGTCCGGGCGCAGACGCCGCGACAGGTGGACGGCGGCGGCACCGTCGCTGGCCTCGCCGACGAGCTCCAGGTCGTCCTCCGCGTCGAGCAGAGCGCGGAAGCCGGCGCGCATCAGCGCCTGATCGTCGGCGAGCAGGACCCGGATCACGCGGGCTCCAGCGGGAACGTGGCCCGTACCGTGAAACCGTCATCGTCGGCGGCGGCACGCAGGGTGCCGCCCAGCCCGCTCACCCTTTCCCGCATGCCACGCAGCCCCACGCCGGGTGTCACCGGGTGAGCCGGTGCTGCCCGGCCGTCGTCGGCGACCGAGATGGTGAGCTGCGCCGGGGCGTACTCGACGTGGACGTGCGCGGTGGCGGGGCCGGCGTGGCGGGCCACGTTGGTCAGCGCCTCCTGGATGACCCGATAGCCGGCCTGGTCGACCTCGTCGGGCAGCTCCCGGGGCTGACCGGCGACGTCCACCCGCACCGGCACGCCAGCCGCCCTGGTCCGCTCGGCCAGCTCGTCGACCCGGGCCAGCCCCACGCGGTCCTCGTCGGCGGGTGAACGCAGGACGTGAAGCGTGGTGCGCAGCTCCCGCATCGCGGCGCCGCTGGCCTCCTGGATCGCCAGCAGGGTGGCCGACGGCTGCTCGCCGTGTTTGCGGGCGAGGTGCACGGCGATCCCGGCCTGCACCTTGATCACCGAGATGCTGTGGGTCAGGGAGTCGTGCAGGTCGCGGGCGATACGCAGGCGCTCCTCCCCGGCGCGGCGCAACGCCATCTCCTCGCGGGTGCGTTCGGCCTCGATCGCCCGCTGCTCGACCTGCTCCAGGTACGCCCGGCGCTGCCGCGCCACGAGCCCCGCGATGTTGGCCGCCACGAACCAGCCAAGCATCAGGGCCGTCCAATCGACGATCAGCCGGGCGGGACCGGTGGTCGGCCTCGACCAGATGTCCCGGGCGAGGAACCCACCGAGGAAGGCGAAACTGGCGGTGGCGGCGGCCAGTCGGTGCCCCCGCCAGCCGGCGACGTACACCGCGCCGAGCACGGGGAACGCGGCGGAGACCCCCGGACGCACCCGGATGTGGACGGCCAGCATGGCGGCGGTGACGACGCCCAGCGCCACCACCGGATACCGCCGGCACGCCGCCACGGCTACCGCCATGGCCACCACCAGGGCGACATCGAGCGCCCCGACCGTGGCGTCCGGGGTGAGCGCGGCGTTGCCGAGCAGGAGGGCACCGAGGACCAGGCCACCGAGGGCGTACGGCAGGTCGCGACGCATTGTCGAACTGTAGAACGGGTTGTCCGGGTGGGGCATCCACCGACCGCGGTAACCGGACGTACCGCGGACGCGGTAGCGCCGCCCGGTCAAGTGTCTGCGACGGCACGACGTTTTCCCAGCTCGCCGGCACCAGCATCAAGTCCATGACATACCGCTTCACCACCCCAGTGAAAGCCTCGGCCGCGACCGGCCGGACCGCGGAGGTCTACCGGCAGATGTCGGACGACTTCGTCGGGCCACTGCCCACCTTCCAGGTGCTCGCCGCCGTGCCGGAGGTGCTGGCCGCGACCTGGGCACTGATGCGCGAGGCCCTGCTCGCCGGGGACGCGTCCCGGGTCGAGCGCGAACTCGTCGCGGCGGCGGTGTCCCAAGCCAACCGCTGTCAGTTCTGTGTCGACGCCCATGCGATGCTGCTGCACGCGCTGGGCGAGCCGAAGCTCGCCGAGGCCGTCGTCCGGGACGGGACACCGACCGGGGCACGGCATGCCGAGCTCGTCGGTTGGGCGCGGGCGAGCCGCAGCCCCAGGGCCACCGGCTGGACCAGCCCGTACCGCCCGGAGATCACCGGCACCCTGCTCGCCTTCCACGTCATCAACCGGATCGTGTCCGCGTTGCTCGAACCCGACCTGCTCCCCGGCGGACTGCAACGCTCCCCAGTGGTGCGGTCGGTCGGCGGCTGGCTCGCCGCCAGGGCGGCCCGGGAACCGAAGGAACCCGGCCGAAGTCTCGCGCTCCTGGACGCCGGCACGACGGCGTCACCCGGTTGGGCGGGGGACAGCCCGGTCGGCGTCGCGTATGCGGCCCTGACGGACGCCGCCGGGCGCGGCGGGGACCTGCTGGGCGACGTGGCACGCCAGACCGTCACGGCCACCGTGCGGTGGGAGGACGGGCGGTTCCCGGCCCGGCCCGCGGACTGGGCCGTCGACCTGGTCCGGGACGTACCGGGTGCCGACCGCGTCGGTACGCGGATCGCCCTGCTGGCGGCGTTCGCGCCCAGCGCGATAAGCGTCGGTGACGTCGCTCTCTGGCGGCTCTCCCATCCCGCCGACGCCGACCTCGTGCGGCTTGTCGCGTTCGGGGCGATCACCGCCACCGAGCACATCGCCCAGGCACTGACCTCGACGCACCCTCTGGGAGACCACCATGCGTAAGGCATTCGTCATCAGCAGCGCCCTGTTGCTCGTCTCCTTCGTCCTGCAGTTCCTCTTCGCCGCCGTGGGCGGGTTCGCCAGACCCGGGGGCGACGACGCGTACGTTCTGCACAGCGTCAACGGCATGGCGGTCATCCCGGCCCTCACCCTGCTCACCGCGCTGTGCGCGGCACTGGCCAGGGCGTCGGGCCGGCTCATCGGGTTGGCGCTTCTGCCGATCGGTCTGGTCGTCGTGCAGGCGCTCCTCGCCATGATCGCCAACGCGGCCACCGACGCCGCGGGCGTCAGCACCCCGCTCGGCCCGATCATCGCTGGGCTGCACGCCCTCAACGGGATCATCGCGGTACACGTCGTGGTCGCCGTCCTCCAGGGGGCACGGAAGCTGTCCGACCCTGAGTCGGCCGACTCCACCGGCGCCGTCGTCCGCAGCGGAGAGCCGGCATGACCACCGGCTCGCTGCTCGCGGTCGATCTCGTGCTCGCGGTCCTCGTGACCGCCGGTTGGCTGGGCGGCGCGGCCGGCGGCCGGCAGTCTGCTGTGGCGGGACTCGTTCGACGTCCGGCCGGGGGAGGTGTGGGAGGTGGCGTTCCGGGCTGACAACCCGCGGGTATGGGCCAACCACTGCCACAACCTGGCGCACGCCGACGCCGGCATGACGACGCACCTCAGGTACTCGTGATCCGCCGGACGGCACCGGGGATCGAAGGTTGTGAGTTCAAGGTTGAGGGTATGGGAGCGCTCCCGTAACATACCTGTCGCGGCCTGTTAACGCTCACAAACGCGACCGCGCCAGCGACCGCCGCCAATGCATGGCCGCCGTCCCCTCAGGAAGGTGCTCTATGACCAGATCCAGATTCACCAATGTCGGTCTGGCGTCGGCCGGCGTTGCCCTGCTCGTGTCGGCGACGGTTGTCGCGGCGCTGCCGGCCGGTGCCGCAGCGGCCGGCTGCTCGGTGAACTACGCCGTCTCGTCGCAGTGGCAGGGCGGCTTCGGCGCCAACGTGGCGATCACCAACCTGGGTGATCCGGTGACAAGTTGGACGTTGACGTGGTCGTACGCGGCCGGGCAGACCGTCACTCAGTCGTGGAACACGTCGCTGACGCAGAGCGGCTCCGCGGTCACCGCGAGGAACGTGAGCTACAACGGCTCGATCGGCACCAACGCCACGGTGTCGTTCGGTTTCAACGGATCGTGGACGGGCAGCAACCCCGCGCCGACAAGCTTCGCCCTGAACGGCGTGACGTGCGGTGATGGCACGCCGCCGACGACCCCGCCGCCGACGAGCCCGCCCCCGACGAGCCCGCCCCCGACGAGCCCGCCGCCGACCACTCCGCCACCCACGACGCCGCCTCCGACGACCCCGCCGCCCACCCCGTGCGACCTTCCCTCGACGTACCGCTGGTCGTCGAGTGGCGTGTTGGCGACTCCGAAGTCGGGTTGGGTGTCGCTCAAGGACTTCACCGTCGCGCCCTACAACGGTCAGCAGTTGGTCTACGCCACCACGCACGACTTCGGGGACCGCTGGGGTTCGATGAACTTCAGCCTCTTCAACAACTACTCGCAGATGGCCTCGGCCACCCAGACCGGGATGAACTCGGGGACCGTCGCGCCGTCGTTGTTCTACTTCGCGCCGAAGAACATCTGGGTGCTCGCCTACCAGTGGGGTGGACCGGCGTTCTCGTACCGGACCTCGACCAACCCGACCAACCCGAACGGCTGGTCGGCGCCGCAGACGCTGTTCACCGGGAGCATCACCGGTTCGGGCACGGGGCCGATCGACCAGGCGCTCATCGCCGACGACACGAACATGTACCTGTTCTTCGCCGGCGACAACGGCAAGATCTACCGGGCCAGCATGCCGATCGGGAACTTCCCCGGCAACTTCGGCAGCAGTTACACGACCATCATGAGTGACACACAGAACAACCTGTTCGAGGCTCCGCAGGTCTACAAGCTGAAGGGTCTGAACAAGTACCTCATGATCGTCGAGGCGATCGGCTCGACCGGCCGCTACTTCCGCTCGTTCACGGCGACCAGCCTCAACGGTACGTGGACGCCGCAGGCCGCGACGCAGAGCAACCCGTTCGCCGGCAAGGTCAACAGTGGTGCCACCTGGACCAACGACATCAGCCACGGTGAGCTGCTGCGCACCAACGCCGACCAGACGATGACGGTCGACGCCTGCAACCTCCAGTTGCTCTACCAGGGTCGTTCCCCCAGCTCCGACGGCGTCGACTACGGCCTCCTGCCGTACCGGCCGGGTCTGCTCACCCTCCAGCGCTGACACTCCTGATCCCGGGCGGGCTCGGCGAAACGCCGAGCCCGCCCACCCCGTCCGCCGGCACGGGCGCGAAACGCCGAAGTCTTCATGAGGGGCGGACGCTGACGGGAGAGTTTGGGATGATGCGCCGGTCTACCTGCGACATCACCTGAGCTGAAGGGTTTTCCGCGATGGCAAAGGTCATCTCCACACTGTTCATCTCGGCCGACGGGGTGGCCGAGATCGACCCCGACTGGCACTTCCCGTACTTCGACGAGAACATGGGCCGCGCCGTCACCGAGGACTACGAGACCGCCGACGTGCTGCTGATCGGCCGGGAGACCTACGACAGCTTCGCCGGCGCCTGGCCCGAGCGTGAGGCCGCGGGCGGGGAGGACGCACCGTTCGCCAAGCAACTCGGGGACGTGCGCAAGGTCGTCGTGTCGCGCCAACCGCTGGAGTTCTCCTGGCGCAACTCCGAGCTGATCGCCGGTGACCTCGTTGGTGCCGTCACGTCGCTCAAGGCCGATGACGGGGTACGCGGCATCCTCGTCCCCGGGTCCATCTCCGTCGTGCAGCAGCTGCTGGCCGCGGGGCTCGTCGACGAGCTGCGCCTGCTGGTGCATCCGGTGGCGGCGCGGAAGGGCCGCAAGCTGTTCGACGAGGGTGACACGGCGTACCACCTGCGGGTGGTGGCGACCGAGGCGTTTCCGACGGGCGTGCTGCGCGTGATCTACGCGCCGGCTGCGGCACCGGGGAAGGCCGGCTACGACGACGTCAGGGACCAGGTGCCGGCCGGGCAGTAGCCACCGTCGCGGGAACGTCGTAGGCCCGTGTGACGATCGTCGTCGTGACTGGATGGACACACAACGACCGCCCCGAGGGCGCCCGGTTCCTGACCGATCGGATCCCCGAGCCGGGGCGCACCGCGATCGAGGACGCGCTCTGGGCCTGGATCGTTCGGGGGGTGACCGACGCCGACGAGTTCGTCCACGTCTTCGACGACGAGGACGAGCGTTGCGGCGCTACCGGCGAGGAGCTCGCCGCGGCGTACACGAAGGCGTTGGCTGCTCGGCAGGAGCAGCAGCGGGGGTGGGGTGAGGTGCGCGGCAATCTCACCCGCGCCTTCGCCGAGCTCAACGAGTTGGGTGTGGTTGCCCGGGAGGACTTCGGCTGTTGTGGCAGCTGCGCGAGCGCCGAGATCGATGACGAGTGTGACGAGTCCCGGCACTGGCACGGCTATCTCTTCTACCACCAGCAGGACACCGGGTGGTTGGTCGCCAGCGAGGACGGGGAGGTCTACCTCGGCTACGGCGCCTACCCGACTGTCGGCTTCGACGAGGCCGCCTTCGCCGAGCTGCCGGAGGCCGAGCAGCAGGCCAGCTACCGGGCCGACCTGGATCACCTGCTGGACGACATCGTGTTCCCGGTGCTGCGCAGGCACGGCATGCGGGTCGAGTGGGATCGCGACCCCGCCCGGCGGATCCGGGTCACCGGCGCCCAGTGGTACGCGCCCCTGGTCTGAGCACCACCGCGCCATCCCACACCTCGGAACGTCAATTAATGAGGGTCATCAATATTGACGTTCGTCGTCGTCGGCGACAGGATCTCGGCACCACCACCCCCGTGATCCCTCTGGGAGGCGTCATGACCCGTCCCCGCCTGCCCCGCCTGCGGGCAGCCACCCGGCTGGCCGCACTCACCCTGGCCGCCGCCGGCGTGCTGCTCACCGTCGCCACACCCGCCAGCGCCGCCGTCCCCGCCGGCCGGTACGTCGCGCTCGGCGACTCGTACACCTCAGGTCCGCTCATCCCCACCCAGGTCGACCTGAACTGTCTGCGCTCCAACCGCAACTACCCGTCACTGGTGGCCGCCGCCGCGGGCTCGTCGTCGGTCGCCGACGTGAGCTGCTCCGGCGCCACCACCGACGACATCCTCTACGGGGGCAGCGGCGCGTTGGGCGGCACGCTGCCACCGCAGCTCAGCGCGGTCACCTCCACCACGGCCCTGGTGACGGTGCAGATCGGCGGCAACGACATCGGCTTCTCCGGCATCATCGGCGAATGCGCGGAGGCGAGCCTCAGCAGCCCCCTCGGGTCACCGTGCAAAAACCGCTACACCGCCGGAGGCGTCGACCAGTTGCAGGCACGGATCACCGCCGCCACGCCGAAGGTGACGGCCGTGTTGCAGGCGGTCCGGCAGGCCGCGCCGAACGCGCGGGTCGTGGTCCTCGGGTACCCGGCGATTCTGCCGGACAGCGGTTACGGCTGCTGGCCGGTCGTTCCGATCGCCTACCAGGACGTGCCGTACCTGCGCGGCGTCGAGAAGTCGCTGAACGCGATGCTGGCGAGCACGGCGACCGCCAACGGCGCCACCTACGCCGACGTCTACGCCCCGTCCATCGGGCGCGACGCGTGCAAGAGCAGCGGCACCCGGTGGATCGAGGGGCTGGTGCCACAGAACTCGGCCGCCCCCTTCCACCCGAACGCCCGAGGTGAACAGGGCATGGCAACCGCCCTGCTCAACAGCCTGAACAGCTGACCGCTCGAAACCGGGCGACCCGGCCCCGTCGCGCCGCGACGGGGCCGGCGTCGGCGATCGGGTGCTTGGGATCGGCGGATCCGGGGTACCGGAGGTCTCATGCCGGATATGGGGCAACTCGTCGGAGACCGTTACCGCCTGGTCGAAAGCATCGCCAGCGGCGGTATGGGGGACGTCTGGCGGGCCGTCGACGAAACCCTGGACCGCTGTGTGGCGGTCAAGATGCTGCAGGCCCGGTTGGTCAGCGACGCCGGCTTCGGCGAGCGGTTCCGCCGCGAGGCGCGCGCGATGGCGGCCCTGCGTCACCCCGGTGTCGCCCAGGTCTACGACTACGGCGAGGTGTCCCGGTCCGGAGAGCCGGTCCTCGCCTACATCGTGATGGAGTGTGTGCAGGGGCAACCCCTGTCGGAGCGGATCGCCGAGGTCGGCCGGCTGGACGTGGCCGAGACGATGTCGATCGTCGCGCAGACCGCCCGTGCCCTCCAGGCCGCCCATGACGCCGGGGTCGTCCATCGTGACGTCAAACCCAACAACCTGATCATTGAGCCGGACGGGCACGTCGTACTCGTTGATTTCGGGGTTGCCGTGACCTCGGAGGCGGCGAGCCTGACCGGGACGAACCAGGTCGTCGGCACCGCCCTGTACATGGCACCGGAGCAGGTCTCGAAGAACGAGACGACGCCGGCGATCGACATCTACGCGCTGGGGGCGGTCGCCTACCACTGCCTCGCCGGTCGGCCCCCGCACCAGGGCGAGAACGCCGTCGCGGTGGCACTGCGGCACCTGGAGGAGGAACCCGCGCCGCTGCCCGACGGCATCCCGGCGGCGGTCCGGCGGTTGGTGGCCACCGCGATGGCCAAGGACCCCTCCCGCCGATTCCCGTCGGCGGCGGACCTGGCCATCGCGGCGCAGCCCTTCGCGGGCGCCTCCGCGGAGGTGCTCCGGGCCGCCACCGAGGTGACGGCGATCCAGGCCGGTGTGGCACACCCGGCCGTGCGGCGGCCCGGTGTCGGTGCCGCGCCGAGTCGGGCGACCGGCCCTGGACCTCGGACGCTCGCGGTGCTGTTCGGCGCGTTGGCCGCCGGGGCTGCCGTACTGGTGCTCGCCGATCCCACCGGGATGACGTCCGGCCCGACCGGGCGACCCTCGACGCCTCCCGCGGTGCCGCGCTCGGTGGCGCCGCAGGGAGACCCCGGCCCCGGTGGCGGCGGTGGCCAACCGGCCACGAACAGTTCCGCCGGCGTGCCGGTTCGCGCCTCCGGATCTCCGACCCCGACGGCCTCCCGTCCCGCCGGCGCGGGGCCGGCAGGGCAGTCCGCACCGCCAGCCGACAGCGGGGCGGATGCCTCCACCCCCGCCACGTCCGAGAGCGCCGACGCGGAACCGACGGCGGATCCGACGGACGGACCGACGGCGGCACCGACGAAGGAGTCGACGGGCAAGCCGACGGAGGAGTCGACCGGCGGGCCGGCGGAAGAGTCGACGCAGGGGCCGACGGAGGACCCGTCCGGGGAAGCCGGGGAGGACCCGTCCGAGGGACCGACGGTGGGGGAGTCGGCAGCCGGCGGCACCACGGCGCCGCAGGGCTGACCGACGACGGCCATCGATCCCGCCGCCCGGCCCCACGTGGTACCAGGACGCGGACTGGCGTGGCGGCCGGAGCCGCCACGCCAGTGGTGTGCTGTCAGACGCTGAGCAGGCTCAACTGGTACGGCAGGTGACCGTCGGCCAGTTCCAGTTGCCGTTGGCCATGACCGTTATCCCGAAGTTGTTGCCGTTGCCGTTCGGTGTCGCGGTGACGGTGCCGCTGGTGCCGCTGACCGAGGCGTTCCAGCTGTTCTGGATGCTCTGGCCGCCGCCCAGGCCGAGGCTGACGACCCAGTTGTTGGTGCCGCTGACCGCGACGTTGAGGTTGAACCGGTCACCCCACTGCTGACCGGCGGAGATCGTCGCGTTGCAGTTGCCGGTCCCCGGGTTGCCGGTGGTGGGTCCCGAGGTCGGGTTGCTGCCCCCGCCCTCCCGGACGGTGATGTCGGAGCTGCCGCTGCTCTGGTAGCCCTCGGTGGCCATGACCTGGTAGCTGTGGTTGGTGCCGAGGTTCAGGCCGGCGCGGGCCCAGGCGTCGAAGTGGTTGGCGGTGGTGATGGTGCCACTCGAACGCTTCTGCTGGCGGACGCTCCAGAACTGGTAGAACGTCTGGTTGCCGTCGATCGACGGGGCGTTGACCCGCTGGCTGCGAAGGATGTCGTACGTGCCGCCGTCAGTGGTGACCGTGCCCATCCGGGTGGCGCCGCTGCTCGGGTTGTAGCTGCCGAAGTTCTCCACCACGTAGTACTCGATGAGCGGGTTGCGCGTCCATCCGTACAGGGCGAGGTAGGTGTTGTTGTTGCCCGGGTTGTAGGTGCCCGAGTAGCTGACCGTCCGTCGGTTGCCGGTGGCCCAACCCTTGCCGCCGACCCAGTTGTTGGTGCTCCGGTCCCAACTGCTGGAGTATCGGCCGTCGGCGCGCAGCGTCATGCTGGCGTTGCCGCTGTCCTTCCAGAACGAGAAGTAGTACCCGTTGTGGGTGCCGGTGAGGCTCGAGGTGAGGGTCCGGTCGGCCTCGGCGTACGCGTTGGTGGCCGTCATCGTGCCGGTGACGGCCAGGACGACGGAGCATGCGGCGCCGAGAAGCAGCCGCATGCGGCCGCGCCTTCTCGGTGTGGTGTGGCTGGTGTCGGTCATGTAACTGTGCCTCCTGGTGACGGCTGGCGGGGGCCAGCAGTGCGGTACGGCCCGCGGGGTGTGTCGGTGGCCTGGGACGGCCCTCCGCGTCGTACCGCGTGGTGGTGCCGGTCGTTCTTCGCGACGACCGGAGGAGTGGGTCGCGGTGACTGTGCTGACGGCGATTGAGCCCCGTCGATGGCGACCGTATTAACCAGGCCGTCGACTTGTCAACAATTTTCGGAAACACAGCCGCAACCTCGTGGTGACCGAAGGTCTGCTGCGGACCGATGTCTAACCAGGTCAGTAATCGATCAGAAGCCCTGGTTCCCGTGGCTGAGTGGCACTGACCGAAGAGGCTGCCGGAAGCGGTGTTCGGAAACTTCCGGAGACTTTCCGGACCCCAATCGGTCCGGCGGTCGACGGGTGCCGAGCCGGCCGGGCACCCGGTCAGCCCCGGCGGGCGTTGAGCCGGGCGGCCTGGCGGGTCAGGTGGTCGCGCTCGGGCAGGTTGGACGCCTTCCGGGCCGCCTCGGCGTACAGCCGGGCGGCCGTCGCCACACTGCCGTCGCGCTCGTGCAGGTACGCGGCGACCGCCGTGAACCGGGGCAGCGCGTCGTCCAGCGCCGCGAGCGCCGCGAGACCGGCGCGCGGGCCGTCGGCCTCACCGACGGCCACCGCGCGATTGAGCCGGACGATCGGGCTGTCGGTCAGCCGCGCGAGTTCGTCGTACCACTCGACGATCTGCACCCAGTCGGTCTCCTCGGCGGTGGGCGCGTCGGCGTGCAGGGCCGCGATGGCGGCCTGGGCCTGGAACTCGCCCAGTCGGTCGCGGGCGAGTGCCGCCTGGAGGATCTCGACGCCCTCGGCGATCGACGCGGTGTTCCATCGGCCGCGGTCCTGCTCGGCCAGCGGCACCAGGTTGCCGTCGGGTCCCGTCCGGGCGGCGCGGCGGGCGTGGTGCAGCAGCATGAGGGCGAGCAGCCCCGCCACCTCGGGGTGATCGATGGCGGCCGCGAGCTGCCGGGTGAGCCGGATCGCCTCGGCGGCGAGGTCGACGTCGCCGGAGTAGCCCTCGTTGAAGACCAGGTAGAGGACGCGCAGCACCGTGGCGACGTCGCCGGGCTGGTCGAAGCGCACCCCGGAGACGGTGCGTTTGGCCCGGCTGATGCGCTGCGCCATGGTCGCCTCCGGCACCAGGTAGGCCTGGGCGATCTGGCGGGTGGTCAGCCCGCCCACGGCGCGCAGCGTGAGCGCGACCGCGGACGCCGGGGTCAGCGACGGGTGGGCGCACAGGAAGTAGAGCTGGAGCGTGTCGTCCACCGCCGGGGTGGGCCCGGGTGGGGGCTCCTCGTCGACGAGGTCCTCACGCCGACGGCGGGCCGCGTCCGCCCGGGTCGCGTCGAGGAACCGGCGCCAGGCCACGGTGACCAACCAGCCCTTCGGGTCCCGTGGCGGCTCGACCGCCCAGACGCGGACCGCCTCCACCAGCGCGTCCTGGACGGCGTCCTCGGCCGCCGCGAAGTCGGCTCCGCGGCGGACGAGGACCCCGAGCACGCTCGGCGTGAGGCTCCGGATCAGCGCCTCGTTCACTCCGTGATGGTGGGCGGCTCGGTCAGGAACGGGCGCAGCTCGAGCCACTCGTGGATCGGCCTGCCGTCCTTGCCGGGGGCGGCGGACAGCTCCCCGGCAAGCTCGACGGCGCGTTCGTAGCTGTCGACGTCGATCGTCATCCAGCCGGCGATGAGGTCCTTGGTCTCG
This sequence comes from Micromonospora sp. NPDC085948, assembly GCF_040686315.1. Taxonomy (NCBI): domain Bacteria; kingdom Bacillati; phylum Actinomycetota; class Actinomycetes; order Micromonosporales; family Micromonosporaceae; genus Micromonospora; species Micromonospora sp. NPDC085948. The sequence goes on along the minus strand of NZ_JBFBJW010000005.1, from coordinate 139,330 downwards.
GCGAAGGGGCCGTCGGTGACCGGCGGGCGACCCTCGCCGTCGTAGCGAACCCAGGCGCCCTCGGGGGCGAGGGCCTGGCCGTCGACGAACTCGCCGGTCTGCTCGAGCCGTGCCGCGAAGTCCCGCATGTACGTCACGTGCGCCGTGATCTCCTCCGGCGTCCACTGGTCCATGGGTACGTCGTTGACCGCGGTCGGGCCGCCGCGGTAGTGCTTGAGCAGCAGGTACTTCGCCATCGTGTTCTCCTCGGTGCGGGTGCGGGTACGGCCGTTCGTGGCCACGTGCACCCCGGGGACGGAGCCGGTCGGCGGTTCTCGACACGGCCGCCCGGACTATTTTTACTCTCGCCGCGCAGCGCGGCGGAAATCGGTCGACACGGCGGCGCGGAAACCGGCGGAAACTTGATTGGTTCCAGAATAGTGGGCTAGTGTCGCCGGGTGATGGTCGACTTCGAGGCGCAACTGCGGGCCGCCTCGCTGCGCGTCACCCGGCCCCGACTGGCGGTGCTCGCGGCGTTGCGCGATCACCCGCACATCGGCACGGACGCGGTGATCGCGCTGGTTCGGGCGGATCATCCCACGGTCTCCCACCAAGCGGTGTACGACGTGCTGCGCGTGCTCACCGACGCTGGTCTGGTGCGGCGCATCCAGCCGGCCGGCGCGACCGCCCGCTACGAGTCCCGGGTCGCGGACAACCACCACCATGTCGTGTGCCGCTCCTGCGGCGCGATCGCCGACGTCGAGTGCGCCGTCGGTCACGCCCCCTGTCTCACCGCCTCGGTCGACCACGGTTTCGTGATCGACGAGGCGGAGGTCGTCTACTGGGGCATCTGTCCCGACTGCGCGACCGAACGCATGCCCCAGAGATCCGCAAGCTCGGAAGGAAGTACATGAGCGACACCCAGGACAACGGCCCCACCAGTGCGCAGGGCGTGGACCAGAAGGCAGCCGCGGGTTGCCCGGTCGCGCACGACTCGGTGACCGCGCACGGCAGCGAGAGCGAGAACCCGGCGATCGACTCGCCGACTCCGAAGACCGGCGGTCGTCCGCGCACCAACCGGGACTGGTGGCCCAACCAGCTCGACCTCTCGGTGTTGCACGCCCACTCGTCCAAGGGCAACCCGCTGGGGGAGAACTTCAGCTACGCCAAGGAGTTCGCCAAGCTCGACGTCGAGGCCCTCAAGCGCGACATCACCGAGGTCCTCACCACCTCGCAGGAGTGGTGGCCGGCTGACTTCGGCCACTACGGCGGCCTGATGATCCGGATGAGCTGGCACGCCGCCGGCACGTACCGCATCGAGGACGGCCGCGGTGGAGCCGGCGACGGTGGGCAGCGTTTCGCGCCGCTGAACAGCTGGCCGGACAACGCCAACCTGGACAAGGCCCGGCGGTTGCTGTGGCCGGTCAAGCAGAAGTACGGCCAGCAGATCTCCTGGGCCGACCTGCTCGTGCTCGCCGGCAACGTGGCCCTGGAGTCGATGGGCTTCAAGACCTTCGGCTTCGGCTTCGGTCGTGAGGACGTCTGGGAGCCCGAGGAGATCTTCTGGGGTCCGGAGGACACCTGGCTGGGCGACGAGCGCTACGCCTCCGAGAAGGAGATGGCGGCCGGCGTCGGCTCGACCGAGATGGGTCTGATCTACGTCAACCCGGAGGGCCCGCGCGGTAACGCGGACCCGGCCGCGGCGGCGCACTTCATCCGCGAGACCTTCGGCCGGATGGCCATGAACGACGAGGAGACCGTCGCTCTCATCGCCGGTGGTCACACCTTCGGCAAGACCCACGGTGCCGCCGTCGCCGACAACCACGTCGGCCCGGAGCCCGAGGGCGCCCCGCTGGAGTCGCAGGGCCTGGGCTGGCTGAGCACCCACGGCAGCGGCAAGGGCGCCGACACGATCACCAGCGGTCTCGAGGTGACGTGGACCGACGTGCCCACGCAGTGGAGCAACCGCTTCTTCGAGATCCTGTTCGGCTACGAGTGGGAGCTCACCACCAGCCCGGGTGGCGCGAAGCAGTGGGTCGCCAAGGACGCCGAGGCGATCATCCCGGACCCGTTCGACCCGGCGAAGAAGCACCGGCCGACGATGCTCACGACCGACCTGTCGCTGCGCGTCGACCCGGCGTACGAGAAGATCTCGCGTCGCTTCCTGGAGAACCCCGACCAGTTCGCGCTGGCCTTCGCCAAGGCGTGGTACAAGCTGTTGCACCGCGACATGGGTCCGATCGAGCGTTTCCTCGGGCCGTGGGTGGCCGAGCCGCAGCTCTGGCAGGACCCGGTGCCGGCCGTCGACCACGAGCTCGTGGGTGACGCCGACGTTTCCGCGCTCAAGGCGAAGGTCCTGGACTCCGGTCTGACGACCGCTCAGCTGGTCTCCACCGCCTGGGCGTCCGCCGCGAGCTTCCGCCACACGGACAAGCGCGGTGGCGCCAACGGCGCGCGGATCCGTCTCGAGCCGCAGCGCAGCTGGGAGGTCAACCAGCCGGAGCAGCTGGCGACCGTCCTGACCACCCTGGAGGGCATCCAGCGGGACTTCAACGCCGCCGGCGGCGCGAAGATCTCGCTCGCCGACCTGATCGTGCTGGCCGGTTCGGCAGCCGTCGAGAAGGCGGCGCGGGACGCCGGTGTCGAGGTGACCGTGCCGTTCCGGCCGGGCCGCACCGACGCCACCCAGGAGCAGACCGACACGGAGTCGTTCCGGGTCCTCGAGCCCCGGGCCGACGGCTTCCGCAACTACCTGCGGTCGGGCGAGAAGACCCAGCCGGAGGTGCTCCTCATCGACCGTGCCTACATGCTCAACCTGACCGCGCCGGAGATGACGGTCCTCGTCGGCGGTCTGCGGTCGCTGGGCGCCAACACCGGCGGCAGCCAGCACGGCGTCCTCACCGACCGGCCGGGCGTGCTCAGCAACGACTTCTTCGCCAACCTGCTCTCCCCGGGCACCCGGTGGAGCGTGTCGAAGTCCGACGAGCACGTGTACGAGATCCGTGATTTGGCCACCGACGAGGTGAAGTGGACCGCCACCGCGGTTGACCTCATCTTCGGGTCCAACTCGCAGCTGCGCGCGCTCGCGGAGGTCTACGCCAGCCAGGACGCCCGCGACAAGTTCGTGGCCGACTTCGTGGCCGCCTGGACCAAGGTCATGGAGCTGGACCGGTTCGACATCGCCTGACAGTCGGACACCGACGGGCCCCGCCGATCGCCATCGGCCGGGGCCCGTCGGGCTCTGGGCGGCGTCACCGCCACCTCGATGCCGGCGGCCCTATCGACGGGCGTCACGTGTGGCGGCTAACCTGTGGCCCCACAGACCATCGATGTGAGGAGATGCGATGGCGCGCCGCACCGGCCGGCCCTCCTACCTGTCCGACAACCCCGATGTGCGTCGCCGCCGGGCCACGCGCCTCGTGGCGGTCACCGGGGCGATCGCACTGGTCACCGCCCTGGTGGTTGGACTGATCGGCTACCAGGTGGGCCGTCCGGACGCCACCGAGGCGTCCATCGCGAGCATCAAACAGGCCGACGCGAAGCGGGACGCGCAGCAGATCGTGCAGCTGACGGAGACGGCCCGCACGGTCAGCGGCCAGGTGGCTCCCGTCCTGACCGCCCTCAAGGCGGACACGGCAGCCGGGCGGGCACCGGATCCGGCGCAGGCCCGGCGGTGGCAGGAGACCATGCGGGAAGCCGCCAAGCCGTTCGCCGACCCACCGTCGGGCAGCACCGCCACGAACGTGGCGCGCGGCGGGCTGCGCGGGGCGATCCAGCAGGCCGGCCTGGCCGTCGACTCCTACGCGCTGGCGGCCAGCGTGCCGGCGGCACAACGCGCCGCCCTGTTGGACCTCACCGCGCGGCAGGCGGCCGAGGCCGTGACGATCTGGTCGGTCGCCGCGACCCAGCTCGACCAGGTGAGCGTCGATGCCGGCCACGGCCATCAACACGTGTTCCTCAGCACAGATCCCGACGGCGGGGCCTTCACTCCGGACGGCGCGCCCGAGGGCACCGGCGGCTGACGCCTCGTTGCTGCCCGGGTGTCGGATTCTCCAACCGCCGATGCTCGCCCCACCGGCCGAACGACCCCGGCGCGATCTGGGCCTGACTCGCCGAATCAGGTACCGTCGCCTGTCTCAAGTCTCAGCACCAACCTGGCTTCCGGTGACCGGCGAGCCGAACCGGAGGGACACAGCAGTGAGGTTCCAGAGCGTTGTTCGGCAGGCCGGACTCGTCGTGGCGGTCGCCGCCCTCGCCGTAACCGCGGGATGCGCCAAGAAGGACGACAGTGAGGTCCAGGCGAGCGGGGTCAAGCTGGTCGAGGCGGGCAAGCTGACCGTCTGCACCCACCTGCCGTACCCGCCGTTCCAGTCCAAGGACGCCAGCGGCACGGTGACCGGCTTCGACGTCGAGATCATGGACCTGGTGGCCAAGGACCTGGGCGTGCAGCAGACGATCATCGACACCCCGTTCGAGGGGATCAAGTCCGGTCAGGACCTGAACACCGGCAAGTGCGACGCGGCGGCCGCCGGCATGACGATCACCGCGGAGCGGCAGAAGGTGATGAACTTCTCCGACCCGTACTTCGACGCCACCCAGGCGATGCTGGTGAAGACCGGCAAGACCTACAAGACGCTCGACGACCTCAGGGGCAAGAAGCTCGGCGTCCAGGCGGCCACCACCGGTCGGGACTACGCCAAGAAGTTCGAGGCGGAGAAGGGTCTCAAGCTCGTCGAGTTCGAGGACCTCGCCGCCGAGCAGCAGGCCGTCGCCAACGGCCAGGTCGAGGCGGCCATCAACGACCTGCCGGTCTGGAGCGAGTACCTCAAGAAGAACCCGGGCGGGTTCCAGGTGGCCGCCGAGTTCGACACCGGTGAGCAGTACGGCTTCTCGGTGAAGAAGGACGGCAACCCGGAGCTGCTCAAGAAGATCAACGAGGCGCTGGCCAAGGCCAAGCAGGACGGCACCTATGACACGATCTACGAGAAGTGGATCGGCAAGCGGCCGAGCGCCTGATCGAAGCTCCCCCCAGCAGGGCACGCGATCCGCGTGCCCTGCGCGTCGGTAAACCTCCGGGAAGGCAACGAGCGAACGTGAAGCTGCGACGCCGCCAGCGGGAGCGGTTGTCCCTCGGGCTCCAGTACCTGGTCTTCATCGCCGTCATCGCCGCGGTGCTCTTCGCCGCGGACTGGGACAGGTTGGCCGACGCGTTCTTCCGCGTCGACATCATCAAGTCGATGTTCCCGACGATCATCACCGTCGCGCTGCGCAACACCGTCCTGTACACGCTTGGCGCGTTCGCCTTCGGCCTCGTGTTCGGCACCGTCCTCGCGCTGATGCGGCTGTCCCGGGTCGCGCCGTACCGCTGGGTGGCGACGGCGTACATCGAGCTCTTCCGGGGTCTGCCCGCGCTGCTGGTGCTCTTCCTCGTTGGGTACGGCATCCCGATCGCCTTTCCGGAGCGGGAGATTCCGGGCGGGGTGTTCGGCTCGATCGCGATCGGTCTCGGCCTGACCGCCGCGGCGTACATGGCGGAGACCATCCGGGCCGGCATCCAGGCGGTCCCGAAGGGGCAGATGGAGGCGGCCCGGACCCTCGGCATGTCGCACTTCACCGCCATGCGCACGATCGTCATCCCGCAGGCGTTCCGGATCGTGATCCCGCCGCTGACCAACGAACTCATCCTGCTCACCAAGGACTCGTCGCTGGCCTACGTGCTGGGCGTGACGGCGCAGACCATCGAGATCACGAAGTTCGGTCGGGACATGCTCAACGACCGGGTGAACGCGACCCCGCTGCTGGTGGCCGGTCTCGCCTACCTGATCATCACCCTGCCGCTGTCCCAGGTGGTACGCCGCCTCGAACTCCGCTACGCCAAGGCCCGGTGACCCGCATGACGAGCACTGCACCCCGCCCGGCCGTCGAGATCCGCGACCTGCACAAGTCCTTCGGGTCCCTCGAGGTGCTCAAGGGCATCGACTTCGAGGTCGGCCAGGGCGAGGTGGTCTGCGTGATCGGGCCGTCCGGGTCCGGTAAGTCGACGCTGCTGCGCTGCGTCGACCTGTTGGAGGAGCCCACGGCCGGCCGGATCTGGGTCAACGGGGTCGAGATGACCGATCCGGACGTCGAGGTCGACGCGGTGCGCCGCGGCATCGGCATGGTCTTCCAGGCGTTCAACCTGTTCCCGCACCTGACCGTGCTGAACAACCTCACCATCGCCCAGCGGCGGGTGCTGCGGCGCGGCCGGGCCGAGGCGGAGCGCGTCGCCCGGGCCAACCTGGACCGCGTCGGGCTGACCGACAAGGCCGACGCGTTCCCGGCGCAACTCTCCGGCGGGCAGCAGCAGCGGGCGGCGATCGCCCGGTCGCTGTCGATGGAACCGAAGCTGATGCTCTTCGACGAGCCGACCTCCGCGCTCGACCCGGAGTTGGTCGGCGACGTGCTCACCGTCATGCGCAAGCTGGCCGAGGACGGCATGACGATGATGGTGGTGACGCACGAGATGGCGTTCGCCCGCGACGTCGCCGACCGGGTCGTGTTCATGGACGGGGGCGTGGTGGTCGAGCAGGGGCCGCCGCAGGAGGTGCTCGGCAACCCGAAGCACGAGCGGACCCGTGCGTTCCTCTCCCGGGTCCTCGATCCGACCCGTGTCGCGCAGCTCGGTCAGCCCGACCAGGCGCCGGAGCCGCCGCAGGCGTCGGGCCTGCCGGCGGACGACCGCCGTCAGCTCTGACGATCCCTCCCGTACGTCTGTCCGCCGGGCCGCCTCATCGCTGAGGCGGCCCGGCGTCGTTCTGTGCGCCGTCGGATGGGCGACGGCAGGTCAGGATCATGTCAATCGAAAGACGTCGTAATGTCAAGGTAATCTTTTTGCAACCAGACCTGGACTTTCGTCGATGGACTACATAAGTTGCAGACATCCACCGAAAGCTCTGAGTCTTCCGAGCAAAGTCCGCGACGAGCCTCACCTCAGTCGTGCTGCCGCCCCCGTGCTCGGCGGTCGTTGCACCCTGTCCTCGTCGCGTCTTCGCCCGGTCGGGAACGGAGACCCATGGACGACCATGCCGTTGGCTCCCAACGTCATCTGTCCCGCAGATCCCTGATCGCCACCGGGGCGCTCGCCGCCGGTGCGCTGGGGGCAGCCGCCCCCGCGATCGGCACCGCGTTCGGCCCCAGCCCCGCACGGGCCGCCGCCGGTGTCACGAAGAAGGTCACCATCTACGCCGAGCAGTTGCCCGGCGGCCTGTTCGGCTACGGCCTGGCGCCCGGCCAGGCCACCGTGCCAGGTCCACTCCTGGAGATGTACGAGGGTGACACCCTGGAGATCACCCTGGTCAACACCACGAACCAGCGGCTCTCCATCCATCCGCACGGGGTGGACTACAGCACCGAGTCGGACGGCAGCCCGTTGAACGCCTCGTTCAACAACCCCGGCGAGACGCGGACGTACGTCTGGCGCTCGCGGGAGATGGTCGCCGCGGCGGGCCGCCGGTTCATGCCGGGCAGCGCCGGCTACTGGCACTACCACGACCACGCCATGGGCACCGACCACGGCACCGCAGGCGTGGCCAAGGGGCTGTACGGCGCGCTCATCGTCCGCCGGCGGGGCGACATCCTGCCGGAGAAGCAGTTCACCGTCGTGTTCCACGACATGTCGATCAACAACCGGATGGCACCGGAGACGCCCATGTTCGAGGCGAACCTGGGCCAGCGGGTGGAGTGGATCGCCATCGGGCACGGCAACCTGTTCCACACCTTCCACCTGCATGCCCACCGCTGGGCGGACAACCGCACCGGAATGCTGGAGGGGCCGGCCGACCCGAGCCTGGTCATCGACAACAAGGACCTCAATCCGGGCAGTTCGTTCGGCTTCCAGGTGCTGGCGGGGGAGGGCGTCGGACCGGGGGCGTGGATGTACCACTGCCACGTGCAGAACCACTCGGACGGCGGCATGGCCGGGATCTTCCTGGTGCGCAACGCCGACGGCAGCATGCCGCCGGGCGCCGAGGAGGCGATCCACCGGTTCCAGGGCCACACCCACACGCACGGAAGCTGACCCAACCGAAAGTGGGGACGGGGATGACCAGACAACCACGACGAGTCCTTGCCGCGATAGCGGCCTTCACGGCACTGATCCCGGCATCGACGGCGGCAGCCGCACCGGGAGCGGCGGCCGCGCCACGACCGGCAGCCGCCCCGCAGGCGGCGCAGCAGACAGCGGTCCTCGTGTTCCACGGCCCGGCGGCCGAGCAGCAGGACCCGGTGGCGCGCGCGGTCGACACCATCAAACAGCTTGGTGCCGGTCATGACATCGATGTCACGGCCACCACGGATCCCGGTGTCTTCACCGCGGCCGGGCTGTCGGCGTACCGCAGCGTGGTCTTTCTCTCCGCGACGGGCGCCGCGCTCAACCGCGACCAGGAGTCGGCGCTACAGGGCTACCTGAAGGCCGGCGGCGGGTTCGTCGGCATCGCCGACGCCGCCCGCGCCCAGGTCGACTCGGCCTGGTTCACCGGCCTGATCGGCACCCGCCCGGCGGGCGCCATTCCGGCGGCCGAGCCGGTGGCGGCGGTGACCGCCAGCGGCGAGAACCCGCCGACCGAGACCAAGGAGAAGCTGACCGACGGCGACGCCAACACCAAGTGGCTGGTCCGCACCCCGACGGCCTGGGTGGCGTACCAACTGGCCGCGCCCAAGCGGATCACCGGGTACGCGTTGACGTCGGCCAACGACTTCGTCGGGCGGGACCCGAAGGACTGGACCCTGCAGGGTTCCACCGACGGGCAGAACTGGTCCGATCTGGACCGACGCACCGGGCAGACCTTCGGGGACCGGTTGCAGACCCGCCGGTTCGACATCGCCACGCCGCAGGAGTTCAGCCGCTACCGGTTGAACATCACCGCGAACAGCGGTGAGCCGCTGATCCAGCTCGCCGATCTGCGCCTGTTCACCGGCAGCACCAGCACGCCCGAGCCGCCCGCGGTGAACCGCGCGGTGGTCGACATCCTGGACCGGAAACACCCGGCCACGGCGTCACTGCCGTTGACCGTCACCCGCTCCGACCGCTGGGAGAACTGGGACCCGAACCCGATCGGCACGGTGCACACGCTCGCCCAGGTCGAGGAGCGGCACTACAACCCGGGGCCGGCCGCCAACGGCGCCTTCCACCCGGTGTCCTGGTGCCGGGACTACGACGGTGGCCGGTCGTTCTACACCGGCATGGGCCACACCGAGGGCAGCTACGGTGAGGAGGCGTTCCGCGCCCACCTCGCCGGGGCGCTCAACTGGACCACCGGCCGCGTACGCGGCGACTGCCAGGCCACCATCGCCGCGAACTACAAGGTGGAGCGACTCACCGCGGCCAACCAGACCGGGCAGCTGGACCAGATCGGCGAGCCGCACGGGCTCACCATCGCGCCGGACGGCACGGTCTTCTACGTCGGCAAGGCGGCGTGCCCGAGCGGACCGATCGCGGACTGGAACGACCCGAAGGTCGGCCTGGGCTGCGGCACCATCCACTCCTGGGACCCGCGGACCAAGCAGGCCAAGCTGCTCACCACCCTGGAGGTGATGGGCAACCGGGGCAGCGGCTCCGAGCTGGTGAAGAACGAGGAGGGCCTGCTCGGCATCGTGCCCGACCCCGCGTTCGCCGAGAACGGCTGGCTCTACGTCTACTGGATGCCGCACGAGTCGATCGACCGGGTCAAGCGGGTCGGGCAGCGGACCGTCTCCCGGTTCACCTACGACCGGCAGGCGCAGGCCATCGACCAGGCGACCCGCAAGGACCTGTTGCAGTTCCCCGTGCAGATCCACAGCTGCTGCCACGCCGGCGGCGGGATGGCGTTCGACGCGAAGGGCAACCTCTACGTCGGCTCCGGCGACAACAACTCCTCCGAGGGATCCCAGGGCTACTCCGGCAACAACTGGACCCAGGAGTACCAGGGCATCTCCTTCCAGGACGCCCGCCGTACCTCGGGCAACACCAACGACCTCGCTGGCAAGATCATCCGGATCCACCCGGAGGCCGACGGCACGTACACCATCCCGGAGGGCAACCTCTTCCCGCCGGGCACCGAGAAGACCCGCCCGGAGATCTACGTGATGGGCGTGCGCAACATCGCCCGCCTGCAGATCGACCCGGAGCACCAGTGGCTGACCGCCGGCTGGGTCGGCCCGGACGCCTCGTCGCCCAGCCCCACACTCGGCCCGGCCAAGTACGAGACCGCCACCATCATCACCTCGGCCGGCAACCAGGGCTGGCCCTACTGCATGGGCAACCGGCAGCCGTACCGGGACCGCAGCAGCACCGACGCGAGCGTGCTGACCGGCTGGTACGACTGCGACAACCTGAAGAACACCTCGCCGCGCAACACCGGACTCGTGGACATCCCGGCGGCCCGGGACAACATGATCTGGTATTCGCCGGACGGCGGCGGCCCGGTCTTCCCGAAGCGCGCCGATGGCAGCGGCCTGCCCACCTACGTCGCGGCCGACGCCACCTACACGCAGCCGTACCTGCGCGGCGGCGGGCAGGCCATCATGTCCGGCCCGACCTACCACCGCGACCGGGTCGACCCGAACAGCACAGTGGCGTGGCCGGCGTACTGGGACGAGAAGTGGTTCATCGGTGACCAGTCGAACGCCGCCAACCGGGTCGCGGTCACCGTCGATGAGGCCGGGGTGCCGACGGCGGCCCCACCGGTCTACGCGGAGTCGCTGCGCGCCATCATCCCCAGCGGCAACGGCGACACCCGGCTGCAGAGCTGGATGGACGCCAAGTTCGGCCCGGACGGTGCGCTCTACCTGCTGGACTACGGAGGCGGGTTCTTCAGCCTGCACCCCAACCAGAAGCTCATCCGGATCACCTACACCGGCGGCGCACCCACCCCGGCACCGGCGGCGAACGCCGTCGCCGTGCAGAACAAGCCCCTGACCATCGCCTTCGACGGCGCGCGTTCCGGCGGCGTCAGCCACCGGTGGGAGTTCGGCGACGGCACCACGTCGACCGAGGTGAACCCCCGGCACACGTACGCCAAGGTCGGCACCTACACCGCGAAGCTCACCGTCACGTACGCCGACGGGGAGACGGCCACGGTGCAGACCACTGTCACGGTGGGCTGCGCGGTGCCGGACGACCGGCAGAACGTGTGGCTCGGCGACACGGACACCGGGGTGCCCAGCCGCACGGTCGGGCAGGGCTGCACGGTCAACGACCTGATCGACGACGAAAGCACCTGGGCCGACCACAACAGTTTCGTGCGCCACGTGACCACGGTGACCCGTGCGCTGCAGGACGACGGTCTGCTCAACGCCCGCGAGAGCGGCACGCTGACCCGGCTGGCCGCCGCGTCCGAGATCGGGCGCACCGGACACACCGGGTACGAGCCGCTCTTCGACGGCACCGCCGAGTCGCTGCGCGGCTGGCAGCAGGCCCCGACGGGATCGTTCAGCATCCAGCCGGACGGGTCGCTGCGCTCCAGTGGCGGCCTGGGCATGCTCTGGCACACCAAGGAGCTGGGCGACTTCTCGCTGAAGCTGCAGTTCCGGGACATCGCGCCGGGCACCGGACGGGCCAACACCGGAGTCTTCGTCCGGTTCCCGGACCTGCGAACCCCTCTCGACCAGCGGCCACCGGACAGTTGCGGCACGGTCGGGTCGGCCCGGACCTCGCCGGCCTGGATGGCGATCTACTGCGGACACGAGATCCAGATCTACGACGGGGAGACCGGTGAGCCGCAGAAGACCGGTTCGGTCTACAACTTCGACCCGGTGCCGCTCGCCCAGGCCGGCGTCACCCCGAAGAACGTGTGGAACGACTACGAGATCCGCGTGGTCGGCCAGCACTACACGATGATCCGCAACGGCGTGGTGATCAACGAGTTCGACAACACGCCGGGCAAGCAGTCCTCCCGTGCCGGCGATCCGCCGACCGATCTGCGGCAGTTCCTGCGCGGCTTCATCGGTCTGCAGAACCACGGTGACAACGACCTGGCCGAGTTCCGCAACATCCGCGCGCGGGAACTCTAGGAGAAACGATGACCCGACGACTCACGGCCGCGCTGTCGGCGCTCCTGCTCACGGTGATCCCGTTTGCCGCGCCGCCCGCCAGCGCCGCCCCGCGTGTCGCCGCGGACCAGGTGTTGACCTGGACCGCCGACGACAACACCACCCGCTACAAGTCCGTCCCCGCCCAGGCGGTGGCCGGCGCGACAACAATCATCTGGGAGAACAGCGCGGCCACCGGCAACACCACCGGGATGCCGCACACGCTGACCTTCGACACCAGCACCGAGGGCTACAACCACGACGTCACGCTCAACATCCTGGCCAACCCGTTCGACGCCAACGATGGCCGCCACCAGGCGACGGTGAACCTGACGCCGGGCCGGTACCGCTACTTCTGCGCGATCCCGGGCCACAGCCAGATGGTCGGCGAACTCGTCGTCACCGACGGCGGAGGCGGCGGCGACACCACGGCGCCGACCGTCGACGCCGTCGTCTCGGGCGACCGCGACGCCGACGGCAACTACCTCGGCGCGGCCACGGTGACCGTCACGGCCACCGACACCGACTCCGGTGTGGACACCATCGAGTACCAGGTCGACGACACCAGCTTCCAGCCGTACACCCAACCGGTGCCGGTGACCGCGGTCGGCGACCACTCGGTGCAGTTCCGGGCCACCGACCAGGCCGGCAACACCAGCGCGGTCGGCTCGGTGTCGTTCCGCATCGTCGAGCCGACCGAGGAGGACACCACCGCGCCGGTGGTCACGGCCGCGCCGGCCGGCGAGCAGGACGGCGACGGCAACTACCTCGGTACGGCCACCGTCACGCTGACCGCCACCGATGCCGGGTCCGGTGTCGCCACCATCGAGTACGCGCTGGACGGCGGAGCCTTCACCGCGTACACGGCTCCGGTCGTCGTGACCACGGTGGGCATGCACATGCTGCACTACCGGGCGACCGACGTCGCGGGGAACACGTCGGCCGAGCAGATGGCCCACTTCACCGTCGTGGAGCCGCAGGCCGAGGACACCACCCCACCCACTGTCGCCGCCACGGTGGCCGGTGACCGGAACGACGACGGCGCGTACGTCGGCGGCGCGACAGTCACCGTCACCGCCACCGATGACGGCTCGGGGGTGGCGTCGATCGAGTACGCCCTCGACGGCGGTGGCTGGACCGCGTACGGCAGCCCGGTCGTCGTCCGGACCGTCGGCGCGCACACCCTGCGGTACCGGGCGACCGACACCGCGGGGAACGCCGCCGCCGAGCAGTCCACCACGTTCACGGTGGTGGCCGACGGCAGCGACGGCTGTCCCGCCTCGGACACCCGGGCCACCGTGATCATCGACGGTGACGACACCGGAGTGGCGAACGTCGACACCGGCGACGGCTGCACCATCAACGATCTGATCGACGAACACGCCGACTACCCCGGTCACGCCGACTTCGTCCGGCACGTCGAAGCGGTCACCACCGCGCTCGTGACCGGCGGCACGCTCAACCGGCGACAGCAGGGCGCCATCGTCCGGGCCGCGGCCCGATCGGACGTCGGCGCATGAGTCCTCGAATCTCATCGACAGGGAGTACAACGATGCCCGGACGTACCGTCGCCAAGCTGGCCACCGTGAGCGCCGTCATCGCCGCCTCGGTGCTGGCGGTGGCGCCCACCGCACACGCCGACCTGGTCACCCACTGCATCGGCACCGGCGGTGCCGTGACCGTGCCCAACGACCTGCTCGTGCCGGCCGGCGAGTCCTGCGCCCTGACCGGCACCACGATCACCGGCAACGTCACCGTCGCGGCCGGCGCCAACCTGGTGGTTGCCGGCGGCCGGGTCAGCGGTGAGGTACGCGTCGCCGCGGACGGCTACCTCGACGCCACCGCGACGACGATCGACGGCCAGGTGGTGTTGGCCGCCGGCGGGTACGGCGTCTTCCTCAAGGATGCCAGCAGCGGCAACGTGACGGTGCGGCCGAAGGGCACCGCGACCGTCGACAGCTTCCTGTTCGTGGAGGAGTCGACGATCGTCGGGACGGTCACCGCCGGCGCGGGTGAGGTCCGGCTCGACCGGGGCACGCAGGTGCAGCGCAACGTCAGCAGCACCGGCACCTACTACACCGACGTGCACGACTCGTTCGTCGACGGCACCCTCTCGGTGCTGAACAGCGCCACCGGCAGTGTGGTGTGCGGCAGCGCGGTGCGCGGTCGGGCCACCTTCGCCGGCAACCTGGGTGGTGTGCAGCTCGGCCCGAACGGCACCCTCGACAGTTGCGCGTCCGGCGGCTACTGGGGCACGGACGTCAGCGTCACCAGCACCACCGGCGGTGTCACCGTCGACGACAACATCATCAACGGTCAGTTGACGGTGACGGGCAACGACCCGGCCGCCCAGGTGGCCGCGAACAACCGGATCCGCGGCGGCGTGACCGGTGACCAGGCGGCGGCGGGCACCAACCGGGCGGCCCGGGTGGCAGTTCCGGACCGCGATGAGGCGGGCGACGAGCGGGCCGAGCTGCGTCGTACCTCGGCGGTTCAGGAGGCCACCGCGGCCGGCACCGCCCGCCTGTAGCGGATTTCGCGCCGGGCCGGACGCCCTCGGCGTCCGGCCCGGCAGCGGAGGGTACGGGCTTGCTGTGCCTGTCTACCCTCCGGTCATGGCGTACGAGCCGATGATGGTGCCCAGCCCGAAGCCCAACCGCACAGCTCGGACGGTCCTGATCGTCGTCGCCGCGTTGCTGTCGGTGTGCTGCGTGGTGGGCGTCTGCGCCGGCTTCTGGATCTACCGCGGCGTCCGGGACAACGTCGAACCGGCCCGGGCCGCCGCCACGGCGTACGCGGACGACATGCAGGCGGGCAACTACCCGGCCGCGTACGGGCGGCTGTGCGCCAAGGTGCGCAAGAACCTGACGCAGGAGGATTTCGCCCGGATCCAGGCTGCGCAACTGCGGTTCAGCAGTTACGAGATCACCGGCCTGGTCGTCAACAACTACAACGGCCGGGTCACCGCGACAGCCACCGTCGAGGTGGTCCAGGAGGCCACGGGCGCGCGGTTCACGCAGAACATGGCGCTGGTCGAGGAGGACGACAAGTGGGTCGTCTGCCAGTGACGTCGCCGCTACCGCCCGGTCGGCTGGTAGAACTCGCTCGGGTCGTTGGCCAGGGACGCCTTGACGTACGCGCTCCACTCGTCGGCGAGGACGTCGATCCGAACCGGTGCCCTGCGTGATCGGTTGCCTCCTGGCAGGTTCACCGACGAGCCGTACGCGAGCTACGCTCAAACCTGACGCTGACGTGAGAGACAAGGTTGTGTGGCGGGTGTCACCGACCGGGGGGAGGGGCCGTGCGCATCGGTGAGCTGGCCGCGCAGACCGGGGTGTCCGTGCGGGCCCTGCGCTACTACGAGGAGCAGGGGCTCCTGACGGCCGCTCGCAGCAGCGGCGGGCAGCGCCACTACCCGCACAGCGCGGTCGACCGGGTCCACCTGATCCAGACGCTGTACGCCGCCGGCCTCGCCAGCCGTACCATCCTGGACCTGCTGCCCTGCGTCGACGCGAACGTCAACACCCCGGAGTCCCGGGCCATGCTGCGCGCCGAACGCGACCGCATCGATCAGCAGATCGCCCAGCTCCGGCAGGCCAGGGACCGGCTCGAGGCGGTCATCACCCTCAGCGAGAGCCCGGCGAGTGGCTGCACCCGGACGGAGGTCGACGCCCTCGTGTCCGCGACGGTGCACCACTGAGTAACCGGCAGCAGTCGCGGGGTGCCGTCGGCACGCTCAGGTCTGGGCCAGCTCGGGGATGCCGTAGTGCTGGTCGAGGACCTGCATGGCGGCGCCCGCGGCGATGGCGTCCGCGCCGAGACCGGACAGGCTCACCCGGGTCCGGAGCCAGTCCACGCGTCGCGCGTCCGCCTGGACGGCCTCGGTGACGGCCGCGAGATAGGTCTCCGGGTGCCGGAGGAGATCCGCGCCCGCCAGCACCACGTGGGCGAGGTCGAGGGTCTGGAGCAGGTTGACGACGCCCACCGCCACGACGCGGGCGGCACGTGCCAGGTCGCCGGCCTCGGTGGCGTGGCGGTGCACGATCTCCAGGCAGCCGCGCCGGCCGCAGACGCAGCGGGGACCGTCCAGGTCGACAACGGTGTGGCCGAACTCTCCCGCGTTGGTGTGCGCGCCCCGGTGGGCCGCGCCGCCCAGCCACAAGCCCCCGCCGATCCCAGACTCGATCATGATGAGCGCCGCGTCGCCGAACGTCGCGCCGTGTCGCCAGGCTTCGGCCGTGATCCCCGCGGTGACGTCCTTGTCGAGGTGGACGGGTAGGTCCAGGTGCTTCTCGGCGATCTCGCGCAGCGGTACGTCGTGCCAGTGCCGCAAACCGTGGGCGCCGCGGACCAGGCCGTGGGCGTGGTCCAGTGGGCCGATCATGCCGATGCCCACGCCGGTGAGTCGGTTCCGGACGTCGGTGCTGCCGATCATCGTGTCGATGCCGGAGCGCAGGGCGTCGAGCAGGTGCGGCGGGTTGAAGTCGCCGGGCAGCGGGCTGACCGCCGAGCGGCGCACGGTGCCGGCGAGGTCGACCAGGACCAGCCGCAGTGTGCGCCGGGCGACGTGGGCGCCGATCGCGTACCGGCTGTCGGGCACGAGTTCGTAGACGACGGCGGGCTTGCCGACGCCCGGCCGGCGGGCACCGGTGGGACGGATCAGGCCGTCGGCGCCGAGGCGGGCGATCACCTTGGAGACCGCCTGGGGGGTCAGGCCGGTGGCCTGGACCACCGTCGAGCGCTCGAAGCGTCGCGCGGTGCGACCCACGCCCAGCACCAGTGCCTGGTTGTAGCCGCGCAGGAACCTGACGTCCGCAGTGATGCGAGTCATCTCGACACCCTATTACGCAACGCTGTTGCTAAATTTTCTCGGTGATCGAGTTGAGCAGAGGTCGACGGATGGCGGCGCTTGTCGCCCTGGCACTGGGTGGCGTCGCGATCGGCCTGACCGAGTTCGTGGCGATGGGCCTGCTGCCCGACATCGCGCGCGGTCTGCTCTCGCGGGAGTACGCCCAGTCGTCATCCGGGGCGGTCGCCCGAGCGGGTTGGATGATCACCGCGTACGCGCTCGGCGTGGTCGTGGGCGCGCCCCTGATCGCCGCGCTCAGCGCACGCCTGCCCCGCAAGAAGCTCGTGCTCGGGCTGCTCGTCCTCTTCGCCGTCGGCACTGTCGGTTCCGCGCTCGCCCCCACCTTCGACCTGGTGCTGGTGGCGCGGTTCGCAGCGGCGCTTCCGCACGGTGCGTACTTCGGCGCGGCCGGCCTGCTCGCCGCGTCACTGATGGGCCCCGGTAACGAGGCCCGGGGCTTCGCCACCGTGCTCAGCGGCCTGACCGTGAGCAACGTGGTCGGCGTACCCCTCATCACGCGGCTCGGGCAGGCGACCAGCTGGCGCGTCGCGTACCTGGTCATCGCCGGTGTCTTCGTCCTCACCCTGCTGGCGGTGCTGGCGGTCGTCCCGGAGGTCGCCGCGGCGGTCGACGGCTCGCCGGCCGCCGAGTTGCGGTCGCTGCGCACCTCGCAGGTCTGGCTGGTCGCCGCCACGGGCGCGGTCGGGTTCGCCGGGTTCTTCGCGGTGGACAGCTACATCGCACCGGTCACCACCGACGTCGCCGGGCTCTCTGCCGCGACGGTGCCGTGGGCGCTGGTCGCGGTGGGTCTCGGCATGACCGTCGGCAATGCCCTCGGTGGGTGGTTCGCGGACCGCGACCTGCGGCGCAGCATGGTCATCGGATTCGTCGCGATGATCGTGAGCATCACCGCGTTCAGCCTCGTCGCGTCAAACCCGGTCGGCCTGTTCGTGGGCGCGTTCCTGGTCGGTGCGACGAGCCTCTACCTCGGTCCGGTCCTGCAGGCCCGCCTGATCACCGTCGCACCGGGTGCGCAGTTGATGGGTGCGGCGGTCAACCAGTCGGCCATGAACATCGCCAACAGCCTGGGCGCCGCCCTGGGCAGCGTCGCCATCGCCGCCGGGCTCGGTTACCTCGCGCCCGCCCGGGTGGGCGCGGTCCTCGCGGTCCTCGGGTTGGTCCTGGGGCTGGTCAGCTTCGCCGTCGGCCGACGGACGCGCGAGCGGGTCCCGGCCACCGTCTGAGGTGGCCGGGCGCCCGCGGCGGGCGGTTCAGAAGTCGTCGACGTTCACCGTCACCCGATGGGCGCTCGACCTCCAGTTGGGCACGTTGACCACCGCGTGACCGCCGCCGCGTTGACCCACGGTGATCCCGACGAGGCCGAGGTGCGCCGGGGCGGCCGGGATGAACACGTCCACGCCGGTGATGAACGTCTGGCTGAAGAACTCCGGCAGCGGAGCAGTCAGGTCGGTCACGCCGTCGCTGTGGTCGTCGAAGGCGAAGATGGCGATCGTCCTCTTGACGCGTGGCGTGTTCGCCGCGTTCAGGACATCCCTGCCGTTGATCCACAGGCGGTCGCCGGCGTCGCCCTGGTCGCCCCACCACTCCTTCTGGCGCTGGATCG
Source organism: Micromonospora sp. NPDC085948 (assembly GCF_040686315.1). NCBI lineage: Bacteria > Bacillati > Actinomycetota > Actinomycetes > Micromonosporales > Micromonosporaceae > Micromonospora > Micromonospora sp. NPDC085948. The sequence continues at coordinate 120,833 of NZ_JBFBJW010000005.1, read as the reverse complement.
TCAGCGCGGTGTGCCGGTCGCTGGTCTCGACGAGTGCGCTGAGGCCCTCGCCGGGCACGCTTGTCGTCAGGCGCAGGAACGAGTCCGAGCGGCGGAACGGCTGGACGTAGAAGTGGTGCGTCGCCGCGCCCGGGCGCACGACCGCGAACTCGTAGCGGGCCGTGGCGAGGACCGGGACGGGACCGAACGAGCCGTCGCCGCTCAGCGGCACCCGGTGCGCGGGCCGCTGCGACAGTCGACCGCCGGTCAGCGGGCTGACCGGGTAGACCTCCAGGGTCGCGTCCGTGACGCCCACGTTGCTCGGGAAGAGCACCGCGCGGCCGGACACCCGGGCGGTGCCGAAGAGTTGCGGCACGATCCGCGTCGTGTGCGGCGCTCGACCACGCAGAAATCGGAAGATCTCGTCGAACGACTCCGGCGACGACACGGTCTGGGTGTGCGACTGGTCGGGCAGGTGCACGTTCGTCGCGCCGACGATGGCGCGGGCCGGATCGCCCTCACCCCAGATCGCGAGGGTGGGCACCCCGCCGGGAGGGGTCGCCGCAGTGCGTCCGTCCAGGTTCACGTAGTGCGCCACCCGGGCGGCCCGCGCCGGTGAGCTGGTGAGATAGCCCTGCATGACGAAGGTGCCCAGGGAGTGCGCGAGCAGGTCGACCTGATCCGCGCCGGTCGCGGCCAGCAGGCGGGAGATCCGTGCGTCGAGTCCCGCGTACACCTGGGGCAGGATCGTGGCGATGTTCGGTGAGTCGTACTCGTGGGCCTCGATGATGTCGATCGGGTAGCCGTTGCTGGTCAGACGTTTGGCCTGGGACTGGAACTGCGCGGCCGACCCGGCGCTGCCGTGCACGAAGACCACCGGACGGTACGCCGGCGGGGGCGCGGCCTCGGCGGCACGCGGGACGGGGGCGACGGACAGACCGGCGGCGAGCGTGACCCCGGCCACCGTGGCGAGCAATCTCCGGCGAGACGTGTGCATCGGTCCTCCACCGTACGAGACGAAGTATTTGCACTGCTAGCGCAAGTATCGTGTCAGGGTGAGGTTCGGCGGTCCATACCTGCCGCCCGTGGTCAGCTGACCTCTCTGGCGAGCAGGTCGCCGACCGCGGCCCGGACCGGATCCGGATTGGCCCAACTCCAGTTGGGGTGCGCGCGGTTGGTGAGCAGGGCGAGGACGAGTTTGCGGTTGGGGTCGACCAGGAGCGAGGGGCCGGCGAAGCCGGTGTGGCCGAAGGTCCGGGCCGAGGCGAGTCGGCCCATGAACCAGCTCTGGTTGAGGACGACGCCGAGGCCGTGCGCGGCGGTCCGGTTGGGTCGCTCCGGGTCGACCGCGGGTTTCCCGGCGTTCTGGTTGGTGAGCATCCGGCGCACGGTCGCCGCGGCGAGGATCCGCTTGCCCTGGTGGGTGCCCCCGTCGAGGAGCAGTTGGCCGATGACCGCGAGATCGGTGGCGGTCGCGAAGATGCCGGCGTGGCCGGCGATGCCGCCGAGGTGGTTGGCGACGTCGTCGTGGACGGTGCCCCGGAGCAGGCCCCGCGACGAGCGGGCGTCGGTGGCCACGAGCCGATCGGCCTTCGCGGTGCCGGACAACCAGGTGTTGGGGTTGAAGCCGGTGTCGCGCAGGCCCAGGGGGCCGGTGAGGTTGCTCTTGAGCGCCTGGTCGAGCCGCTGACCGGTGGCCTTCTCGACGATCCGGCCGGCGACCATGAGCCCGACGCTGGAATAGCGGAACGTGTCCCCGGGCACGGCGCCGGAGACCAACCCGGTGGTGAGCACGGCGTTCCAGCGGGCGGCGCTGTCGGCAAGGCCGGTGACCTTGGCGCCGACCGGCAGGCCGCTGGTGTGGGTCAGCAGCATCTCGACGGTGACGCGTTCGGTGCCGGCTCCGGTGAAGCCCGGCAGGTAGTCACGGACGGGTGCGCCCAGGTCGACGCGGCCCTTGTCGACCTGCTGGAGCAGCAGGATGGCCGTGTAGACCTTGGTCACCGAGGCGAGGTCGAAGATGGAGTCGGGACGCATCGCGACCCGCTGGCTCGCCGTAAGAAGCTTCGGGCCCGCGCCGTAGCGCAGCGCCTCCCCGACGGCGGTGTGCACGGTCGTCTTCCCATCGACCAGGACGACGGCGACCGCACCGGGGAAGCCCTTGTGCGCAACGGTCTGCGAGGTGGCGGGGAGGTGTTTTCGGAGCAGCGCCGTCACGCCCTGCGCGTACCGGGCCTGGCCGGCTGGCACGGCACCGCCACTCGGCGACGCGGCGGCGCTCGGCGATCCGGACGGGGCGGTGGTGTCACCGGCCGAGCCGAAGCCCACCCGGTTTCCGGCGGCGTCCGTCGCGGTCACCGCGCCGCCGGGATCGCCCGGACCGGGCTTCGGCGGACCGTCGTCACCGCAGCCGGCGAGGGCGGAGGTCGCGACGGCCAGACCGGCCCCGAGCAGAGTACGACGCGCAATGGGCATGCCGGGAATCGTGACAGTTGACATCGACGTGCGCCAACCGAGCCCTCCAACCTCGGTCACGCCCCGCCACCGGCCAACAGATGGTCACCATGCAGACACGTTCGGTAAATGTGCGGTGGTTGTGCAACGATCGGCGGGCGCCACACCGACCGACCATCCATACCCTTGGAGAGCACGATGCCCCTCTCCCGCGCCCGGATCTTCGCCGAGCTGAACGCGGTGCGGCCCCCGGATCAGCCGTCCCCGGTACTGGGCACGGCAGTCGTGGTCGGCGGCAGTGTCGCTGGCCTGCTGGCCGCCCGCGTGCTCTCCGACTACGCCGACAGCGTCGTCATCATCGACCGGGACGACCCGCAGGTGAGCGGCGCGCGCCCCGGCGTACCCCAGGGGACGCAGCTGCACGCGCTGCTGCCCGGCGGCTCCCTCCAGTTCGAGCGACTGTTTCCGGGCTTCCGCGAGGAGGCCCTGGCGCGCGGGGCCGTCGAGGCGCCACCCGCGTCCCGGCGCAACTACCTCGACGGTCGCCTGCGGGTCGTCGTCCCCGACGACGCCGACAGCCTGGCCGGCAGCCGGCCGCTCCTGGAGGGACTGATCCGGCAACAGGTGCTGCGACTGCCGAACGTCAAGACGGTCACCGCCCGTGCCACCGGTCTCGTGTTCGACGGCACCGTGGTCACCGGGGTCCGTTGCGACGTCGGCGGGGTGCCCGGCGTGGAGAGCGGTGACCTCGTGGTGGACGCCATGGGACGGTCGAGCAAGCTGTCGGCCTGGCTGGAGCAGGCCGGCTGGGAGCGGCCGGCCACCCGGCGGATGACCGTGCACCTCAACTACGCGACGGCCCTGTTCCGGCGCCCGCCGACGGCCCCGGCCTCGACCGTCGCCCTGGCGCTGAACACCCCGAGGATGGCCTCGGACGTCGCCGGCGCCGCGTTCTTCGCCATCGAGGACGGTCGGTGGATGGCCATGATGGCCGGCTACGGTGCGAACCGCCCCGGCGCCACGGCAGAGGACTTCGTCCGCCGACTGCGGGAGCAGTTCCCCCCCGAGTTCGGCGACGTCGCCGACCAGGAGATGATCGGCGACGTCCAGACCTACCACCACGCCGACAGTCGACGGCGCGAATTCTCCGCGCTGCGGCGCTTCCCGGGCGGGCTCGTCAGCGTGGGCGACGCCGTCGCCTCGTTCAACCCGGTGTACGGGCAGGGCATGACGGCGGCGGCCCTGCACGCGGCCTGCCTGGCGACGTACCTGCGCGGTCGCCCGGATCTGACCGCCCCCGCCCGGGAGTACCTCGCGTTGCAGAAGGTCGTGGTCGACGCCGCGTGGTCGACGTCGACCACGGCCGACCTCGCGCTGCCCCACGTCGACGGGCCCTACCCGCGCGGACACCGGATCACCAGCTGGGCCAGCCGCCAGATCATCACCGCGACCGTCACCGACGTGGCGATCGCCCGACGGTTCAACCAGGTCGTCTCCATGCGGGAACACCCACTCACGCTGGCCCGGCCCGGCGTGCTCCTCGGCGCACTACGGGCCAACCGGCGTGCCCACTGACGAGCGGCCGCGCTAGCGGGGCAGCTTGCGCAGGATGTCGACGACGAATCGGTGGTCCTCCAGCTGGGGAAGCCCGGACACGCCGACCCAGCCCACCACGCCGGTGCCGCGTACGCGCAGCGGCACCGCACCGCCGGCCGCCGCGTACCGGGAGGCCGGCAGACCGAACTTCTCGGTAAGCGTCACCTGCTTGTCGTGACACAACCGCGCCATGTAGAGCGAGGAGTGCTCGAACCGCATCACCACCCGGCCCTTGCGGCGCAACCACCCGTCGTTGTCCGCCGTCGACCCGGGCAGGCCACAGTGGAACAGCTGGCGACCGGCCCGCCACACCCCCACCGAGACCGGCAACCGCTGGTCCCGGGCGGCGGCGACGGCGAGCTGCCCCAGCTCGTACGCGTCGGTCTCGGACAGGCCCGCGAGCTCCAGCTCGGCCTCCTCGCGGAGCAGCTCGTCGAGCGTCGGCCACGATTCACGATCGGCTGTCATGACTCTCCTTCTCGTCGCACCGGGTGGTCACCAGGCGCAGGGCGCGTAGTCCTTCAGGAAACAGCCGTACAGGTCCTCACCCAGCTCGCCACGGACGATCGGGTCGTACACCCGGGCCGCGCCGTCCACCAGGTCCAACGGGGCGTGGAAGCCCTCGTCGGCCAGCCGCATCTTCGTCGGGTGCGGGCGTTCGTCGGTGATCCAGCCGGTGTCGACGCTCGTCATCAGGATGCCGTCGGTCAGCATCTCCTGCGCGCTGGTACGGGTCAGCATGTTCAGCGCGGCCTTGGCCATGTTGGTGTGCGGGTGTCCCGGCCCCTTGTAGCCGCGGCCGAACTGGCCCTCCATCGCCGACACGTTCACCACGTACTTACGCCGGGCCGACGCGGCCGCCATCACCGGGCGCAACCGGCTGACCAGCACGAACGGCGCGGTGACGTTGCACAGTTGCACTTCGAGCAGCTCCACCGGGTCCACCTCCTGCACCCGCTGGACCCAGCTGTTGACCGAGTCGAGGTCGGGCACGAGACCCCCGGCGTCGATGGCCGTGGACGCGGCGATCCGCTCCGGCGAGGCGGAGCCGCTGGTGAGTGCCAGCGCGGTGAGCGCGTGCGGGGTGAGCGCCGTCGACTGTGGCCCGGCGGTCAGGCTGCCCACCGGGCCGCCCGGACCGTCCGGCTTGGCGAACGTGATCAGCTCCGGCAGCGGGCCGTCCGGCAGGGCCGCGGCCTCGGCGGCGATGAGTTGCGCGTACGCCCCGGGGGACCGGCGGACGGTCTGCGCCGCGTTGTTGATCAGGATGTCGAGGGGACCCTGGCTGCTGACGTCGTCGGCGAGGGCGATCACCTGGGCGGGGTCGCGCAGGTCGATGCCGACGATGCGCAGCCGGTGCAGCCAGTCCCCGCTGTCGGGCATGGCGGCGAACCGGCGCACCGCGTCGTGCGGGAACCGGGTGGTCACCGTCGTGTGCGCGCCGTCGCGCAGCAGCCGCAGCGCGATGTACATGCCGATCTTCGCCCGGCCGCCGGTGAGCAGCGCGCGCCGGCCGGTCAGGTCGGTACGGGCGTCGCGGCGCTCCCGGTTGAGCGTGGCGCAGGACGGGCAGAGCTGGTGGTAGAAGGCGTCCACCTCGCGGTAGCGCTGCTTGCACACGTAACAGCCGCGGGCGTTGTGCAGGAAACCCGCCGTCTCGCCCGCGGCGGAGGACGCGAGCGGGATGCCCTGGGTCTCGTCGTCGATCCGCCCCGGGGCGCCGGTGGCGGTGGCCTCCGTCACCGCGCGGTCGGCGGCGAGGATGGCGTCGCGCCGCTCCTCCCGCCGCCGCTGCTTGATCACCTTGTAGAGCCGGGCGGTGGCGCGCTGCACCCGCACCACGTCCGGGTGGTCGGAGGGCAGCTCCTCCAACGCCTCGAAGACGCTGAGGCAGGCCTCCAGCCGGCTTCGGTCAATGCCCTCTTGACCGTTTTCGGTAATGTTGTCCACCGTCATGCGTCTGTGTCTCGTCCCGTATCCCGTGCCGGCTCCAGCCGGTCCACCCCAAGTCCGACCCGAAACGGTACGCGCCTTGCGGCATTCGACGCACCTCGCGGCTGCCCGGCGTGGTGCGCCTCGCTGCCCGGCGTGGTGCGCCTCGCGGCGCGGTCAGTCCGCGTCGACGTGGCCGAGCCGCCAGTAGCCCATGAAGGCCACCGCCCGCCGGTCCAGGCCTCGCTCGGCGACCAGGTGCCGGCGCAGGTGACGGATGACGCCCGCCTCCCCGGCCAGCCACGCGTAGAGCGGAGCCGAGGCCACCTCCTCGGGCACCTCCCAGAGGATCTCGGTGTCCAGGTTCACGTCCGGCACGGGCTGGGCGGCCGACGAGGCGTCGGGGGCCAGCAGCTCCCCGGCCGCGGCGACGACGGCGGGCACCAACCGGCTGCCGTACCCGTCGGTGCCCCGGGCCAGCCAGCGCACCTCGATGCCGGGGGGCGTCACCAGCGGCAACACGTCGGCGGCGTCGGGCACCTCCAGCACGACAGTGCCCCGGGCGTCGAGGGGTAGCCGCTCGCAGATGCCGCTGATCGCCGGCACGGCGGTCTCGTCCCCGGCCAGCAGCAGGGCGCCGCCGGTCGACTGTCGAAACTCGACCCCGCCGTGGTTGCCGTCGAAGCCGGCGTCCGGCCCGACCAGGGCGATCTCGTCGCCGACGCTGGCCCGCCGAGCCCAGCGCGTCGCCGGGCCACTGTCGCCGTGCAGCACCAGGTCGACGTCGACCTCGGCCAGGTGCGGTCGGACCGCCCGCACGGTGTAGGTACGGATCGGGTTGCGCAGGTGGTCCGGCAGCGCCCGCCAGGTGGCGTACCAGTCCGCGCCGTGCGGCAGGCTCGCGCGGCGCTGACCGGGCAGCGGCAGCGCCAGTTTGATCCGCTGGTCGTATCCGTTGTCCGCGAACCGGTCGAGGTCCGCCCCGGTGAAGGTCACCCGGGTGAAGGACGGGCTGAGGCGGCGTACCGCGCGGACGCTGACGGTGAACACGCGCCAGGGCGCGATGGGCAGGGTCTCGGTCATGGTGCCTCTCCGGGCTCGGGCCGGCATCTACCGGGGGTTGTTCGCCACGGCGCGGGAGCGCCACAGCAGCCAGACGAAGTACGGGGCGCCGATCATGGCGGTGACCAGGCCGGCGGGGACCTGGGCCGGAGCGATGACCGTCCGGCCGAGGGTGTCGGCGACGCTGACCAGCGCCGCGCCGAGCAGGGCGGCCGCCGGGAGCACCCGGGAGTGCCGCCCGCCGACGAGCGCCCGCGCGGCGTGCGGGGCGACCAGGCCGACGAAGCCGATGACCCCGACGGCCGAGACCGCGGTGGAGGTGAGCAGCGCCGCCGCGGCGAGCGCGACCAGCCGGGTACGTTCCAGCCGGACGCCCAGCACCCGGGGGGTGTCGTCGTCCAGCGCCAGCAGGTCGAGTTCGCGACGGGCGGCGACCACGGCCGGGGTGAGCACCAGCAGGGCGATCAGCACCGGCAGCACCTGGATGGGCGTCCGGCCGTAGGTGGAGCCGGACAGCCAGGTCAACGCCTTCCCGGTGTTCCACGGGTCGAAGGCGACGACCAGGTAGGTGATGACCGCCATCCCGCCCTGCCAGGCGCCGAACCCGATCAGCACCAGCCGGTCGGAGCTCAACCCGCCGCGCCAGGCCAGGCCGTAGACCAGGGCGAACGCCAGCATCGCGCCGAGGCCGGCGACGCCGGAGACGGCCCACACCCCGGCCAGCGGCACGAAGGTGAGCAGGGAGATGGCCCCCAGGCCGGCGCCGGCGGTGATGCCGAGGATGCCCGGTTCGGCCAGCGGGTTGCGGCAGACCGCCTGGACGGTGGTGCCGGCCACCGCGAGCGCCGCGCCGGCCAGGACCGCCGCGGCGACGCGCGGCCACCGCTGGTCCAGCACGAAGGTGTACGCCGGCCCGGTGCTGCCGTTGACCCAGTTGACGACGTCACCCAGCAGCACCCAGGTGTCACCGGCCAGCATGCCGACCGCCACGGCGGAGACGGTCACCACGGCGGCGACGGCGACGACGCCGCGGTGGAACGCGGCGGAGCGGACGGCCGCGTGCCCGCCGGGTGGGCGGCGGGTGGGGCCCGCGTCGCGGTGCCGGCGGGCCAGCCAGATGAGGATCGCCGCGCCGAACAGGGTGGTGACGACACCGGTGGGGATGTCGACTCCGGCCTGCCCGCCCATGACGGCGCGCAGCAGTACGTCGGAGCCGAGCACGATGATGACGCCGGCGATGCCGGACAGCGGCAGCAGGATGCGGTGCCGGTGCACCCCCGGCACCACGGGGGCGAGCAGCCGGACGATCACCGGGGCGCACAGGCCGACGAAGCCGACCGGACCGGTGAGGGTGACGGCCGCGGCGGACAGCAGCACAGCGAGGACCATGACGGTGAGCCGGGTACGCCGCACGTCGAGCCCGAGCACGGTGGCGGTGTCGTCGCCGAGGGCGAGGATGTCGAGGCGGTGCCCGAGCAGCATCAGCACGACGATGGCGCCGACGATCACCGGCGCCAGTTGGGTCAGCGCGGTCAGGTCGCTCTGCACCAGCGAGCCGTTGCCCCACGCGAACAGGCCGATGGTGGCCTGCTCGAAGAGGAGCAGCAGCAGGGTGGTCACCGACCCGAGCGCCAGGGCCGTCGCCGAGCCGGCGAGGATGAGCCGGGTGGTGCCGGCCTGCCCGCCGGAGGACATCGCCATCACCAGGCCGGCGGCGGCCAACCCTCCGCAGAAGGCGAGGCCGCCGGCGGGCAGCGCGGGCAGCGAGACGCCGAACGCGGCCACCGACACGATCGCCAGGTGTGCGCCCGCGTTGACCGCGAGGGTGTCGGGCGAGGCGAGTGGATTGCGGGCGATCGACTGCAACGCGGCACCGGCGAAGCCGAGCGCGACGCCGATGGCCAGCCCCGCGAGCAGTCGGGGCAGCCGGGCGGCGATCAGGACGCGGGCCGTCTCGTCGTCGGCGCCGGTCGCGAGCCGCAGCAGATCCAGGGCGCCGACGTTCGAGGTGCCCTGGGTGAGGTGCACCGCGCCGACCACGAGCAGCAGCAGGGTCGCGGCGACGAAGACGACGGCGACGCGGGGCGCGGCCGGGCGGCCGTCCGGAGCCGGCCGGGTGGCCGGCTCCGGACGTGGGGGTGCGCTGAGCACGCTCACACCGCGTACGTCTTGACGAGTTCGTCGATGTACTGCTTGCCGGACAGCGGTCCGCCGAAGGTCCAGATGCCGTTGGGCATCTTGTGCAGGTTGCCCTGCCGGACGAAGGGCAGCGCCTTCCAGATGGCGTTGCCGGCGAGACCGTTGGCGAACACGTCGTCGCCGTCGGATGCGCTGTAGAAGAAGCGCAGGTTGGGATCCTTGAGCACCGTCATGCCTTCGACGTCGGTCTGGCCGAGGCCCCACACCTCGTCGGTCTTGCCGGTCCACGCGTTGGTGAGACCGAGCTGGATGCCGATCTGGGAGACGAGCGCGCCCTTGCCGAACATCCGGATGCTGACGGTGCTGCCCTCCTTCCAGCCGTCGGCGATGGCGAACGGCCGGCCGGCGGCGCCCGCGTCGGCGATCTTCTTCTTGCCGTCGGCGATGGCCGCGTCGAAGTCGGTGAGCAGCTTCTCCGCCGCGGTGGTCTTGCCGACGGCCTTGGCGATCATGGTGAGGTCGGTGCGCATCCGGCCGAGGTTGTCGGCGGCGTCACTGCCCTTGGCGACCACGACGGGGGCGTACTTCTCCAGCTGACTGATCAGGTTGGCGCCCCGGTCGTCCTCCATCACGATGAGGTCGGGTTGGAGGGCGACGATCGAGTCGACGCTGGGCTCACCGCGAGTGCCGACGTCCTTGACGCTCGGGTCGAGCTTCGCGGCGGTGACCCAGGTGCCGTACCCCTTCGGGTCGGCGACGCCGACGGGCATGACGCCGAGGCTGACCAGCATCTCGACCTCGCCCCACTCCAGCCCGACGACCTTGGTCGCCGGGGCCTTGAGGGTGATCTCCTTGCCGCGGCTGTCGGTGAGGGTGACCGGGCCGCCGGCCGCCGAGGAGGAGGTCTCGGGGGCCGCGGCCTTCTCGGTGGTGCCGCAGGCGCCGAGCGTCAGCGCGGCCACGACGGCGAGGAGGGCGGTGAAACGGGTACGGGTCATGACGGTCTTTCTCTGCTGAGGATGAGGGGTGTTCAGACCAGGGCGCGGATCGGGTGCCGCCCGACCGGGCGGGTGGTGACCAGTCCGCTGACCGGATCGGTGGTCACCTCGATGCGGATCCCGTAGGTCTCGGTGAGGGCGTCCTCGGTGAAGACCGTGGCCGGGGTGCCGGTGGCGCGCACCCGGCCCTGGTGCAACAGGACGATCTCGTCCGCCACGGCGGCTGCCTGGTTGAGGTCGTGCAGCACGACGCCGACGGCGACGTCGTGGTCGTTCGCGAGGTCCCGGACCAGGTCGAGGATCTCCACCTGGTAACGCAGGTCGAGGAACGTGGTGGGCTCGTCGAGAAGCAGCACCGGGGTGTCCTGGGCCAGGCAGGTGGCCAGCCACACGCGCTGCAACTCGCCTCCGGAGAGTTCGTCCACGGGGCGATCGGCCATCGTCGCGACGCCGGTGACGTCCATGGCGCGGGCGATCGCGGCGGGACCGTGCGGGTCCTCCGCCCGCCAGCGCCCCCGGTAGGGGTGGCGGCCGTACCCGACGACGTCGCGGACGGTGACACCGCTGGGCACCGGCCTGCTCTGGGCCAGCAGGGTGACCCGACGAGCGAACTCGCGGGCCGGGAGGCTGGCGGCCGTGACGCCGTCGGCGAGGTGCACGGTTCCGGCCTCGATCGGGTGTAGCCGGGCCAGCGCCCGCAGCAGCGTGGACTTCCCGCTGCCGTTGGGCCCCACCAGTGCGGTCACGGCGCCCGCGCGGAGGTTGATCACGGCACCGTGCACCACCGGCACACCGTGGTAGCCCAGACGGAGGTCGACGCCGGACAGGCTGCGACCCCCGTTGGCCGACGCCAACTCGTTCTGCATGAGGTTAGGCTAACCTAACCTCGTTGTGGCCTGTCAAGCCGGTCACGCTCCCGTCGACAGCCGGGCGGACCGGTGGTCGTCGGTCCCGTGGGCGCGTGAGGGATGCTGGGTCCGTGCACATCGCGACCCTCGGCCCACTCGCCGTCGACGGCCGGCCCGTTCGGGGTGAACGGCTCGTGGCGGTGCTCCGCGCGCTCGTCGACGCGCGTGGGCGAGCGGTCTCCGTGAACCTGCTCGTGGACGCCGTCTGGGACGGCACGCCACCCGACGACGCGACAGGCGCCGTCCAGGCGCTCGTGTCCCGGGTTCGTCGTCTCGGGCTGCCCGTGGTCGCGGTGCCGGGCGGATACCGGCTGCCCGCCGAGGAGGTCACCGTCGACGCGGTCGAGGCGCGCGCGCTCGTCGACCGTGCGCGGACCGTGTTCCACTGCGGCGACGTCCGGTCCGCCCGCGGCCTGGCCGATCAGGCGCGTGCCCTGTTCCCCGAGGTCCCGGAGCTGGTCACCAGCGAGGACACGCGCCTCTTCGCGGATGTCACGGCGCTGCGCGCCCAGGCGGCACTCGCCGGTGTGGGTTCGTTCGACGAGGTCGACCTGGGCCGGCTCGTCGCGCGTACGCCCCCGGACGAGCCGTCGGCAGCCCTGCTCGTCCGGGGGCTCGCCGCCCAGGGGCGGGAGGCGGAGGCGCTGGAGGTGGTCGAGCGGCTGCGCGCCGAGCTGGCCGACCGGTACGGCACCGACCCGTCGCCCGTGATCACGAGCGTCCACCTGGCGTTGCTGCGCGGTGAACTCACCGCAGCGCCCGTCGCGGCGCCGCCCCGGCAACCGGCGCGGATCACGCTGCCCACCGCGTGGCGCCGTCCCATGGCCCCTCTGGTCGGGCGGGAGCGGGACCTGAGGGCCGTCACCGACGCGCTCGCCGAGACACCTGTCGTGACGATCGTGGCGACCGGCGGGGCGGGCAAGACCCGGCTCGCCGCCGAGGTGGCGAGACGCGCCGCCGCGGCCGGGCGCTCGGTGCGCGTCATCGAACTCGCTGGCCTGCGCTCGCCCGACGAGGTGCTGCCCACGGTGCTCGCCGCGCTCGGCGGTGCGGACACCACGGCGACCGGCGGCAATCTGGGTCTGGAGCGGCGGGTGCTCAACCCCGAGGAGCGGCTGCGCGCGGTGGCGCCGGACCTGGACGGGCTGGTGGTGCTGGACAACTGCGAGCACGTGCTCGACGCGGTGGCGGCCGTCGTCGCGGACCTCGTCGCGGTGACGTCCCCCGAGGTCGCGGTGCTCGCGACGAGCCGCGCCCCACTGGGCCTGGTCGGCGAGGTGGTGCACCGGCTGACCGCGTTGCCGGACAGCGACGCGCTCGCGCTCGTCGAGTCCCGGGCCCGGGCTGGTGGCGCCGTGCCGACCTGGGACGCCGAGCGGGTGCTGGCCCTGTGTCACCGCCTCGACAACCTGCCGCTGGCACTCGAGTTGGCCGCCGCGCGACTGCGGCACATGCCGATCGACGACGTGCTCGCCGGCCTGTCCGACCGGTTCGCGCTGCTCGACGACGCCCTGCGCGGCCTGCCGGAGCGGCACGCGAGCCTGTGGGCGTTGGTCGACTGGAGCAGGGAACTGCTCGCCGCGGACGACCGCCACCTGCTCCAGCGGGTCGCGGTCATCCCCGCGCCGTTCACCGCGGACCTCGCCGCCGCCGTCGCGCAGACCCCGGACGTCCGTCGCGGCCTGGCGACCCTCGTCGAACAGTCCCTGCTGACCCTGGTCGAGGGGGACGGTCCGCCGCGCTACCGGATGCTCGAAACGGTCCGTGAGTACGGCGAGGCCCGGCTGGACGCGGCAGGTGACCGGGACCAGGCGATGGCCGGCCTGGTCAGCTGGGCACGGGAGCAGGCCGTCGCACTGGCCGGCCACTTCATCGGCCCCGGCCAGGTCGAGGCACTGCACCGGTGCGCCGCCGAGCAGGACAACCTGGTCGCGGGCCTGCGGTGGGCGATGGGAGCGGACGACGAGCCCGCCGCCGTCGACGTCGCCACCGCGCTGTTCCACCTCTGGTCGGTGCGGGGCCTGCACCTGGAGGTGCTGGCCTGGGCGCGCGGGCTGCTGCACATCGACGACCCGCAGCGACGGACGCGCTCGGCGATCCTGCGCGGCACGGCCAGCGGCCGGCCACTGCCCAACGCCGAGCGGCTGGCCTGGATGTGCGTGGTGATCAGCGTCAACGCCGGCGTCAGCGCCGACCTGCGGCCCGCCGTGCTCGCCCGCCGGGCGCTGCGGACGCTGCTGGCCGAACGTCCCGCCGAGGTGTCGTCGCGACTGACCGCCCTCGCGTCGGCGCTGCCCGGCTTCGACGCGTCCGATGTGGAGCAGAGCCTGAAGAGCGCGACCGAGATGGTCGCGCACCCGGACCCGTACGTGCAGGGGCTCGGGCTGTTCGCGCGCGCGGCGGTACGGGAGAACGGCGGCCTGCCGGAGGCGTCGATCGGCGACGCCGAGCAGGCGTACCACCGCTTCGAGGCCGCCGGCGACCACTGGGGCATGGCGATGGCGGCCGGTGCCGTCGGGCAGTTCCTCGTCCCGAGCGGGGATGCCCGTTCGGCCGAGTGGCTGACCCGCAGCGTGCACCACATGGAGTTGGTCGGCGCCACGCAGGACGCGCGGTCGATCCGGGTCCGGCTGGACGTGCAGCTGGCCCTGACCGGCGACGCGGACGCGGAGCGGCGACTGGGCGAGACGGCCGCGCTGGGTCAGGCCGAGCAGATCGACGCCGCGCAGGCGTTGCTCGGCCTGGCGCATCTCGCCTGGCAACGCCAGCGTTACGACGAGACGCTCGCCCACGCCGACGAGGTGATGCGCGTCCTCGCCGGCTGGGTCGGGCCGCACCCGCAGCCGCGCGTGATGCTCCGGGCCACGGCGGCGATCATCTACCTGCGGGTGGCCCAGGCCGGGCGGGTGTCGGGCACCGACGTCACCGTCCAGGCGGCCGCGATGCTGTCGCTCGCCCGCGACGACGCGCTGACCTCGCGGGACCTGCCGGTGATCGGGGCGTGGGCGTCGGGCGGCGCGGAACTCGCGGCGTACCGGGGTGACGCCGACACCGCCCGCGAACTGGCCGTGCTCGCGAAGCGGATCGGCACCCAGATCGAGATGTTCTTCCCCTTTGAGAACGGCGAACGGCTCAACGCCATCCTCGGGAACGAGGAGCAGCGTGAGCCGTTGCTGGCCGCGTGGCGCGAGCGGCCACCCGTCGCGGCCGTCAACCGGATCCGCGAGCTGATGGACGACCTGCTCGCGTAGGTCAGATCTTCTTGCGGTACGCGCGCAGCGCCAGCGGCATGAACACCGCCACGAAGCCGGCGCACCAGGCGAGCGTCCACCAGACGTGGTTGCCGAGTGGGGTGCCGAGGAACAGTCCGCGTACCGATGCCACCAGGTGGGTCATCGGGTTGACGTCCACGAACGCCTGCATCCAGCCGGGCAGGGTGTCCGCGCCGACGAACACGTTCGACGCGAAGCTCAGCGGCATGATCAGCGCGAACATCACGCCCTGCACGGCACCCGCGGTCCGCACCTTCATCGACACCAGCACCGGCAGCCAGCTCAGGCAGAGCGCGAACAGCACCGCGAGCAGGCACCCGGCGACCGCCCGGAACAGGTCGGTCTCGATCCGGAAACCCATCACGTAACCGATCGCGAGAGTCGACACCGTGACGATGACGTACCGGACGACATCGCCGAGAACCGCCCCGACGAGTGGTGCGGAGCGGGGGATCGGCAACGACCGGAACCTGTCGAAGATGCCCTTGGCGATGTCGGTGTTCAGGTTGACGCCGATCGCGATGGCGCCGGTGGCGATGGTCTGCGCCAGGATGCCGGGCAGCAGGAACTGCAGGTAGTCGTGGGTCGATCCGGCGACCGCGCCACCGAAGACGTACACGAAGATGATGAGGAACAGCACCGGTTGCAGGGTGACGTCGATGAGCGCTTCGGGCGTACGCCAGGTCTTGATCAGGCTGCGTTTGGCGAGCGCCAACGAGTGCCGGACCAGCCGGAACGGCCGCGGGTTCGGGGCCGTCGTCGACAGTGCGCGGCTCTTCGTGGGTGCCGTGTCGATCAGAGTGCTCATGCCGCGACCTCCGTGGGGCGGGTGGTGTCGTCGTCGGATGCCGTACGCCCGGTGAGGGTGAAGAACACCTCGTCGAGGCTCGGCAGGTGCAGGGAGAGTTCGGTGACCGCGATGCCGGCGGCGGCGAACCGCGCGACGCTCTCGGTCAGGGCCGCGTCGTCGCTGACCGGCACCGCGAGCACGCCCTTCCGGATCTCGTCGGCGGTCGCGCCGGAGCCGACCTGGGTCAGGATCTCCGCAGTACGGGGCAGGTGCGCCGCGTCGGTCGGCCGGACCTCGAGGGTCTGCCCGCCGACCACCCGCTTGAGCCCGTCCGGCGTGTCGTGGGCGATGACCCGGCCGTGGTCGATCACCGTGATCGCGTCGGCGAGCGCGTCGGCCTCCTCCAGGTACTGCGTGGTGAGCAGCACCGTCGAGCCGTTGCCGACAAGCGAGCGGACCACGTTCCACATGTCCTCGCGCTTGGCCGGGTCGAGTCCGGTGGTCGGCTCGTCCAGGAAGATCACGTCGGGGGAGCCGACGAGGCTGGCGGCCAGGTCCAGTCGTCTCCGCATGCCGCCGGAGTAGGTCTTCGCCGGGCGGTTCGCGGCGTCGGTCAGGTCGAACCAGTCGAGCAGTTCGGCGGCCCGCCGCCGGGCACCGGTGCGCCCCAGTTCCAGCAGGGTGCCGAACAGCTCCAGGTTCTGCCGCCCGGTCAGGTCCTCGTCGACCGAGGCGTACTGGCCGGTGAGGCCGATGCTCTGCCGAACGCGCTCGGCGTCCCGTACCACGTCGAAACCGCCGATCCGGGCGGTTCCGCCGTCCGGGGCCAGCAGGGTGGAGAGGATGCGTACGGCGGTGGTCTTACCGGCGCCGTTGGGGCCGAGCACCCCGAGCACCGTCCCGCGAGGAACCGCGAGGTCCACGCCCTGTAGCGCCCTCGTCTTCCCGAACGTCTTCACGAGGCCCTCGGCCTCGATCACCAGGTCAGCTGTCATGCGCCCAGCCTGCACGGCGCGGCTGACACCGCCCCGACACGCCACCGACACCGGCTGACACCGGCTGACACCGGCGGTTCCGGCCCCGGCGCGGTGATCGACTCGACTTCCCGAAAGACGCGGTATCCACCCGCCCGCGACACCGCGACTTTAAGAAGACCGAGTCGATCAAGCCGCGTGCGCACGTACCAGGTCAGATCGCCGGACCGTCCGTGTTCCGGATCATCTGCCGGAGCACCTTCAGGGCCGTCACGTAGTCGGCGTCGGCGATCCCCTGGTGGATGCGGGCACGGATCGCCGGAGCGTGCTGCTTGAGGTCGAGGCGAGCCGCCTCGCCCGCGTCGGTGATCCAGAGTCGCTGCTGGTCGTCGCGCGTGAGCCAACCCCGATCCAGCAGAACGCCGGCCTCGGCCTCCAGATCGTCCTCGGACCTCAGGTAGGTGCTCATCGCCATCTCGAGTTCCGGAATGGTCATGCCGTGACCGTCCGGCGAGATGTCGTTGCCGGACAGGTTGCGAAGCAACCAGAACTGGGGCTGGGTGAAACCGAACTCGGCGTGCCGGGCCCGCGTGAAGGCGATGAGTGCCTCGTAGGCCACGCCGGTCCAGTACGCGGCGGGCTGGGTCGCGAGTTCGACGTCGGACAGGGGCTGGGTTGCCACGGGTGGCCTCCTGGGAGTGCTCGACTGAACGCGACCCTAGAACCTCAAGTCAGGACGAGGTCAATGCGGCGACCCGGCCGTTCCCGTACACGAGCGCTACGGCGTAGGTTGCGGAAGTGACAAGAAGTGAGCGAATCGCGGACCAGTTGGACCGGCACTGGCAGAAGAACCTGCGGCCCCGGCTGGACGGTCTTGCCGACGAGGAGTACTTCTGGGAGCCGGTGCGCGGCTGCTGGAGCATCCGTCCACGTGGCACGTCGTCCGCGCCGATGTCGACAGGTCCAGGGGAGTGGACGATGGACTCCGCGTCCCCCGACCCGGTGCCCGCGCCGGTGACCACCATTGCCTGGCGGCTGGCGCACATCATCGTCTCCTGCCTGGCCTACCGGGTCGAATGGCACTTCGACGGCCAGGAGGCCGACTCGCTCGCCTACGCGGGGACCGCCGACGAGGCGCTGAAACAGCTCGACGAGATGTACGGAAGATGGGACGCGGGGGTCCGCGAGCTCTCGGACGGTGACCTGGAGAACCCGCCCACCGCGGGTCCCGAACGGTTCCCCATGGAGGGCATCGTCCTGCACGTCAACAGGGAGCTGATCCATCACGGCGCCGAGATTTCCCTGCTACGCGACCTCTACCGCTGGCAGGACGGAGCGTGACGCTCCGCTGGGCGATTGTCTACGGGTAAAGGAGGGCCCGATGGGCCGCACGGTGTTGAGCATGAGCGTGTCGTTGGACGGCTTCGCCGCCGGCCCTGACGTCACCCGCGAACAACCGATGGGCAGGGGCGGCGAGCGGCTGCACGAGTGGCTGTTCCAGGCTGACGGGGATCGTGCTGTGGCCGCAGACGGCGTCACCCCGGTCGGGGTCGACGCCGCGCAGGTACGAGAGCGTCATGCCACGACCGGCGCCGTGGTGATCGGCAAACGGACGTTCGACGTCGGTGTGGACCTGTGGGAGGACACCCCGTTCCCGGTGCCGTGCTTCGTGGTCACTCGCGAGTCACGCGACCCGTTGCGGATGAAGAGCGACGTCTTCACGTTCGTCGACGACGGACTCCACAGCACGCTGCGCCAGGCGCGACAGGCAGCGGGCGACCGGAACGTCCTCATCATGGGTGGACCCACCACCGGACGAGAGTTCGTCAAGGCCGGGCTGGTGGACGAGATCCACCTCCAACTCGTACCGGTGTTGCTCGGTGCCGGCACACGCCTGTTCGACCACCTCGGCACCGACCACATCGAACTCCTACGCACCGCGGTGATCGAATCGCCACACGTCACGCACCTGCGTTTCCACGTCCCGAGGTGACCGCTCGGCGTCGGCCGGCCGCAGGGTGGACTCGACGTCCGCCGTGCAGACCGGCCGGCGCTCGGACGGCCGCGCCGATTGTCGAAGTCGGGATATGCTGGCGGCGGCAGAGCGCCTGCCCGTGCCCGATGTGGTGGCCCACGCCCGACCGCATGCTTGGGGCCAAGAGTCTCCGACTCCGCGCCGCTGTGTCGACTCCCGGCGTGCCAGTCACGCCGCCTGCTCGGTGGAGTGCGTGGGGCTGCACCGGAGGCATCATGTCCGATCACCAACCACGGCGGACCCCAACCCCGGGCCGTGCCCGCAAGCGCGCCATCCGGGAACACGCCGCCCAGGCCGGTGTCGCCTACTCGGTGGCTGCCCGTCACCTTGCGTCGGTGGGTCTGCGCCCCGGCGAAACCCTCGCCACGTACGGGCGGACGATCTATCCGATCGGGTTCGACCCGCATCGCCAACTGCTCGTCGAACGCCGTGAGCGGCGGTCGTTGGAAGAGCGGGTGTCGGACACCCGGCTGGGCGCCACCCTGCCGCATGGTCGCGCGCAGCACCTCGCCGAGCGCTTCCCGCCCAGCCGTGGGCGGACGGGCAGTGGGGTGGGATCGCTCTACCACGGCGAGGGCCGGGTGGAACTGCTCGCGATGCTGTACATCGTGATCGCGGCCGAGTCGCCGGGGCTGCTGCCCGAGGTGGGGGACCTCGCCTGGATCGCGGAGCTGGGCGAGGACACCGCGCTCGACACGGCCTGCGCCGAAGTGGATCGCGAGGCCCGCCGGCTACTCGATCGGGAGCCCCTGGCGCTCTGGCCGATCATCGAGGCGGCGCTGACCGTCTGCGAACACAGCACGGACTGGCAGGTCCGCCAGGAGGCGATCCGGCAGGGCGCGCTCCTCCGCACGATGATGACGCCGCGGGTCGGGTACGCCGGTGAGCCGTACGTGCCGGGGCTGCCCGTCGCCGGTGTCCGGCAGGTCCTCGACGCGCTGCTCATCGTCGCCGACGACGGACACGCGCCGGGCACCCGGGTACGCCTGCGCAGGTCGCCGGACGGCGCGGGGTTGGCCACGATCATCGGGGCCACGTGGGGGTCGTCGGGTCCGCCGGTGGGTTATCTCGTGTGGCCCGACGCGGCGACGGCACCGCTGGCGGCCCGCGCCGACGACCTGATCGTCCTGCCCGACCAGGAGTCGACGCCTCGCTGAGCCTGGGCCGGCTCGGTGGTGGGCCGGGTGGTGAGGGTCGACGCGGCGTTCCAACGGTCGTCCTCATCGTCCCCTGCGGGACGGTTCGCACCTGTCCGCGCGGGTGCCTGTCCACACGTCGTTGCCTGGGCCGCCCTTGGGTGATCAGGTCACGGTCAGGCGAAAGCCCTGCCGGGAACCGCCCTGCGGACCGGGACCGACGACTTCGGCGGGGGCGGAACGAAGGCGTTCGTAGAAGGCGCGCCGCGAACAGCACCCCACCGATTGGGAGGCAGCATTATTCGGTCTATGCGCTCCCTAATGCGGCGGGTCTCGCTGATCGGTCCGGGACCGGTGCGGGGGCATGCTCCACGCTGAGTTCAGGACCTGTGAAAAGCTCTCAGTATGAGTGAGTCGGCGTGGCCCGAGGTGGTCGCAGCGGTGGCAGTGGCGCCTTATCCCGTCGAGGTGTTGCCTACGAACCCGGGCAAGGCTGAGCGCTGCTTGACAGCGCTTGGGATGTCGGCGCGCTCATGGCTAGGTGCCGTCACGGAGCATTCAGGCGGCTTGTTGGTTGACCACGGCTGGCTGCGGGTGTTGGGAAGTGGTAGCGGCCGCTTGCCGGATATTGTCGCCGAGGCGGATCCCGCTGCCGGTGTACTGGTCGTGGGTTATGACGTTCTGGGCGGGCAATTTGCTTGGTTTCAGTCCCAGCCAGGGGAGCCGCCAACCGTCCACTACTTCGGACCAGATGATCTCGGATGGCAGGATCTGGAGCAGGGGTATGCCGACTGGCTACACGCCGTGCTCTCCGGATCGCTGACCCGGTTCTATGAGACTTTGCGCTGGCCTGGCTGGGAGGGCGAGGTCTCGGGAGTGGCCCTTGATGAGGGCATTCACACGTGGCCGCCGCCCTGGGCCGTCGAGGGCAAGGACCTGAGCGTCGTGTCGCGAAAGGCGATTCCGATTGCGGAGTTGGTGTCCTTTCACCACAAGACTGCGCGGCAGTTGAGCGAGCCAGGTCTGGCATGATGCGTTCGTCTGGCCGTGTGGCGCGATCGGTGGATGAAGGTCCAACGGACGGACGGCGTCATCAGGCGCGCGTCAGCGGCTGGCCGCCGGGACGCATTCCTCCGCTCCTCCGCGGGTCGACTATCTGAGATCGATCAGGTAGTCCAGTTCAACTCGGTCAGCACGCATCACGATGTGCGCCACCTCGGCTACCCAATCGTCCACGTAGGTTTGCCTGGTGATGACGATCACGGGCACTCCACCAGGGATGCGCAGCGCCTCGGTCTCGTCCGGGGTCGGCAACCTCCAGGCAGGACGTTCGCGAATGCTGGTGACCGTGTGCCCGAGGCTGTAGAGCTGCGACGTGTTGCCACCGGGCCAAGGCTCGTTCGCAGGGTCGGCTACCGGGGTGCCAGCGACCGTGTCCAGCAGTAGGCGTGAGACGGACATCTGTTGCGGAACACCATGGGTACGGAAGAGGAAGTGACGTTCGAGGAGCATCGTTCCCGGCTCCAGGTTGAACAGTTCGGCCACCGCCGCACTGGCTGGCACTTCCCGGAAGTCCGCATCCACGCTGTAGGCCGACCACGTCACCTGCTGGTCAACAGTGAACGACGTGCCGAGTTCTCCGCTTCGGACCTGTTCCAGCTCTTTGCGGTACCGCTCTGAGGCCACCCGGCGCACCGGCACGATCGGGCGCGCGTATGTGCCCCGTCCCACCTCCGTCAGCACCAGGCCTTCAGAACGCAGCAATGCCAGAGCCTCACGAACGGTTCCGCGTGCGACTGAGAAGTCAACCATCAATGCCGACTCACTGGGTAGCAATGAGCCAGGCGGGATGAGGCCATCCTCGATGCGGCGGCGTAGCTCGTCGGCCACCTGACGGTATCGACGGGGCTGCTGGTGCGGGGTAGGCACGTTGGTCACCGTACTCCCGATCTTCCTGAGTCTGCCTTCATGCCACGACACGCGATCAACCTGTATAGACAGGCTGCACAGACAGGTCATAATGTGGCATCAGGCCGGCACGGAGAGTGACCTAGGGGTAGGCGCCCGTGCCGGTCTCTCAGAAGCGAGGGAAGGCCCACCGTGCGCCGATGGAAATGGTTCCAGAGACCTGATGAGCCGATCGATGTGGTCGTCCGCTCCGCTGACCAGGTCGTGGCGTGCGGTACTCCTGCGCCGCCCCTGGAAACCGGAGATGGCGACCACCCGGATGCGGTTAGCGGTCGGCATGATGCTTGAGCAGCCTCGCCCGGAACCCCCGTTCACCGTGATCATGGCCGGCTTTGTCGTCGACCTCCACAATCGCGGTACGTGCCCGCGCTGCCAGCCCGATGGCTGTCCGAAGCTGAGGGCTGCCGGGCGGGCGCTGAAGGTGTGGCGCGCAAGGAAGCCGCATGAAGACAGGTGACATGCTGCGGCTGGACCGAGCTGTCAGCGTTCAGTTCCTGCACCCCATCACCGTACGAGTCATCAGGGTCCTTGATTGGATCACCTACGACGGATGGGCCTGGATCGACTGCTACCAGCTCGGCCCGAGCGGTGACGCCGTCGCGCGACGCTCGCTGTTCATCCAGCCGGCGCGAGTGCAGTACGTACCGTCTGCGCTGTTCCAGGGATGCCGGGCACGGACGCAGACCGGCCGGGCTCCTGGGGAGGGAGCCCGGCCGGTGCGGTCGGTGCCTCCGTAGCGCTGTCCGCTGCGCAGCGGGGGGAGGTGCTGC
Organism: Micromonospora sp. NPDC085948; assembly: GCF_040686315.1. Classification (NCBI taxonomy): domain Bacteria; kingdom Bacillati; phylum Actinomycetota; class Actinomycetes; order Micromonosporales; family Micromonosporaceae; genus Micromonospora; species Micromonospora sp. NPDC085948. The sequence goes on along the minus strand of NZ_JBFBJW010000005.1, from coordinate 98,820 downwards.
GGCGGAACAGCTACGGACGGCGCGACCGCTCTCCGCGCGGTGTCCGCCTGCTCAGCTCGGCAGGCGACCCCGCGTGGAGACGAAGTGGTACGACATGGCGGCGAACCCGGGGTCGCGCAGCAGCCGCCGGAAGGCGTTCAGTTGCTGGGGCGACAGCCCCGCCGCCAGCAGATCCGGCTCCAGTTGGCGGGAGTTGGTCTCGTAGAGCGACGTGCCGGTCGACCCGCCGGCCCAGCTCTGCGAGTGGGTGATGGTGTCCACGTCGGTCAGCCCGGCGAGGGCCATCTCGGTGTGCACGTCCTGCGCCCAGCCCAGGTCGGCGCCGTGGTCCTCCAGGACACCCATCATGGCGTCCATCACCTGCGCGAAGAGCTTCGCGGCGTCGTCACTGGGCGCGGTCAGCACCCGTTGTGGCGCGGTGCAGTCGAACTCCTCGACCACCAGCCACCCGCCGGGCGCGAGCGCGCCGGTGAGCGTGCGCAGGACCCGTCGTCGATCGGGGAGGTGCAGCAGCACCAGCCGCGCGTGGATCAGGTCGAACGCGTCCCCGGGCGGCGGTTCGGTGCGTACGTCGTGCCGGCGTACGTGCAGGTTGCCCTCCGCCGTGAGGTGCGTGGGGTCGATGTCGGTGGCCAGCACGTGGCCCTGGTCGCCGGTCGCGCGGGCGATCCGCCGGGCCATCGAGCCGCCACCCGCCCCGACCTCCCAGCAGGTCGCGCCCGGTCGCAGCACCGGGCTGGCCAGTCGACGTGTCGTGATCGGGTCCAGGAAGGACTCCAGCGCGTGCATCTGGGGAACGGCGTCGGGTGCGCCGTTGTCGAACGTGTACGCGCCATCGCTCGTCGCGGTTGTCATGGGTGTCTACCTCTCCGAGAAGGGTGACTACGGGGTGTCGGCCCAGAGCCGAGGGGCCGCTCGGTTGGGTGGGGGTGCCGGGGCGGCGGCGACGCTCAACATCGCCGTGAGCGGCGCCGGGTCGGCGCGAGCCTCGGCCGTCGGCCGGTCGTAGACCACCCGGCCGTACTCCAGCACCGCCACCCGGTCGGCGAGCTCTATCGCGTACTGGAGTTGCTGCTCCACGAGCAGCACGGTCAGACCGTCGGCGGCGAGACCGTTGACGAGCTCGCGGACCCGCGCCGCCAGATCGGGCGAGAGACCCTCACACGGTTCGTCGAGCAGCAGCACCCGTGGTTGTCCGAGGAGAGCCCGGGCTATCGCCAGCATCTGCTGCTCGCCGCCGGAGAGTTCGCAGCCACGGTGTCGCAGCCGCACCGCCAACCTCGGCAACAGTTCGAGGGTCCGGGCCACCGTCCAGCCCTCGCCACCGGGGGCAGCGGCCCGCCACGGCGCGGCCGCCAGGTGCAGGTGCTCGGCCACGGTCAACCGGGAGAAGACCCGTCGGCCCTGCGGGACGAGGCCGACGCCGGACTGGGCGATGCGATGCGGTTGTCGGCCGGCGACGTGCACGCCGCCGATCTCGACGCGACCGCTGGAGGCACGTACCAGTCCGGCGATGGTGTGCACGAGCGTGCTCTTGCCCGCACCATTGCGGCCCACCACGGCCTGGATGCTGCCCGGGCGTACCCGCAGGCTGACCTCGTGCAGCACCATCCCTCCGGCGTAGCCGGCACACAGCCGATCCACCGACAACATCAGGCCACCCCGTCGGCGTAGGCCTGCCGCACCAGCGGCGAGGTACGGATCTCGTCCGGCGTCCCGGCGGCCAACGTGCGACCGTCGCGCAGCACGGTCACCGTGTCCGACAGGGCGTACACCAGGTCGAGTCGATGTTCGACGAGTAACACGGCGACCGCGCGGGGCAGTGCCTGGAGCAGCTCGACGAGCCGGCCGACCTCGACGGCGGACAGCCCGGCCGCCGGTTCGTCCAGCAACAGCAGGCGGGGGCGACCGGCAAGGGCCATCGCGATCTCCAACTGGCGTCGTTGCCCGTGGGCGAGGTGCCCGGCGGGCACCGCCGCGACATCGGCGAGGCCCATCTGGTCCAGCAGTGGACCGGCCCGGTGTTGAGCGTCGCGCCGGCGTCCGCCCGGCCACCACCTGCGCTGAGGGATGACCCGCGGCAGCGCGGCCACCACCACGTTCTCCGTCGCGGTGAGCGTCGCGAAGACCGCGGGGCGTTGGTGGATGCGGTTGATGCCCCGCCGCGCCCGGGTCGCCGGGCCGAGCCGGCCGATGTCCCGCCCGTCGAACCGCACCGTGCCGCGCTGCGGTTTCGTGGACCCGCCGATCACGTTGAGCAGGGTCGTCTTACCGGCTCCGTTCGGGCCGATCAGCGCGTGTCGCTGGCCGTCGTGCACGCACAGGTCCACGCCGTCGAGCGCGGCGAGCGAGCCGTACCGCACGCTGACCTCCTGGGCGTCGAGCAGGTTGGTCATCGGCGCAGCTCCCCGACGGTGGCCTGTTCCTGGGCGACGGACGGGTCCGGCTGGGGTGCCGGGGCGTCCGTCGGGCGCAGCCTGCCCCGGGCCCGGTTGACGCCGCTGGGCAGCAGGTAGACCGTTGCCACGAACAGCACCCCCAGCACCAGTGGCGCGTGGCCGGGCAGCACCCCGAACAACCAGTCCCGGGCCGCGATGACCAGCGCCGCGCCGACCAGGGCGCCACCGACCGAGGCGGTGCCACCGATGACGACACCGAGCAGCAGCAGCGCGGACGTGTCGAAGCCGAAGTCGGCGGGGGAGATGTACTGCTGGGCGACGACCAGGAGCGAGCCGGCCGCACCGGCGATCGCCCCGGCGGCGACGTGCGCGCCGGACACGTAGAGCGGCACCCGGTGCCCGCTGGCCCGCAGCCGCGTCTCGTCGTCCCGCGCGGCGCGCAGCAGCAACCCGGCGCGGGTCCGCAGCAGCACCAGCACCGCGCCGACAAGCGTGGAGACGACGACCAGCGCGTACAGGTAACGCGCCTGGTCGCTGGCGAGCGGCGGGAGCCCCCAGAACGGGCGGACCGCCGCGATGCCGGCCAGCCCGTCCGTGCCACCGGTCACCGACCGCCACCGGCCGAGGACGGTGACGGCGAGTTCACCGATGGCGAGCGTGATCATCAGGACGATCACCCCCCGGGCGTGCACGACGAGGGGCACGGTGAGCGCGGCCAGCACCGCCCCGGCGGCGGCCGCGACGGCGACCTGCACGACGCCGACGTCGGAGATCCGGCTGCCCACCACGGCGCAGGCGTAGGCGCCCGCCGCGTACGGCGCGGTCTGGCCGAGGGTGGGCATGCCGGCGACGCCGGTGAGCAGGGCCACGCTCACCCCGACCAGGGCCAACGCCAGCGTCCGGGCGAGGATCGCCGTGGTGTAGTCGTCGACCACCCAGGGCGCCACGACCAGGCCGACCAGGACGAGCGCCGCGACGGCGCCGCGCGCCCGCCGAACCACCGCGTCCCTCATGCCGCCCTCCAGTTCACGGCCAGGCCTCGGGCCCGCACCGCCAGCACCGCCGCCATGGCCGTGAACAGCAGGAACGGCGCGGCGGACGGCAGCAGCGCCACTCCCAGCGTCTGGATCTCGCCGATCGCGAGCGCCGCCAGCAGGGTGCCCCCCATCGACCCGAGACCACCGAGGACGACGACCACCAGGGACAGCAGCAGCACGGTGTCGGCGGTGTCCGTGCCGGGGCCGATGATCGGCGCGCCCAGGACCCCGGCCGCGCCGGCCAGCGCGCCGGCGGCGGCGAGCACACCGGTGCGGATCCGCGCGGGACTCACGCCCAGGCAGGCGACCATCTCCGGGTCGTCGACGGCCGCGCGGACCAGCATCCCGGCCCGGGTGCGCCGGACCACCAGGTAGAGCGCGGCGGCGAGCACCGCCGCGACGACGATGAAGACCAGCCGGTACGCGGCGTAGCGGTGCCCGGCGAGCACCACCGACCCCTCCAGGACGGCCGGCACCTGGACCCGCGGATCGTCGGGGCCGAAGCCGGCGACGAGCAGGCTGCCGCCGGCCAGTGCCACCCCGAACGTCAGCAGCGCCTGACCCAGGTGGTTGCCGGTGGCGACCGGGGTGAGCAGCCCGGCCACCAGCGCACCCGCCGCGGTGGCGGCCAGCACACCGACCACCAACGCCAACGCCAGGCTGGCCCAGCCACCGTCGAGCAGCGCCGCGGCGGTGTAGCCGCCGATCGCGTAGAGCAGGCCGTGCGCCAGGTTGAGGATGTTGGCGACGCCGAAGCAGAAGACCAGACCCGACGCGGCGACGAACACGAGCAGCCCGTAGGCGACCCCGTCCAGCGCCGGGATCAGGTACGGGTCGATCCGGTTCAGGCCGGCCGCCACCGCGGTCACCGGCCGACGGTCGCGAGGTCACCCACGACGGTGTTGGACAGCGCCCGGCCGTCCTGGCGGACCTGCCGCAGGTACCACTTCTGCACCGGGGAGTGCGTGGCGGTGGAGAACTGCCAGGTGCCACGCGGGCTGGCGATCTGGCCGAGCTGGCCGATGGCCGTGTTGATGGCCTCCGGGGTCGGGTTGCTCCCGGCGGCGCCGATCGCCCGGTCCAGCACCGCCGCCGCGTCGTACGAGGCGAGCGCGTAGGTGGTCGGTGAGCCGTCGTGCTTGGCCTTCCACGCCGCCACGAAGGCGCGGTTCTCCGCGTTGTCCAGGTCGGGCGAGTAGTTGAGCACCGAGAAGACGTCCCGCGCGGCCTCGCCCTGCGCGTTGAGCACGCCGCCCTCGGTGAGGAACCCGGCCGCGTACAACGGGACGTCCTTGATCTCGGACTGCGCGTACTGCTTGACGAAGTCGACGGCGGCGCTGCCGGCGTAGAACGTGTAGACGGCCGCGGCACCGGAGGCCTTGATGCGGGCGAAGTACGGGGTGAAGTTGGTGGTGGCCGGGAAAGGGGTGAAGGTGGTCTTGCCGTCGTCGTTGGCGAGCTTCCCGCCGATCTTTCCGAACGCGTCGGTGAACCCGCGCAGCTCGTCCCAGCCGCCCTGGTAGTCCGGGCCGATCGCGTACACCGAGCCCTGCACGTTGTCGCGGACGTGCTGGGCGATCGCCGCCCCGGGCTCGTCGGAGAGGTACGAGGTGTGCCAGACCCGGGAGACGTCCTTGAGTTCCGGTCGCCCGTTGGAGCCGACAAGCGGCACCTTGGTCTCGTCGAGCAGCGGGGTGACTCCGGCGACCGAGCCGCCACCGACGATGCCGGTGAGCGCGGACACCCGGTCCTGCTTGAGCAGCTTCGTCGCTGCCGGCACCGCGGTCTGGGCGCCGTTGCCCTCGTCGGCGACGACGAGGTCGACCCGTCGACCGCCGAGTTTGCCGTCGTGGGTGTCCAGGTAGAGCTGGAAGCCGTCGCGGATCTCCGTACCGACCGCCTGGTACGTCCCGGACAGCGACGCGAGCAGGCCGATCTTTATCGAGCCGCTGGCGCTCGTGCCCGGCGCGTCGTCGCCGCAGGCCGTGTTGGCGGTCAGGACGACCGCGAGCAGCGTCGCGGCCAGGGCATGGCTGCGCCGAAAGGTGGTGTGAGGCATGTCTTCTCCAGGGGAAGTGGGTCTCCGGCGTGGGGGCGCCGGGGCGGTCAGCGGCTGCGGGCGAGTGCGGCCCGGGCCGCGGGGGTCAGGGCGTCCCCGATCCGGTTGGCCAGCTCGGTCATCTCGTAGGAGACCTTGCCGACGTCGCACTCGGGTGCGGCGAGCACCAGCAGCGAGGCGCCGTCATTGAAGGCCATCGAGAACATGAACCCGCCTTCGAGCTGCGTGACGTTGGAGATCACCGCGCCGGCGTCGAAGAAGGCCGCCGCCCCCCGCAGCAGGCTGACCAGTCCGCTGCCCGTCGCGGCCAACTGGTCGGCGCGGTCCGGGGGCAGGTCACGGGTGGAGGCCACCATCAGGCCGTCGCTGGAGATGGCGATCGCATGGCTGACCTCGGTCGCCCGCGCGGCGAAGCTGTCCAGCAGCCAGCCGAGATCCTGTTGGTCGCTCACGTGCTCTCCTGTCGCGTCATGAGTTGCCGAGGTTGATCGGGGTGCGCCTCCGGTTCGCCACACCCCGCGCGTACGCGGCCATCGCCGTGGCCACCTGGGCCGGATCGCGGTACTCGGATCGTTGCTGCTGCTGCTGCTGCTGGGGCACGGTCACCGCGCCGGGCACGAGGTGCCGTTGCGGCTCCCGTTTGGGCAGGCCGGCCGTGGTGGTCGTGGCGACCTCGGGGGTGTGTGCCTGGGCGGCGGTGTGCCAGGCGTCGTCGGCGGGACTGGACCACTCTCGGCCGTCGGCGGCATCCGTCTGGAACCAGTGATTGACCTGTTCGAAGATGAGCAACTCCTCGGTGGGCGCGTCACCCCGGTCCGGGGGAGGGGGAGGCCGTCGGAACACCGGCGCCGCCGGCAGGGACCGCTCGGCCGGTGGGCGTCCGGCGGTGGGCTCGGGACGCGGCTGGTACGGCGGCGGCGGGTTGGTCGTGCGCGCCGCCCGCCGCGAGAGGCGGCCGGGCGCGAGCAGGTACTCCTCCGGTGGCAGCGACCGGATGATCGCCGCGGGCAGCGTCGCCTCGGCGAGGGTGCCGCGTCGGGGGCCGCGTCGCAGTTGGACGGTGGCGCCGAGCCGGGACGCGAGCTGGCCCACGACGACCAGTCCCATCGCCCGTACGGCCGCCACGTCGATGGCCGGCGGGCTGGCCAGGAGTTCGTTGAGCTGCTGCATCCGCTGCCCGGACAAGCCCATGCCCTCGTCGCTGATCTGGACGATGACGCGGTCACCCAGGCTTCGACCGCTCACCCAGGTCTCGCTGCCGGGCGGCGAGTACGTCGTGGCGTTGTCCATGAGTTCGGCGAGCAGGTGCACGACCTCGTCGACGCTCTTCGCCGCCACGGCGACGTCTCCGTCGATCATGCCGAGCCGGATCCGCGCGTAGTGCTCGATCTGGGACAGCGCCGCCTGGAGCACCTGTTGCAGCGGGATGTCGCGCTGGCGTACGCGACCGACACCGACGCCGCCGAGCACGAGCAGGCTGGCGTTGATCCGTCCCATCCGGGTCGCCAGGTTGTCCAACGTGTAGAGCTGGTGGAGCCGGTCGGGATCGGTCTCGTCCCGTTCCACCAGGTCGACCTGGGCCAGTACGGCGTCGACGAGTCGCTGTTCGCGGCGGCTGAGGTGGATGAAGATGTCGGCGGTGTTGGCGCGCATGACGGCCTGCTCGGCGGCGGTCCGCACGGCGGCCTGGTGCACCGCGCTGAACGCCTGGCCCAGCTCGCCGATCTCGTCGTCGCTGGACGGCTCGAGGGCTTCGGAGGCCTGTTGGCGGGCGAGCCTGTGCGGGTCGACGGCGGCGCTGCCCGGTTGCTGGAGCTGGGCCACCACGGCGGGGAGCTGTTCGAACGCCACGGCGTTCGCCGCGTCCCGTAGTCGCCGCAGCCGCCGGGTGATCTGCCGGGCGACGGCCCAGGTCACCAGGGCGGTGAGGACCAGTGCCAGCAGGACACCGACCGCCTCGGCCACGGCCCGGCGGCGCTGGTCGCCGTGCGCGGCCCGAACGTCGGCGCCGACCGCGGTGTCGACCCGTGCGCGCAGGTCGGCCAGGCGAGCGGCACGCGCCTGGGTGGTGGACACCCAGCCGGCGGTCTCCAGTTGCAGTCGTGACCCCGGCTGCGCCCGCGACACCTCGTCCTGCATCCGTTGCAGGGCGAGCGCCTCCTTGCCGGTCCCGGCCTGCTCCCACCAGACGCTCCACTCGGGCGGGGCCAGGGCCAGGAAGGACAGGCTCGACTCGGTGTAGCTGGTCCGGGCCGCGGTGATGTCCTGCTGCATGGCGGGGGTGAGGTCGCCGCCCACCGCCGCGCGCAGCACGGCAACCTGCTGTTGACCGATCGCCTCGGCCGTCTTCGACAGGGCTGCCGAGGCGCGGATCCCGTCGGCGAGGGTGGCGTCGACCACGCCGTGCGAGATGTTCTCCCGGAAGCTGATCAGGTCGGCGATCGCGATCCGGTAGCTGAAGGTCATCGCGGACACCGAGGCGTGCGCCGCGGTGCGTACCTGGGTGCGCAGCGGGGCGAGACTGTCCAGGGCCGCGTCGACGCGGCGCAGGAGGGCGCGGTTGGCACCGACGTCGGCGGGCAGCCGGTCGCGCTGTGCGCGGTAGCGGGCGACGGCGTCGTCGGTGGCGGCCAACTCCACGCCGAAGGTGTCCTGCTGCTCCGGCGTGGGGTAGGTGAGCAGGGCGGCGGCGGCGATGCGTTCGCGTTGCAGCCGGTAGGCCAGGTCACCGGCCCCCGCGCCGACCTGTGCCAGGATCCGCAGGTCGCTGGCGCGCATGGTCTGGCGTGCGCTCTCGGTCAGCGCGAGACCGGCGAAGCCGATCACGGCGACGAGTGGTGCCGCGACGATGAGGCGCATCCGCCCGGCGATCTTCCAGCCGCGACGGCGGGTCGGGTAGGGTCTGGCCGCGTGGGACCGGGTGCTCGACGCCAAGATTGACTCCCACGACTCGTCGATGACGGTCTATCCGCACGTTGCCGAATGCAAGTCCCATTCGGCCGGACGTCGCGCTCGTAGACCAGACCTGGCCGTGGTACAAACTGCCCGTACCAGCATCTGTACCCAATGTCAGCGGCCGATGACACCGCGAGACCGATCCGGACGGTGCGGTCAGCGCTGGTCGTCGAGGGGGTCCACCCGTTGCTGTCGCCGCTGCGCGTCGTCCGGCTCGGGTGGGCCGTTGAGTACCTGACCGATCAGTTCACGCAGCTCGTCGATCGCGTCCACCACGGCGCCCGGGTCGCGCGCGTCGCGTCGAGCCCGCTGGCGCGGCACCGGCGGATCCCGCCGAAGTGGTTGCGGGGCGCGGGGGCCGCGGCGGCCGTCGGCCGCCAACTGCTCGGCAGCCACCTGTGGCCACAGCGCCGCGAGCCGGCCGCCGGTGCCGAGCACGTCGTCGCAGCGCAGCGCGAACTCGTGACTGCCGAACCGGCGACCCGACTCGACAGCTGCCACCGTCTCCCGGCTGAACCGCACCCGATCCGCCAGGGCCCGTTGGGTCAGGCCCCGCCGAACGCGGCAGTTGCGCAGCTCCCAGCGGAACCGCTCGCTGGCCGCAGAGGGAGCAGCGCTCGACGGGGACGTGTGCTCCATGCGCTCACCTTCGTGGCTACGGGGAATCAGCAGCGGACACCAGATCGAGATTCGCCGATGAGCTGAACATTCATAGGTGGCAATTCTTAACCCAGGATGCGATGGGTGTGAAGACGTTCACCGTCCTGAATCGTCGGGCATAGCGGAAAAGGTGCGTGGCGGGGCCGAGCTGCGCCGGGTGCGGTGGGCGACGCCGCCCGGCCCGCACTCACCCAGGGCGCCGGCGAGCCTGCCGGCGCACACCCACGTCACGCGGCGGCCGCTTCCGGGGTCGCCGCACCGCGCGTCGCCGGAACGTCGGCGGGTGCCACGATATCGATTACCGCGAGCAGCGTGTGGTGGGCGCGAAACGCGACATTGGGCTTGTACGAGCGCTGTTGCGCGGTCGCCAGGCGGAGTCCGGGAATGGCTTCGGTGAGTCTGGTGATGGCGATCTGGGCCTCCAGCCGCGCCAATCCCGCGCCAATGCAGAAATGCGGGCCGTGGCCGAACGACAGGTGATTGCCCACGTCCGCCCGGTCCGGAGCGAACTGGTCCGGGTGGGCGAAAACCGCGGGGTCACGATTCGCCGCCCCGATCAGCAGCAGACAGCGTGCCCCGGCGGGAATCGTCACCGTCCCCACGGTGACGTCGCGGCTTGTCACCCGCAGCCAGCCGTCGATGGCGGGCGCGAACCGCAGGGTCTCGGCCACGAACGCGGGAACAGCCCTCGGGTCGGCGGTGAGGTCCGACCAGTGCCGAGGACTCGACAGGGCCTGGTCGAGGGCGTGCGCGAGCAGGCCGGCGGTGGTCTCGTGGCCGGCGACCAGGAGGTTGAAGGCCAGGCTCGCCACCTCCGGCACGGTCAGCACGGCGTCGTCGCCGTCCCGGTAGGCCAGAGCCCGGCCAATGAAGTCGTCACCCGGGTGCCCACCGTCGACGCGCTGGCGGACCAGCTCCTCGCAGTAGTGCCAGAAGTCCAGCAGGCCCTGCGCCAGGCGTACCTGCTCGGCCGGGTCCGGTTGCCCCCAGACGAGAGCGATCTGACCGTCCGCCCAGCTCCGGATCCGTGCGACGTCCCCGTCGGGCACCCCGAGGATGTCCAGGACCACCAGCAGCGGTAGCTCGGTGGCGAGCTCCGGGATCAGGTCGACCCGCTCGCCCTGGCGGGCGGCGAGCCGGGAGACCAGCTGGTCGACCCTCCGTCGGACGATCGCGCCGTACTCGGCCTCGACCCGCTCGGCGGTGTTCGCGAAGGTCGCCCGCAGGGCCCGGCGGGTGCGGGGGTGCACCGGTGGGTCCGCGGCGGCCGTGGTGGGTGGCGCGCCGAGCTGCATGAGCACGCTCGTCGCCTCGGGGCACACCTGGTAGACCGGGGCGAGGGTGAGGGCGTTGGTGAACGTCGTGGTGTCGGCGAGGGCGCGTCGGACGTCGGCGTGCCTGCTGATCAACCACAGGCCGAGGTCCTCGGCGTGGTGCACCTCGCCGGGGTCGTCGAGGATCCGCCGCCACGTGCTTGCCGGATCGGTGAGATAAACTCCGGCGAACGGATTCAGCCGCATGGAACGCCTCCTGGTGAACGCGGCGATAAAACCGGCAGCGCCTCCATGTGGTGATCCGCGTCAGTCGGGCCGATAATGGCGCGCATCTGCCTCTGGCTCTTTACGGTGCGCTGAGTGACGGCGCAAGTCAAGATTGGCAGACATCTATTTATTGTCGGTCTGATTGCGTATTGCAATGGACCGCTGAGGTCGGCCGGATGCAAGTTGCGGCCCGGTCCTTGCCGCCGCTTTGCCGTTCTCCCTCCTGACCGGGGAAACGACCTCGGGGACGGCAGGTGACGCTCGCGTCCGGTCGCTGCCCGCGCGGGAAGGCCCGGACCCGCCACAGCGGCCCGAGCGTCGCGGGAGGCTCTCGGCCGTACCGGAGCCTCCCGCGACGTCCTACCGCGACATGGTGGCCGCGGGCGCGGTCAGGGTGCCCACGGGGTGGCGATGGCCCAGGTGCTGTCGGCGGCCCACCACGTCGGTGTGTTGTACGCGTCGCCGCCGGTGCCGTTGCTGAGCCAGATCTCCGAGTCGTAGTGCCGCAGGTACCTGCCCCGGAAGTTGTACGACTCCAGCGACACGCCCGTGCCGGTCAGTCCGACGCGTGCGCACCAGGTGGCGTCGGCCCGCAGGAGCGCCGAGCCGTCGTCGGGTGAGTTGCGGACCCGGGAGTTCTGGTGGCGCAGGTACTGTCCGGGGAAGTTGACCGACTCGAACGAGTAGCAACCGGTGCCGGCCAGGCCGGCCCGGATGGTGTACGTGGCGTCGGCCTTCAGAAGGCTGGAGCTCGCGGCGTCGACCACCTCGGTGTAGGCCAGACTGTCCCGGTGCCGCAGGTAGCGGTTGGTGAAGCCGGGCGTGGTCACCTGCAACGACCACCGGACGTTGACCGGCAGGGCGACCGGCGCCGAGCTGCCGACGGTCTTCGAGGCGTTGATCAGGGCGGTGTTGGCGGCGCGCACCCGCGCCTGATCCATCTTGATCACCTGCCGGTCGTAGGTGAGGAACCCGTTCAGCTCGCCCTCCAGATCGGTGATCTCGGTGTAGATCGACGCGCTGAGCCCCTTGCCGAGCATCAGGTTCTGACTGCCCTGCACCAGCCCCACGTACCGGTCGGTGAGGGCGCTCGAACTGGTCTGCCACTCGTAGGCGAAGAAGCCGCCGCTCGGGCTGTACTCGTGGCCCGGGGTGTGCAGGCCCAGGCCGCCGAACTCACCGAGCACGGCGATCCGGCTGCTCGACGGTACGGGGGAGTCCGGCCCGAGGTAGACGTGCCAGTCGTCGATGTCGCCGTTGGCGGGGTCGCCGAGGGACTGACAGCAGTTGTGGCCGCTGTGCGGGTTGACCAGCCGGGTCGGGTCCTGGTTCTTGATGTTCTGCGCGACCCGCCGGGTGTCGCCGAGGGATCGCTCGCCCCAGCCCTCGTTGTAGGGCGTGTACGCGATCACGGCGGGCGAGCTGCGGTGCTCGTCGACGATCTCGCGTGCCTCGGCCTCGAACTGCGCCTGCTGGACGTCGGTCGGGTCGATGTCCTGCGCGGTCAGCGACGGGATGTCCTGCCAGACCAGCAGGCCGAGGCGGTCCGCGTGGTAGAACCAGCGTTGCGGTTCGACCTTGATGTGCTTGCGCACCATGTTGAAGCCCAGGTCCTTGTGCTTCTGCAGGTCGAAGGCGAGGGCGGCGTCGGTCGGCGCCGTGTAGAGGCCGTCCGGCCAGAAGCCCTGGTCGAGGGTGCCGACCTGGAACACGAACTGGCCGTTGAGCTTGGGGCGTAGCACCCCGTTGACCAGGCCGGTGGTGATCTCCCTCATGCCGAAGTAGTGCACCGTCCGGTCCACTGTGGCGTTTGCGGCGTTCCGCAGGCTGACTCGAAGGTGGTAGAGGAACGGGTCGTCGGGTGACCAGCGGCGCGCGTTCGGCACCGGGACGCTGAACTCGGTGAAGCCGCCGGTGGCCGTACCGACAACTGTGCTTCCGTTCAGCGCCTCGGCGAGCACGCGGTGGCCGCTCACGTCGCCCCGGGTGAAGACCCGGACCCGCAGGGTGTTGGTGGCGAGGTTCGGGTAGACGTCCACGCTGCTGATGGACGCGGTGGGCACCGGCTCCAGCCACACCGTCTGCCAGATGCCGGAGCTGGGGGTGTAGAAGATCCCGCTTGGCGTCTTGGTCTGCTTGCCGATGGCCGGCAGGCTGCCGTTCTGTCGGGTGTCGGTGGGATCCCAGACCTTGACGACGATCTCGTTCGTCCCGGCGGTGAGCTGGGGGGTGACGTCGAAGGTGAACGCGTCGTAGCCGCCGGTGTGCGCGCCGACCCGGACGCCGTTGACCCAGACGGTGCTCTGCCAGTCGACGGCGCCGAAGTGCAGCAGGGTCCGCCGACCCGACCAGTTCGCCGGGATGGTGACGGTGCGCCGGTAGAACAGGTAGTTGCGGTTGTCGTTGGCGGCTCGCTGGATGCCGGAGAGGGCACTCTCCACCGGGAAGGGCACGTTGACCCGCTCGGGCAGGTTGACACCGAACTGCGGGGCGTCGTCGGTGGCCGACTGGCGCAGCTGCCACTCGCCGTTGAGATTGAGCCAGTCCGGCCGGGTCATCTGGGGGCGCGGGTACTCGGGCAGTGGTGTGCCGACCAGGGCCTGGCTGGTCCAGGGTGTGGTCAGTGGCGGCGTCTTCGCCGGTGCGGCGTGCGCCGGCCGGCTCGGCGCGGCAAGTACGCCGACGACCAGGGCGAGGATGAGCAGCAGCGGCAGGGCGGGGCGGATGGGGACCTGACGAGTCATGCCGTCTCCGGAGGGCGAGTCGCCGCGGGCGGTGCAGCCGGGCCCGAAGCGCGTGGGTGGTGGGCATCGGGTGGTCATTGACGAGGACGGGCGCCATCGACGGATGCCGGTGGGATCTCCATGCGCCGCCGCCGACGTGCGCATCGACATCCGCCATTGCGTCTGCCACGTTACAGGGCCGCGATGGGTCCGCCGTCAACGCTTTTGCGCCGATCCGAGATCCATAGCCTCCGTGGTACGACCCAGAGAGGATGACCCCCTAGATCCATAGTTCTCAATATGATGACCGCTATCGCGAATAGGGTGCGCTCACGAGGCGTGCCATCCTGATGCGGAGGACTGCATGGTTCGCTGGCGTACCCTCACTGGCCTGTTGGCCACCGCGTTGGCCGCGGTGACCGCGGCCAGCCTCACTCTCACCGCGCCGGCCGCGGCGGCCGACAACCCCATGACGCCGAACGTCGTCGGCGGCACCCGCGCCGCTCAGGGTGAGTTCCCGTTCATGGTGCGGCTCTCGATGGGTTGCGGCGGGGCGCTGTACAGCCCCCGGCTGGTGCTCACCGCGGCGCACTGCGTGGGGTCGACCGGCACCAACACCAGCATCACCGCGACGCTCGGGACGGTCGACCTCCAGTCGTCCAGCCGGATCACCGTCCGGTCCAACTACGTCTACCGCGCTCCCGGCTACAACGGCGCCGGCCGCGACTGGGCGCTGATCCGGCTGGCCACCCCGGTCACCGGGCTGAGCACGCTGCCGATCGCCAGCACGACCGCCTACGACAGCGGCACCTTCACCGTCGCCGGGTGGGGCGCCGCACGGGAGGGCGGTGGCCAGCAGCGGTACCTGCTGAAGGCGAACGTGCCATTTGTCAGCGACTCCACCTGCAACGCCAACTACGGCGGCGACCTCATCCCCGCCCAGGAGATCTGCGCCGGGTACGCCGGCGGCGGCACGGACACCTGCCAGGGTGACTCGGGCGGCCCGATGTTCCGCCGTGACGCCTCCAACGCCTGGATCCAGGTCGGCATCGTGAGCTGGGGCAACGGCTGCGCCCGACCCAACTACCCGGGCGTCTACACCCAGGTGAGCTACTTCGCCTCGACGATCGCCTCCGCCGCGGCGAGCCTCGGCGGCTGACCGTACGACCGCTCGGGCGACCCGGACGACGATGTCCGGGTCGCCCGTCCTGCCGTCGGGGTGGGCGGCGAGTGGGCCACCCGACAGATTCGGCGGGCCGTGTGTGCGACACCGGCCGCGACGGCGATGATGGGCCGGTGAAGATCCTGTCCATCCAGTCGTCGGTCGCCTACGGTCACGTCGGCAACTCCGCTGCGGCCTTCCCCCTGCAACGCCTCGGGCACGAGGTCTGGCCGGTCCTGACCGTGCACTTCTCCAACCACACCGGGTACGGCGCGTGGCGTGGGCCGATGCTGCCGGCGGCAGATGTCGCCGAGGTGATCGCGGGCATCGCGGATCGCGGTGTGCTCGGCAGCGCCGACGCGGTGCTCTCCGGCTACCAGGGCGACCCGGCCATGGGCGCGGTGATCCTGGACGCGGTCGAGAAGGTCAAGGCCGCCAACCCGGCCGCGGTGTACTGCTGCGACCCGGTCATGGGCGACGTCGGACGGGGAATGTTCGTCCGTCCGGGCATCCCGGAGTACCTGCGGGACACCGTCGTACCGCGCGCGGACATCATCACCCCGAACCAGTTCGAGTTGGACTTCCTCGCCGGCCGGACGACGACCTCGCTGGCCGAGGTGCTCGACGCGGTCGACGTCGTGCGCGCGACCGGCCCCCGCCACGTCCTGGTGACCAGCGTGTTGCACAGCGACCTGCCGCCGGGCTCGCTGGAGGTGGTGGCCGTCTCGGACGAGGGCGCCTGGGCGGTGACCACCCCGCTGCTGCCGATCAACCCGAACGGCGGGGGCGACGTCACCGCGGCGTTGTACCTCGCGCACCTGTGCACGACCGGCTCGCCGGCGACGGCGCTGGAACGCACCATCGCCTCCGTCTACGCCGTGCTGGAGGCGACCCTCGCGGCGGGCACCCGGGAGATCCAGCTGATCGCCGCGCAGCACGTGATCGCCGATCCGCCGGCCCGGTTCACCGCCCGCCGGCTGCGCTGAGGCGGCGGGTCGGGAGACGCCAGCGGCGGCCCCGGACCGCGACGATGGTCAGCGGGCCGGGACCGCGTCCCGAGCGACGTTCAGCGGCCCTCGGGTACGGCCATCTCGCCGAGCAGCGACCAGTCCTCCTGCGCCACGGTGGCGTTGACGATGCGCGGCGTCTCGGCCAGGTGCGGCGGCAGGGTCTCCTGCGCCGCGCGGAAGTGGGCGGACTGCACGTGGGCGGCGCCGGCCTGGTCATCGCGGAATGCCTCGACCAGCACGTACTCGGTCGGGTCGTCCACGCTGCGGGACCAGTCGAACCGCAGACAGCCCGGCTCGGCGCGCGTCGCCTCGGTGAACTCGGCGGCGATCTGCGGCCACCGGTCGGCGTGCTCGGCCAGGACCCGGAACTTGGCGGTAATGAAGATCATGGGCTCAGGCTACCCAGCCGGATGGGCGCGGGCGACGACCTCCTCGGGAGTCAACGGCGCCTTCGGATGGTGGGTCAGGCACAGCGGGGTACGGACCTTGACGAACGAGAATCCCTCCCCGGCGGCGTAGAACTCGCCGCTGTTCAGCAGGCCGATGTCCGGAAGCCGCCCGCCCTTGGCCTCGGCGAGCTGCCGGGCCGCGTCGATCTGCGCGGGCGCGTTGAGCAGCCCGAAGAACTGCGTCGTCGCGTTTCCGGAGATCTGGTTGTGCAGACCCTTGGGCGCCTGGGTGGCGAAGACCAACCCGAGCCCGTACTTGCGGGCCTGCGAGGCCAGCGCGATCGTGCTGGCGGTGCAGGCCGTGGTGCCCGTCGACGGGGCGAGCGTCTGCGCCTCGTCCATCACGAACAGCCCACCCAACGGTCGGTCCCCGGCGGGATGCCGTTTGATCCACGCGAAGAGCGCCATCTGCAACTGGTTGACGAAGCTCTGCCGCTGGTGGTCGGAGGTGAGGCCGACGAAGCTGATCACCGACACCCGGGCCCGCCGCCCCGGCGACGGCGTCAGCAACAGCCCCGGATCTGCCGGTGCGCCGACCCCACCGAAGAGCGGATCGGTCACCATCGCCGCCTTGAGCGCCTCGGCCAACTCCTCGGCGAGCTTTCCGGCGCGGGCCAGCCGACTGACCCCCTCGGGCAGGTCGGTGAGGAACTCGGTGAAGCCGGGCAGACCGACCAACCCGCTTCGCGCGTACGCCTGGAGGGCCTCGGTGAGGACGGCCTTGCCCTGCTGGGCGAGCCTGCTCGACCGATCGACGCCGGCGCGGGGCGCGAGCGCCTCCACGGCGGAGCGGACCGCCTGGTCGAACTCGTCGGGCCAGTCCCGCAGTGAGGTGAAGTCGGGCAGTGGTTGGAAGCTCAGCGGCCGACCGGCGGTGACGCGGGGCGTCCACACCACCACCTCGGTGTGTGCCAGGTAGTCGGTGGCGCGTTCGGCGTCGCCGGTGCCCCAGCCGCTCGGCGGTGTGGGCCAGGCGTCTCCGAGCCGGGCGAGGTCGTTGTTGGGGTCGAGCACGATCGCGGAGACCCCCTCGCGGGCGCACTCCTCGACCAGGCGACGGATGAGCACCGTCTTGCCCGAACCGGACCCGGCGAACACGACGGTGTGTCGGCGCAACGATTCCAGGGACACCGTGAACGGACGGCCGCCGTCGACCGTCCGCCCGAGCCCGATGGTCGCACCGTTGGCGTCGACCACGAGGTCGCCGGAGTCAGCGGGTCCGGCCGCGGCGGTCGGGCCGGTCGACCACCCACCGGTCCCGTCGCCGACCGGCGCGC
Organism: Micromonospora sp. NPDC085948; assembly: GCF_040686315.1. Lineage (NCBI taxonomy): Bacteria > Bacillati > Actinomycetota > Actinomycetes > Micromonosporales > Micromonosporaceae > Micromonospora > Micromonospora sp. NPDC085948. Next base: position 81,548 of record NZ_JBFBJW010000005.1, on the reverse strand, counting down.
TGGTCGGGCCGGCCTCGCCGCCCGCCGGAAGCCCGGTGCCACCCGCCGGAAACGCGTCACCAGCCGTCCGAGGCTCGGCACCAGCCGACGGAGGCTCGGCACCTGCCGACGGAGGCTCGGCACCTCGCGGCGGCGGCGGCCCGTCGTCGGGGGCTGCCGGCGACGCGTCCTCGCGGGGCTGCTCGGGGCCGGGCAGGACCGCCCGGAACAAATCGGTGCCGCTGGCCGGACGACGCGACACCAGCCACTCCTGCAGGGCCGTGGACGGCTCGTTCGCCAGCACCCGCAGCGCCGCGAAGACCCGCAGGTCCGCCTCCGGCACCCCGCGCCGCACGCCGCCGGCCGCGTCGAAGCCGGTCAACACCTCGGTGGTACGCCTGCCCGTCGGCCACCCGCCGTTGCGCAGCAGGATCAGTCGCCGTTGGGGCAGGTCCCGGTCCAGTCCGGCGAGCGTGCAGGCGGCCTTGACCCGGGCGGTCACCGCGATGGCGTTCGGGTGCGCGACGGCGCGGAAGCACCAGTGCGCCTCGTTCTCGGTGGCCTCGTCGAGCACCTCGATCAGCCGACCGTGCAGAGCGGGCTTGCGCCCCGGCGGCGGGTCGTACTTGTAGGTGGCACCGGTCGGCGCCTGCTCGGCGATCCAGGCGGCCAGGCCGGCGGCGAGCAGCGGCGGCATGTGCTCGTCCTCGCCGGCCGGGTCGACGGCGGCCGACACATCCGCGGCCTCGACCAGTTCGGCGAACCGTTCGTCCAACTCGCGCAGGCGGCGTTCGACGGTCGTTGGATCCGCCGTCGCACCGCGCCCGGTGCTCGCCGTCGGCGTCGAGTCGGTGCCGTCGATGAGGCGGTCGAGTTCGACCATCTCGTCGTGGTCGCGGCACCAGGCCACATGCCGGTCCACCCGGCGCAGCAGGGCGCGTGGCGTCAGGGTGGGCGCGTCGGCGAAGGCGGCGGGGGCGATCGGCCAGGTGGGATGGGGTGGCACGAAACGCGGACCCCCGAACGCGGCGGCGAGGCGCTTCGCCACGATGGCCTGCCCGATCTCCGGGGTGGGGATCCGGTCGGGCAGGGTCGCCGTCCGGAACCGGTCACCGACCGGAGTGGGCACCGTACGCGTCATCAGCACCCAGGTGTCCGGCAGACACGAGACGACGACAAGCGTACGACGGGTGATGTCGCGGAGCTTGAGGAGGCCGTCGGCGATCGGACCGAGCACCCTGGCCTGCCCGTCCTCCAGCCCCTGATGGTGGTTGAGCAGTGAGGTGCTGGTTTGCGCGAACAGCGTGTCGAGCTGATCCACGGCGATCACCGTAGGGTCCAGGGTCAGGGCCATCAGCCGGGAGATGTCCTGCACGATCTGCTGCGGGGGGCGGATGGCGCCGCTCAACCCCCACGCCGCCCGCGCGGCCGGGTCGCCGGGTTCGGAGATCAGGTGGGCGTACCCCACGTCCTGTGCCTCGAAGTCGATGGCACCGTGCAGGACGAGCGCCCGAGCGGTGTCCTGGGCGTCCCGCCCGACCTCCCGGTCCCGGGCGCGCAGTGCCCGGATGAAGGCGTCGAGCTGCGCGCGGGTCACCGGTCGGGCACCGGCGACCGCGTCGCGGACCTCCACCGGCAGGCCGAGCTGTGGGGTGAGTCGGCGCAGGAACGTCTTCAGCTGGGTGCCCCAGCCGACGTGGGCGCGACCCATGCCCTCCACCAGGGCCAGGGCGACGCTTTCCCAGAACGTCTTGCCGCTGACCATGTCGACGAGGAAGAAGTAGCCGCCGTCACGCTGGATCCGCTCGCGCACCGCCCCGAGCAGGTGCGTCTTTCCCGCGCCCGCGCGGCCCTGTATGGCCACGCCGAGCGGCATGCTCGTGTCGTCGGTGCGGGCCCGCGCCACCCCGCGCAGGATCTCCGCGGCCACCTTCTCGTGCAGCTCCGGCACGTTGTGCGGGCTGGGTCGCCAGACGTCGTCCGGGGTGACCGCCGGGTTGAGACTCACCGCTTCCAGCGCGGCCCGCTGGTCGTCGGAGATCATGCCGGGCCGATCGCCAGGGCGTGGTTGTCCTCGTTCCCGATGCGAACGGCCGCGGCCCGGTCCCGTGCGGTCAGTGACTTGGTGTTCGCCACGGGGATGATGCGGACGTCGTCCCGGCCGACCATCGCCCGCAACGCCGCGTCCAGGGCGGCCCGGTCGGTGTCGGGGAGCCGGTCGCGGACGTCGGCGAGGCCGACCCAGTCGCCCGGCGCGGTGGCGAGATCCCGGTACGCCGAGCGAACCAGCGCCTCCACCTCCGCCGCTGCGGGTGCTGCCGCCGTCGCCACCGTCGTTGCCGCCGTGGGTGCCGTCGTCGCTGCCTTCGCCGGTGCTTCGGATCGCGGCTCGCTGGCCGCCGGGGCCGTTGCCTCGGTGTGCTTGAAGAAGTCGCCGTGGCTGACCCGGAGCCGGTCCAGCGAGCGGTGCAGGTTGGACAGCACGACGAACAGCGACCGGGTCGTCGAACCACCCTGCTTCGGCGGCGCGGCGGTGTGCAGCTGACGTGCCACCCGCCAGCCCTCGTCGGTCAGCTCGTGCGCGAACGGCCGGTGCGTCCGATCGGTCTCCACCAACCCCAGGTCAATGAGCTTCTTGTTGTCCTGGCCGGTCAGCGTGAAACCGGCCAGCTCCTTCAGCTCGACATTGGTGACTCGGCGCGCCTCGACCATCAGCACCACGAGGGCGTTGATCTGGTTCGGCGTCAGGTGCGGGACGTCCGCCGGGCTGGTCATGATCTCTCATCTCCATCGGTGTGCGTGCCGTCCGCGCGTCGCCGGGCCAGCAGCTGACGGATCCCGTCGACCACCGCCGGCGCGTCGGTGAGCACCTGCTCGTTGGTGAAGCGGAGCACGTCCAGCCCGAGGAGTTGCAGCTGCACGTCTCTCCGCCGATCGTTGGCGAAAGCGATTCGCCCACGATGCTCCGGGCCGTCCACCTCGACCGCAAGACCCTCGACGGGCCAAAAGAGATCCAGTCGGTACGACACACCCAGCACGTGCCACTCGTAGGTGTGGTTCCACCGCCGGCCCCGCGCCCACTCGTGCGGTGCGAGCGCGCGTTCCAGTGCCTGCTCGGCCGCGCTGTCGCCCCGCGGGACGCCGGCGATCGGCGGCCAGGCCAGCACCGTCGGGCCCAATCGTGCCGACGTGGCCGGCGGCCGGTCGGTCGAACTGGCCAGCTCGGCGAACCGTCTGGGCACCCGCACCGGCACCGACCGCACCCGGTCGGCATGGCGCAGGAACCCGCCGGCCAACCACACGGTGAAGCCGCCGTGCCGCACGAGCCACTCGGCGGCGGCCACGAGCGTCCGCTCGGCATCCGCGCCCAGGTCAGGCAGGGCGATGACAAGGAGACAGCCCTCCCTGTCGTACGCCTCGGCGAGCACGCGGGCGAGACCGGCGGCGCGTACCCCCGGGGCGAAGCGGGACCGGCCGGCGGGGCGGCGCGGACCGCGCAGCCCACGCTCGGCGAGGTCGGCGAGAAACGGGCCGAAGTGCCGGGACCGGGCTGCGGCACGGGAGGCGAGGGCGCGTACCGCCGCCACGCCGAGTGTGCCGTCGCTGTCGAAACGGTCCGCGCCGGCCAGCCAACTGGGGAACATGGCGAGCGCCGCGGTGTCCAACTGGTCGAGGAGGTCGTCCACCAGGTCGCCGAGCGGACCCACCACCGTGGGCCGGTAGTGCACGACTGCCGGCGCCTCCGGCGGCAACGGGTCGAGTGCCACCCGCAGCACCTCGGGGTCGACGGCCGGCAGGTGACTCACCCGCCGCATGGGCGGGGCCGCCCACCAGACCCCGTTGGCCCCGCCGCCGGCCCGGACGGGTTCCACCATGCCGGCACCCTACGACACCGGCGGGGCCGATCGGTGTCCCGTCGATGTGCCGGCCCGGGTGCCGCGACCGCAATCAGCGCAGTCGGCGGATGTCGCCGAACGCCCGGTAGAACCCGCCGCGGCTGGACTCGCGGACCTCGGTCACCAGGTAGCGGGCGCCCGGCTCGCGGATCCCCTTGGGGAACTGCACCGACCAGTCACGCCGGTAGCCGTCGGACAGCACCTGGACCCGTAGCCGCCCCCGATCGTCGAGGCACTGCACGATCACGCCTCCGCCCGCGTCGCTCGTCACCTCGACGATCGTCGGCTCGACGGGCCGTGGCGCCTGGCGGGGGGCCTTGACGTCGCGTACCTCGGGCACGTCCCCGGCCTGGGCCGCCCGGATCGCCGGTTCGCTCGCGTCGATGCAGGCGAGGTGGCCGCCGGTGGTGACGACGTAGAGCCGGTCGTCGTGATACTGCATCGAATACGCCGAGCCGCAGCCGGTGCCGAGCTTCCACAGCCGCGTGCCGGCGGCGTCGAAGCAGTAGATCGAGGACTGGCTGTCACCGGCGAAGACGTAGCGGCCGCCCTCGGCCGTGGCGCAGGAGAAGACGGGAGCATCGCACAGATAGGTGCGTTCGTGGCGACCCGCCTTGGACAGCCGCACCACCTCGCGGCTGCTGGTGCCGGCGAACACACTGCCGTGCTCCTGCCAGCCGAAGAGCACCGAACCGGTCCTGGTGTGCCACAGTTCGCTGCCGGTCCGCCACTCGTAGCCGGTCACGCCCTGCGAGTGGCCGTGGTAGATGGCGTCGTCGTCGCACCGCACCATCCAGGCCGAGCGCCCCCGCCCGGGGCGACGCCACAGGAACTCGTCCTCGTGGTCGACGGCGGTGATCCCGCCGTCGGCGTCGGAGACGCCGAGGACGCCGTCGTGGATGTCCAGCCAGTAGATGTCGATCTCCGGGGCGATCGCGTACGCCACCCGGGGGACCTTGCCGGAGAGGTCGTAGACGTTGCCGTCGTCGCAGCCGGCGTAGACCCAGGCGTCGTCGGCGACGATGCACTTCACCCCGTCGGGGAGGCGGACCTGGCCGCGCACCTGGGCGTCGTGGTCGAGCGTGGTGATCACACCGTGCTCGTTGCCGACCATGCAGTGCTGCCCGTCGACGAAGATGCCGAAGGCGGGAGCGCCGGAGTCGTAGCGCCAGAGCACCGGAGCGGTGTGGGCGGTGGAGCGGGTGCTGACGATCTGCCGCCGGGAGACGGTGCGCTTCTGTCGGACGCCGGGGACCGCCGGAGAGTAGCCCTTGCGGACCTTCTCCCCGATCTTCTTCGCCGCGGCCGCTCGGGCCCGGGCGTTGTCCGGGTAGGCGCTGGCCTTGACCTGCCCCTGGTCGCCGATCCGACCGTACCGCACGGTCAGCGTGGCGTCGTCGACGATGACCTCGTAGAACTTGTGCGCACCGTCCACTTCGGACAGTTCGAGGTAGGTCGTCTCCTGGGACATGGGGGCCTCCGAGGGGTCAGCGATCGGCCTGAGCGGCCGGCGCGGCGACAGTGCCCACACGCTAACGGCTGCCCCTGACAGAATCGGCGCCCGGCCACCTCAGTGCGTCGTCCCGGAGCACCGCGTGCGCACCGACGGTCTGGTTGACGATCTGCGTCACCCGTACGTCGACAGCGACGCTGGCCAGCGCCACGGCATCCGGGCGGCTGAGCCCGTGCAACCGCCGCATGAGGGTCAGCATCGAGTCCAGGGCCATGAACGTGGCGTCGTCGAGGGACGCGCCGACACCCAGGGTCAGCCAGGCGTCCGCGATCCGGGCCACCGGCCCGGTGACCGGGAAGTCGTGGCGGACGTCGAAGGTCAGCGTCACCTCGTCCATCGGACATTCGATCGCGGTGCCGCCCACCTCGCCGTCGCCCTGTGCGGCGTGTCCGTCCCCGACGGAGAACAGCGCGCCGTCGACCGGGATCGGCAGCAGCAGGGTGCTGCCGGCGGTGAGGTCCTTGCAGTCCAGGTTGCCACCACAGGCGCGCGGCGGGATCGTCGAATGACGCCCGGACTCGGCGGGTGGCATGCCCAGCACACCCAGGAAGGGTCGGAGCCTGACGGTGTGGCCGTGCTGGTTGCGGCCGGTCATCGTCACCGGGTCCAGGTCCCAGGAATGCACCACACCTTCCTGCTCGACGCCGTACCGCCGGTTGAAGCCGCTGGGCCAGCCGCCGGCCACGGTGGTGCCCCAGGTGGCCGGGACGACCGCGTCGATGCGTACCGCAAGGGTCTGACCGGCGCGGGCGCCGCGGACGGCGACCGGACCGATCAGCGCGTGCCCGTGGTCGGCTCGGTGCTGCGGCGCCCGGGGCCGGTCCCGGTTGTTCCCGCCGGGATACGGGCCGGCCGACCACCAGCAGTCCAGGGTGCGGTAGGTGACGGTGTCGCCGGGGTCGATGGTGAGCACGGGGGCGAAATCGGGGGAGAAGTGGCCGTGCAGGGTGTCGTCCCCGGGCGTGAGGGTGTGTCGCATCAATGCAGGCTAGTGACACCTGACCCGCGCTGCGGGGTGCGCCTGTGCGGCGGGTGCCGCGGCACCCGCCGCACGGCGAGGCGGTCCGGGTGGGGTCAGCCCGCGGTGCAGGAGCGGATCTGCGGACGGGCGCTGCTGTTGCCGTTGGTCATCGTGGTGAAGCCGAAGGTGTTGCCGCTGCCGTTGGACCGCATGGTCATGACGGTGCCGCTGCTGTCCCAGGTGGCGGTGCCGTTCCAGATGGTGGAGACGCGCTGCGGTGCGGTGATGGCCACCACCACGGTCCACGTGCTGGCGCCGCTGACCGTCACCGACGTGTTGTACCGGTCGCCCCAGACATTGGGGGTCGTCGCCGTCGCGGTGCAGCTGCCGTTGCCGGGCGGTGGGGTCCCCGTGCCGGGCGGCGGGGTGCCGGTGCTCGGCGGCGGGGTCGTGCCGTCGGGCGCGACCGCCCGACCGGTGGACGGCGAGATCATGCCGGGGCACAGGTTGCGGCTGGTCAGATTGGCCATGATCTGGGGAATCGCGTCGCGGGTGTTCTGGATCCCGTCGTGCATGAGGATGACCTGACCCGCCTGGAGGCGGCTCGCGTTCGACACGATCTGGCTGACGCTCGCGCCGTTCCAGTCCTGTGAGTCCACGTCCCAGATCACCTGGCGCATGCCGAGCGACGACGCGACCGACTGGAGGGTCGAGTTGGTCTCCCCGTACGGAGGCCGGAACAACTGCGGGCGGACGCCGGTGGCCGACTGGATCGCCGAGCTGGTCTGGGACAGGTCGGACTGCATCTGGGACTGGCTCATCGAGGTCATGTGGGCGTGGTTCCAGCTGTGGTTGGCGACCCACATGCCGGCGGACACCTGCGCCTGCGCCGCCGACCGGTTGTTCTGGACGTTCTGCCCGACGTTGAACATGGTGGCCCGTACGCCGTTGCTGCGCAGCACGTTGAGCAGCGCGCCGGTGCTGCCGGTCGGTCCGTCGTCGAAGGTGAGGCCGACGTAGCCGTTGCAGGTGGCGGCACTCGACGGGGCCGAGGTGGCGGCGAGGACGACGCCGCACATCGCGGCGGCGGTGGTGAGGGCGGCCAGTGCCGCGCGCAACCGTCTCGACCGCGGGGCCGTGCTGGGGGAGACCTTGCTCATCTGATGCCCCTTCTCGCCGGCCGGACGCGCCCGGAACGCGGACGGCACGGTCCGGTCAGGTGTGGGTGGGTGGGGAGGCCAAGCCGCATTCGTCGTGAAGCCGATTGCATTGACCTCGATGGATCGGAGTATTACAGCGGGATTTCCGATGCGTCAACAAGTTCCGGAAATGCTCCGGAACCGGTCAACGACAGCGTTCGGGATCGATCCCATGTTCACCGGGCAGGAGCGGCCGGGGCGCATCGTGCGTAGCCACAATGGATCATTTCGGCGGACGCGTTGCCACCCGGAATGATCCGGAACGGAGGCCGGAAGTATCGGTGGTCCCTGATCGGTCTCGCCCCGCCGTGATCGACTCGGCTTTCTGACCATCGGTGTGTCGCGCCAACCCGGACACCGCGACTTTCTGAAGACCGAGTTGATCACAGCGCTCCACGGCGCACGGCGCGGCACGGCGCACGGCGCGGCACGGCGCGCGGCGCGGCCGTCGGCGTTCGGACATTGATCGGCTCGGTGTGACGGGAGTCGGGGCATCGAGACACCGTGGATGCCCCGACTTCCGCTGACGCGAGTGGGTCATGCCGGGGAGTGGGCGCGCGGCGCGCCCAGTCGGAGCTGCCAGCGTGCCCCCCGACCGGTGAGCCGGACGATCGCCAGCGGCTCCACGTCCACCTGCCGGTAGGTCGCCAACGGCAGGTCGAGGGCGTGCACGACCGCGACCCGGATCACCAGCGGGTGGGTGATCGCGGTGATCCGCCGACCGATGCTCCGTTGCCCGTCCAGCCAGTGACCGACCCGGTCCCGTACCGCGGCGACGGACTCGCCGCCGTGCGGCGCGCAGTCCGGTGCGGCCAGCCACTCGTGCAGTGCCTGCGGCTGCTCGACGGCGATCTCCTCGAATGCCCGCCCGGTCCAGTCGCCGTAGTCACAGTCGGCCAACGCCGGTTCGATGGTGGGGTGCAGGCCGAGGGCGTCGGCGGTCTGGGTGGCCGCCGCCGCCGGACTCGACAGGCAGGCGTCGCCGGCACTCAGGTGCCCGCGCCGGTCCTGGCCGGCGTCGGCCAGGGCGCGGACGGCACGCAGGCCGCCCTCGTCCAGGCCGTCGTCGGGCCCACCGAAGCGGGCCCGACGCAGGGCGACGGTGTGACCGTGGGCGACCAGCCGGAGGCTGGTGGCGGTCACCTGCTCGGCAGCGCCGTGGCGGTCCGGCGACGCAGCTCGTGGTGCATCAGGGCCGCGAACACCAGGCCGATCCCGGTCCACAGCACCACCTGCGTGCCGAGCGAGGCCAGCCGGAAGTCCCACAGCAGGGCCGCCGGGAAGTCCGCCGGGACCTCCTGGAAGGAGGGCATCACCACGTAGGACACCACGGCGACCAGCAGGAACCCGCCAGCGGCCGCGGCCGCGCGCTGCCACAGCGGCGCCGTGCTGCCGACCGCGCGATAACCGAGGGAGCCGGCCCACACCGCCACCAGACCGAGCACCACCATCAGCAGGTAGGTGACGGTGCGCTGGTTGATGGTGGCCGGGTCGCCGACGGCCGGCGGATTCGCCGGATATTTCACGAACGGCACGATCACCGCGCCGAGCAGCGCCGCGCCGGCCAGCAGCAGTCCGGAGCGGCCGTCGTCGTAGGTCCGTCGCCGGCGGGACAGCAGGACGTACGCGGTGGCCAGCAGGCCGCCCATCGCGGCGCCGAACAGGCCGGTGGCCAGGAACAGGCCTCCGCGCTGACCGGTGCGGCTGACCAGGGCGTCCTCGTGGTCGTGCCCGCCGGCCGCGGGTTCGGCGTGCGTCGCCGCCTCCTCGATCGCGATGGCCGCCTCGACGCGCGGTTCGCCGGCGACGTAGGCGAACGCCCCGGCGATCAGGCCGGCGATCAGGCCGGCGAGCAGGCCGCGGACGAGGACGGTGACGAACGGAGGAGCGGTGGTGGACGTCAGTGGCACGGGACACCCAGCAGGTGCCGGCCGTCGTGCATCAGCTCGTGCAGGTACATCCCGCTGCGCGAGACTGCTCCCTGATCGAAGGCGACGAGGTAGGCCAGCAGGCTGAGCATCACGACGGTGGCCAGCACCGTCCACAACAGACGGGAATCGCCAGCGGGACGGACCAACGGCTGGCTGGACGTGGAAGTAGACATAAGATCACGAACCTCCCCAGGGATGACGCGTCCCCATCGCAAGGCTGCGGACGACCGAGCGTCCTGGCTCGCGGCCCCGTTGAGGCGGGACCGCTTACAGTGGCGCGACCGCGCCGGAATCACACCGGCTTCCCTCGCGTCTCCGCAGATAGTGGGTCGACGGTATCGGTGTCGCCGCAGGCGGTCAACCCGGGACCTGGGCGGCCCAGTAACCCGCAACGAGCAGCGGTATCGACAAGCGTAAATTCTAAAGATATGATGCTTGGTTGCGCCAAAGCATCCGCTCGGCGACCCCGTCAGCGTGCTGTTACCGCTAACATGGTCAAACTGCCGGATCGGTTCCGTAACAACGAGTCGAGCCGGACGTCAGACCAATGACTGGGCGGGGTGGGGGAGAGCACGTGAGCACGCCAGGACATGTCCGATGACGAGCACCGAGGCCGCGTCGGGCCAGGGCATCGTCGACGCGCACCACCATCTGTGGGTCCGGGCCCGGCACCCGCAGCCCTGGATCGATCCGCACACCATGGCCGCGATCGACCACGACTTCACCCCGCTCGATCTCGCTCCGGTGGCCCGAGCCGCCGGAGTCACCCAGACCGTCGTGGTGCAGTCCATCGCGGTCCGGACGGAGACGCCCGAGCTGCTGGGCATCGCGGCTGACGATCCCCTCATCGCCGGGGTCGTCGGCTGGGTCGACCTCGCCGCCGACAACGTCGGCGATCGCCTCGACCGGCTCCGGGCGGCGCGCGGCGGAGAGCGACTGGTGAGTATTCGCGACCTCGTCCAGTCCGAGCCCGACCCGGCGTACCTCGACCGCCCGGACATCCGGCGGGGCATCGCCGCGGTGGGCGCCGCCGGCCTGGCCTTCGATCTGCTGGTACGCGACCACCAGTTGCCGGCGGCCACCCGGCTCGTCCGCGACCTGCCCGAGATGCGGTTCGTCCTGGACCACCTCGGCAAGCCCTCGCTCGGGCACGCCGGCCTCGGCGACTGGCCGCGCGACCTGCGGGCGCTCGCCGCCGAGCCCAACACGACGGCGAAGCTCTCCGGTCTGGTGACCGAGGTGGATGGTCCCTCGTGGACGACGGCCGACCTCCGGCCTGCCGTCGAGCACGCGCTCGACGCATTCGGCCCGGACCGGCTGATGTTCGGCTCGGACTGGCCGGTGTGCCTGCTCGCCTCCTCGTACGCGCGCTGGGTCGAGGCCCTCACCGAACTGCTGGACCCGCTGGGCGACGACGAGCGGGCGGCGATCTGGGGGCGGACGGCCCGTCGGGCGTACCGGCTGGACCCGGCGTGACGCCGCCGCGGCTCGCCGACTGACGGGCCGCACCTCGGGCCGGGCCTGTCGCTGAGCCGCAGGTTGTGCCAGTTTGATCAGACGTATGCCGGGCCTGTGCCGGGTCACCCCGACAACATGCCCGTAAGACCTTGGCAACATGAGTCAATGCGTGGCAAGGTAACGCCTGATCGAGGGAAACATCCGACCTATCTCGACGGGTGTGCGGGCACGAGCCCGCGCACCCCGCCGAGGAGGCGCGGTGGCTCAGAGGTTGCCGGCTCGCCGGGGAATCCCCCGTCGCGCGCCGACGCCACGCTTGGGGAGGTCAGATCCGACGATGAGTACCGTCGAGGCATCCGTCGGCACGCGGCGCGGCGAACTCAGCGACTGGTTCCGCGAACGGATCTCCCACGCCGTCTCCGAGCTGACCGCCGCGACCGCGCTCGTCGTCCTGTTCGTCGCGCTGACCGTCGCCAGTCCCTACTTCCTCACCGCGGACAACCTCTTCAACATCGGAGCGCAGACCGCGGTGATCGCCATCATCGCCACGGCGCAGACGATGGTCATCATCACGAAGGGCATCGACCTGTCCGTCGGATCGGTCGCCGCGCTCGCCGGCGTCGTGGGAGCGATGGTCGTCCGCGACCTCGGCTTCTCGCTCTGGGCGGCGACGGTGGTCGCGATCGGCGTCGGCGCGCTGGCCGGCCTGCTGAACGGGCTGCTGGTGACCGTGGCCCGGATCCCGCCGTTCATCGCGACGCTGGGCACGATGTCCGTGGGCCGCGGCCTCGTCTTCATCATCACCGGTGCGGTCGGCGTCTACGGCCTGCCCCGATCCTTCCAGCTGCTCGGTAACGGGGAGATCCTCGGCATTCCGTTCGCCGTGGTGATCACCGTCCTGGTCGCGGTGGGGGTCGCCTTCCTGCTCTCCCAGACCCGCTTCGGCCAGTACACCTACGCGATGGGCTCCAATCTGGAGGCGGCCCGCCGCTCGGGCATCCGGGTGGGGCGTCACCTGACCGGCGTGTACGTGCTGGCGGGCGTCCTGGTCGGGCTGGGCGGCATGATCGCCGCGTCCCGGGTCAACTCCGGCCAGCCGAACTACGGGATCTCCCTGGAGCTCGACGTCATCGCCGCCGCGGTCATCGGCGGCGCCAGCCTGTTCGGTGGCCAGGGCCGGATCGTCGGGACCATCATCGGCGCGTTCCTCATCGCGCTGGTGCGCAACGGCGCTGTCCTGCTCGACATCAGCATCCACTACCAGCAGGTGATCGTCGGCCTGATCATCTGGGCCGCCGTCTACTTCGACCAGTACCGCCGCCGGCGGCTGGAATCACGGGGTTGACATGCCATTCCGAGGCTCCGAACGAGGAAGGACACACACCATGGCGCACACCACCACCAGCCGGCGGACGCGACGGTCGATCCTGGGTGTACGAGCGGTTCTGGCCGCGGCCGCGGCGACCGCTCTGCTCAGCGCCTGCGGCGGGGTCGAGGTTCGCGACGGCGGCGACGGCGCGACGAAGGACGCGAGCGGGCCGTTGAAGCTCGCCGTCGTGCCGAAGGCCGTCGGTGCCGACTACTGGAACACCGTGAAGGCGGGCGCGGAGTGCGCCGCGCAGCGCGCGGGGGACGTCACCGTCCAGTGGGACGGGGTGACCGCCGAGACCGACGTCGAGGGCCAGGTCAACCTGATCCAGAACTTCGTCACCAAGAAGGTCGACGGCATCGTGTACGCGGCGACGGACTCCAGCGCGCTGGCGCCCGCGACCGACAAGGCGCTCGCCGCGAACATCCCGGTCGCGATGATCGACTCTGGCACCAGCCCGCAGCCGTCGAACGTGCCGCTGTTCGCCACCGACAACCGCGCGTCGGCCACCGAGGCGGCGAAGCTGCTCGCCACCGAACTCGGCCCCGGCAACCACCAGGTGGCGCTCGTCGAGTTCCAGCCGGGATCGCAGACCAACACCGAGCGGGTGGACGGCTTCAAGGCCGGCCTCGCCCAGTATCCCAACCTCAAGCTGGTCGGCCAGCAGCCCAGCCGCAGCGACGTCAACGAGGCACGACGCGTCACCGAGAACATTCTCACCGCCAACCCCAACCTCGCCGGCATCTTCGCGGCCAACGAGCCGAGCGTGCTCGGTGCCGCGCAGGCCATCCAGGCGGCCGGCAAGTCCGGCAAGGTGGTCATCATCGGCTGGGACGCCGCCCCGGACGAGATCGCCGGGGTGCGCAGCGGCCAGATCTCGGCGTTGGTCGTGCAGAACCCGTTCAAGATGGGCTACTTCGGCGTCGACAAGATGGTCAAGCACCTGCGGGACAAGGCGCCGCTGGCGTCGGCCGACACCGGCGTCACGTTCGTCACCAAGGAGAACATCGACTCCGCGGAGATCAAGGCGGTGCTCGAGCCCAGCTGCGCCAACCCGCCGGTGCAGTGATGGGCGCGACCCCGACGGCTACCGCCGCCAGCGACACGCAACCGACCGCCGAGCAGCCACCGGTCCTCGAAGCCCGTGGCATCGTCAAGCGGTTCGGGCACGTCGAGGCGTTGCGCGGCGCCGACTTCACGGTCCACCGGGGTGAGGTCGTCGCGCTGATCGGCGACAACGGCGCCGGAAAGAGCACGCTGATCAAGACACTGTCCGGTGTGCACCCGCCCGACGAGGGCGAGATCCGGGTGGATGGCCGTCCCGTCCAGTTCTCCACGCCCGTCGACGCCCGACGTGCGGGGGTGGAGACCGTCTACCAGGACCTGGCCGTCGCCGACGATCTCAGCGTGGCCGCCAACCTGTACCTCGGTCGGGAGATCCTGCGCTCCGGACCGCTCGGCCGGCTGGGGCTGCTCGACAAGCGCGCCATGCGGCAGGGCGCTGCCGCGGCCCTCGACGAACTGGGCGTGCGGATCCCCCGGGTCACCACCCCGATCGCGATGTTGTCCGGTGGGCAGCGACAGTGCGTCGCGGTGGCGCGCGCGATCATCTGGGCGACGAACGTGGTCATCCTCGACGAGCCGACCGCGGCGCTCGGTGTCGTCCAGACCGGGCGGGTGCTCGACGTCGTCCGGCGGGCTCGGGACGCCGGCATGTCGGTGGTGTTGGTGAGCCACAACATGCCGCAGGTGCTCGAGATCGCCGACCGGGTCGAGGTGCTGCGGCTCGGCCGGCGGGCGGCCCGGCTGCGCGCGGACGAGGTCACCACCGACGACCTGGTCGCGGCGATGACCGGAAGCACCGGCGGAGAGCGGGACGACCGCTGACCTCGTCGGCCGGGGCGCGCGCGATCACATGATCGAGGGCGCGCCCCGGAGCCGCCGGGCCCCGGGCGGGTGCGCGGCGCGCCGTCGTACGCCGAGGTGGTTGCTCAGAACCGCGCCGGCTCGACGTTGGCGTCACCGTCGGCGGGTTGCCCGTACAGCGATTCCTCCACCCCGATCAGGTGGTTGGCCATCCGGATCCGGGCACGCTCCGGGTCCCGGGCCACCAGGGCCTTCAGGATCGCGACGTGCTCGTCGTGGGTACGCCGGTCCGCGCCCTCCTCGTGCAGGCTCCGCCAGAGCCGCCCGCGCAGGGTACGCCCGGCGAACGCCTCGATGAGACCGACGAGCACCGGATTGTCGGCGTGCACCGCGATGATCCGGTGGAACGCGATGTCGATCTCCATGATCCGTTCGTGCTCCTGCGGCGACCGACCGGCGATCCGCGCCGCCTCGTCGAGCAGTTCGCCCGCCTGGGCGAGGGCCTCGTCGGTGATCCTGGTCGCCGCCAGGCGGGCGGCCTCGCACTCCAACAGCCGCCGGACGATGTGCACGTGCCGTGGGTCGCCCTGGCCCTGGAAGTCGACCACGAAGCCCATCGGGGCCAACAGCTGCGGCGCGTCGAGGTTGGTGACGTAGGTGCCGTCACCCTGGCGGATGTTGACGATGCCGAGGATCGACAGAGCCGACATCCCCTCGCGCAGCGAGCCCCGCGAGACGCCGAGCGACTCGGCGAGGTCCTTCTCGATGGGCAGCCGGTCCCCGGGCTTGAAACGCCCTTCGAGGATCATCCGTTTGATGCCGTTCACCACCTCGTCGGTGCGCGACATGACATCCCCCTAGCGGCCGGCGGGGGTGGCCGTCCCACCCGCGATCACGTACGGCTCCGAAGATGACACCGTAGTCGGGTCCGTCGCCGCCCAGTAGCCGCCGTCGGGGAACCGGTAGAGCTCGACCGACTCCTGGCGCATCCGGGTGGAGTAACCGGGCTGGCTGGGCAGGACGTAACCGCTGCCCGAGCCGGTGTCCTGGATGATGCACGGGTCGGTGAAGTGCTCGTGCAGGTGGTCGACGAACTCGGTGACCCGGTTGGTGAGATCTCCCGAGATCGCGACGTAGTCGAGCACCGACACGTGCTGGACCATCTCGCACAGCCCGACACCGCCGGCGTGGGGGCACACGGGGATGTCGAACTTCGCGGCGAGCAGCAGCACGGCGACGATCTCGTTGATGCTGGCCAACCTGCCGGTGTCCAGTTGACAGAAGTCGATGGCCTCGGCCTGGAACAACTGCTTGAACATCACCCGGTTGTGGCAGTGCTCGCCGGTGGCGACTCCGATCGGAGCGACGGCGCGGCGCACGGCGGCGTGGCCCAGAATGTCGTCGGGGCTGGTCGGCTCCTCGATCCACAGTGGCTCGAACTGCGCCAGGGCCTTGACCCACTCGATGGCCTGACCGACGTCCCACACCTGGTTGGCGTCGATCATCAGGTTGCGGTCCGGACCGAGGATCTCCCGGGCGATGCCGCACCGGCGGATGTCGTCGTCGAGGTTGGCGCCCACCTTCAGCTTGACGTAGCCGTAGCCGGTGTCCACCGCCTCCTGGCACAGCCGGCGCAGCTTGTCGTCGCCGTAGCCGAGCCAGCCTGCCGAGGTGGTGTAGGCGGGGTAGCCGGTCCGGTCGAGCTCGGCGAGACGGGCCGCCTTCGTGCTCTCCTTGGCCCGCAGGATGGCCAGCGCCTCGTCCCGGGTCAGCGCGTCGGACAGGTAGCGCAGGTCCGCGATGTCGACGAGCTGCTCGGGGGACATGTCGACGAGCAGCCGCCACAGCGGCTTGTCGGCGACCCGGGCGACCAGATCCCACGACGCGTTGAGGACGGCGGCCAGCGACAGGTGCACGACACCCTTCTCCGGGCCGAGCCAGCGTAGTTGCGAGTCGGAGGTGAGCAGACGGTAGACCGCGCCCATGTCCGCCGCCATCGTCGCGACGTCCACGCCGACGAGGCGCTGTGCCTGATGGACGGCCGCCGCGACGACGATGTCGTTGCCCCGGCCGATGGTGAAGGTCAGGCCGTGGCCCGCGAGTGGCGCACCGCTGCTGTCGACGCCGTCGGTGTGCAGGACGACGTAGGCCGCCGAGTAGTCGCCGTCCTTGTTCATGGCGTCGGAGCCGTCAGCGGTCAGGGAGGTGGGGAAGCGGACGTCCTCGACAGTGACGGCGGTGATCTGCGGCATGCGCTCCTCGCCCGGTTAGGCTAAAGATCAGATGATCTCTGGGAGTATACGGAGGGTCGATCCGACGCGTCAACGACGTCGATCCGTCGGGTATCGAAGACATCCAATGTTTCTTCGTGCTGGAGATTCGTCGGTGCGCGGTCCCCGTGATCGCCGTACCCGATCCGCGAGCCCTGAATGCGGTGGTACCAACATTCGCCGCGCTGGTAGGCACCTTCGACGGGCGGCACCTCGTCGTCGGCCCGGGCACTGCTGCGGCACCGCCGGCCCGATGGGGACGGTGGTGCGAGATATGAGGAGTGGTTCAGAAGATTAGATGTCCACTCCGGATAACTACATTGACGCCTAAGTATAGGTAGGGATCCTTACATCTAAAGACTTAATACATCACACCTTTCCGAATGTCGACACCTGCTCGTGTACCGCGCGCCGCGCGGGTGTCGGTCCACCGCGCCCCGGCGCGACTCGGCCTGGTCGGCGTGGCCGGTGATGACCGTCACGGAGGTCGCCGTCGACACGCCCGAGACCGACATGTGGGGTGTGACAACCGCAGCGTCCCTATATATGGTGTCGAACGCAGCTGGTTCGGCCGCTCATCCGGAGTGGTCGAGGCAAGAGGGAACCCGGTGGAAATCCGGGACTGTCCCGCAGCGGTGAGTGGGAACGACAGCCGTCAGAAGCACTGGGCCACGAAGCGGTCTGGGAAGCGACGGCCAGTAGGAGACCGGCCAACCCGGTCGTGCCCACGAGTCCGAAGACCTGCCAGCGCGCCGCGTACCCGCACCCGGGTGGGCGGCGGTCCGAGGCCGCGTGGGACGGCCGACGCCACCTGACCCACGCCGTGCCGGCGTGGCGTCCGTTGGTGTCCGTCTCCACGCGTTCGAGGGGCCATCAGGTCTCGAACTCGCGAGGAGTGAGTGGTGACAGTCACCGAGGCAGTCCCGGTCAGCGGCGACGCGGCCGTCCGGCGCACGCCGATGCAGGTGCGCAAGCGCAACGGCACCACCGAGTCCGTGGACGTCAACAAGATCGTCCGTGCGGTCGAGCGGTGGGCCGACGACCTGGCCGACGTCGACCCGATGCGGGTCGCCACCCGCACGATCAGCGGCCTGTACGACGGCGCGACGACGGCCGAGCTGGACCGGCTCTCCATCCAGACCGCCGCCGAGATGATCGGTGAGGAACCGCAGTACTCGCGCCTCGCCGCCCGGCTGCTGTCCGGCTACGTCGACAAGGAGGTGCGTCGACAGGGCGTCACCTCGTTCAGCGCGGCGATCCGGATCGGCCACGCCGAGGGCCTGGTCGCCGACGACACCGCCGCGTTCGTCGCCGCCCACGCCCCGATGCTCGACCACGCTGTCGATCCCGACGGCGACCGACGATTCGAGTACTTCGGCCTGCGCACGGTGTACGACAGGTACCTGCTGCGTCACCCCACCAGCCGGCTGGTGCTGGAGACCCCGCAGTACTGGCTGCTCCGGGTGGCCTGCGGGCTGTCCCAGACGCCGGACGAGGCGGTCGGCTTCTACCGGCTGATGTCCAGCCTGGCCTATCTGCCCAGCTCGCCGACACTGTTCAACTCCGGCACCCGACACACCCAGATGTCCTCCTGCTATCTGGTCGACTCTCCGCGCGACGAGTTGGACTCCATCTACCAGCGGTACGCCCAGGTCGCCAACCTGTCCAAGTTCGCCGGCGGCATCGGCATCGCGTACTCCCGGGTCCGGTCCAGGGGTGCACTGATCCGCGGCACCAACGGGCAGTCCAACGGGATCGTGCCGTGGCTGCGCACACTGGACGCGAGCGTCGCCGCGGTCAACCAGGGCGGCCGGCGCAAGGGCGCGGCCTGCGTCTATCTGGAACCGTGGCACCCGGACATCGAGGAGTTCCTGCAACTGCGGGACAACACCGGCGAGGACGCCCGCCGCACCCACAACCTCAACCTGGCCAACTGGATCCCGGACGAGTTCATGCGCCGGGTCGAGGCCGACGAGATGTGGTCACTGTTCGACCCGCACGAGGTACCCGAGCTGCCCGACCTGTGGGGGGAGCGGTTCGACGCCGCGTACCGGCAGGCCGAGACGCAGGGCCGCCACGTGCGGCAGGTCCCGGCGCGGGAGCTGTACGGCAAGATGATGCGCACCCTCGCCCAGACCGGCAACGGGTGGATGACCTTCAAGGACGCCGCGAACCGACTGTGCAACCAGACCGCCGAGGACGGCAACGTGGTGCACCTGTCCAACCTGTGCACCGAGATCATCGAGGTGTCCAGCGACGCCGAGACCGCCGTGTGCAACCTCGGCTCGGTGAACCTCGCCGCGCACCTCAGCGACGGCGGCATCGACTGGGAGCGGCTGCGCGCCACCGTCCGTACCGCCGTGACCTTCCTGGACCGGGTCATCGACATCAACTACTACCCGACCGAGCAGGCGGCGGCGAGCAACCCCCGCTGGCGGCCGGTGGGGCTCGGGCTGATGGGCCTTCAGGACGTCTTCTTCGCGCTGCGGCTGCCGTTCGACTCACCGGCCGCGCGGGAGCTGTCCACCCGGATCAGCGAGGAGTTGTACCTGACCGCGCTGGAGACCTCCGCCGACCTGGCGCGTCGCTTCGGCGCGCACCCGGCGTACCCGCAGACCCGGGCCGCGCGGGGCCAGCTCCAACCGGACCTGTGGGGTGTCGAGGGTACGCAGACCGCGCGCTGGGACGCGCTGCGCCAGCGGGTTGCGACGGACGGGCTGCGCAACTCGCTGCTCGTGGCGGTCGCGCCGACCGCGACCATCGCCTCGATCGCCGGGTGCTACGAGTGCATCGAGCCGCAGGTGTCCAACCTGTTCAAGCGCGAGACCCTGTCGGGGGAGTTCCTCCAGGTCAACACCGCTCTGGTCCGCGAGTTGAAGGCCCGCGGTCTGTGGACCGAGCGGATCCGCTCGGCGATCAAGCGCGCGGAGGGGTCGGTGCAGGACATCGCCGAGCTGCCGGCCGGCGTCCGGGAGTTGTTCCGCACCGCCTGGGAACTGCCGCAGCGGGCGCTTATCGACCTGGCCGCCGCCCGTGCCCCGTTCATCGACCAGTCCCAGTCGCTGAACCTGTTCCTGGCCGCGCCGACCATCGGCAAGCTCTCCTCGATGTACCTGTACGCCTGGAAGGCCGGGCTGAAGTCCACGTACTACCTGCGCTCGCGGCCCGCCACCCGGATCCAACAGGCCACCGTCAGTGCTGTCGCACCCGTCGCCGTCGCCGTCGCCGTCGCCGTCGACGCGGAGGCGCTGGCCTGCTCGCTGGAGAACCCCGAGTCGTGCGAGGCCTGCCAGTGACCGCCCGCACCGCCGACGCCAACACCACCGACACGAGGACCACGCACATGCTGCTCGACCCCGGGATGGACCTCACCCTCCGCCCGATGCGTTACCCGCACTTCTTCGACAGGTTCCGCGACGCCATCCGCAACACCTGGACGGTCGAGGAGGTCGACCTGCACGCCGACCTCGCCGACCTGGACAAGCTGTCGCCGGCCGAGCGGCACCTGGTCAGCCGACTGGTGGCGTTCTTCGCCACCGGCGACACGATCGTCGCCAACAACCTGGTGCTCAACCTCTACCAGCACGTCAACAGCCCCGAGGGTCGCCTCTACCTGTCCCGGCAGCTGTTCGAGGAGGCCGTGCACGTCCAGTTCTACCTCAACCTGCTCGACACGTACGTGCCCGACGAGACCGAGCGCTTCGAGGCCTTCGCCGCCATCGAGAACATCCCCTCGATCCGTCGCAAGGCCGAGTTCTGCTTCCGCTGGATCGACTCCCTGAACGACCTGCGGGAGCTGCGGACCCGGGACGACCGCCGGACGTTCCTGCTCAACCTGATCTGCTTCGCCGCGTGCATCGAGGGGCTGTTCTTCTACGGCGCCTTCGCGTACGTCTACTTCCTGCGCTCCCGTGGCCTGCTGCACGGTCTGGCCTCCGGCACCAACTGGGTGTTCCGCGACGAGTCGATGCACATGGCGTTCGCGTTCGACGTCGTCGACACCGTCCGCGCCGAGGAACCCGACCTGTTCGACGACGACCTCGCCGACCAGGTGCGGCAGATGCTCGTCGAGGCCGTCGAGTGCGAGGTGCAGTTCGCCGAGGACCTGGTGGGCCACGGCGTGCCCGGCCTGACGTTGGCCGACATGCGGGAGTATCTCCAGCACGTCGCCGACCGCCGCCTGGCCCAGCTCGGCATCGCCCCGCACTACGGGTCGAGCAACCCGTTCGGCTTCATGGAGTTGCAGGACGTGCAGGAGCTGTCCAACTTCTTCGAGCGGCGGGTGTCGGCGTACCAGGTCGGGGTGGAAGGCACCGTCGACTTCGACGACGACTTCTAGGCGGCGACCGACCCACGGCCGCGGTCTCGCCGATCATGGAGTTGTGGTGCCTGATTTGGTGTCGTGCATGCACTTTGTCACCCACCACAACTCCATGATCGACGAGGCAGTGCGGGGTGGATGACAGTCACTCCGTCTAAACTCGCGGTCTTTGAGGATCGTCATGACCCGGTTGATGCGTGATGCGGACGCTTGATGCCCACTGGACTCGGGCACGTGACCAGCCGTGGCGTTCAGGCGGCTGCCTCGAGTGCACGAGTCAGAGCGAATGCGGTCAGCTCGATTGGTCGTTGGGTGTTGTGGCGGACGCCGCATCGATCATGTTGCAGAAGTAACGATGGACGCCGAGCAGTGCGGCTAGTTCGACGACGACTTCTAGGCGGCGACCGCGCCAGGGGCCTGGCGTCGCTTGGTGAGCCACCGCATCACGTGCAGCGGGTGCGACGCCGGGTCCGGAATCGGGTGGAAGACGTGTTCGACCTCGCCGTCGGCGATGATCAGCGTCAACCGCTCGTAGAGCGTCATGTCCCCGGCGGTGCGGGTGGGCAGCCGCAGCGCGTCGGCAAGCGTCAGCCGCGGGTCGGGGATCAGCGGGTAGGGCAGCCGCAGCCGGTGGGCGAGTTCCCGCTGGTACCCGGTCGACTGCGCGGACAGGCCGTACACCCGGGCCGCGCCGGCGGCGCGGAGCTCCGCGTGGTGGTCGCGGAACCAGGCGGCCTGCTCGGTGCTGCCCCGGGCGCCATGGACCTCCAGCAGCCCGTTGGGCAGGTCGACACCCGGCCGCCCGGTCAGGGGGTACACGAAGATGACGGTGCGCCCGGCGCCGAGCGCGCCGAGGTCGACCGGGCGGCCGTCGGTCCCGTAGAAGGACAGGGGCGGCAGGCGGGTGCCGACCAGCGCGGCGGGGTCGGTGCCGACCGCCGCGCTGCCGGGCACGACCTGGGTCGCGGCCGCGTCGAGGCGGGCGTCCAGCGCGTCCCGCTGGGCGGTCAGTTTGCCGATCCGCTCCTGCAGGCCGGTGATGGTGCTGCGGTACGTCGCCACCGCCGCCGCGCAGACGTCGGCGTCGTCGGCGCCACTGGCGATCGACTCGACGAACGGTCGGGTCTCCTCGACGGTGAGGCCGAGCGCCATCAACTCGCGGATCTGGGCCACCAGCCGCACCGCGATCGGGTCGTACTCCCGGTAGCCGTTGCCCAGCCGCCGGGGCACGACCAACCCTGCCGACTCGTAGTACCGCAAGGCCCGGACCGTGGTCCCGGTCCGTCGTGCCAGCTCACCCACCCGCATCCCGCGACCCTAAACCCGCACCCCGGGGTACGGGTCAACGTGTCGATCGTCGCGGTGCCAGGGCCGCCGTTTCCTGCCAGTCTGGCGGCGAAAAGGCAGCTTGAACAGGGAGTGTGTGATGACGGCAATCAGTCGGGTGTGGGCTCGGCAGATCCTCGACAGCAGGGGCAACCCGACCGTGGAGGCCGACGTGGTCCTCGCCGACGGGTCGACCGGCCGGGCGGCCGTGCCCTCCGGTGCGTCGACGGGAGCGAACGAGGCGGTCGAGCTGCGCGACGGGGACGACACGCGCTTTCACGGCAAGGGCGTCACGACGGCCGTCGCCGCGGTGAACGGCGAGATCGCCGACGCGGTGCTCGGACTCGACGCGGAGGACCAGGCGCTGATCGACGAGACGATGATCGCTCTCGACGGGTCGAAGGACAAGGGTCGGCTGGGTGCCAACGCGATCCTGGCGGTCTCCCTGGCGACCGCGAAGGCGGCGGCGTCGGCACACCGGCAGCCGCTGTACCGCTACGTGGGTGGCGTCGGCGCCCGTCTGCTGCCGGTGCCGATGATGAACATCATCAACGGCGGCGCGCACGCCGACAACCCGCTCGACTTCCAGGAGTTCATGATCGCCCCGGTCGGCGCGCGGACGTTCGCCGAGGCGGTCCGGATGGGCGCGGAGGTCTTCCACACCCTCCGGAGGTCCCTCGCGGCGGCCGGGCACAGCACCAACGTCGGTGACGAGGGCGGCTTCGCGCCGAACGTCACGGACGCCGAGGAGGCGCTGCGTTTCGTGCTGCGCGCCATCGAGGGCGCCGGGTACGAGCCTGGCACCGACCTGACGATCTGTCTCGATCCGGCCAGTTCGGAGTTCTTCCGCGACGGCGTCTACGACTACGTCGGTGAGGGGCGCCAGCGCACCGTCGAGGAGCACATCGACTACCTGGTGGACCTGCTCGCCCGGTACCCGATCAGTTCGATCGAGGACCCGATGGCCGAGGACGACTTCGCCGGGTGGAAGCGGCTGACCGCAGTGGCGGGGGAGCGGGTGCAGTTGGTCGGCGACGACGTCTTCTGCACCGACGTCGACCGGCTGCGCGACGGGATCGAGGGCGGCTACGCCAACGCGATCCTGGTCAAGGTCAACCAGATCGGCACGCTCACCGAGACCCTCGCGACGGTGGACGCCGCCCACAAGGCGGGCTACCGGGTGGTGCTGTCACACCGCTCCGGAGAGACCGAGGACACCACGATCGCCGACCTGGCGGTGGGCGTCGGCTGCGGGCAGATCAAGACCGGCTCGCTGTCGCGCTCGGACCGCACAGCCAAGTACAACCAGCTCATCCGCATCGAGGAGGAGTTGGGCGATCGCGCCGTCTACGCGGGGAGTCGCTGAGAGTACGACCTCGACATCCTCGTTACTCTGCGTCGATTGCACGGCAACGCCCCGGCCTCTATAACTGGAGGTTCGCTTCCGTCGATTCGACGGGCTTCCAACGGGGGTTCCATGAAGAGAACGTCAATTCTCGCTGCCAGTGTGCTCGGCGCGGCGCTGGTCGTCAGCGCCGCGCCGGCACCTGCCCAGGCCGCCGACCTCCTGCGGGTCAACAGCGCCTACGGGTCCTCGGAGGGTGTTCGGGGCAGATTGTTCGTCTCCATCACCTCGACGCAGCCGATCGCCGAGATTCGCGCGGAGATCGTCAGCGAGGCGCACGTGCCAGTCGCCCAGACCTCGGACTTCGTCGTCGACTCGGAGACGCCGGACGCCACCATCTGGGCGACGCCGGCGCCGTTGATCCTCGATGAGCTCGGCGACCACCGGGTCCACGTCGAGGTCACCGACACCGCGGGCAACCACGTACGAGAGGACTTCGCCGGTTGGCTCAACTACCGGGTCGCCACCTTCCTGGAGGATGTCACCATCGACCGCAGCACCATCGACTACGACCACCGTGAGGTGACCGCGCGAGGTGTGCTCAAGGGACGCTGGCCGGGCACCGGCGAGATCCGGCCGCTCGCCGACGTCCCTGTCGACATCAACGCGGGCGTCGGCTCTCCGCCGGTGCGTACGGGGGCCGACGGTTCGTTCACCGGGACCGTCACCCTGTACGCCTACAACTCGGAAGTGATGGTGCAGTACGCGGGTTCCTACGGCGAACTCGGCTTCGAGCAGTCTGAACCGGTCAACTTCCAGTTGCCGATCGTGCCCCGCAAGACGCGCGTCACCGCGACGGTGGACCGCACCCGCATCGTCGCCGGCGAGACCGTCCGGGCCAGCGGCCGGCTGTCCTGGCTCACCCCGTCCGGTTGGGCACCGCTCCCCAACCAGGCCTTCGCGATCCTGTTCGTGCTGTGCGACGACAACGGCTGCTACAACCAGTACGGGTTTGTGAACACCAATGCCAAGGGGCGGTTCGCACTCGACCTGGCGCCCTCCCAGACGGGATACCTGCACACCAGCTTCTGGTCGAGCGACCCCTTCATCGGCGAGAGCTCGACCCGGACGCAGGTTGTCACGGTGGTGCCCGCGAAGGCGCGGCGGTAGCGCGGCGAGGGCTTCGTCGGCAGGTGCGGTGATCGGCGGGCCGTCGAGGTCTGGCTCCCCGATCACCGCTGGCGCGGTCAGGCGGTGGGGCGCAGTTCGGCGAGGAGCTTCTCCACCCGGCCCCGGATCTCGTCGCGGATTCCGCGGACGGCCTCGACGTCCTTGCCGGCGGGGTCCTCCAGCTTCCAGTCCTCGTAGCGCGTGCCGGGGAAGACCGGGCAGGTGTCGCCGCAGCCCATCGTCACGATGACGTCGGAGGACTGCGCGGTCGCGTACTCCAGAAGTTTCGGGGTCTGGTCGGTGATGTCGATGCCGGCCTCGCGCATGGCCTGCACGGCGGCGGGGTTGATCGTCTCGGCCGGCGCGGAGCCGGCCGAGCGGACCTCGACGGTGTCACCGGCGAGGTGGCGCAGCCAGCCGGCGGCCATCTGGGACCGGCCGGCGTTGTGGACGCAGACGAACAGGACGCTGGGCTTGTCACTCACGGCGGGTGCCTTCCGGGTTACGGGGTTGCGGAGGTGGTGGGGGTGAAGAAGCGACGCGCCCACAGCGAGACATAGACGAGCCCGACCAGGACCGGCACCTCGATCAGGGGGCCGACGACTCCGGCGAGGGCCTGGCCGGAGGTGACGCCGAAGGTGCCGATCGCGACGGCGATGGCCAGTTCGAAGTTGTTGCCGGCGGCGGTGAACGCGAGGGTGGTGGTGCGCTCGTAGCCGAGACCGATGGCCCGGCCGAGGGCGTAGGAGCCGGCCCACATCAGGGCGAAGTACACCAGTAGGGGCAGGGCGATGCGGATGACGTCCAGGGGTCGGCTGGTGATCGCGTCTCCCTGGAGGGCGAACAGGATCACGATCGTGAACAGCAGCCCGTAGAGGGCCGCCGGGCCGATCCTGGGCAGGAAGCGTGCCTCGTACCAGGTGCGGCCCCTGGTGCGCTCGCCGAGACGGCGGGTGAGGTAGCCGGCGAGCAGCGGGATGCCGAGGAAGATGAGCACGTTGCGGGCGATGTCCCAGGCGGAGATCGTCAACTCGGCGCCGGACAAACCCAGCCACTGCGGGAGCACGGACAGGTAGAACCAGCCGAGCAGGCCGAAGGCGACGACCTGGAAGACGGAGTTGAGCGCGACCAGGACGGCGGCGGCCTCCCGATCACCGCAGGCGAGGTCGTTCCAGATGATGACCATGGCGATGCACCGAGCCAGACCGACGATGATCAGCCCGGTGCGGTACGCCGGCTGGTCGGCCAGGAAGATCCAGGCCAGGGCGAACATCACGGCGGGGCCGACGACCCAGTTGAGGACCAGCGAGGAGATCAGCAGCCGGCGGTCGCCGGTGACGGTGTCGAGCCGGTCGTAGCGGACCTTCGCGAGCACCGGGTACATCATGATCAGCAAGCCGATCGCGATCGGTAGCGAGATTCCGCCGACTGTCACCGCTTCCAGCGCGCTGTCCAGGCCGGGGATCAGGCGACCGAGGAGCAGGCCAGCAACCATCGCCAGCCCGATCCAGACGGGAAGGAACTGGTCGAGTCGGGAGAGCCGGCCACCGACGGCGCTCTCGGCGGGGTCGTTCCGAATTGTCGCTGTCATGTCGCCGGTGCCACGGTGAGCAGCGCGGCGAGTTGGCGCAGGAGGGCCGGCCGGGCGCGGTAGTAGACCCAGGTGCCTCGGCGTTCGGCGTCGACCAGCCCCGCCTCGCGCAGCGTCCTGAGGTGGTGCGAGATGGTCGGGCCGGTCAGGTCGAACGCGGGGGTCAGATCGCAGACGCAGATCTCCCCGCTGTCGGCGGAGGCGATCATCGACAGCAGTTGCAGCCGCACCGGGTCGCCGAGGGCCTTGAACGCGGGCGCGAGCACCGCGGCGGCCTCGGCGGGTACGCGCCGCTCGGTCAGCGAGGGGCAGCATTCCGGCGCTGCTTGATTCGACATTGCTCTAGGTTGACACTTCTCTAATCAGTGTGCAACTGTCTGATTCGACGAACGTCAAGACAGTCGTCTGATCTCCTCGGAAGGGAATCTGCCGATGGTCGACATCACCGTGCGACCCATGACCGACACCGATGCCGACCGGGTCCTGGCGATCTACCAGGCCGGTCTGGACGCCGGCAACGCCAGCTTCGAAATCACGGCGCCGACCTGGGCGGCCTTCGACGCGGCACGGTTGGCCGAGCACCGCTTCGTGGCCCTCGACCACGACGGCGGCATCGTCGGCTGGATCGCCGTCTCGCCGACCTCGACCCGCGCGGTCTACGCCGGCGTGGTCGAACACTCCGTCTACGTGGACCCGGCCGCCCAGGGCCGTGGCGTCGCCCGCCTGCTGCTGGACGCCCTGATCACCTCCACCGAGGCCGCCGGCATCTGGACCATCCAGTCCGGGATCTTCCCGGAGAACGTCGCCAGCCTCACGCTGCACCAGCGCGCGGGGTTCCGTGTCATCGGCGTACGCGAGCGGGTCGGCCGCCACCACGACCGATGGCGTGACGTCGTCCTCCTCGAACGCCGCAGCCCCGTCATCACCTGATGAGCCCACGCCGCTCCGACCCGACCACCACCACGAGGAGTCACCTGATGAACGCCCTGGACGGCCTTCCCGTCGTCGTCATCGGCGCCGGCCCGACCGGCCTCGCCGCCGCCGCGCACCTGCACGAGCGGGGCCTGACCTTCGTCGTCCTCGAAGCCGGCGACGCCCCCGGTGCCGCCGTCGCGCAGTGGGGGCACGTACGCGTCTTCTCACCCTGGCGGTACAACATCGACCCGGCCGCCCGTCGGCTCCTCGACGCGGCCGGTTGGGTCGCCCCCGACCTGGATGACCTGCCCACCGGCGCGGAGCTGGTCGGCGACTACCTACGACCCCTCGCGGAGCTGCCGCAGCTCAGGCCGCACGTCCGCTACGGGGCACACGTCGAGGCGATCAGCCGGCTCGGCCTCGACCGGCTGCGCACCGCCGGCCGCGACACCACACCGTTCCTGCTCCGCCTCGCCGACGGCGAGGAACTGTGCGCCCGCGCCGTCATCGACGCCTCGGGCACCTGGCGTACGCCAAACGTCCTCGGTGCGTCAGGCCTGCCCGCGCGGGGCGAAGCCGACGCGACGGCGTACCTGGAACACGCCCTGCCGGACGTGCTCGGCGTCGACCGGGACCGGTTCGTCGGTCGGCACACCCTGGTGGTGGGCGCCGGTCACTCGGCCGCGAACACCCTGCTGTCCCTGGCGGAACTGGCCGCCGCCGAGCCCGGCACCGAGGTGACCTGGGCCATCCGGGCCGCCTCGCCGACGCGTACCTACGGCGGCGGGACCGCCGACGCCCTCCCGGCGCGGGGCGCGCTCGGCTCGCGGCTGCGCGCGCACGTCGACGCCGGCCGGATCCGGCTGCTCACCGGGTTCTCCGTGCAGGCGCTCACCGCGGCGGACGGCCGCGTGAGCGTGGTCGTGCGCGACGCCGCCGGCGCCGACGAGTCGATCACCGTCGACCGCGTTGTCGCCGCCACCGGCTTCCGCCCCGACCACACCATCGCCGCCGAGCTGCGGCTGGACCTGGACCCGATCATGGGAGCCACCCGCGCCCTGGCCCCGCTGATCGACCCCAACGAGCACTCCTGCGGCACCGTTCCACCACACGGCGTGGACGAGCTCGCTCACCCGGAGCGCGGCTACTACGCCGTCGGCATGAAGTCCTACGGTCGGGCGCCGACGTTCCTCATGGCCACCGGCTACGAGCAGGTCCGCTCCGTGGTCGCCGCTCTCGCCGGGGACTGGGCGGCGGCTCGGGACGTCCAGCTCGACCTGCCGGAGACCGGTGTGTGCAACAGCAGCCCCGCCGACGCGGTGAACGGCGACAACTGCTGCGGGCCGGACCCGACGGGGCGTGGAGAGTCCACCGGCATCTCCGCAGGGCTGCGGTCCGCACCGATCAGCCTCATCGCCCTCGCGGCCGTGCCCGCAGGAGACTGTTGCAGCTGATCAACCGGGTACGACGGTGCCCGGCGCGGGCGCGGCTCCCGGAGTCATCAGGGCGAGGCGCCGGGCAGCCGGGGCAGAACGGCCCCGGACGTGAGCCTTCCTCCGGCCGGGGCATCGTGGGGCGGACCACCGCCCCGGCCGGCGGGCACCCGTCACCGCCGGCTGGCGCAGGCGACACACGTCCGCGCCGACGGGCGGGCGAGGAGTCGTTCGGCGGGAATCGGTCGGGAGCATCGTTCGCAGATGCCGTAGCTGCCGTCGTCGATCCCCCGGAGCGCGACGTCCAGCTCGGCCAGCCGTCGGCGGGTGGCGTCCAGGACGGCGGTGAGCTGGGCGCGTTCGAAGGCGATAGTGCTGCCCTCCGGGTCGTGCTCGTCGTCGGCGTTCGACGACCGGGACGCCTCGAAGAGGCTGCGCAGGTCGCCCTCCAGGGCGGCGGCCTGGGAATCGGTCTGCTCACGCAGCCGCAGCAGTGCCTCGCGGGTCGTGCTGGGGTCGCTGGTCATGGTCCTCCACGGTACTGCCGGGATGACCGTGGTCACATCACTGGCATTCCG
Source organism: Micromonospora sp. NPDC085948 (assembly GCF_040686315.1). Taxonomy (NCBI): domain Bacteria; kingdom Bacillati; phylum Actinomycetota; class Actinomycetes; order Micromonosporales; family Micromonosporaceae; genus Micromonospora; species Micromonospora sp. NPDC085948. The sequence continues at coordinate 52,427 of NZ_JBFBJW010000005.1, read as the reverse complement.
AGACGACCGGTCATATTGTGGTGGACGTCAGCCAGCACCCGAGCGAAGGAGCGTCACGACATGCCACGACCCAAGTCGCCGGCCTCCGCCGGGACCAGGCAGCGGTTGTCCGACGCCGCGCTGGATCTGTTCCATCTGCGCGGCTACAACGGGACGAGCGTTCAGGACATCGTCGCCGCCGCCGGCGCGCCGAAGGGCACCTTCTACAACCACTTCGCCAGCAAGGAGGATCTCGCCCTCGACTCGGTGGCGAGATACTCGGCGGCGATGGGGCTGGAGATGCTGGACGAGAAGCGGGGCGGGACGCCGCGCGAGCGGATCGTCAACCACCTCCGTTACATCACCGGCCTCGGCGACACCATGGGGGATCGGGGCTGTCTGCTCGGCAACTTCGCCAGTGAGATCCCGGCGCACAGCGACGTTCTGCGCACCGCCGTCGACGCCGGCTTCGGCCGCTGGGTCGCCGCGCTCGCCGTGACGATCGAGCAGGCACGTGCCGCCGGTGAGCTGCACGGTGACGAGCCTGCCGCTGACCTGGCCGGCTTCATCGTCTCCAGCTACGAGGGCGCGGCAGCGCGGGCGAAGGCCTCCGGTGACCTGACCGCCCTCCACGAGTTCCTCACGATCACCCTGACGCGGATCCTCGCCTGATCCACGTCGGTCCCCACCCGCGTTGACGTGCGCGTCAGGCCAGCTGCCGCGGCGTCCACCGGTTCCAAGACGACCGGTCGTACTTATGCGACCGGAGAACCCAACACCCACGTTGAGGAGTGCGACATGAGCACCTACCTGATCAACCACCTGCGTATCCCCGGCGGTGTGCCGACCGAGGAGTCCCTGCGTTACCTGGAGCAGGTGCAGGCCACCACCGAGCCGTACGGCGCCAAGTGGCTCGTCCTGGACGCCGAGGTGCAGGTCATCGAGGGCAGTTGGCCCGGCTCGGTCGTGCTGATCGAGTTCCCGGACGCGGACACCGCCAGGACCTGGTACAACTCGCCCGAATACCAGGCCATCCTGTCGCTGCGCGTCGCGCACACCATCAACGACCTGATCCTGGTGGACTCCGTCGGCCCGGACTTCACGGTGGCCGGCTACGCGGGTCAGATCCGGACCCTGCTCGGCCAGTGACCAGCGCTGCCTGACCTGCCGTACCCCGATCCCCGCGCACGCCGTGGCCGTGCGCGGGGATCGCCTACATGAAGTTGCGGGTGTGCAGGGCGGAGAGGGCGGCGGCCTCGTCGGGCCGGAAGCCCAGCCGTACCAGCCGGCGTTGGCGGCCCTGATCCATCGCGTGTTGCAGGGCCTGCACCCGGTCGTGGCCGGCGGACACCTCGTCCGGGTGCCAGCCACCCGAGGCGAGCACCACGAGCGCGTCGAAGACGTCCGCGTTGAGGCCGGCGGTGTCGACGAGCGCGTCGTGGCGGCGGTGGATGGCCGCCCGCAGTCGATCTCGCAGCAGCGGGTCGAGCTGTGCCTGATGCTCCAGGTGCGCCATGCCGAACACCACGTGCCGGCGTTCGTCCTGCCGGGCGAGCCAACAGATCCGACGTGTCACAGGGTCCGGGGCGTTCTCGTGCAGGAACGAGAGCAGATCCACGAAGCTGCCCTCGCCGAGCACGGAGAGCAGGAAGGACGCCAGGGCGAAGTCCGACTCCGCGACGAGCGTGAACAGCGACTGCCGACCGCCAGCGGAGGACGTACCCAGGTCGGCCCCCCGCAGCAGCGCCCGCCGGCTGAAGACCTCCATGTGCCGGGCCTCGTCGGCCATCTGCACGGCCAGCAGCTGCACCACCTCCCGGAAGTGCGGGTGGATGCGCCCCACGAACCGGGCCGGTACGACGAGCGCGGCCTGCTCGTTCTCCACCAGGTAGGTCATCACCTGCACCACCGCGGCCTCGACGTCGGCCGGCAGCACGAACGGGTCGTCCCACGGCACCGCGGCCTGCGGGTCCCACTGTCGGGCGGCGGCCTGCGCGTACAGGTGGGGGGCGATGTCGGCCCACACCAGGTCGCGGTCGTCCAGGTCGAACCGGGCCTCCGGACCACCGGCTTCGAGGAGGGCGCCCCGGGCGCCGAGCCCCCACCGCGCCGGTGGACGGCTGCTGAGCGCCGACGGGAGGGCCGGCCCGGCCCGCTCCGCGCCGAACCAGCGGTCGTCATCCGCCGATCCGCGGACCACCACCGCGACGAGGCCGCTCCGGTCACCCGGATCCGGCCACTCGACCCGATGACCCCGGCCACGGCACCAGACCGGCAGGTGTACGCGCAGCGCCGGATCACGGCCGTGCACCGCCACCCGGCCTCCCGGTGGCAGGCCGGCCAGAGCACGTTGCACCAGCAGGTGCGCGCCCCGGCCGAAGCCCAGGTCGCCGAGGTGGGCCTCGACGTCGGCGGCCGGTGCTCCGCTCACGGCCGGTAGTCCGTGGCCGTCACCCGCCCGTCGGGAGAGTAGAACCCGCTGACGTCGACCGCCCTGGCGAGCAGCGTGTACCCGATCGTGCGGCCGTCCTTCCAGGCCGTCAGCCCCTCCAGGTCGAGCAGCGGACGCACCTGCGGATCGGCGTACGACATGCCGAGCAGCAGCGTGCCGAAAAGCTGGACCCCGGCGGACTCCGGCCCGCGGACCGTCATGTTGCAGTGGTCGTAGCGCGCGGTCTGCCCGACGATCCGGGTGCCCTCGGGAGGCAGCGTGCCCTCCCGCACGAACGCCAGATGGTTGGCGTCGATCATGCAGACGGCGTCGACCTCCCCGGCCACCAGGGCGCGGGCTGCGTCGCGCTCCCCGCCGATGTGGTCGCCGTGCAGGCCGACACCGACGTCGAACCGGCGCACGTCGACCTCGACGCCGGCGCTCGCGAGGTGCTCCAGCGGAATCAGGGTCGCCTGCGGACTGTCGACCGCGCCGACAGCCACCCGTTTTCCGGCGAGATCCTCGACCTGCCGCACCGGTGAGTCGGCGCGCACCACCACGACCGAGGTGAGGTCCTGGTCGGTGTCGCGCATGGTCAGCGCGTGGACGGCGGTGCCGGTGGCCGCCGCCAGGCGTTCGGCCCGCAACCAGGCCAGGGGCGAGTTCCAGGCCGCGTCGATCCGGCCGGCGACGAGATCCTCGACCTGCCGCTCGTAGTGCGAGTAGAGGACGAAGTCGAAGTCCAGGCCGCGCCCGCGCAGCCAGGCCCGGAAGCCCTCCCAGATGGTCACCACCTTGGGGTCGTACGCGACCGCGCCCATCAGGACGGCCGGCGCCGGCATCAGCGGTTGGCCCCGTCGAAGAGGGGCAGCCCGGTGGCGACCCGACCGACGAAGTCGAGCAGGGCGTCGGTGGTCGGTGCCATCACCCGGGCCGCGCGCGCGTCGCGGAAACGGCGCTCGAGGCCCAACTCCCTGCGGAACGCGCTGCCGCCGCAGAGCTGCATCGCGCCGTCGGTCACGTCGGCGACGGTCTCGCCGGCGAGGGCTTTGACCTGGAGCACCCGCAGCATGGCGTCGTCGCGGCCGGTCTCCAGCGCGGAGACGGTGTCACCCAGGAAGGCACGCAGGGCATCGGTGCGGATCATCAGTCGGGCGAGGTCGCGGCGGGTGACGGGCGCGTCGCGCAGGGCGGCGCCGGTGTGGGTGAGCGTCGTCGCGGTGAGATGTCGGCCAGCCTCGGCGACCGCGCTGTCGGCGAGACCGAGACAGAACGCGGCATTGAGCACCAGGAACCAGGGCAGCCCCGCGCCCAGCGCGGTGTCCAGCCCCGCGCCGTCGGTCGCCATCATCGCTGTCGACGGGACGCGGAGCCCCTCGGCGGTCATCGGTCGGGAGCCGTTGCCGCGCAGGCCCAGCCCGTCGAAATCGCCGGTCACGGTCAGGCCGGGACTGTCGGCGGGAACGAGCCAGAGCGTCATCGGGCCGGCGTCGGGGGCCACCGGGAGGCTCGACCAGACGTAGCTGTTGGCCTCGCCGGCCGAGGTGACCCAGCTCTTGCGGGCGTCGAGGCGGATCGTGCCGTCGTCGGTGGTGCGCGCGGTGCCGGTCGGCGACCAGAAGTGGCTGCGGGAGCCGTACTCGGAGAAGGCCAACGTGGCGAGATGACCGCCGGTGGCGATGGCCGCGCGGACCTCGCGCGGGCCGTGCGCCTCGATGACGGCGGTCGCCGCGTAGTGCATCAGCACCACCATCGCGGTGGACCCGCACTCGGCGGCCAGCCGCTCGACGACCTCGGCGACCACGCGCATGCCGTGACCGCCGCCACCGACCTCGGTCGAGGAGGCAAGGCCGAGCAGGCCGGCCGCGGCGAGGGCGTCGACACCCGAGCGGGGGAAGGTCCCCTCCCGGTCGACGATCGTCGCCTGCGGTCGGATCACGTCGTCGATGACGGTGCCGAGGGTGCTCGCGACGTCGGTGCGGGAATGGGCATTGTCGACAGTGCTCGCCATGCTGGTGCCCCTTCGGCCGAAGCGGTGGGACCGTCGTCGACACTATCCGAACGGGAGCACGTAGCGCGAGCGTCGGATCACCGTCTGGCGCGGGCGCCGTCCCGGTGCGGCCGGCCGTGCCCGTCGTCCCGGTCGATCCGCAACTCGCGCTCCAACTCGGCGATGACCGCCCGCAGGTCGTCCAGCCGTTGGGTGAGCGCGATGCGGTCCACCTCGTCCGGTACGCCGTCGCCGTCCTCGTCGTAGTCGGGGGCCAGTCGTTCGGTCATCTCCAACCGGCGGGCCTCCTCCATCGAGTTGACGATGACGGCGATGAGGATGTTGAGCAGCAGGTTGACGGTGATGACCACATAGCTGACGTAGTAGAGCAGCGTCCACGGCGAGATGGCCATGCCCTGCTCGATGAGGTCCGGCAGCGTCTCCAGCGACAACAGCACGAACAACGTGAGCAGCGACTTGCCGATGTCGCCGTACTCCTCCGGATAGCGGTTACCGAAGATCAGCCAGCCGGCCATGCCGTAGACGTAGAGGGTCACCACGGCCAGGGCGAGGAAGCCGGTGACGCCCGGGAGGCTGCGCCACAGCGCGGAGACGATGGTCCGCAGGCCCGGCGAGAACCGCACCAACCGGACCATCCGGGCGACCCGCACGACGCGCAGCAGCGCGGGGTCGCCGTGCAGGCCCGGTATGAAGATCGCCGCGATCACCACGAAGTCGAAGACGTTCCAGCCGTGTCGGAAGAAGTCCTGGGGACGCCTGCCGTACGCCGCCAGCCGGACGCCGATCTCGACGACGAAGACGGCCCGGAAGAGCAGCTCCAGCCAGTGCAGTGCGGTGCCCGCCGGCGTCAGGTCGTCGTACGTCTCCAGGCCGAGGACGACCCCGTTGGCGAGGATGACCACCACAATGACGATCTCGAAGGGGCGTGACCCGGCGAGTCGGGCACACTGCTCGACCCAACGGGACCGGGGCTGATCGGGTGGGGTCGACTCACGCCGCTGGGCCGGCACCGATGCGCCACTCACTGGTCCGCCGGCTCGATCGTGGATGCCACGACCACCGTCTGACCCCGTCCCCGGGCGTCGTCGTGACGGTGCGGGCGGGGTGCGGACATGCCGACCAGCCTAGCCAAGATCAATGATCGGGGGAGCGCACGACCCGCTCGGGCGCTCGTGGTGTCGGACGTTCCACCATCCGCCGTGGCGTCGACTGGTCTAGGTTCCGGTGGTGGGTGGAACCGGCTGGCCGTACAGCCGGAGATGCGGTGACGGGAGGTGTGCGATGACAAATTCTGATCTTGCCGAACTGCGGGAACGGGCCGCTAACGGTGACCGGGACGCGGTCGACCAGCTCGTCGAGCTTGCCGGCGAACGAGGTGACCTGGCGGAGCTGCGTCAGCTCGCGGAGAGCGGCAACGCCGACGCGGCGGCGCAACTCGTCGAGCTCGCCAGTGAACTCGGCGACGTGGGCGAGCTGCGGCGTCTGGCCGATCGGGGTGACCGGGACGCGGTCGACCAGCTCGTCGAGTTGGCAGCGGAGCGGGCCGACGTCGGTGAGCTTCGACGGCTCGCCGACGCGGGCAGTCGCGACGCCGACGACGTGTTGGCCGAGCTCACCGACCAGGAGGACGAGGCAGAGTAGACGCCGTACGCCGGGCGGGTGCTGGGGAAGCGCACCCCGCGGCGGGTGGCGACGGTGGTCGGCGCTCTAGTTGGCGTCCTGCGCACAGATCGTGGTCATCTCGCTCAGGTAGCTGGCCAGCGTGGGAAGTCCGGCGTCGGCCCGGCGTCGCTCGACGCCCGGCTCGTCCCGGATCGGAGTCGCCGGCACGGGGCCGTCCGGACCGCAGCGGACCTGTGTCCCGTACACCTGGGGCTCGCCCTTGCCCGCCGCGACCCGGTCCTCCAGGTAGGCCAGGTTGCCCGGCGACGCCTGTCGGTCGGCCACCGCCGTGCGCAGCAGGTCCAGTGCCTGCTGCTGGAAGGCCGGATCCAGGTCGGAGTGCTGGGCGATCGCCCACGCGGCGTTGCCGCCGTCCTCGCCGACCAGCGCGAAGGTCGGCCAGCCGTGCGTACCGATGATGTCCTTCAAGCGGGCGGTGCGGGCCTGGTCCGACTCGCTCTGCGGCGTGCCCTCGCGGTCGGCCTGGTCGCGGTGCAGCATCGCGATCAACTCGTCGTGCAGCGCCCGGTCGTAGGCGACGAGGGAGCGGACGACGGGGGAGCGGACCGACGCGGACGGGGTCGCGGTGGGAGTTGCCGGCGGAGCGCTGCTCGGCGGGTCGCCGGCCGACCCGGGCGAGGTGCCGCAGGCGGCGAGGGTCAGCAACGCCACCAGCGACACCGCGACCGGCGACGGAAGCTTCACGTCGCCGATTGTCGTCGCGTCGTGGTGGTCCCACAAGGCACGAGCCGGGCCTCAGGCATGGAGCGTCTCGCGGGGCGGCACGCCGTAGCTGGCGTGGTACCGGGCGGTGAACCTGCTGTGGCTGGCGAACCCCCATCGACTGGCGATGGCCGAGACGGTCTCCTGCCGGGGGTCGGCGCGCAGCAGGTCGCGGTGTGCCCGAGCGAGCCGGATCCGACGCAGGTACGCCATCGGGGTGGTGCCGCGATGACGGCGGAAGGCCAGTTGCACCGCCCGCAGCGAGACGCCGGCGGCAGCGGCGATGTCGGCCGCGCTGATGTCCCGGTCGGCGAAGTCCTCCATGAAACTGATCGCCCGTCGCAACGTGGCGGTGCTGGCGTCGTGTCGGTCGGCGGCGGTCGGCTCGGTGAACGCGGTGTTCGGGAAGACCGCGAGCGCCGCCGCGGCGAGCATCCGCGCGGCGTTGCCGATCACCAGCGGTTGCGCGCTGACTGACGGGTTGTTCAGTACGACGTCGCTGACGTAGCTGGTGGTGGTGCGCCACTGCCGGGCGAGGGCCTTGTCGGCGGGACCCAGGTCGGTGAATCGGATCCGACCGGGCCGGCGGGCCGGCGCGGTGGTGGCCACCTGCTCCAGAACCGCCAGATCCAGCACACAGAGCTCCACCTCGCCGGGATGCCACCGTACGGTGCAGGGCTCCTCCGGCTTGGTGACGAGGAAGACGTCGCCGGGGCCGAACCGGTTGACCGGTCCGTTGCAGACGCGGTCGACGCGGGCGGTGCGGGTGTGCCCGAGGACCAGCCCGTCGAGGGTGCTGGCGCCGATGTCGAGGTGCCCGGTCTGCCGCGTGGTCGCGATGGCGAAGGGGCCGGCGTCGACGCGGTGATGGGTGAGCCGGAACCGGTTCCTGCTGTCCAGGCGTAGCTTCGGGTCGTACGTCGCGGACAGGAACTCGTGGATGGCCACCGGGTCACGGCTGTCGAAGTGTCGGGTCTGCACGGGTGTTGACGTCATCCGCTGTCTCCGTCCGGTGGAGGTGCCGCCGGGAGGTGAACTGGTGCCGACGGCAAGTCGAACGTGCCGAAGTGCTCGGGGTTGTCTCGGCACGGCGGTGGCCGGCGGTGCAGTGAGGTGGAACGTCGCGAGCGGGACGGCAGCGACAGGTCGAGGTGGCGTCGTGAACTGGGCTGGTGGGTGGAGAGATCGCGGTGCGCAATATCTGTCGATGGGAATGTCACCATACGACAATCGTCGTCGGTCGTCCTACCATTCACCGCCGTGTGTCGGCCTGCCGACTTCGCTTTCCGACTAACCCGTCGGCGGGTTCTGCGCCTGTTGTCCTAGCCATCGCCGCAGGCGACAGCGAAATCTTGTTCATGATTCCCCGGCGTCGCGGGCGATCGAGCCGCCGCCGGGCGACCGGCCTACGAAAGGGGTGCGCCTTGGACAGTACTGATCCCGACCGCGTCGTTCGACTGGCCGTGGCGGAGGCGCTGGCCCGGGTGACGGACGAGGACAGCCTGGGGCTGGGCGAGAGCGACGCGGTGCAGCGACTCGGGACCGATCTGCGCGCGGTGCTGCGCCGCGCACTCGACAACCGGGTGCCGCTGACCACGCCGGACTTCGTCGACCTCTGCCGCGACCTTGGTCTGAGCCGTGAGGCGTTCGACCTGCTGGGGCACTACCTGATGACCGCGCTACTGGCCCACCACGTCGGGCCGGACGCCCTGATCCGGGTGGGGGTGCTGCTCGGCACCGTCGGGCGTTACCTGCCGGCCGCCCGCCCGATCGCACCCCGCAACGGACGCCCGATGCCGCGCCGACGCGACGTGCGCGCGGACAACAGCGTCGTCGGCCGGTACCGCCGCACGAAGCTGCCGGAGCACCTCCCCAACCCCCCGAGCTGGACCTGCACCGGATGTGGTCGGGAGTGGCCCTGCGCCACGAAGCAGAGCCAGTTGCTCGCCGAGTTCGGCGGAGCACGCGCCGCCCTCGCGGTCTACCTGGGCTCCTGCCTGGTCGCCGCCGCCCAGGATCTGCCCACCGTGCCGCTGCCCCGGGTCCGGCTCCGATTCCTCGGTTGGCTGCCCCGCGCCCGGATCTGAGCAGTCCGTCAGGCCGCCCGGTCGTCCCAGGACCGTTTGTCCGGCACCGGGGTCCGCCGCAGGCACTAGGCTGGACGAACATCGATTCGATGAAACGCGATACGTGTGTCGCTCCCCGGGAGGACATCATGAGGTCCGCGCCGTTGTCCGTCGGCACCCGTGCACGGGTCGCCGCCGTCCTGGTCGGCCTCCTGGTGGCCGCACTACCCGGGACCCCGGTGGTCGCGTCTCCCCGCGCAGTCGCCCCGACGGCGGCCACGGCGACGGCCCAGCCCCGCCCCCGTCCGCCGCACGTGGTGGGCGACCAGACCGTCCCCGCCTACTCCTACGCCGACGCGATCCGGGAGAGCGTCTGGGTCCAGACCCGCGCCGACAGCGACGGTGACGGGGTGCGCGACCGGGTGGCCGTGGACCTCGTCCGGCCCCGGGAGGCCGCCGTCGCCGGCGTCCGCGTACCGGTCATCATGGACGCCTCGCCCTACTACCTCTGCTGTGGTCGGGGCAACGAGGGGGAGCTGAAGACGTACGACTCGGCCGGCGTGATCGCCAAGGTCCCGCTCTTCTACGACAACTACTTCGTCCCCCGCGGGTACGCCTTCGCCGCCGTGGACCTGGCGGGCACCGCCCGGTCCACGGGCTGCGAGGACGTCGGCGGTCCCGCCGAGGTGGGCAGCGCCACTGCGGTGATCGACTGGCTCAACGGGCGGGCTCGCGCGTACGACGCCGCCGGGCGGCCGGTCAGCGCCGCCTGGAGCACCGGGCAGGTCGGCATGATCGGCAAGTCGTGGGACGGTTCGGTCGCCAACGGGGTCGCCGCCACCGGCGTGGAGGGGCTGGCCACCATCGTGCCGATCTCGGCGATCTCCAGCTGGTACGACTACATGCGCTACCAGGGGGCGTTGGTCGCCACCGACTACCCCGGCTACCTGCACTCCGCCGTCAGCGGTCGCCCCGAGGAGGCCTGCGCGCAGGTGTTGGCCCGGCTGCGGGCGGACAGCGCCGACGAGACCGGTGACTACAACGCGTTCTGGGCGCGGCGCGACTACCGGCCCTCGGCCGACCGGGTTCGGGCCAGCGTCTTCCTGGCACACGGCCTCAACGACCTGAACGTCACGACCAACCAGTTCGGCCGCTGGTGGCAGGAGTTGGCCGAGCAGGGTGTCCCCCGCAAGCTCTGGCTGCACCAGACCGGCCACCAGGACCCGTTCGACGTTCGACGCGCCGAATGGGTGGCCGCCCTGCACCGCTGGTTCGACTACTGGTTGCAGGGGTTGCCCAACGGGGTGATGGACGAGCCGCGGGTCGACCTGGAGACCGCGCCGGGCACGTGGACGACCCAGCGCGACTGGCCCGCTCCCGGCACCCGGGACGTGCGGGTGGCCCTCGGCGTCGGCGACGGTGTGACCGGGACGCTCGGCGGTCGCGGTGCGCGGCCGGGTCAGGAGCAGGAGTACGTCGACGAGTCGTTGTTCGAGGACGAATTGGTCGCCGCGCCGAACACCGCGACCGCCGGTCGGTTGGTCTTCCTCTCCGGCGCGCTGCCCAGCGCGCTGCGGATCTCCGGCAGCCCGTCGGTGCGGCTGCGGATCCGCGTGGATCGGCCGACCACCCAGCTGACCGCCCGGCTCGTCGACTACGGGATCGCCGAGCGGATCCTGCTCACCGGTGCGGGGGGAGTGCGGACACTGGATACCGAGTCCTGCTGGGGCGCCTCCACCGACGTCGACGACGCCTGTTACCGCGACACGGAGGAGGTCACCGCGGTCTCCGACCACGCCGTGCTGACCCGAGGGTGGCTCGACGCCGCGCATCACCGCTCACTGCGGTTCACCACGCCGCTGCGACCCGACCGCTGGTACACGGTGACCGTCCCGATGAACGCGTACGACGCGGTGGTGCCCGCCGGGCACGTGCTCGGGCTGGTGCTCGGCCAGAGCGACCCGCAGTTCACCGAGTCCGCCGACCGGAACGCCACCGTGCAGGTCGATCTCGGTCGCAGCGCGCTGCTCCTTCCGGTCACCGGTTCTGCCGGGCTGCCCGCCGTCGATGTCGCGCCGCCGGTGGTCACCGCGCCGACCGACCCTTCGACCGCGCGGACGCCCCGGAACACCCGGCAGGTGCCCTGACCGGCCGGCCGAGCCGGGCACTACGTGCGGTCGCGGTGTGACCCGCTGCTATCGTCAACAGGTCTTTTGGCAGGTCACGCCTCGGTGTTCATCGTGGACCCGCACTCCGTACGACGGATGTTCACCACGTTCTTCAAGGCTCCTTGATCGAAAGAGCATTCGCTTGATCGAGGAGAGGCCCGCAGTGCGAGACAAGCAACCCGAAGAGACCGAACACGCGCAGCTGTCCCGGCGCAAGCTGGTCAAGTACGCGGGCGTCGGCGCGACGCTGGCCGCGGCCAGCCCGCTGGTCGGCGCCAGCGCGGCGTGGGCTGACGAGGACCGTCGGCCGGGCGACGACACGGGCGACCGGAGCAACTCCAAGAACCGCGTGTGGCGTGCCGGCGACCACCACATCCACTCGGAGTACAGCGGCGAGTTCGACACCACCAAGTCCCCGATCGTCTTCCACAAGGGCGCGGACGCGGTGTACCCGATCGTCACCAACGCCATCATGGCGAAGAACTTTGGTCTGACCTGGGCGATGTGCACCGACCACGGTGGACCGACCCACTCGAAGGTGAACATCGAGCAGGCGTACCCCGACCTGCTGCGGTCCCGCAAGCTGGTCCCCGAGGTGCTCCAGTTCTGGGGCATGGAGTTCGACGCGCCCTCGCTGGACCACCACACGCTGATGATCCCGCGCCACGACGACGAGGCGAAGCAGCTCTTCGAGCTGGAGAGCCGATTCGCCAAGTACGACGCGTTCCCCACCGACCCGGCACGGGACACCGAGGCCAAGATGGTGGAGTTCCTCAAGGTCGCCCGGGGCATGCCGCACAAGCCGCTGGTGATCGCCCACCACGCGTCGCGTTCGGCGCCCGGTCTCGGCGTCTACGGTCAGGACACCCCGCGCGAGTTCCGCAACGGCAACAACGCCGCGCCGGACGTCTACATCGGCTTCGAGGGAGCGCCCGGGCACCAGGCCGGTCCGCTCAACGGCGGCAAGCGGGGCGGGTACGGCAACCACCCCACCTACGGCGGCTTCGACCAGATGACCGCTCGCGTCGGCGGCCTGTGGGACTCCCTGCTCGGCGAGGGCCGGCGCTGGTGGATCACCGCGACCTCCGACTCGCACGTGCACTGGACCCGCGGCGGCTCCGACTTCTGGCCGGGCGAGTACAGCAAGACCTACGTCCACGCCCGCCAGGACTACGGCGACATCATGGACGGTCTGCGCAACGGCCGGATCTGGGTGACCACCGGCGACCTGATCCGCAGTCTCGACGTCACCGCCAGGTCCCAGGGCAGGACCGCCGAGGTGGGCGAGACCATCACGGTCAGCCGTCGTAGCCGCACCGATGTCGAGATCGAGATCACGTTCCGTCCGTTGGGCGGCGTGAACGCGAACGGGGACCGCCCCGAGGTCCGTCGGGTCGACCTGATCGTCGGTCAGATCACCGGCCCGAGCGCCAACCTGGACGCCGACACCAACCCCACCACGAAGGTGGTGGCCCGGTTCGGCCCGCGCGACTGGCGTCGGAAGGGCGAGGACTACGTCATCCGGCACACGCTGCGCAACGTCGAGGCCGACACCTACGCGCGGGTGCGGGGCACCAGCACCGACGAGGCCGAGCCGCTCGCCGACGGGCTGGAGAGCCCGTGGGAAGACCTGTGGTTCTACTCGAACCCGGTGTTCGTGCACGTGCGCTGATCCCACCCGCCAGCGGCACCGCGGGCCCGTCCGGCTGCGCTCGACGTACCACGTCGGGGGAGCCGGGCGGGCCCGCGTCGCGTTTCCAGCCGGCGGCCGTTGTCGGGGTCAGTCGGTGCTGCGGCGCCGGCCCCCGGGGCCGGCGCCGCGCCCGCGGCCGGCCGGGGCCTCGGTCTGGTCCGGCGTGGGTTGCACCTGCGACACCGCCTCGCAGAGGTCACGCAGCGGGTCCATCGCCTGGGCCGAGCAGGCGACCCGCTGGAGCAGTGCCCGCAGCGTCGCCGACTCGGCCGGCGTGAGCGTCCCCAGCAGGTGCGACTCGACGTGTCGTAGCGCCAGACGCCGTTGCTCCCAGGCGCCGCGGCCAACGTCGGTGACGTCGACGAGCCGGTTACGTCGGTCTGCCGGGTCCGCCCGACGGGCGACGAACCCGGGCCGTTCCAGGTCGTCGATCAGGTACGTGAGGACGGTGCGGTCGATGCCAAGCTCCTCCGCGATCGCACCCTGGTTTCGGGCCGGCCCGGTGATCGCCGCAGTGAGCACCTGGTAGCCGCGGGGACCGCCGGGGAAGTCGGTGAGCGCGTGCTCGGCCGCCCGGACGTAGCCGCGGAAGACGATCCCGAGCATCCAGCCCAGGTCGTCGTCGAGCGGATCGGGCCGGTCCGGCCGGTGAGGGGCACCCGTCATTCCCCGACAATAGCGCAGTGACACAGATCTTGTTGGCAGGAGATGTTCTGTGTGACATAAGGTTGTGGTCACGACGCATCGTTCGAGGCGTCGCGTGAATCGGGAGGCTCGCAGATGAGCGACTACGGCCATGACCTGGTCTTCGGATCGTTCGTCACCCCCAGCGGTGACAACCCGGCCCGCACGGTCGACCTCGCCGTCCTGACCGAGCAGGTCGGGCTGGACCTGGTCACCTTCCAGGACCACCCGTACCAGCCCGCGTTCCTCGACACCTGGACCCTGCTGAGCTTCGTCGCGGCCCGGACCAGCCGCGTGCACGTGGCGGCGAACGTGACAAACCTGCCCCTGCGCCCACCGGCGGTGCTCGCCCGCAGTGTGGCCAGCCTGGACCTGCTCAGCGGCGGCCGGGTCGGTCTGGGCCTCGGCGCGGGAGCGTTCTGGGACGCCATCGAGGCGATGGGCGGACGACGCCTGACCCCCGGCCAGGGCGTACGCGCGTTGGAGGAGGCCATCGAGATCATCCGCCAGGTCTGGGACGCCGAGGCGCGCGGCGGCGTCCGTGTCGATGGTGAGTTCTACCGGGTGCGAGGCGCCAAGCGTGGACCGGCGCCGGCCCACGCGGTGCCGATCTGGCTGGGCGCGTACAAGCCCCGGATGCTCCAGCTCACCGGTCGCCGGGCCGACGGATGGCTGCCGTCGCTGACCTATCTCCAGCCGGGCGACCTGACCAAGGGCAACGCGACGATCGACGACGCCGCCCGGGAGGCCGGCCGGTCACCGCAGGACGTCCGCCGGTTGCTCAACATCTCGGGACAGTTCTCGGCCGTCGGGCGCGGAGCACTGAACGGACCCGCCGAGCAGTGGGCGCGGGAACTGGCCGAGTTGGCGCTGGAAGAGGGTGTCAGCACCTTCATCCTCGGCAGCGACGATCCCGACGACCTGCGCCGGTTCGCCGGCGAGGTGGCTCCGGCGGTTCGTGAACTGGTCGCGGCCGAGCGTGATCGCGGTGCGGCACCGGAGTCGGAGCGCGCGCCGGAGTCCTCGCGTGCGCCGGGGTCCTCGTCCGCGTCGGAGTCATCGCGTGCGTCGGAGTCTTCGCGTGCGTCGGAGCCGGAGCGCGAGCCGGAGCCGGCGGTGCGGCCGAGCCGGGCGACCGTGACCGGGGGAGCGTTCGCCGTGGTGCCGACCCCTGACGACGGCGTGCGGCGCAGCGACCAGCAGGTCTGGGACGAGTCGACCCGGCCGACCGGACCCACGCCCGACCCGGACCGCACCTACACCCCGCACGAGCAGGCCACCGGGGCGCACCTGGTGCAGGTCCACGACGGCCTGCGTGCGGAGCTGGCCCAGATTCACGATCTGATCGAGCAGGTGGCGGCCGGTGAGATTGACGCCGGCGCGGCCCGCTCCCACATCAACACCATGACCATGCGCCAGAACCGCTGGACGCTCGGCGTCTACTGCGAGTCGTACTGCCGGATCGTCACCACCCACCACACCATCGAGGACCAGTCGTTGTTTCCTCGGTTGCGGGCGCGCGACCCCCGACTCGGCCCGGTCGTCGACCGGCTGGAGCGGGAGCACCACGTCATCCACGACGTGTTGGAGGGCGTCGACCAGGCCCTGGTCGCGTACGTCGGGTCCCCGGACGGTCTCGCCGAGCTGCGGGCGGCGGTGGACCTGCTGACCGACGCCCTGCTGTCGCACCTGAGCTACGAGGAGCGGGAGCTGGTCGAGCCGTTGGCGCGGTTGGGCATCGCCTGATCGTCACTGGTCCCGTGGCCGTGGCCCGTGTTGTGGGGCCCGCGGCCGGGGCCTGGGGTTGCCGGGCTTGACGTGAGAGACTACTTTCGAAACATGTCTCTCACGAACCCGTACGGGGATTTCGAGATCACCGAGCCGCAGGCGTTGCGGGCACTGGCCCATCCGGTGCGGCTGGCGATCCTCGAACACCTTCAGCGGCACGGCCCGGCCACGGCTACCGGGCTGTCGCCGCACGTCGGCGCGACACCGTCGGTGGTCAGTTGGCACCTGCGGCACCTCGCGACGTTCGGGCTGGTCACCGACTGGGACGGCGCCACCAGCAAACGGGAACGCTGGTGGCAGGCCGTCGCCCGGGGCTTCCGTTTCACCGTGCCCGACAGCGTCGAGGGGCAGTCCGCCAGTCACCAGCTGCGCGGCGAGATGTTCGCCCGCAACGCCGACGCGCCACAGCAGTGGCTGTTGCGCGAGGAGGCCCGGCTGGACCCCGAGTGGCGTGCTCTGGCCGGCATCGCCGACACCCGGTTCGTGGCCACCGCCGACGAGTTGCGACAGCTTGAGGAGTCGATCGAGGAGCTGATCGCCCCGTACGTGCGGCGCAAGGAGGAATCCGCCCCGGCCGGCGCGCGGATCGTCCGGATGCTGCGCTACCTCCTGCCCGAGGCCGGCGACGACGACCCGGCCCAGGCCGGCGACGACCCGGCCGCGTCGTGAACACCACCGGCGCCGACACCGAGCGCGCCGCCGGCCCCGAGACCGAGCGCGCCGCCGGCGCGGTGTCCCCGCCGGTGCTGCGACGGGACCGGCGCTTCCGTACCTTCTGGATCGGTCAGACGATCTCCGATTTCGGTGACCGGATCAGCGAACTGGCCCTGCCACTGATCGCCGTCACCCTGCTCACCGCGACGCCCGTGCAGGTCAGCGTCCTCACCGCGTTGATCTGGCTGCCCAACCTGCTGGGCCTGTTCCTCGGCGCCTGGGTGGACCAGCGCACCCACAAGCGGCGACTCCTGATCATCGCGGACCTGATCCGGGGCGCCGTCCTGCTCAGCCTGCCGGTGGCCTACCTGTTCGGTGCGGTGACCCTCGCCCAGCTCTACCTGGTGGCACTGCTCACCGGTACCGGCGCGGTGCTGTTCGCCATGGCGCGTCAGGCGTTCTTCGTGGCCCTGGTGCCGCGATCGGCGTACGTGGACGCGAACAGCAAGCTGAGCATGAGCCGGTCACTCTCGTTCCTCGCCGGTCCGGCCGTCGGCGGTGGACTGGTCCAGGCGCTGAGCGCACCGGCCGCGATAGTCGTCGACGCGGCGTCGTTCCTCGGCTCCGCGCTGCTGCTCAGCCGCATTCCGGTGACCGAGCCACCTCCGCCGCCGCGTCGGACGTCCACTCTCGGCCTGGTCCGCGAGGGGCTCGTGCTGGTGGTGCGGCATCCGGTGCTGCGGGCCGCGCTCGGCTGCACCAGCACCGTCAACTTCTTCACCTTCATCTCCGGCGCGTTGCTGGTGCTCTACGCCAGCCGTGAACTTGACCTGTCGGCCGGCGCGATCGGCGTCGCCCTCGGATTCGGGGCGGTCGGCGGGCTCGCGGGCGCGGCACTCGCACCACGGATCTCGCGTGCCATCGGACTGGGGCGTACCGCCATGATCGGCGTCGTGCTCTTCCCCGCGCCGCTGGCGCTGACCGCGCTGGTGTCCGGCTCCACGTGGACGAAGGTCGCCATGCTGGCGGCCATCGAGTTGGTCTCCAGCTTTGGGGTGATGCTGATGGACGTCAACCTCAACGCCCTCCTCACCGCCGTGACTCCCGACGACGCGCGAGGACGCCGCGCCGGTGCGTACAGCGCGGTCAACTACGGCATCCGACCGCTCGGCGCGCTTGTCGGTGGCGCGTTGGGCACCACCATCGGACTTCGACCGACCCTGGTCGTCGCGGGCCTGGGTGGTGTGCTCGCCATGCTCTGGCTGCTCGCGTCGCCGGTGCGCCACATCAGGACACTCGACGACCAGACGGCCTGACCGGCCCGGCTGGCTCGCCCGGACCGCCGGGGCCGTAATCGGCTGCGGGGGCGGACGTCCGGTGCGCCGGTCAGCTGGTTTGTGCCAGCAACAGCTCGGCCAACTCGGTGGGCTGGGAGATCATCGGCCAGTGACCGGTGGCCATCGTGGCGAGTCGCCACTGGTCGCTGGTCAGCAGCTTGGCCACGGTCTCGTTGGGCTCGGGCCCGTCGAGCAGGCACTTGATGTACGTCGCCGGAAGCTCGCCCAGCGGCCGGGTCAGCACGGCCGGCTCGCTCAGCGTGGCGCCCGGGTGCGGCGTGGAGCCGTCGACCAGGCGGGTGACCTGCTCGTCGGTGAGCCCCTGACCGTCGAAGTCGGCCGCACCGAGCGGCGGCCAACTGCCGCCGTTGTCGGCGAGCACCGACTCCAGCGCCGCCGGCCCCTGCCACCACTCGGACACGAACGACGCGCCGTCGACCGGCACCTCCGAGTCGACGAAGACCACCCTGGTCAGCCGGTCGCCGATCCGCCCGGCGGCCTGACCAACCGGGATGCCCGAGTAGCTGTGCCCGACCAGCACCACGTCGCGCAGGTCGCGGCGCTCGACCTCGTCGACGATGTCGCGTACGTGGGTCTGCTGGCCAGCGGCCACACCCTGCCGCTCGGCGAGGCCGGAGAGCGTCAACGGGTAGGTGTCGTGCCCGGCCGCACGCAGTGGTGGCACCACCTCGTCCCATGCCCACGACCCCAGCCACGCCCCTGCCACCAACACGAAATCAGCCATGGCCGGGACCCTAACGTCGCCCTGTGACAGCCCGGCTTCAGGGCCAGGTGCGGGACTCTGCCGCGAAGACCTCCGGCGGACTCGCCACCGGCAGCACGCACAGGAGGTGCCCACCGGGTGCCCGCAGGACCCGACACTCAAGCCACTGCGACACCTCGGTGGCGCCCAGACCGATCAACCGTGCGGTCTCGGCCGACACGTCGTCGGTCTCGATGTCGAGGTGGAAGCGCGGCGCGTCGTCCACCGCCTGCACGGCGGTGACCAGCCCCGGCAGGGCCTCGTGCAGGTCGACGAACTGTGGTTCCGCCGGATCGGACCGGGTGCTGACGCCGAGTGCCGCCGACCAGAACTCCGCCGCCTGGGTCGCCTCCGCCTCGGGGGCGTCGATCAGCAGTGCGTACACGCGGCTTCGATGCATGGCGGACAGGATATCGAGGACTCCCGCGTGCCGCGCGACGCGGCACCTGGCACCCGACTGCCGGCGACCACCGGGCGATCACCCGCTGGCACCGAGGTGGGCCGCGATCGGCGTCGGCAGTGGATAGCTCCGTTCGACCGGCAGGTGCTCTGTCGCCGCGCGGACGTCAGCTGCCCGAACCAGGTCCCGTACACGGTGGACGGTGGCGGTGATGTCCGTGACGCTGACCGTCCAGTCGTCGACGTAGCGGGCGACAGCTTCGCCGGAGAGTCCCACCTGCAACGACCGGTACGGCAACGCGCTCAGGTGCAGTGTCCGTTCCGGATCCCACTGCACGCGTACCGGGCTGGTCCTGAGGTGTCGCGACCACGCCGTCCGGTCACCGTGCAGGCCCCGGTCGTAGTGACTCAGACAGGCCCGCGCCAGCGCCCACTCGAAGCCCTCTCGGGTGATGTCGATGGACAGCACGCGTTCCTGGCCGGGCTTGGTGGCCCAGCCGCACCGGTACATCATCCACCGGAAGGAGGGCTTGATCCAGGTCATCCGCTCCCGCTTGAAGGGGGCCACGAGCCGACCGGCCGCCACCGCCGGCAGCGCGATCTCCGGTGGGTACGCCTGGTACACGGTGATCGTGTCGGCCGAGTAACGGGCACGGATCTCGCGGATGGGAATGGACACGCCGCGATCGTCGTCCCTCGGACCGCACCCGCTCCACCTGATTTCGTCGTCAGGGCGGGGATCCCGGTCCGGCGGCAGCGCCTCGACCGGCCGGCCCCGATCGGCGAAACCGCTCGCCACCGGGTGCTGCCGGCGCTCAGCCGACCGGCGGCACCGGGGGACCGACCTGGGCGGCGAGCCGCTTCGGGGCCATGATGCGGTAGCTCTCGGTGAGCAACTCGCCCACCTCCTCCCAGTCGGTGTCGTCGCCCAGGATCATGCCCATCACGTTCGGACTCCACTCCGGTTTGTAGAAGGGGTGCCCGGCGCCGAGGAGCCCGGCGATCTCGTCGAGTGGTGACCGGAAGGTCAGCAGGCAGGCGGGCTCGTCGAGTGCGGCGGCAGGTGCGTGGACCGGCTGGCGATCGGGGTCGATGCTGCGCACGTGGGCGATGGTCCGCTTGCGGATCCGCCAGCGGATACCCACCCAGGCGGGCTCCTCGTAGGTCTCCGGCAGCCCCAGGCAGATCGGCCGCAGCCGGTCGAGGACCTCGGGTGGGACGTCTCCAGGTGCGGTCACGGGCACCGACACTAGGCGGTCGGTGTGACAAGTTCCGCTCGTGGAACCCCACCCGCGCCGGTGGTGCGCGCCCGGTCGATCGGCCAGGATGGGCCGGGGCGACCGTGGGCCGTCGCCCCGGCCCGACCCGCCCCCGTGCCCGCTGAGGAGTGCCGTGCCGTCCACCCTGCTCTCCCGCCGTGACCTCGACTTCCTGCTGCACGAGTGGCTGCGGGTGTCCGAACTCGTGGAGCGTCCCCGCTACGCCGAGCACTCCCGGGAGACCTTCGACGACGCCCTCGACCTCGCCGAGCGGGTGGCCACCGAGCAGTTCGCCCCGCACAACCGCGCCGCCGACCTCACCGAACCCACCTTCGACGGGCAGCGGGTGCGGCTGATCCCGCAGGTGCGCGCGGCCCTTGACAGTTTCGCCGAGACCGGCCTGCTCACCGCCGGGCTGGACGCCTCGGTCGGCGGCCTGCAACTGCCGCACGCCGTCGCGGCGGCCTGCTTCACCTGGTTCCAGGCGGCCAACGTGGCCACCTCCGCGTACCCGTTCCTCACCCTGGGCAACGCCAACCTGCTGCTGGCGCACGGCAGTGCCGACCAGGTGGACACGTACGTCCGGCCCATGCTCGACGGCCGGTTCTTCGGCACCATGTGCCTGTCCGAGCCGCACGCGGGCAGCTCACTGGCCGACATCACCACCCGGGCGGAGCCCCAGGCGGACGGCACGTACCGAGTGTTCGGCACCAAGATGTGGATCTCCGGTGGCGATCACGAGCTGGCCGAGAACATCGTGCACCTGGTGCTGGCGCGGATCCCCGGCGGCCCACCCGGCGTCAAGGGCATCTCGCTGTTCATCGTGCCCAAGGTGCTGGTCGGCGCGGACGGGTCGCTCGGCGACCGCAACGACGTCGTGTTGGCCGGGCTCAACCACAAGATGGGTTTCCGGGGCACCACGAACACCCTGCTCAACTTCGGCGACGGCGGGCACACCCCGGGCGGCCGCGCCGGTGCGGTCGGCCACCTGGTCGGTCCGCCGCACCAGGGGCTGGCCCAGATGTTCCACATGATGAACGAGGCCCGGATCGGGGTCGGGGCCGGCGCCACCGCGCTGGGTTACACCGGGTATCTCAAGAGCCTGGCGTACGCCAGGGAGCGACCGCAGGGCCGCCCGGTCGGCGCGAAGGACCCGGCCACGGCGCAGGTACCGATCATCGACCACCCCGACGTACGACGGATGCTGCTGGCGCAGAAGAGCTACGTGGAGGGAGCGCTGGCGCTGGTGCTCTACTGCGCGCGGCTGCTCGACGAGCAGCACACCGCTCCCGCCGAGGCGGACCGCGAGCGCGCGCACCTGCTGCTGGACGTGCTCACCCCGATCACGAAGAGTTGGCCGTCGCAGTGGTGCCTGCATGCCAACGACCTGGCGATCCAGGTGCTCGGGGGCGCCGGGTACACCCGTGATCACGACGTGGAGCAGCACTACCGGGACAACCGGCTCAACCCGATCCACGAGGGCACCCACGGCATCCAGGCGTTGGATCTGCTGGGCCGCAAGATGACCATGCGGGGCGGCGCCGGCCTCGCCGAGCTGACCGCGACGATCGGCGACACGGTCGAGCGGGGCCGAAAGGTCGGCGGCGAGGCGGCCGATCTGGCGGACCGGCTGGCCGCCGCGGTGGACCGGACAACCGCGGTCACCCGTCGGCTGTGGGCCGACGGTGACCCGGTGTCCGCCCTGGCCAACGCCACCGCCTATCTGGAGGCGGTCGGGCACGTCGTGATCGCGTGGATGTGGTTGGAGCAGGTGCTGGCGCTGCCGCCGGAGGAGGCCGGCGACGCGTTCCACGCCGGCAAGCGCCAGGCGGCGCGCTACTTCTTCCGGGTCGAGTTGCCCCGCACCGGTCCGCAGTTCGACCTGCTGGACAGCCGGGACCGCACCACCCTCGACATGCGCCCGGACTGGTTCTGACCGGGTCAGCTGTCAGCGTCGGCGGTTCTGGTGCTGCATCGCCTGCCGGCCCTTGACCACACCCAGGATGATCACGATCACCAGCGCGATCAGACCGATGATGATCAGCCAGCGGACGGCCTCAAGGATCAGCCCGAGCAGGATCAGCACGCCGGCGACCACGCCGACGACCCAGAGCAGCGCACGCATGTCTACCTCCGGTAACCGGCCGCGCCTGGTGCGGCGGGCACGGTGTGACCTTTCCCGATCTGGCCGCCACCATGCCCACGCGAGGTGCGATGCGTTGCTGCCGATCGACTCGGGTTCCGTGCTGTCGGGGTGTCCAGGACGCAGGGATGGCCCGATCGCCGGAAAACCGAGTCGATCAAGGGGGGCTGGGCCGGTGGGCATGTCGGCCCGGCCGGTTCAGCCCTCGGTGCGCGCCACGTAGACCGTGTTCGCGGACTCGCCGCCGGTCAGCGGGTTGGCGAACGGCACGACGTGCGCCTGCACGTCCACGAACACCTCGGCGAGCGCCGCGGTGAACTCGGTGTCCGGCGGGTCGTCCGACCAGAGCGAGAAAATCCCCTCGGGCCGCAGCAGGGCGGCCAGCCGACGCAGCCCGGCCGGCGGGTAGAACGCCGCGTGACTGGGGTGCAGGACGTTGCGCGGGGAGTGGTCGACGTCGAGCAGCACGGCGTCGAACCGCCGCCCGGGTGCCTCGGCGTCGAAGCCGACGTCACCGGCCACCGCGGCGAAGAAGTCGGCCTGCACGAACCGGGTCCGGGGGTCCTCGGCGAGCCCCGCCGCGAACGGCAGCAGACCCCGACGGTGCCAGTCGATCACGTCCTCGATCGCCTCCACCACCAGCAGCGAACGCACCCGTGGGTCGCCCAGCGCCGCGCAGGCGGTGTAGCCCAGCCCGAGACCACCGACCACCACGTCGAGCGAGTCGCCGGCCACCGCGGCGAGACCCAGCCGGGCCAGCTCGATCTCCGCGACCGGGAACAGGCTGGACATCAGGTACTCGTCGTCGAGTTTGACCTCGTACACCTCGACCTGGAGGGCCGGATCCCGGCGTCGGCGCAGGCTGATCGCGCCGATCGGGGTCTCCCGCCAGGCCAGCTCCTCGAAACGCGCGCCCACGGGTGCCCTCTCGCCGCCGGATTCGTCCCCGGATGGTACCGGTTGCCCCGAGCCGGACACGCAGGGTCCCGAGACATCGACGCACCGCATATTCTGTGCCCCGGCCGACCCACCGGAAGGGACCTCATGCCGTCGCGGCAGGACCAGCTGCACTCCTACCAGTTCAGCGTCCAGCGGGCGGTCGCCGCTCTGGTCATGCGCGAGACCGATCCCGCGCAGTCGCCGTTTCGGCGGCTGGCCGGCGCCGGCCTGGCCAGCGTCCTGGTCGCGGCGATCGGGCTCGGCGGCTTCGCGCTCTACGGCCTGTTCGCCGGGGGCGGCAAGGGTTGGCGCGACCCGGGTGCGGTGATCGTGGAGAAGGAGTCCGGCGCGCGGTTCGTCTACCGCGAGCAGAAGCTGCACCCGGTGCTCAACTACGCCTCAGCGCTGCTGATCGTCGGCGCGGACCAGTCCAAGACCGTGCTGGTCTCCCGACGCACGATCGACGGCGTCCCGCGCGGGCTGCCGCTGGGTATCGCCGACGCGCCGGACTCGCTGCCCGCACCCGGTCGGCTGGCCACGGCGGCGTGGACCGTCTGCTCGACGGCCCCGGCGGGCGAGGCGCCCCGCTCCGCTCTGCTGATCGGCACCGAGCCCGACGGCGGCCGACTGCTGGGCGACGAGGCGTTGCTGCTGCGGCACCCCGACGGCGGGCTGCACCTGGTCTGGCACCAGCGGCGCTACCTCGTCCGCGATCCCAGCCGGGTGCTGGCGGCGCTCGCCACCACCCGCGCGCAGGCGGTGGCGGTGGCACCCGCCCTGCTCAACTCCCTGCCCGCCGGCAGCGACCTCGCCCCGCTCGAACTGCCCGGGCTGGGCCAGCCGGCCACCCAGGTGCCGGACGCCGCGATCGGCACGGTCTACCTGGTGAGCAACTCCGGTGGCGGTCGGCAGTACGCGGTGGCCGTCGACGCCGGCCTGGCCGGCATCACCGAGTTGCAGGCCGGGCTGTTGCTGGCGCGCACCGGGCAGGGTGAGCCGGTGCCGATGACGTTGGGTCGTTTCGCCGCGCTGCCCACGGTGCCCGACCTCGCACCGAGTGGCGCGTACGCCCCGCCGCCGACCCCGCCCCGGCTCGCGGCCGGCGACGGGGGGGACCTCTGCGCCCGGGTCGCCGACGACGGCGGGGTTGCCGAGGTGCGCTGGGGCGTACCGCTGCGGGACCTGGCGGCCACGCCGCGGACCGCGCCCGTCGACGGCGCGGTCCTGGCCGACCACGTGGTGGTGGAGCCGGGTCGCGGCGCGGTGGTCGAGGCCGCCGCGGCGCCCGGCGCGTCCGGCGGCGCGGTGTCCGTGGTCACCGACCTGGGCCGACGGTACGTGCTGGCGGACCGGGAGGTGCTCCCGATGCTCGGCTATCGCGGGGTGCGCCCGGTGCGGCTGCCCGCGGGGCTGGTCAGCCTGGTGCCCGCCGGCGCCACCCTGGACCCGGCCGCCGCTCGGGCCGTCGCCGCCCCCGACTGAAAACCCCAAGCCTGCCGGCGGCGTGGCGGCGTGGCGGCGGTGATCAAGAGGTTTGCGTCAGAACCGAGCGTGAGCCTGACGCAAACCTCTTGATCACCGGAAAGCAGCGTGCGGCGGGCGGTGTCAGTCGGCCGGACGGCGCAGGATGCTGACCGCGAACGGCGCGTCGTCGCGCCACGGGCGCAGGTCCCAGGTGGCGAAGCGCTGCTCCACCCGCAGGCCGGCGGCCACCGCGTCGGCGTCGAAGGCGGTGAGGGGGTAGCCACGCTCGGTGCCGAAGCCGACGGTCAGCACACCGTCGGGCCGCAGGTGCAGGGCGACCCGGCGCAGCACCTCCGGTTCGGTGCCGACGGCGACGAAGGCGAGGACGTTGCCGGCCAGCACCGCCGCGTCGAACGGCTCCGCCTCACCCATCGCCGGCAGGTCCAGCTCGGCCAGGTCGGCGACCAGCCAGGTCGGGCCGGGATAGTCGGCGCGGGCGGCAGCCACCAGGGCGGGGTCGGCGTCCACCCCGACCACGGTGTGTCCGCGCTGGGCCAGCGCGGCACCGACCCGGCCCGTGCCGCTGCCGGCGTCGAGGATCCGGGAGCCGGGCGCGACGAGGGTGTCCACCAGTCGGGCCTCGCCGGCCAGGTCGGCGCCCTCGGCCGCGAGTTTCCGAAACCGGTCGATGTACCACTGCGAGTGCTCGGGGCCGGTGTCGGTCGCCCAGCGGGTCGGGTTGGCCATGAGGCCACCGTATCCGGGCCGGTGGGGGCGCGGCCGGTGACCCGGGGGAGACGGTCATCCCTTCTCCGCGCCGCTGGTCAGGCCCTCGGTGAGCAGCCGCTCGCTGGCGAAGAAGAGGATCACGATGGGCAGGGTGAGGACGACCGACCCGGCCATCAGCACCGTCTTGGGCACCTCCACCCCGTCGGAGAGCAGGGACAGCCCCAGCGACACCGTCCACCGGTTGGGTTTGTCGATCAGGAACAGCAGGGCGAAGAGAAACTCGTTCCAGGCGATCATGAAGTCGTAGAGCGCGACCGCCATGATCGACGGCATCGCGAGGGGCAGGCTGACGCGGCGGATGATGCCGAGTCGACCCGCACCGTCGATGGCGGCGGACTCCTCCAGACTGACCGGGATCGTCTCGAAGTAGTTGCGCAGCATGTAGACCGACACCGGCAGCGTCTGCGAGATGTAGACCAGCACCAGGCCGAACAGCGAGCCGCGCAGGTCGACGAGGCTGAACGCCACGAACAGGGGAATCGCGATGACGATCGACGGGAACAGGTAGACCGCCAGGAACAGGAAGTCGACCTGCCGCCGGCCGAAGAACCGCAGCCGGGCCACCGCGTACGCGCCGGGGATCGCCACCAGCAGGGTGAGCACGGTCGCCGCGACCGCGACCAGTCCGCTGTTGCGGATGAAGGTGAGGAACCCCTGGCCCCCGTCGGCGGTGGCCTTGAGGACCTCGGCGTACGTGGCCACGGTCAGTTCACCGAAGCCGACGAGCAGCGCGCCGGGGTCGAGCAGCAACTGCTCGATGGGGCGTACCGAGAGCACCAGCATGTAGTAGAAGGGGAAGACGGTGACCACCAGGAACACGGCGATCACCAGGCGGCGAAGCCAACGCAGGCTGACCGTCTCGACCATGTCCCGGTCCATCAACTCACCCTCCGTCCGAAGAAGCGCAGATAGATCACCACGAACACGATGAGCACCACGGCCAGCACGACCGCCTGCGCGGAGGCCGCGCCGATGTCGGTGCGCGCGGTGAGGAACTCGTACACCCGGACGCTGACCACCTCGGTGCCGGCGGCGCCACCGGTGAGCAGGTAGACGTCGTCGAACTTGTTGAACGTCATGATGAAACGCAGCACGCCCAGCAGGGCGATCACCGGCAGCAGTTGGGGCAGCAGGATGTGGCGGAACCGCTGGGTGGGGGTCGCGCCGTCGACCCGGGCGGCCTCCTCCAACTCACCGGGCACCGCCTGGAGCCGGGCCAGCAGGAACAGGAACGCGAACGGGAAGTACCGCCACGCCTCGAAGGCGATGACGGTGGTCAGGGCGGTCGACTCCTGCGACAGGAACGGAACCGGAGCGTCCCAGCCCAGCAGGCGTTGGCCCCACGCGTTGACGATGCCGAGCTGCGGGTCGAGCATCACCTGCCACACGAACGTCACCGCGACGACCGGTGCCACGTACGGCAGCAGCATGGATGCCCGGACCAGCGTGCGGCCCCGGAACGGTCGGCGGACGACAAGCGCGGCCACCAGTCCGAGCAGGATCGACCCGACGGTGCCGCCGATGCTGTAGATCAGCGTGACCCACAGCGTCTCGGCGAAGCCGGGGGTGTGCAGCACCCGGTCGAAGTTGTCCATGCTGAACTCGCCGAACAGGCCGGTCTTGCGCAACGTGGCGAGCCGGACCCGCTGGAAGGCGAGCACCACGGTCCACACGATCGGGATACCGATGACCGTGAGGGTGACGAGCAGTGTCGGTGCGACGAGCGCGAGCCCGGCACGGGACTCGCGGCGGCGCAGGGTCAGTGGGCGACGGCGGCCGGCCCGTCCCGGCCGCTCCCGGTTGGGGGAGCGGCCGGTCTCGGGCGCGGTGGTGGTCAATTGACGCCCGCCTTGATGGCTTCCACGTCCTTCTTGGCCCGGCCGGCGGCGGCCGCGGCGTCGGACTTGCCGGAGTAGACGTCGGTCAGCGCCTTGGGCACCGGTAGCTCACCGAGCATGGCGCCGACCAGCTTGCCCTGCCCCTGGGTGAGCCCCCACCGCTGGAAGGTGTCCGGACTGCGGCGCAGGGTGGCGAGCACCTCCTCGCCGAACACGTCGGCGAGGGGCTTCTTCGCGTCCACACCGGCCTGGCTGGTGTTCCAGGCCGTCAGGTACGCCTCGGGCTCGGCCGTGGTGCCCTTGCGCACCGGGAAGCGCCCCTCGGGGGACATGCCGAACCATCGCGGGTAGCCGTCGCTGAGCATGTACTCCACGAAGGACTTCGCCGGGTCGGTCACCGCGCCGTCGAGCACCGCCCACGAGCTGATCTCGCCGTACTGCGCCGGCTCGGTGCCGTTCGGACCCTTGATCGCGGTCACGAACCCGCTGTTCTTCGCGAGGAACGCAGGGTCGGTCTGACACTGTGGGCAGGTCGGCTTGGCGTCGTTGCGCAGCCCGGCCAACTCGTCGAGGATGAAGGGCGACCAGATGACCATGGCCGCCTTACCGGCGAAGTAGGTGGCCCGGGTGGTGTCCACGTCCTGGGCGCCCTTCACCGAGCTGGTGCGGATCAGGTCGCCGTAGAAGCGGATCGCCTCGACGCACTGGGGCGAGTCGAGGGTGACCTTTCCGGAGTCGTCGGTGAGCTGGCAGCCGTTGGCCAGTGCCAGGTGCTCGAAGGTCTGCTGGGTGAACACGTCGCTGGCGGAGGTCGCCGCGGTGATCCCGGCGACGCCGCCGGTGTTGAGTTTCGTCGCGGCGTCGGTGATCCGCTCGTAGGTGTCCGGGGCGGGCAGGCCGGCGGCGGCGAACAGGTCCTTGCGGTAGACGAGCAGCTGACCCCACCCGTCACTGGGGACGGAGAGCTGCTTGCCGTCGTCGGAGGTCAGCTCCAACGCCCGGGGGGAGAACGTCTGCTTGCCCAGCTTGTCGACGACCTCCGCGTTCGCCGAGGCGTGCAGCAGCTCGTTGCCGGCGAGCGTACGGATGCCGGCCAGGGAGACCGACCCGACCACGTCGGGCAGGTCGCCGGCGGCGGCGTTGGCGGCGATCAGGGAGGGGAACTGGTCCTCGTTGACGGTCACGAGGTCGACCTGGATCCCGGTCTTGGCGGTGAAGTCGGCGATGATCGCCTTGGTGGCGGTGACCCGGTCGGCGACGTCTTCCAGGCTCCAGACGGTGATCTTTTTGCTGTTGCTGTCTGATTGGTCGTCGCCGCAGGCCAGCAGGGTGGACGCAGTCAGTGCCATGATCAGGGTGGTGGCGAGTATCCGCCTCGGAGGTGCTGACATCGGTGGCACTCCTCTCGAAGGGTACATGACTGATTCAACACGATCGATAGATTAATGACAAGACATATGGCGATTTTTTGCTATCCTGGAGCCCAGTGCAACCGGGATGTGACACATGGGCAACTGGGTCGTCTCACTCGCCGGGCCTCGACGGATCAGCCTCGAGCCCTGCCCACCAGATCCGCTCGGCCCCGGTCAGGTCCGGGTCCGCACCCGCTACTCGGGCATCTCCGCCGGCACCGAGCTGACCCTCTACCGGGGCAGCAATCCCCGGCTCAGCAAGGACTGGGACGACACCGCCCGGATGTTCGTCCCCCGGCAGACCCCGGTTCCCTACCCGCTGATCGGCTTCGGCTACGAAGAGGTCGGCGAGATCGTCGAGGTCGCCCCGGAGGTCACCGACCGGCGCCCGGGGCAACTCGTGTGGGGCATCTGGGGTCACCGGGCCGAGGCGGTGCTCGCCGCCGGCGCGGTCCGTCCACTCCCCACCGGGCTGGACCCGCTCGCCGCCGTCTTCGCCCGGCCCGGCGCCATCGCGCTGACCGCCGTACTCGCCGGTGACCTGCACCTCGGCGACTGGGTCGGCGTCTTCGGGCAGGGAGTCATCGGGCTGCTCGCCACCCGACTCGCCGTGCTCTCCGGCGCCCGGGTGGTGGCCGTCGACCCGGTGCCCAGCCGGCTGACACACGCCACCGACTACGGGGCGCGATCCACGGTGGACGCCCGCACCGAATCCGCGGCGGCAGTGCTACGTCTGGCCACCGACGGTCGGGGCGCGGACGTCTGCCTGGAGTTGTCCGGCGCGTACCCGGCGTTGCACGAGGCGATCCGGTCCACCGCGCACGCCGGCCGGGTGGTGGCCGCCGGGTTCTACCAGGGCCAGGCCGACGCGCTCGGCCTCGGCGAGGAGTTCCACCACAACCGCATCCAGTTGGTGGCCGCCCAGGTCTCCGGTCCCACCCCCGCGCCGAGCATGGCCGGCCGGTGGACCGGTGACCGGGTCGCGCAGACCTTCATGGATCTGGTGGCTGAGCACAGCCTCGACCCGATGCCGCTGGTCAGCCACATCGTCGACGCCAGCGCCGTCGCCGACGCCCTCGCGCTGCTCGATCGCGGCGCCGGTGACGTCCTCCAAGTGGTGCTGAGGTTCTAGATGACCGCCATCGCGCTGGCCTGTCAGGAACAACTCCTGCCGGGCACCGACCTGACCCAGAAGTTCGCACTCGCGACCGCCCTCGGTTACCAGGGCATCGAGCTACGCGGACGCGGAGACCTCGCGTTCGCCCACCGGCTGCCGGAGCTGCGCCGGGCCCGCGCCGACGGGGTCGTGCTGCCCACCGTCTGCGTCGAGATGGATCACTTCATCGGCGACTTCGACCCGGCCCGTTCCGCCGACGCCGTCCGTAACCTGCGCTCGCAGCTCTCGGTGATCGCCGAGCTGGGCGGCGTCGGGGTGATGACCCCGGCGGCCTGGGGGATGTTCTCCCGACGGCTGCCACCGTTCGAGCCACCGCGTCCGCGCGCCGGCGACCGGCAGGTCCTCCTCGACACCCTCGGCCAGTTGGGCGAGCACGCCAGGGCCGAGGGGGTCACCCTCTTCCTCGAACCCCTCAACCGGTACGAGGACCACATGGTCAACCGTCTCGACGAGGCGGTCGCGCTCTGCGCCGCCGTCGGGATGCCGTCGGTCCGGGTGGTCGCCGACACCTTCCACATGAACATCGAGGAGGACGACATGCACCGCGCGCTGCGGGGCGCCGCGCCGTACCTCGGGCACGTGCAGGTCAGCGACTCGAACAGGTTCCAGCCCGGTGCCGGGCACCTGGACTGGCCGGCACTGGTGCGGACCCTGCTGGAGCTGGACTACCGGGGCTGGCTGGCGTTGGAGTGTCGGCTGCGCGGCGACCCGGTCCGTGCCCTGCAACAGGCCGCGACGGTCCTGCGACACGCGCTGCCCCGCGAGGCCGCCGCGTGACCGCCGGAGGTGTGACGGCCGATGCCGACCCCGCCCGCACCGGTGGGCCGGCCGACGTCGCCGGGCTGCGCCAACTCGCCGTCGACACCCTCGACGCCAACTGGGAACGGGACCACACCGTGCCCTCACGCACCCTCTACCCGCACCAGTGGAGCTGGGATTCCGCGTTCATCGCGATCGGGCTGGCCCAGGTGCGCCCCGAGCGCGCCTGGCGGGAGCTGACGAGCCTCTTCCGGGCGCAGTGGGTCGACGGGAGGGTGCCGCACATCGTGTTCAACCCGGCGATGCGGGTCGGCACCTACTTCCCCGGCCCGGAGCTGTGGCGCTCGGTGAGTGTCGAGGGCACCCCCACCGTGGACACCTCCGGTCTGGTCCAGCCACCGGTGCACGCGCTCGCGGCGTGGCTGACGTACCAGCGGGCGCCCGACCCCACCGGCCTGGCCGCGCTGCGCCGGCTCTATCCCGCGCTTGTCGCCCAACAGCGTTACCTGGCGACGCGACGGGACGTGGCCGGTGACGGGCTGGTCTGCATCGTGCACCCGTGGGAGTCCGGGTTGGACAACAGCCCGGCCTGGGACGAGCCAATGGCCGCGGTCACGGCGGAGGCGGCCGTCATGCGGGCGTACCGTCGGCACGACACCGCGCACGCCGACGCCGCGCACCGCCCCACGGACCTGGACTACGCGCGCTACCTGGCGATCGTCGCGGCCTACCGGGACCACGGGTACGCCGACCGCCGGCTGGCCGACGACCACCCGTTCCTGGTGGAGTGCCCGCTGTTCAACGCGGCGTTCGGGTCCGCCGAGCATGCCCTCGCCGAGATCGCCGTGCTCGTCGGCGCCGACCCGGGGCCGCACCGGTCCCGCGCGGCCCAGATCACCGAGGCGCTGCTCCGACGGCTCTACGACCACGGCACCGGGACGTTCCAGCCCCGTGACCTGCGCACCGACCGGTTGGTCGGCGCCCGTACCGTGCTCGGGTTGACGCCGCTGATCCTGCCGGACCTGCCCGCGCGGCAGGCCGACGCGTTGGTCGTCGAGGCCCGGTCGGCGCGGTTCGGGGTTGCCCAGCGCATGGACCGGCCGTTGCCCACCTACGACCGCACCGCGCGTGACTTCGAGCCCCTGCGCTACTGGCGCGGGCCGAGTTGGCTGAACATCGGCTGGCTGGTCCGGCGCGGGCTGCTCGCGCACGGGCACCCGGAGCTGGCCGCCGGGCTGCGTCGCTCGATGATCGACCTGGTCGGCGGGGCGGGCTGCCACGAGTACTTCCACCCGGACACCGGCGCCGGGCTGGGCTCGCCGGCGTTCAGCTGGACCGCCGCGCTGCTGCTCGACCTGCTGGCCGAGTGATCGCACGGCGGCCACCTGCTGGTAGCGTGCCCGATCTTCGACCGGGAGGGGTGGCGTGCGCGAGATCGACAAGGTGGCCTGGATCCTCATCGAGGACGGGCGGGTACTGAGCACCCGGTCGGCGGGCAAGGACGTCTGGTACCTGCCGGGCGGCAAGCGGGAACCGGGAGAGAGCGACCTGGAGACCCTGCGCCGGGAGATCGACGAGGAGTTGAGCGTCGAGGTGGACGTGCGCCACGCGGTGCACCTGGGTACCTTCACCGCTCAGGCGCACGGGCACGCGGGTGGTGTCACCGTGCGGATGACCTGCTACCGGGCCGGTTACCAGGGACAGCTGAGGCCGGCCAGCGAGATCGCCGAGATGGCCTGGCTCGGCTACGTCGACCGGCACCGCACCTCGCCGGTCGACCACCTCATCTTCGACCACCTGCTGGCGGAGGGCCTCCTCCGCTGACGGCGCCGTTTGTCCCGGCCGGCCGGGGGTAACCGCCCGGACGTGACCGACCCCGACGGGTTCCCGTACTTCACCGACGCGGTGTCCCGCCGGTCCGGCCTGCCGCCCGAGCAGGCCGCCGCCCTCGCCCGCGCCGTACTCCAGACGTTGGCCGAGCGGGTGACCGGCGGCGCGACCGACGACCTCGTCGGGCACCTGCCGAACGAGGTCGACGGCTACCTGACCGGCCCGGCCCCGGACCCGGCGGGGACGGTCGGCCCTGTCCTGGATCCGGCCGGGCTCGGCGGACCGGATGGTGGCGTGGACGGGTTGGACACCGGGGTGGGCCTGGATGTCGGTGGGACCGCCGCGGTTGCGCCGCCGGACGCCGGTCCGGTGGAGTTCCTGCGCCGGGTGGGTGAGCGCGCCGGGGTGGACCCGGCCACCGCCCGAGCGGGCACCGGCGCCGTCTTCGGCACGTTGCGGTCGGCGATGACCGTCCGGGAGTTCCGGCAACTGGTGGCGCGACTGCCACGCGGTGGTGAAGGCGGACTCGCGTCCGACCCCTCCCGGCCCTGAACGGGACCGCCGCCCGGCCGGTCCGGTGCGGCGAGATCCACTCGCGTTCCTTGAAGTCGGGGTATCGCGGCGACCGGGACACCCCGGCTTCCGGTAACCCGAGTCGATCACGGCTCCGCCAGCGCCGCCGGTGTCGGGAATGTCCGGACCGGCCGGGCCGCCGCGTGGTACGAGTGCTCGGTGGATCCCGATGGCCGCCGCCGGCACGACGTCCGCCCACGGCGCGATCGTGTGGGGGAACGGGTCAGGGTCGCCGCTGCCCGGGTCCGTGGTCGAGGTGGCCGGGCGGGTCGGCTGCGGCTGAGTCAACTGGAAGCCGCCCTGGTGATCTCGGTGCAGGCGGGACTCGCCGCGGCTCTGGCCTGGTCTATCGGGCACGATCTGCTGGGCAACCCGGCGCCGATCTTCGCCCCGTCCGCCGCCGTGGGCACGATTGTGGCCGCGCTTGGCCAACGTGCACACCGGACCATCGAACTGCTGGTCGGAGTGGGCCTCGGCATCGCCACCACCGACCTCCTGCTGAGCTTCCTGGGCACCGGGTTCTGGCAGACCGGATTCGTCGTCGGGTGCGCGGTCCTCGCCACGCTCGTGCTGTTCGGGCGCAGCGGAGCGGCCGTTGGCCAGGCCGGCGGTACGGCGGTGCTGCTGGCGACACTGGCTCCGGCTCAGCACGACCTGGAATGGCCGCGGATCGTCGAGGCGATGGTCGGCGGCGCCGTGGGCCTCGTGGTGGTCGCGTTGCTGGTGCCGCTGAACCCGATGCGCATCCTCGATCGGGACGCGGCCCCGATCTACCAGCGGCTCGCCGGTCAACTGCGGGAGGTGTCCGCGGCGCTGGCCACCGGCGACCAGCAACGGGCCGTTCGGGCCCTGGACGCGCTGCGCGGGATGGGCCCGGCCCTGGACCGGATGCACGAGGCCCTCAGCGGCGCCGAGGAGGTGGTGAGCCTCGCCCCTGCCCGCTGGCTGCGCCGGCAGGATGTGGAGCGGTTCGCCAGCGCCAGTCAGCACGTGGAACGCGTCATCGAGCACAGCCGGGGAGTTGCGCGCCGATCGGCGATGGCGTTGCAGTACAACGAGCCGGTACCCCCCGACCTGCCCGCCGGCATCGGACGGTTCGCCGACTCGGTCGAGCTGCTGCGCCGCGAGCATCGCGCTGGGCGTCCCACCGAGAAGACCCGCCACGCGGTACGCGAGGCCGTCTACAAGGCTGGCCGCGCCCGCGCGCTGGGGGTCGACGAGTTCGGCGACGCGGTGGTGACCCAGTTGCGTACTGCCGCCAGCGACCTGCTGCGCGCCACCGGCTACGACCCGACCTCGGCCAACGACGCGGTACGCAAGGCGGCGGAGGAAGGCGAAAACTCGGTCAGCGCGGGATGATCAGGCCCCTGTCTCGAACTGGTCGTCGGGCCGTCCGTGCGATGGGTCGGCGCGCCCCCCGACGTCGTCGCCGAAGGCGGCGGTGAGTGCCGTCGAGATCAGTGCGGGCAGATCGGTTCGTCCGTCGTCCTCGGCCCAGCGCACCACCGCCGTGTGCAGGGCGGCGAGACAGGCGCTCGCCGCCGCCTGGACCCGGAACGCCGCGTCGGGGTCGGCGGCACCGTCCCCGACGGCGGCGACGATGGCCTGCTGGAGGGCGTACTGGTTGTCCAGGTGTTTTGCCCGCAGCGCCGGAGTGGAGATCATGAGGCGGAGTCGGGCCAGCAGGAAGTCCCGGTGGCTCCCACCGGTCAACGCCGCGGCCGATTCGATGAGGGCGCCGCCGATGCGCCGGACCAGAGGCTGGGCGGCCGGTGCCGCGGCGATCCGTTCGGCGACGAGTTGGCCGCGATCATCGAGGAGGACGAGGTCCTCCTTCGTGGGGAAGTGCCGGTAGACGGTCATCGGGGAGACCCCTGCGGCCTCGGCGACGTCGTGCACGGTCGTGGCGTCGTAGCCGCGCTCGCTGAACAGCCGTACCGCCTGCACCTGGATCGCGCGCTGCGTGTCAGCTCGTCGTTGGTCTCGCAGTCTTGAACGTTGGTCGGGCACGTGTTAGACACTACCTTGGTGATAGTCACTACCAGATTGGTGGCGACTACCAGATCTGAGGTGGCGACATGGGTGATCTGACCGGTCGGACGGCTCTCGTGACCGGGGCATCGCGCGGCATCGGCCAGGCGATCGCGGCACTGCTGGCGGCGCGGGGGGCGATGGTCTTCGTGCACTTCGGCACCGACCAGGACGGTGCGACGGCGACGGTCGACGAGATCGGACGTGCCGGCGGCACCGCGCTCGCCGTCCGCGCGGAGTTGGGGGTGGACGACGACGTCGAGACGCTCTTCGCGGGGGTCGAGGCCGGTCTGGCCGGGCGACCACTCGACATCCTCGTCAACAACGCGGCGACCGCGCCGGCCGGTCCGCTCGGTGTCACCTCGCGGGCGGAGTTCGACCACCTCTTCGCGGTGAACGTGCGAGCGCCGTACTTCATCACCCAGCGGGCGCTGTCGCTGCTGCGCGACGGCGGCCGCATAATCACGATCTCGTCCGTGGCGACCCGGATGGCCAACCCCGCGCAGACCTCCTTCGCCATGACGAAGGGCGCGGTCGAGACGATGAGCATGACCCTGGCCAACCAGGTCGGTGTCCGGGGCATCACGGTGAACGCGGTCGCTCCCGGCGCCACCCGGACGGCGACCAACGGGTCGGTCTTCGACACGCCGGGCCTGACCGACCTCATCCGTGGGACGACCGCGCTCGACCGCCTGGGCGAGCCCGACGACGTCGCCGAGGTGGTCGCGTTCCTCGCTTCCGACCGGGCGCGCTGGATCACCGGTCAGGTCATCGACGCGAGTGGCGGCCTGTTCCTCGGACCGCGCGTCTGATCGCGAGGCTCACGTCGCGGAGTCGGACAGCTCCTCCGGGTCGGTGATCCAGGCGGAGAACACCGGCACCCCGTGCCACGGCCCGGCGGTCCCGTCCGGCCGGGCGTCGCTGGCCACGGCCACCACGGCGTACGGGTGGCCGAAGCGTAACTCCGCGGTGCGGGCCACGCCCTCCGGCGGCAGGCTGACCACCCCGAACATCCCGGTCACCGCGGCTGCCTCGAACCCGTACCGGCCGTAGCGGGCCAGCGCCGTCTGTCGTGCCTCGAAGCCCCGCACCGGTTGGTCCAGCGCCTTCGCCAGCGCCACCGTGGCCGCCGGAAAACCCAGCGCCGGAGCGGTCAGGTCGTGCTCGCTGCGGGCCGACCAGCAGGGGAGCACCGCGGTGTGCCGCTCCTCGCGGCCGTCGCGGGCCCGGGTCCGGACCCGTTCCTCCGTCAGGATCCACAGTGGGGTCTCGCCCAGCGGCAGGTCGAACAGCGATCGGCCACCGGCCGGTGGCGTGCCGTCGGCCGCACCGGCGCTGAGGTCGTACGCAACGGCCAACACCTCGGCGGGCGGCACCTGCGGTGCGGCGGCCACCGACAGGACGACCAGCCCCGCACCGTCGCTGCTCGGGGCCGGTGCGGCGTGCACGATCACGTCACCGACCCGTGTGCCGGACACGATGGCGCACCGGTGGCCCTGGCTCGGACTGCGCAGCACCTGGCGTAGCCGGCGCGCCCAGGCGCTGCCGGCACCGAGCGCGCGGGCGTCGGCGCGGTCGAACGGAGTCGCCCAGGAGATGCGGGTGGCCAGCGCGCTGGCCAGGGCGAAGACCACGTCCGGGCCGACCTTCAGGGGGAACGTGTCGATCAGGCCGTCGGTGTGCTCGCGCGCCCAGGCGTCCAACCCGGCCTGGTCGGGCAGCGCGCCGACCTCGGTCGTCGCGGGCAGCGTGGCCCGCCAACCAGGCGACCCGCCGCCGCCCTGGCCCGCCCGGTGCCAGAGCGCGGTGGCGGAGGCGACAAGCGGATGCGGCGCGTCCAGGAGCGTTCGGGCGACCTCCGCCGCGCTGGCCAGGTCGGTGCCCAGAGCACGGACCAGGTCCTCGGCGGCCGGGTCGGAGTCGGCCGCGGTGGCGCAGACCGCGAGCAGCAGCCAGGCGCCGAGCGGGGAGGCGACGTGGTGCCGGTCGCCGATCGTGGCGTGCAACCGCGCGGCGTACGCGGCGAGTGGCCCGTGCAGATCGGTCGTCATGCCCCCACTCTGCCCGCCGGCCCGGCTCACGACCACAACTCGAACGGCTCGTCGATCTCCTCGCCGGCCAGGAAGGGCGTGATCAGCCGGGGGAGTTGCCCGGGGTAGAACCGCTCCGGGCTGGCCACCACCTCCGGCAGCGGCCACCAGCGGAAGTCGAAGTAGTCCTCGCGCTCGTAGTCGAGGCGGTGCGCCTCGTCCACGTCCGGGCCGGGGCCTGCGAGTCGTACCGTGACGACCACCTCGTCCTGCACGTGGCGCACCTGACGGTGCAGGAAGCTTGCCCGCCGACGCCAGATCGGCGCGCCCACCTGGTCGGCGGCGACCACGATGCCGGTCTCCTCGCGCAGCTCGCGCACGGCCGTGTCGCGGTAGGCCTCTCCGGGGTCCATGCCGCCGCCCGG
This sequence comes from Micromonospora sp. NPDC085948, assembly GCF_040686315.1. Classification (NCBI taxonomy): domain Bacteria; kingdom Bacillati; phylum Actinomycetota; class Actinomycetes; order Micromonosporales; family Micromonosporaceae; genus Micromonospora; species Micromonospora sp. NPDC085948. Next base: position 15,400 of record NZ_JBFBJW010000005.1, on the reverse strand, counting down.
CAGCTCCCACCAGGTGCCCAGCCGGGGATGGTCCGGGTCGTGGGTGTGGAACAGCAACACCCGGTCAGCGTGGTCGATGACCACCACCCGTACCGCACGCCGTTCGAGGATCGGCAGGTCGTCGGGTATGGCACTCATCGGCCCAGTCTGCCGCAGCAACTCCCACGCCGGTGGCTGGTGCGGTGGCGGGTAGGCTGCCCGCCGTGGCTGGTCTGTTGAGGAATGTCGCGGCTCGTATCTCCCGGGTGGGCGCGGTGCTCCCGTCGCCCCGACGTACCGGGCCGGCACCCGCGCAGGTGGCCCGCCGCCGTCAGGTGAGCGCCCTGCAACGGCGGGAGCTGACCTACGCCCCGGAGCGGGACGGTCAGGCCGACCCGGGCGAGATCGTCTGGACGTGGGTGCCGTACGAGGACGACCCCCGGCAGGGCAAGGACCGGCCGGTGCTCGTCGTCGGACGGCACAGCCGGACGTTGTTCGGGCTGATGCTGTCCAGTCAGAGCGAGCGGGACGGGCAGCGGCACTGGTTCGCGCTCGGGCCGGGTGAGTGGGACCGGGACAACCGGCCGAGCTGGGTCCGCCTGGACCGGGTGCTCACCATGCGCGAGGACAGCATCCGCCGCGAGGGCGCCGTGTTGGATCGGCCCCGGTTCGACCGGGTCGGGCAGGCGCTGCGCGCCGGCTACGGCTGGCGCTGACCGCGCGCCCGGCGGGCTGCCCCTGTCGAGGCGGCCCGGGAGTGACGCACCCGGTGCTCATGCCTGCTCGCGGCTCGGCCCGACCGCCGCGCCCCGCGCGTCCGGCGGCGGGTACGGCTGGTCGGCGAGCAGCCGGGCCAGGTGTGCGGTGTTGAGCGCCAGGGCCTTCGTGGTACGACCGGTCGTGTCGGGCTTGGGGCCGACGTCGCGGTAGTCCACCGTGTGCAGTGCCTCGCCCACCCAGTAGGTCGCGGCGGCGGCGGCGAGGGTGAACCCGACCTCGTTGAGCGCCTGCTGCACCTGGCCGATGGTGTGGTGCGCACCATCCTCGTTGCCGACGACGGCGACGCCGGCAACCTTGCCGTAGGTGAGGAGCCGACCCTCGGCGTCGGTCTCGGACAGCTCGGCGTCCAGGCGTTCGAGGACCATCTTGCAGACGCTGGCCGGCTGACCGAGCCAGATCGGCGTGGCGATGATGAGCACCTGGGCGGCCAGCAGCTTGGCGCGGATCGCCGGCCAGCCGTCGCCGCTGCCCTCGTCCGTGGACACCCCGAAGCGCACGCCGTGGTCGACGACCCGGACGAGTTCGCCCTCGACGCCCTGTGCGGCCAACTCGGCGAGCACCTCCCGACCGAGTTGCTCGGAGCTCGACGGCGCCGGTGAGGGCTTGAGGGTGCAGTTGAGCACGAGGGCGCGAATGGTCGCCACGTCGGTTCCTCCGGGTGGTCGGCGGGGATGTGGCTGTCCCATACCCGGACAGTGGCCCCGACATTCCTCTCGCACCAGGCGGCGAAACCATTGACGGGAGGTCGCTGAGCTGTATATTCAACCGGCAGGTTGATTAACTCTCTGGTGGAAAGCGACAGATGACAGCAGATCCTGTCGACGCCGTGTTCGCCGCGCTCGCCGACCCGACCCGCCGCGCCATCCTGGCCCGGCTGGCGACCGGTGCGGCGACGGTCAACGAACTGGCGGCACCGTTCCCGATCAGCGTCCAGGCGGTCTCCAAGCACCTCGCCGTGTTGGAGCGGGCGGGCCTGATCGTGCGGACCCGCGAGGCACAGTGGCGTCGCTGCCGGCTGGACCCGGCGCCGCTGCGGACGCTCGCCGAGTGGCTCGACCAGTACCGCCGGCTCTGGGACGACCGTTACGACACCCTGGACACCTACCTCCGCGACCTGAAGGAGACCCGCCATGAGCACGCTCCCTGACCTGACGGTCGACCTGCCGTCCGACCGGGAGGTCACCCTCACCCGGTCCTTCGACGCCCCGCGCGAGGTGGTCTACGCCGCGCACACCCAGGCCGAGCACCTGACGCAGTGGTGGGGACGGGGCAACCCGCTGGATGTCGACATCGACTTCCGCGCGGGCGGGCACTACCGCTACGTCGAGCACGCCACGGACGGAAACGACTACGCCTTCCGCGGTGAGTTCCGGGAGATCGTCGTGCCGGAGCGGATCGTGCAGACCTTCGAGTTCGAGGGCATGCCCGGCCACGTGGCGGTGGAGACACTGGTCTTCACCGAGCACGAGGGACGCACCACCGTCACCGTCACCGTTCGGTACGACACCACGAAGGAGCGCGACGGCGTGGTCGACTCCGGCATGTCGAAGGGCGCCGCCGAGTCGTACGCCGCGCTGGACCGGCACCTGGCCACCCTGCGCTGAACGTGGGCGCGGCCGGCACACATCGGTGGACCGGGAGGGCTGGCATGCTGTCCGCATGACCGAGGACGTCCCGCGGCAGGTGGCCGAGCAGGTCCGGGCCGCCTTCGGCCTGCCACTGTCCACGATGGAGCAGGTGACCCACGGCGCGGACGAGCGCGCCCGACTGTGGCTGGCGTCCACCGTCGACGGCGCTCGGTACGCGGTCAAGCTGAGCGGCGGCGGCACCGCGGCCGGTCTGGCCGTGACGGCGTACCTGGCCCGACAGGGCGTGCCGGGCATCGCCGCGCCGCTGCGCACCCACGACGGACAGCTGTCCGTCGACCACGGCGGTCACCGCCTCTCGGTGGTGCCGTGGGTCTCCGACCAGCGGGCGCTCGACGGGGCGATGACCGAGGCGCACTGGTACGCGTACGGCGAGGTGCTGGCGGCCGTGCACGCGGTGCCGGTGACCGACGAGCTGAGCCGGCTGCTGCCGCCGGGCGGAGCGGCGTACCCCTCGATCGTCGCCGCGACCCGCGCGATGGCCGAGCGGCTGCGCGACCCGGACCGGTCCGACACCGCCGGTCCGGTGCTCGCCGACCTCGCGGCGGTGTGGTCCACGGTGGCCGACCGGGTGCGCACACTGACCGGCGGGGTGGAGCGCATGGCTGCCGACCTGCGCGATCGCCCCGCGCCGGTCGTCTGTCACGGCGACCCGCACCTGGGCAACCTGTTGCTCGGCGCGGACGGGCAGGTGTGGCTGATCGACTGGGACGACGCCGTGCTCGCGCCGCCCGAGTGTGACCTGATGTTCGTCCGGGGTGGGGTGCTCGCCTTCGCGCCGGTCACTCCCGGGCAGCAGAGGGCCGTGCTCGCCGGTTACGGTCCGGCGGACATCGACCCGGCTCGCCTGGCGTGGTTCCTCGCGGTCCGCGCGCTCGACGACCTCAGCGACTGGACCCGCCAGGCGTTGGACCCGGGCGCCGACCCGGCCGAGCGGGATCGAGCCGCGGTGATCGTGCGGGGGCTGGTGTCACCGGTCGGCCTGGTCACCCTCGCCGACGCGGCGATGCGTGACCTCGCGCCACCGAGCCGTACGCCGCGCTGGACCGACGCCTGACCACGCGGCGCTCTCCACCAGTTGTCGGGGCGACCGGGCGCCGCCGAGGCTCTTCGCCTGGTACATGAGCGCGTCGGCACGGCTGAGCGCGTCGGTGAGCTGGGCCGGTCCGGTCACCGGGGCGAGCCCGACGGACGCGGTGACCCGGACGCTGCATCCGCTCAGCCGGATCGGCGCGGCGACTGTCTCACTGAGGCGGCGGGTGGCGTGCTCGATCCAGCGCCGGTCGACGGTGGGAGTGGAGAGCAGCCCGGCGAACTCGTCGCCGCCGAGGCGGGCGACGAGGTTGTCCCCGGCGAAGCCGGCGAGCCGCTCCGCCACGCTGATCAGCACCTGGTCGCCGGCGGCGTGCCCGTACTGGTCGTTGATCTGTTTGAAGTCGTTCAGGTCGAGGACCACGGCGATCAACGGCTCGCCGGCCGCGTCGGTGAGCAGGGTGGCCGCGAGGCGGTAGAAGGCGCGGCGGTTGGGCAGCCCGGTGAGGGGGTCGTGACTCGCGGCGTGCCGTTCGGCGGCCAGCTCGGCGTGGAGGTGCCCGATCTCGGTCTCGGCGCGCAACGCCCGCCGGCGTAGTTGCCAGGAGGAGAGCAGCGCACCAGCGGCACAGATGCCGGACGCGACACTCATCGGATCGGGCACGATCCCTCCCATCGCCTCGACCGCCTCCTGCCTCGGTCGACGCGGCGTGCCGCGTCGGGGCCACGTTTTGCCTGATGGTTGCCCCTGTGGGGGTAACTCAAAGTGAACGGATGGCCACCGGTCACGTGCGTTATCATGCTCGCCGTCCGGTGCAGATGCAATAGCAGATGCACGTGCATGACCGTCCACCGTCGATATGACACCCCTCTCGCCGTCACCGCTCCTCCCACGGCCACCGGCGGGCTCGTGAGCAGAAAGACGCCTCCATGCAGCAGCCACCCAATGGCGTACCGATCCACCAGTTGCCTCCGTTGAGCTGGCAGAAGAGCCGCCGCAGCAACCCCAGCGGCAACTGTGTCGAACTCGCCGAACTGCCCGAAGGGGCGGGCATCGCGGTCCGCAACTCGCGGCATCCCGAGGGGCCGGCACTGATCTACACGGTGGACGAGATCACCGCCTTCGTGCTCGGCGCGCGCGACGGCGACTTCGACCACCTCATCAACTGACCGTTCGCCAGTGGGAGCGTCCCGGCGACGGGACCGAAACACCGGTCCGGATGAGTTCACCTCACTGTCGGTCCATGGCATGCTTACTCGTCGGCCGGGCTGGGGTGTCTGGCCATCACGGGTTGGTGTCCGGAGGTCTGCACGTGACGATGGTTCCTGCCGAGGGTGGTCCGACGACCGGGCCGACGGTGCTCCGGATGCTGCTCGGCGCCCAGTTGCGCCGCCTGCGGGAGTCCAGCGGGGTGACCCGGGAGGGCGCCGGCTGGGAGATCCGCTCCTCCGAATCCAAGATCAGCCGTATGGAGCTGGGCCGGGTCGGTTTCAAGGAGCGTGACGTCTCCGACCTGCTGACGCTGTACGGCGTCACGGAGGAACACGAGCGTGACGCCCTGCTCAAGCTCGCGCGGGACGCCAACAGCCCCGGCTGGTGGCACCGCTACGGCGACGTGTTGCCGACCTGGTTCCAGTCGTACCTCGGCCTGGAGGCCGCGGCCGCACTGATCCGCAGCTACGAGGTGCAGTTCGTGCCCGGCCTCCTGCAGACCCGGGAGTACGCCAGGGCGGTCGTGCTGCTCGGACACGGCACGGCCGGGCCGGGCGAGATCGACCGACGCGTCGCCCTGCGGATGCAGCGTCAGCAGTTGCTGCACCGGGAGAGCCCGCCACAGTTCTGGGCCGTGGTGGACGAGGCGGCGCTGCGTCGGCCGATCGGTGGCCCCGAGGTCATGCGCGCCCAGCTCACCGCCCTCATCGAGGCGACCAAGTCACCGAACATCCGGCTCCAGGTCATCCCGTTCGCCGCAGGGGGTCACGCCGCCGCCGGGGGCGCCTTCACCATCCTGCGCTTCGGTGACCAGGAGCTGCCCGACATCGTCTACATCGAACAACTGACCAGCGCGATCTACCTCGACAAACGCGACGACCTGGACTACTACGCGGTGGCCATGGAACGGCTCTGTGTCGAGGCCGAGCCACCCGAGCGTACGGCGGAGATTCTCGGCCAACTGCTGGACGACCTCTATCCCGCCTGATCGTCGAGCGGGGCCACGGGGCCACCCGCCCTGGCACTACCATGGTCGACGAACGGCGACAGTGGACAGATCATGCGGGGGCTGCCTTGACCACAGATGCTGCGGGCACGACAGATGCTGCGGGCACGACGGCCGGGTCGCCGAGCGACCGGATCGACACCTCGGTGCCGCACCCGGCCCGCCGCTACAACTACTGGCTGGGCGGCAAGGACAACTTCCAGGCCGACCGGGAGTCCGGCGACGCGATAACCGCCGCCTTTCCGACCGTCCGCACCGCGGCCCTGGAAAACCGCCGCTTCCTGCAGCGGGCGGTGGGATACCTGGCCCGTGAGGCGGGCATCCGGCAGTTCCTCGACATCGGCACCGGCATCCCGACCGCCAACAACACCCACGAGGTCGCCCAGGCCATCGCTCCGGAAACCCGGGTGGTCTACGTGGACAACGACCCGATCGTGCTGGCCCACGCCCGCGCGCTGTTGAGCAGCTCGACGGCGGGCGCCACCGCCTACATCGACGCCGACCTGCGCGACCCGCAGCGGATCCTCGCGCACCCGGAGTTGAGCCGCACCATCGACCTGTCCCAGCCGGTCGCGCTCATGCTGGTCGCGGTCCTGCACTTCCTGCCCGACGAGGACGAGCCGTACGCGTTGGTGCGGCAGTTGCTCGACGCGCTGCCGGCCGGCAGCTACCTGGCCGCCTCGCACGGCACCCACGACTACCTTCCGCCGGCGGTCGCCGCGGACTTCCGGGCGAAGGCCCGAGAAGGTGGCCCGCACGGGCTGATCAACCTACGCGGCCGTGACGAGTTCGCCCGCTTCTTCGCCGATCTCGACATGGTCGAGCCGGGCATCACCTCGGTCGCCGAGTGGCGGGCGGAGAGCGAACCGCCGCCCCGTCCCTCGCCCGTCGAGGTGAGCGTGTTGGGCGCGGTCGCCCGCCTGTCCTGACCCGGCTGGCTCAACCCTGCGGCTGGCCGGACGGCTGCCGCTGAGCGACGTGGCGGCAGGACATCAGCGGCAGCCCTGAGAGGCACCGCCGACCTCCGAGTCGCATCCATGTATTGACCGACGCCGACTGGTCGAGCTAGTCTCTGTATCGATACAGACTGGATCGATACAGAGAGGTGCCGGTGAAGCCGACCCTGCAAGCCGTGGCCGACGCCGTGGGCGTCTCGCGCAGCACCGTGTCCAACGCCTACAGCCGCCCCGACCAGCTCTCCGCCACCCTGCGCGAGCGGATCCTGGACGCCGCCCGGCAACTCGGCTACCCCGGCCCCAACCCCACCGCCCGGTCCCTGCGCCGGGGCTTCGTCGGGTCGATCGGCGTGCTGTTCACCTCGCACCTGTCGTACGCCTTCACCGACCCGTTCGCGGTCCGCTTCCTCGCCGGGGTCGGCGTGGCCGCCGAGCGGCACGGCACCAGCATGCTGCTGGTGCCGCTGCCGCCGGCCGTGACCGACGCCCGGCGGGCGGTGGAGAACGCCGCGGTCGACGGATTCTGCGTCTACTGCGTGGCCGACGAGGAATGGGCGTTGGACGTGATCCGCGCCCGCGGACTGCCGTACGTCAGCACCGCCGCCCGCGACGACGCCGGCCCGGACGAGCGGTTCGTCGGCATCGACGAGCGTGCCGCGGCGCATGGCGTCGCCGCACACGTGGCCGGCCTCGGCCATCGCCGGGTGGCGCTGCTCGCCGATTCCGTCGTCCCCGACGCCCCCGCCGGCCCGCTGCGCCTGACCGGCGTGCACGAGGTGGGGCACCCCACCACCCGGGGCCGGCTCGCCGGATTCGCCGACGCGTTCGCCGAGGTCGGCGTCGAGTGGGCCGAGCTGACCCTGGTCAACGCCCCGGGCAACAGCCGCCAGGCGGCAGCCGCCGCCGTCGCCAGCCTGTTCGACTCACCGACGCCGCCGACCGCCGTGCTGGCCGGCTCGGACGTGCTGGCCCTCGGTGTGCTGGACGCCCTGGAGCAGCGGCCGGACGGCACCCGCTCGCCCGTCTCGGTGACCGGTTTCGACGATGTCCCCGAGGCCGCCGCCGCTGGCCTCACCACGGTCCGGCAGCCCGCCGAGGAGAAGGGCCGGATCGCCGCCGAACTCCTGCTCGACCCGCCCGCGGACGCCGCGGCCGGCCATGTGTTGTTGCCCACCGCACTCGTCGTCCGGACCTCCACCGGACCTGTCCCGAGGAGTTGACCATGGAACTTCCCACCGGATACGTCACCGCGCTCGACGCCATGAACCGGCACGTCAACTCGGCCCGACCGGATGCCCCGGTCCAGGTCGAACGCGTCCGTCCGGCCGTGCTCGCCCCGACCCGGCACGTCGTCGCCGTCGCCCTGCGCCGGCTCGCCGACCGCATCCAGCCGCGACCGCTGCCCGCCGCGCCGCGCTGCTCCTGACCCGACCGAAACTCATTCCGGTACGCACGGGACGAACAGTGTGGGTCCGGGCACGGAGGGTGGTCGAGTGAGGCTCGGCCAGGCAGACTGGTGAGGCCATGTCACCTTTCACGCCCACCCTCCGTCTCCACGACCGCTACGTGCTGCACGAGCGGATCGGGCTCGGTGGCATGTCCGAGGTGTGGCGGGCCGACGACGACGTGCTCGGCCGACCGGTCGCGATCAAGGTCCTTGCCGGGCAACTCGCCGCCGACCCGCAACTGCGGGCCACCATCCAACGCGAGGCCCGCGCGGCCGCCCGGCTGACCCACCCACACGTGACCCAGGTGTACGACTACGCCGAGGCGACACTGGCCGGCGGTGTCGTGGTCCCGTACCTGGTGATGGAACTCGTTGACGGTCACAACCTGGCCGACCGCCTGCGGGGCGGGCCGCTGCCCTGGCCGGAGGCGGTCCGGGTGGCCGGGCAGATCGCCGCCGCGCTCGCCGCCGCGCACCGCATCGGTGTCGTGCACCGCGACGTCAAGCCGGGCAACGTGATGCTCACGGACACCGGGGCCAAGGTGCTCGACTTCGGTATCGCCGCGCTCGGCGGGCTCGACGGCCAGTCCGGCGAGCCGTTGATGGGCACCCCCGCCTACTTCGCCCCGGAGCGGCTGACCGCCGGCCCGCCCGATCCGGCCAGCGACGTGTACGCCCTCGGGGCGCTGCTCTACCGCACCCTCACCGGCCAGGCGCCGCTGCCCGTGCAGAGCTGGGAGGACGCCCTCGAGGTGCACCGACGCGGCACTCCGGTGCCGCCGCTGCGGGTGTCCGGCCTGCCCGCCGACATCGCCGAGCTGACCCTCGCCTGCCTGGCCGCCAACCCCGCCGACCGGCCGAGTGCCGCGCACCTGGCGCGCCGCTTCGGCGCCGGCCAGCCGGTCGAGCCGCCCACCGAACTGCTGCGCGTCCGGCCGGTGGCGCACCCTCCCACCCTGATCGACCGCTCGGCGGCCCGCCCTGCCCCGGTCGCCGCCGCCCCGGCCCGCCGCCGGTCGCGTCGGCCCCTCGTCGTGCTGGTCGCCGCCGGCCTCGCCGTGCTGGTCGGCGTCGGTGCCCTGCTCGCCGAGGGTCCGTGGGGCACTCCGAGTGCGCCCACCTCGCCCCAGGTGGCCGCCGCCCCGCCGTCGTCCTCCGCTCCGAAGCCCGCACCCACGACGCACTCGCCGTCACCGGCGGCACCCTCCTCGCCCCGACCCAGCGCCAGCACCGCGCCCCCGACCACCGGGCAGGTGCCGGTCAGCTTTCGGGAGGTGACAAGCGAGTTCGCCGCCGTCCTCGCCGGGGCGGTCGCCCGCGGCGACGTCGACCCCAGGACCGCCGACGATCTGCGCGACGACCTCGACGACCTGAACCGGCGCACCAGGGACCGGGCCAAGCGGGTCGCCGAACTGCGCGAACACCTCTCCGAGCTGGTGGAACGCGACCGGCTGCCAGCGCAGACGGGCGCCCAACTGGACGCGCTGCTGACCCGGGCCAGCAGCTTCTCCATGGGCCGTACGGACGACTGATACCGCTGACGAACCCGCTGGCATGATGTGCCGATGCGGACACGTCTGATCTTCGTGCGACACGGCGAGTCGCTTCACCAGGTCGAAGGAATCGTGGGCGGGCCGCGTGGCTGCCGGGGCCTCACCGCCCTCGGCCACGAGCAGGCACACGACCTCGCCAACAGGCTCACCCGTGACGTTGCTGCCGACGGACCGGTGGCGGTCTACTCGTCCGTCCTGCGCCGAGCCGTCGAGACCGCGCAACCCATCGGCGCGGCGCTCGGCGTCCGACCGGTGGCCGACTGCGGTCTGTGCACCTGGCACACACCCCCGTACGCCGACGGTCTGCCGACCGCCCGCTTCCGCACCGAACACGCGGTGGCCGGTGGGGGTGTGTTCCGGCCGTTCGAGGAAGGCAACGAGAGCTGGGCCGAACTGGTGGTCCGGGTCAGCCGCGCGATCATGGAGATCGCGCATCGACACCGGGGCGGCACCGTGGTGCTGGTCGGCCACAGCGAGACCGTCGAGGGCGCTTTCCACGCGCTCGCCGCGCAGCCGATCTTCCGGGCGTTCGACCTGGACGTCGCCCCGGCCTCGATCACCGAATGGACCACCGATCACGACCCCGGCGGTTGGCCGCCGGCCCGGTGGACGCTGCGCCGCTTCGCTGACACCGGCGGGTGGGCCAAGGCGTGATCCAGCACCGCCGTGCCGGGGGAGGCGCGTGCCCTGGATGTCCTCCAGGACGCGCCGGCACGGCGTACTCGCCCACCGGTTTGCGCCGGCCGTAGTCTCACCGGCATGACGACAACGCAGACACACACCCTCGCCGTGCCCGGCGTCGACCTGGTCTACGACGTCCGCGGTCCGCTGCCGCCGTCCGGCGGGCACCCCGTGCTGCTCATGATCGGTCAACCGATGACGGCGGAGGGCTTCACCGCGCTCGCCCCGCACTTCACGGACCGTACCGTCGTCACCTACGACCCGCGCGGCCTCGGCCGCAGCGTCCGCACGGACGGCCGCACCGACCACACACCGCAGCAGCAGGCGGCCGACCTGCACCACCTGATCGAGGTGCTCGGCGCCGGTCCGGTCGACCTGTTCGCCAGCAGCGGCGGTGCGGTGACGGCCCTCGAACTCGTCGCGGCCTACCCGGGCGACGTCGTCACACTGGTGGCGCACGAGCCGCCGATCAACGCGGTGCTCCCCGACGCCTCGGCTGCCGAACGCGCTCGGGCCGACTTCTACCAGGCGTACCAGACGAAGGGCGCCGGTGCGGGCATGGCCGCTTTCATCGCGATGACGTCGTGGCAGGGCGAGTTCACCGACGCCTACTTCGCCCAGTCCGCCCCCGATCCGGCGATGTTCGGACTGTCCACCGAGGACGACGGCAGCCGCGACGACCCGCTGCTGTCGGACCTGTCCTGGGCGATCAGCGACTATCGTCCCGACGCGAGCCGGCTCACCTCGGCGCCGACCCGGATCGTGGTCGCCGTCGGCGAGGAGTCGGCCGGCACGTACACCGCGCGGACGGCCCTCGCCCTGGCGGCTCTGCTCGGCCAGGAGGCCGTGGTGTTCCCGAGTCACCACGGCGGCTTCCTCGGTGGCGAGTTCGGCTACGCGGGCAAGCCGGAGGAGTTCGCGGCACGGTTGCGGGAGGTGTTGGACGCCGGCTGACCGCCCGTACTACTCCTCGGCCAGGAGTTGCTCGCGCAGGATGTCGGCGTGCCCGCAGTGCTGGGCCAGCTCGCGCAGCACGTGCAGGTACACCCAGCGCAACGGCAGCGGACCGCGCCGGTTGCCGCGCAGGATGTCGTCCAGGCCCAGCGAGGACGTCGCGCGGCGGGAGGCAACGCACGCCTCGCGGTGTGCGCGCTGGATCGATGCGATCGTGTCGTCGTCGTCGAGGATGAACGACTCGTCCGGTGTGGCGGGGATGCCGATCTCGGCGCGGGACCGGCACGTGATGGCCTCGTCGAACCAGACCTTCTCCACGACGGTGGCGTGCTTCACCAGGCCCAGCAGCGTGGTCCGGGACGGCACCAGCGAGCGGCGCGCCTGCTCCTCGGTCAGCCCGTCCAGACAGCCGTTGAGCGCTCGGCGATGCTCGTCGATGAACGTCTCGATCTGCGTCCGCGCCGGCTGGTCGATGACATCGTCGGCGAAGGTCTCCGGTAAGGAAGTCACCCGCGGAGCATTCCAAGGTCAGGGTCGAGGCGCAAACACAGCCACTCAGCCAAAGGAGAGAAGAGCACCACGCTCGTCGAAGCGGGCCGTGCCCGCCCAGGCAATCTCCCAGCGGTTGCCCTCCGGGTCGGCGATGTAACCGGAGCGCCCACCCCAGGGCCGGCCGGTCGGCGCCGCCACCACCGTCGCACCCGCCTCGACGGCCGCGGCGAAGGCCGTGTCGACCTCGTCGCGGCTGTCGACGTTGCACGCCAGGGTGACGCCGGACCAACCTCCCGCCGGATCGGGCACGTCCGGCGCCGCCTCGGCGGCCAGCTCTGGCAACGGGAAGAGCGCGAACAGGACGCCACCGAGCAGGAAGGCCGCCCAGCCGTCGTCGCTGGCCGGCAGCTCGGGCCACCCCAGGGACCGGTAGAAGGACCGCAGCGCGCCGATGTCACGTGCTCCCAGCGTGACCACGGACAGGCGGGAGGGGACGGTGCTCATCAGCTGATCCTGCCCGAGGCGTACGACACCGGTCGTCGTTCAGTCGGGGCGGCCGGCGAAGTGCTCTGCAAGCACCGGCGCCAGCACCTCGTCCGAAACGCCGTGCCACTCACCGGGCAGCGTGCGGTGCCGCCCGGCGGGCAGCATCTCGGCCACCCCTCGCGCCCAGCCGCGCAGCCGTGCGTCGCTCTGCTCACTGTCGAGCACCATCGTCGGGATCGTGAGCGTGGTCAGTGCCCCGGCCGGCAGGGCCGTGAGCAGGGTGAGGTCGTAGACCAGAGTGTGTGCCAGGGCTTGCAGGGCCGGCCAACCCGGCCTCTCGCGCATGCCGTCGATCATCTCCGCCGGCACTCCGATGCTGCGCTGGAAGTGCAGCACCGCGTCGCCGCGCCGCCCGTCGGCTACCAACCTGGTGATGTCCGCGGCCAGGTCCGGCTCGTCGGGCGACTGCTCCCGCTGCTCGAACGGCGGCTCCAGCACGGCCAGCCGGGTGACCGGCAGGCCACCGGTCGCGGCGAGCAACGCCAGCACCGCGCCGGAGGAGAAGCCGTACAGGGCGGCAGACCCGCCGGCCGCGTCGTCGATCAGAGCCCGCAGATCCTCGACCTCCCGCTGCGGGGCATACGGCGAGGTGTCGGTGCTCTGCCCCCGGCCCCGCCGGTCATAGGTCAGCACGGTGAACTCCTTGGCCAGGTGAGCGGCCAGTGACCTCATCGGACCCATTTCGCGGAATCCGCCCGCCGCGTCCACCAGGATCACCGGCGGGCCGGTGCCGCTGCGCTCGTACGCGATGCTGGTGCCGTCCGCCGAGCGGACCGTGCCGGTCATCACGGCCTCGCCCATGGGGCCTCCTCGTGTCGATGACGTGGCCCCCACGGTAGGCGGTGGGTCCGACGTCGGCGGCCCGTTCAACCGAGGCTCGCGCCGACCGACTCTCCCGGCTCGGTGCCCGCGCGCGCGACGACCTCGCCCTCCGGCGTCCACACCCCGGACCGTCCGGCCGCCTCGGTGAAACCACCGCCGGTCGAGCCGGCGAAACTCGCCACCGCCACCCAGACCCGATGCGCGGTGGCGATCCGGTGCGCCCGCTGGTCCATCACGGCGGCGTCGCGTGCGGACTCCGCGACACCCGCCGCGTAGACGTCGATCCCGAGCGCCGCGGTCCGCTCCGCGTGCGCGGTGACGCCGGTGTCCTTGCAGACCGCCAACCCCACCCGCCAGCCGTCCACATCGAGCACGGCCGGCGCGTCGCCCGGCCGGAACCGGCGGGCCTCGGCGGCACCCAGGCACATCTTCCGGTACGCCAGTGTCACCCCGGCGCCGGTCACCGCCAGCACCGCGATGTGGTCGCCGGCGACCGGTGCGCCGGCCAGGGCCAACGTGCCCGTCTCGGCGCACGCCTCGACCAGAGGCGCCAACCGCGGGTCGTCGACCGGCATGACCGGCGCCTCCAACTCGTACCCCGTCAGGGACAGTTCGGGAAAGACCACCACCCGGGCATCCGCCGCGCGGACCGCGGCGGCGTGCGTCCGCGCGTTCTGCGCGACATCCAGGGGTACGCACAGCGGCTGCGCCACCGCGAGCCGCAGCGGGGTGCGGTTTTCCCCACCTCCACCGGTGTGGTCGATTCGCGCAGCCGGGCGGTCAACCGCATGGTCGGCTCTCAGGTTTACTTCGTACGGTGGGCGCATGATTCGAACGTCCCACGCCCTGCTCGCCACCGGAACCCCCACCGCCGCAGCGGAACCACCGCAGGGCGGCCTCGTCGGTTACGTCAGTGACCTGGTGGAACGACTCGGTGGGCCGGGCGCCGGTCTGGCGGTGGCGCTGGAGAACCTGTTCCCGCCGATCCCCAGCGAGGTGATCCTGCCGCTGGCCGGGTTCGTCGCGGCGCAGGGCCGGATGAGTCTGGTCGGTGCGATCTTCTGGACCACGCTGGGCTCGGCGGTGGGCGCGCTGGCGCTCTACCTGGTCGGCGCAGCGCTGGGCCGCGACCGGATGCGCGCCATCGTGGCCCGGCTGCCGCTGGTGAAGCTCAGCGACGTGGACCGGACCGAGGCGTGGTTCCTCCGGCACGGTGTCAAGGCGGTCTTCTTCGGCCGGATGATCCCGATCTTCCGGAGCCTGATCTCCATCCCGGCCGGGGTGGAGCGCATGCCGGTGGGCACGTTCCTGCTCTACACCACGCTGGGCAGCCTGATCTGGAACACCACATTCGTCCTCGCCGGTTATCTGCTCGGCGACAACTGGCACCTCGTCGAGGGGTACGCGAGCACACTCCAGAAAGTGGTGATCGTGGTTTGCGTGGCGGTGGCCGCCTGGTTCGTCGGGTCCCGCGTGCTGCGCGCCCGCCGTGCCGCCCGCAACCCCGAACCGGCCGGTCCCGGTGCCCCCGCGAGTGACGAGGCGGTCCTCGGAGTGCCTGATCCGGGTGGGCGCGGCACTCTGTACCGAAGCGGTTCGTGGACCTCGAACGCGCGCTGACCCAGCCCGCCGCGATCGGTGCCGTCTCGCACCCTCCGGCGTACAAGATGCTCAACGTTGGGCTTCATATCCCTTGGCCGCGGTTTGGCCGATTCCTGGCTGATCATCGCTAAGTGGGGCGTTCGGTCGGGTGCGCCGGACATGCTCGGGTTGAATGTCCGCTTATGGGTGGTATCTGGCTGTGGTCGGGCGCACCGGTGGGCCGGAATGCTGGCCGGGGCGGCGTCGTTACATACCCTGACGATCGCAGGACCACCGCCCCGCCGCCCCCGCCTCCGGGGGTGGGAATGCGGGACCCGGTCGGGTCGTTGTAGTCCCCACGAACGACCGCGGGCACCGCCTTCACGTGGGTGCCGATGGATGGGCCGCCCCCCGGAATGACCCTGGCCCGCCGGTCGTTACATCTGGACCCCGGCGCCCCGAGCCTCCGCTCGGCAGGTCGCCGACGCCGACGCCCGACAGGGTGTCACCCCTCAGACTTCCCCCTTGTGAACGTGCAGCGCCGGACGAGGTGCTCACACCCTGCCGCCGTTCCCCCCTTTTGGCGGTCGGGGTGTTTCCTACCCCCGAAGGAG
Organism: Micromonospora sp. NPDC085948; assembly: GCF_040686315.1. NCBI lineage: Bacteria > Bacillati > Actinomycetota > Actinomycetes > Micromonosporales > Micromonosporaceae > Micromonospora > Micromonospora sp. NPDC085948. The sequence goes on along the minus strand of NZ_JBFBJW010000005.1, from coordinate 98 downwards.
CTACCCCATGAACACGATCATGCGTAAGAGTGTCCTGTCCGTTGCTGGTCTGGCGTTCGCCGGTGGTGTGTTCGCCGGTCCGATCGCCGCCCACGCCG
>NZ_JBFBJW010000004.1:428497-575415 GCF_040686315.1 Micromonospora sp. NPDC085948 | reverse complement strand
TCCTTCGGAACCACCACGGGCAAGCAGCCATCAGCCACACCCCACCGCTCCGGGCATCCGAGACATCGATCCCGGACATCAACAATCTTATGGAGCAGTCATGACCCTCGTCCGCGCCGACCAGGCCAGCCGCCGGTACGGCGACGTCCTGGCCCTCGACCGCGTCGACCTGGAGGTCCGGGCCGGTGAGCTGGTCGGCCTCCTCGGGCCGAACGGCGCCGGCAAGAGCACCCTGATGAACCTGCTGGTGGGTCTGCGCCGCCCCACGTCCGGGCGGGTCGAGCTGTTTGGCGGCGACCCCCGCGACCCGGTGAGCCGCCGGCAGATCGGCGTCACTCCGCAGGAGACCGGCCTGCCGGGCACGCTGCGCGTCGGTGAGGTCGTCGACTTCGTCTCGGCGCACTACCCGGACCCGGTGCCGCGTGGGGAGTTGCTCGACCGCTTCGGTCTGGACGATCTCGTCCGACGGCAGTGTGGTGGCCTCTCCGGTGGGCAGCGGCGTCGGCTGGCGGTGGCGCTGGCGTTCGTCGGCCGGCCCCGCCTGGTGCTGCTCGACGAACCGACCACCGGCCTGGACGTGGCCGCCCGGCACACCCTGTGGGAGGCGATCCGCGCGTTCCACACCGACGGCGGGACGGTGCTGTTGAGCAGCCACTACCTGGAGGAGGTGGAGGCGCTGGCACACCGGGTGGTCGTCATCGGGCAGGGCCGGGTGCTCGCCGACGACACGGTGGACGCGGTGCGCGGCATCGTCGGCGTACGTCGGGTCAGCCTGGTCACCGACGACCTCCCCGACCTGCCCGGGGTCGTTCGCAGTGAACGGATCGACGGGCGGCTGCACCTGCTCACCACCGACGCCGACGAGTTGGTCCGGGCGTTGGTCACGGCCGGGACCCCCTTCAGCGACCTGGAGGTGCGGCCGACCTCGCTGGAGGAGGCGTTCCTCGCCATCACCAGCGAGGACGCGCCCGGCGGGGACCGACCCGCCAGCGGCGACCGGCCCGCTACCGCCGCTGCCGGCGGCCTCACCACCACCGCCTGAGGAGGCCACCGTGCCGCTTGCCCTGGTCCACGCCCGCTACCAGCTTCTGGAGACCATCCGGATCCCGGTGGCCGTCGTCGGCAGCGCCTTCTTCCCGGCCGCTGCCATGATCTTCTTCGTGGTGCCGTTCGCCCGCGACGACGCGGTCGGTGCCACCTTCGCCACCGCGTCGATGGTCACCTTCTCGGTGATGAGCGCCAACATCTTCCAGTACGGGGTCGGCGTCGCGGAGGACCGCGACCAGCCGTGGAACCCGTACACCCGGACCCTGCCGGCCGGTGCGGCGCCCCGCTTCGCGGGTCGAGTGCTGGCCGGCCTGGCGTTGACGTACCTCTCGCTGATCCCGGTCGTGGTCATCGGCGCGACGCTCACGGCGGCCCGGATCACGCTGGCGGCGTTCCTGTTGACCGCCGTCACGGTGGCCGTCATCTCGGTGCCGTTCACGCTGATGGGCCTCGCCATCGGCTACTCGCTGCCGAGCAAGGCCGCGATCGTGGTGGCCCAGGTGGTCTTCCTGCCGCTCGCGTTCGGCGGCGGCCTGCTCTCCGCGCCGGGAGAAGCGCCCGGTTTCATCGAGACGATCGCGCCGTTCCTGCCCACCCGGGGCGCGGCCGAACTGATGTGGTCGGGGGTCGGTGACTACCCCGTCGAGCCGCTGGCAATGATCATGCTCGGCGTCTGGGTGGTGCTGCTCGCGGCGCTCGCCGCCTGGGCGTACCGACGGGACGAGGGTCGCCGGTTCAGCTGACGATTCGTCCGTTTCCGCCCCGCGCCGCAGCGGGACGGTGCCAGGATTCCGGCAGGGGGCCGCGGTGGCCACCCGGGCCGAGAGGGGTCTTTGACCGTGAGCACCGTCCCGCCGGGCACGCCCTGCTGGGCCGACCTGGCCACCCCGGACCTGACCGACGCGCGGCGCTTCTACCCCGAGCTGTTCGGATGGACCGGCCGGGTCACCCCGGAGCCCGAGGCGGGCGGTTACACGGTCTTCCTGCTCGACGGCAAACCGGTGGCCGGGGCCGGGCCGCCCGCGATCCCGGACCAGGTGCCCATCTGGTCGACGTACCTCGCCACCGACGACGCGGAACTGGTCGCCGGCCGGGTCGAACGGGCCGGTGGGCAGGTGGTGGTGCCGCCGTTCGAGGTATTCGACCGCGGCTGGATGGCGGTCTTCGCCGACCCGGCGGGCGCCACGTTCAGCGTCTGGCAGCCGCTGGCGATGGCCGGCGCCGAGGTGTTCAACGTGCCGGGCGCGATGAGCTGGAACGAACTGGTCACCCCCGACCCCGAGGGCGCGAAGGTCTTCTACGAGCTGGTGTTCGGCTGGCAGCCCGACGACCAGGCGGTCGGCCCGATGACGTACACCGGGTGGCGGCTCGGGACGCAGATCGTCGCCGGGATGATGCCGCCGCTGGCCGACGACTTCCCGGCCGACCTGCCCGCGTACTGGACGGTGTACTTCGCGGTGACCGACGCGGACGCCGCCGCGGCCCGCGCCGCCGAGCTGGGCGGCACGATCCTCGTCCCACCCCGCGACATCCCGGCGGGCCGCTTCGCCGCACTCCGCGATCCCCAGGGCGCCCTCTTCTCCGTCATCGACCTGGGTCCCTGACCCGGCGCGTGCGCGCTCAGGGCCGGGTGGGGCGGACCGGGACCACCAGCGGGCCGTGGGCGCCGGGGACGACCCGCACGCTGGCCCGGTAGTGGGCGGCGAGCAGGTGCTCGGTCAGCACCTCGGCCGGGGTTCCGGCGGCCACCACCTGACCGCCGGCGAGCATGACCATCCGGTCGGCGTACTCGCCGGCCAGGGAGAGGTCGTGCATCGTGGCGAGGACGGTCAGGCCGTGCTCGCGGCGCAACTGGTCGACCAGTTCCAGCACCTCCTGCTGGTGCCCGATGTCGAGCGCGCTCGTCGGCTCGTCGAGCAGCAGCAGCGTCGCGCCCTGGGCGAGCGCCCGCGCGAGGAACACCCGCTGCCGCTCGCCTCCGGAGAGGGTGGCCAGCTCACGGCGGTGGAAGCCGGTGAGGTCCAACCGGCCGAGCACCTCGTGCACGGCGTCGAGGTCGGCGGTCGACTCCCGGCCCAGCGTGGGGATGTACGGGGTGCGTCCGAGCAGCACGTAGTCCAGCACCGACATGCCGGGCGGCACCACCGGGGACTGCGCCACCGTGGCCACCACCCGGGCGCGGTCCCGCCGACGCAGCGCGGCGCTCGCCGTACCGAAGAGGGTGATCGTCCCCGGCGCGGGCAGCAGGCCGCCGACGGCGCGCAGCAGGGTCGACTTGCCGGCGCCGTTCGGGCCGATCACGGTGACCCACTCGCCCACGGCGACGGTGAGGTCGACGCCGGTCAGGATCGGCGTGCCGTCCAGGCGCACGTGCAGCCCGCGCACCTCGACCGCCGGCACGACGCCGCCGCCCCCCACGGACGAAAGACCGCCGGACGAAAGACCGCCGGACGGGAGGTCCCCGGACCGGCCGGCGGCGGGCTCGCGGCTCATGTGAGCACCCGTCGGGCGGTCCGCAGCACCAGCACGAAGAACGGGCCGCCCAGTAGTGCGGTAACCACCCCGATCGGCACCTCGGAGGGAGCGGCGGCGGTGCGGGCCACCACGTCGGTGAGCGCCAGGAACGCGCCGCCGAACAGCAACGACATCGGCAGGATCACCCGGTAGCTCGATCCGGCGAGCAGCCGGACGGTGTGCGGCACGATGATGCCGACGAAGCCGATCAGCCCGGTGGCGGAGACCGCCGCCGCGGTGCCCAGGGAGGCGGCGGCGATCAGCAGGTACCGGGTGCGCTGCGGGTGCAGGCCCAGACTCCTCGCCTCGTCGTCGCCGACCGCGAGGACGTCCAGCTCACGGCGGTGCAGCAGCACCACGATCGTGGTCAGCGCGGCGTACGGCAGCACCAGCAGCACGTCGTGCCAACCGGCGGTGGCCAGCCGACCGAGCAGCCAGGAGTAGACCGGCTGGATGCTGTCGGAGTGTCGTTGCAGCAGGTACGTCTGCCCGGCGGAGAGGAACGCGGAGACCGCCACCCCGGCCAGGATCAGCATCGCGGGCGAGCCGCGTCGCCCGCCGGCCGCGCCGAGCACGTAGGTCATCGTGACGGCCAGCAGCGAACCGGCGAACGCGGCCAACGGGATGGTCATCGGCAGCCCGGAGAGCGTGCCCTCCCGACCGGCGCCGCCGAGGGCGATCGCCGCGGTGACCGCGAGGCCGGCGCCCGCGGCCACACCGAGCAGGTACGGGTCGGCCAGCGGGTTGCGGAACACACCCTGGTAGCACCCGCCGGCCATGGCGAGCAGACCGCCCACGAGCAGGCCCAGAACCACCCGGGGCAGTCGCAGTTCGGTGACGATCGCGGTCTCCCGCTCGGTCAGCCCACTGTCGAGGTGCACGCCCGGGATCAGGTTGAGCAGCTCGGCGGCGACGCTGCCCGGGGGCAGGCTCACCGGGCCGAGCGACACCCCGACGACGAGCGCGACGAGCACCGCGAACACCCCGGCGACCAGCCAACGCATCCGCAGCCCGGCAGGCCGGGCCGCGGGCAGCGGCCCGGTCACCGACGGACGACTGTCACGCGGGCACCTTGGCGACCGCGTCGATGATCACCCGGAGCAGGTCCACGACTCGTGGCCCCCAGCGGGAGGCGATGTCGTCGTCCAGCGCGATCACCTGGTTGTTCTTCACCGCGGTGAGGCCCGCCCAGCCGCTGCGAGCCTTGACCGTGTCGGCGCTCTGCTGGCAGCACTTGGCGTCGGCCAGGAAGACGAAGTCCGGGTCGGCCTTGACGATGAACTCCTGCGACAGCTGCGGGTAGCCGGCGCTCTTGCCGTCCGCGTCGGCCGGGTCGGCGATGTTCGTCAGGCCGGCCTGGCTGTAGAGCGAGCCGATGAAGGTCTTGCTCGTCGCGCTGTACAGCTCCGGGCCCAGCTCGTGGAAGTAGGTGAGCTTCTCGGTGCGCTGCGGCAGGTCCTTGACCAGCTTGGCGATGTCGTCCTTCATCCGGGTGGCGACGTCGGTGGCCTGGTCGGCGTGCCCGGTCAGCGTGCCCAGCTCGGTGATCTGCCGGTACGAGTCGTCGAGCGTGGTCGCCGCCGGCGTCAGGTAGACCGGGATCTTCAGCTTGCCGAGCTGCTCGACGATCTTGTTGCGGTCGTCGGAGAGCACCACGAGATCGGGATTCCTACCGGCGATCGCCTCGGCGTTCGGCTGGAAGGCGGAGAGGTCGGTCTTCGGCGCGTCGGTCGGGTAGTTCGACTGGTCGTCGACGGCGGTGACCTGCGGGCCGGCACCGATCGCGAAGAGCATCTCGGTGGCGGTGGGCGACAGCGCAACGATCTTCTCGGGGCGCTTGTCGAGGGTGAGCGCGCCGACCGTGACCGGGTACGTCGCGGCCGCGGTGCCGGCACTGGGCTTGTCGTCGGCCTTCTCGGCGCAGGCGCCGAGGGCGAGCGCGGCGACCGCGAGGGTCGCGGCGAAGAGCCGAGGGGTACGTCTGAACATGGGGGCCTCCTGTCGGTCGAGGAGTGTGGTGCTTCGCCGACAGGGACTTTCGTACGCCCGCCCACGAGGCGCCCTTCCTCGAGAGCGCGTATCGCGACCGATCCGTAGGCGACCTGGCTCATCCCCACCGGCCGGTGGGGCATCACAGTTGCGGGACAGCGCCGGGTTTCGCACCGGCTTCGCTGCGGACTGGTCGCTAAGACGGTAGCGCACCGTCGGGACAGGCCAGATCGATCAAGCTTCGATCGTCGTACGTCGATTGGCGTGACCGCCACAGGGAGGCATATGTCCCGGATCTGGAGGCTCGGGAGGGGTGGTGGGGCCCCGTCGGGGCGGGACGGGACCCCACCCGCTCAGGAGGACGTGATGGTGACGTTGTCCACAGCGGCCTCCACGAGGCTGGCTCCGGAGGCGTCCGCCGCCTCGACGAGGATGCGGACCGACTGCCCGGCGTACGGGGTGAGGTTGAGGTTGGCTACCGCCCAGCTCCCGTTGCGGTTGCTGGCCGCGCCGGCCTGGCTGAGCAGCGCGGTGGTGCCGCCGCTGTGCACCACGCTCACCCGCAGGTAGTCCGCCGACGAGGCGTTCGAGCCGTGCGCCAGGTACCAGGCGAGCGAGAGGGTAAGCGTCCCGGACGACGGCAGGGTCACCGCCGGGGACCGGGCACTTGTCACGCCGCCGTCGACGTCGTAGTCACCGGCCGCCGAGCCGGCCAGCCGGCCGGTCACCAGATCGTTGGACCCGGCGTACGGGGTGAGCTGCTTGGCGCCGGAGGACGTGGTCGCCTGGGCGGCACCCCGCTCGAACGCGCCGAGGGTGGCGGTGTCGGTACCGGACGGGTTGATGGTCCACCCGGTGGCGGTCTCGAAGGTGTCCGACCAGACCGTGGTGCCGCCACCACCGCCGCAGTACTGCGCCTGCTTGCCGATGGCCCGGTACGGGCAGTCGGCGTACTCGCTGAGCAGCAGCACGGCCTCCCGGTTGCGCGTGGTCTGGGCGGGGATCACCTCGTCGGGCGGGTAGAAGCCGCCGCCGCCGGACGAACCGGGGTACATCTCGAAGGTGTACGCCCAGATGTTGTGGGTGGCCCACATCCAGTCGAGGCTGTCCCCGTCGGTGATGTAGAGGTCGCTGGACTGCTCCGGGGTGTAGCTGTTGGTGGCGGCCATCTGCTGGCCGATGGTGGCGAAGGTGTTGTACTGGTCCGCGCTCATCCCGGTCGCGGTGTTCGCCGTGGTGTAGCCGTACGGCCAGAGCACCAACTGCGAGTACGTGTGGAAGTCGATGTTCGCCTTGATCTGCTGCACGCCGCCGACCACCCGGCCGTTGACGAAGTTGCGCAGCGCCTGCGTTTCCGGGGCGGAGAACGCCGACGGGCCACGGTAGGTCTCCGACGAGGTGGTGCCGGACGAGCCGCCGCAGCAACCCCAGTTGTAGGACCAGTTGCGGTTCAGGTCGGTGCCGACGTTCGACGAACCACTGTTGGGCTGCCGGTTCTTGCGCCAGGACCGGTACGACCCGGTGGCGATGTCGTACTCGCTGCCGTCCGGGTTGACCGTCGGCACGATCCAGATCTCGCGACCGTTGACGATGTTGGTGATCCGGGAGTCGTTGCCATAGCTGTCGGTGAAGAGGTTCAGCAGGTAGATCGCCATCTCCACGGTCAGGTGCTCGCGGGCGTGCTGCTGGGAGTTGAAGAGGATCTCCGGCTCGCTCTCGTCGGTGCCGACGTTGTCGGAGATCTTCACCGCCATCAGGTCGCGGCCCTCGTACGACGATCCGATGCTGATCTTGCGGGCGATCGCCGGGTGGTCGGCGACGACCTGGTTCACGACGGCGGTCAGTTCCGCGTAGTCGTGGTAGTTGGAGTCGGCGGGCGGGAAGGCCAGCGCGCCGAAGTCGCCGGCGCCGCGCTCGGCGTTGGGCGGCGGGGCGAGCGGTTCGAGCCGGAAGCCGAGCTTGCCGATCGCGGCGGCCTCACCGGCGGTCGCCGAGATGTGCAGGACTCCGTGTTCGGAGTAGTCGATGGCGGCTCCGGTGCGGGCCACCGCGTTGCGGTCGGCGAGGGTCCGGGGCCCGAGCACCCGGTAGCTGGCGGCGGCGGCCGGCTCGGAGGTGCGGTCCGGCGCTGGTCGGGCGGATACCGGACCGGCGGCGACGGTGACGATGCCCAGCCCGGTGACGACAGCGAGCACCAGGACGCGGCGGAGAGGGGTGGGAGTGCGGAGGGCCATGGACTACCTCCTCGATGGGCGGGAGATCCCGCTCGGTGAAGGACACTTCACCATCTGTCACATGGTCATATCAATATTGATCGTTAGCTGGTCCATCCCAGGCGGATCATCGCGGCGGCAATGATTTTCCATGCGCCAACATCTGGCGAAACTTCCTTCCGAGCGGAAAACTGACCAGCGACGATGCCCCTCTCGACACCCGCGGAGCACTCATGGCCAGATCCCGCTTGCGCGCGGGCGCCCTCGCCGGCGTCACCGCGCTCACCCTGCTCGCCACCACCGCGCCCGCGATGGCCGGCCGCCCACCCGCCGCCCGCCACGACGAGCAGATCACCTACCAGGACTGGTCCGGGCCCGCCGACTGGCACCGGGGCAGCCGGGACGGCACCCGCGTCGTGCCCGGCGCCCGAGCGGGCCTCACCCTGGCCCGCCCCGCCGGCACCACCGAGTACGCCGACCCACACACCGGCAGCACCCGCACCTGGGAGTACGGCACCTGGACCTCACCGGTGACCCGGATCGGGTTCGACGCCACCGAACTGATCGCCTCGTGGAACGCGGAGACCCCCGCCGGCACCTGGATCCAGGTGGAGATGCAGGGCGGCTACACCAGCGGAGACCACACCCCGTGGTACGTCCTGGGTCGCTGGGCGTCCGGCGACACCGACATCAAGCGGACGAGCGTCGAGCCGCAGGGCGATCCCTGGTCGACGATCTGGACCGACACCTTTAGCATCGACGACGCCGCCGCCGGGGTGCTTCTGCGGTCGTACCAGCTGCGGCTGACCCTCTACCGGGCACCCGGGCAGACCGCCGCGCCGGTGGTCCGGATGCTCGGCGCGATGAGTTCGACGGTGCCGGACCGCTTCACCGTGCCGCCGAGCGCCGGGCACATCGCCTGGGGCGTCGAGCTGCCGGTGCCGCGCTACTCGCAGAACGTGCACGCCGGGCACTACCCCGAGTACGACGGCGGCGGCGAGGCGTGGTGCTCGCCCACCTCCACCGAGATGGTGGTCGAGTACTGGGGTCGCAAGCCGTCGGCGGCCGACACCTCCTGGGTGGACCCGACCTACCCCGACCCGACCGTCAACCACGCCGCCCGGATGACCTTCGACTACGCGTACGACGGCGCGGGCAACTGGCCGTTCAACACCGCGTACGCGGCCAGCTTCCCGGGGTTGGAGGGTCGGGTGACCCGACTGCACTCACTGGACGAGCTGGAGCGGTTCATCGCCGCGGGCATCCCCGTCGTGACCAGCCAGTCCTTCCTCGCCAGCGAGCTGGACGGGGCGAACTACGGCACCTCCGGGCACCTCTTCGTGGTGGTCGGCTTCACCGCCGACGGAGACGTGATCGTCAACGACCCCGCGTCGTCCAGCAACGAGGTGGTGCGCAACGTCTACAAGCGCGCGCAGTTCGAGCAGATCTGGCTGCGGACCAAGCGCACGAACGCCAGCGGCGGCGTCTCCGGTGGCTCCGGCGGCATCGCGTACCTGATCAAGCCGGTCTCGAAGCCCTGGCCCAAGGCCGACAACTCCACCAACTGGTAGCCGACCCAACCCACCGCCCCCAACCCACCCAACCCGGCCCGCCGAACGCGGTTGATCAAGAGGTTTGCGTCAAGGAATCCGCTTGCGGTGACGCAAACCTCTTGATCAACGCGTGGTGTCGGGGCCTTGGGGGCCTTCGGTGGGGGTGGGATCTTGGTCTTCGCCGGCCAGGGCGGAGCGGAGGCGTTCCTTCTCCGTACGGCGGCGCTCGGTGGCGTCGGCCATCTCCCCCGCCAACTCGTCGCGCCAACCGCGCAGCAGGAAGAAGGAGAGCGCGGCGGAGAAGGCCAGCGCCAACATCAGCTTCAGGAACACGTTCATGTCGACCAGCCAGAGGCCCGCCAGCACGGCGACGAACAGCCCGATCCGGCCCAGCGTGTACTTGAGCGCGGCGCTCACCTGCACCACTCCGTTCTCTCCGTCGCCCGCCGGTGCCGGCGGGACAGTCGATCCGCCCGGCGGGCGGTCCCGGTCAGCCGGTCCGGCGGGTCAGCCAGCGGACCCCCGGGAACCAGATCATCGCGTACGCCACGGTGAAGGCCCCCGCCGCCAACGTCCCGGAGAGCAGCGTCGGCAGGTCGGCGGCCAGACCGGCGATCAGCAGCCCGACGAACACCCCGACGGCGGCGGCGACCACCGCTGCCACCACCCGGGCCGCGCCGAACGACCAGGCCCGGAAATCGTCCCAGAACAGCCAGGCGGGCAGGATCACGGCCAGCCAGCCGTTGGTGTGCCCGAAGTCGCCGGCCCCGAGCGAGGCGAACGCCCAGTCGAACAACACCAACGCCAGCGCACCGATCACCAGACCGGCCAGGCAGACCCCGAGCAGATCACCAAGGGTACGAACGCGCCCCTCGGCGTCCCGACGGGGAAACCCGCCCTGCTGCTCGGAACCACTCTGCTCGGTCATCGACTGCGAGGGTACGTGGCGGCTCAGGCCCAGACCTGCTGCGGCTCGGCGCGGCGCTCGGCCAGCGACGGAGCCTTGTCGTACTCGCGCACCACGTTGTAGCGGGTGTCCCGCTCGACCGGCTGGAAACCGGCGTCCCAGATCAGGTGCAGCAGGTCGTCGCGGTGCATCGTGTTCGGGGTGCCGTACGAGTCGGCATCGTGCGTGATCTTGTATTCGACGACCGAGCCGTCCAGGTCGTCCACGCCGAAGTTCAGCGAGAGCTGGGCAACCGACAGCCCGTGCATCACCCAGAAGTTCTTCAGGTGCGGCACGTTGTCGAAGAGCAGCCGGGACACGGCGAACGTCTTCAGCGACTCGGCCGGCGAGGCCATCGTGGTGCGCGCCTGGATCCGGTTACGGATCTTGCCGTCCGCCGAGTCGACGAAGTCGTGCTGGTAGCGCAGCGGGATGAAGACCGCGAAGCCGCCGGTCTCGTCCTGCAACTCGCGCAGCCGCAGCACGTGGTCGACCCGGTGCCGGGGCTCCTCGATGTGGCCGTACAGCATGGTGGCCGGGGTCTTCATGCCCTTGCTGTGCGCCAGGGCGTGGATGCGCGACCAGTCCTCCCAGTGGCAGGCGTGGTCGACGATGTGCTGCCGGACCTCCCAGTCGAAGATCTCCGCGCCACCACCGGTCAGCGACTCCAGGCCGGCGTCCATCAGCTCGTCGAGGATCTCGTCGGCGCTCAGGCCGCTGATCTTCTCGAACCACTGCACCTCGGTCGCCGTGAAGCACTTGAGCTTGACGTTCGGCAGCGCCGCCTTCAGCTCACGCAGCACCTTCGGGTAGTAGCGCCAGGGCAGCGTGGGGTGCAGGCCGTTGACGATGTGCAGCTCGGTGAGCTGCTCGTCCTCCATCTCCTTGGCCTTGCGGACCGCCTCGTCGATGCGCATCGTGTACGCGTCCTTCTCGCCCGGCTTGCGCTGGAACGAGCAGTACGCACAGGACGCCGAGCAGACGTTCGTCAGGTTGAGGTGCCGGTTGACGTTGAACATCACCCGCTCGCCGTTCAGCTCGGTGCGCTTGTGGTGCGCCAGCCGCCCCAGCCAGGTCAGGTCGTCGCTCTCGTAGAGGGCGACCCCGTCCTCGCGGGTCAGCCGCTCACCGGCGTACACCTTCGCTTCGAGCTCACGCTTGAGTCCGGCGTCCATGGCACGTCCCTTCCACCTGCGGTCGAATCGAGCGTACGTCGAGGGGCCGAGCACCCCGGCGGCACGGTCGGCGACAGCGACCCACTTCACCAGACTCTCAGCCTCCCGTAACCCTGCAACGCATCGACATGAGTGGCGAGGTGCGGTAGTAACAAGGTGGGGCGGAACACACACACTGGTACCGTCCCGGCGGCCGCGCCCACCGAGCGCGGCGACGAGCGGTCGAACGGGGAGCGGAATGGTCTACAGCGGGCGCGGGCGACGGCAGCGACGACGGAGCCCGGTGATCTCGCCGGTCCTGCGTCCGAAGCTCTGGGCCGCCCTGCTCGGCGCGATCGCCGCCGCCGTGATGGCCACCCCCGTCTACGCCGATCCCGCGGTGCCCACGACCGTGCCGGACATCGGCGCCCGCCCGCCGGCGGTCGGCGCGCTCCAGCCGCCCGGCGTCCCGCCCTTCGGCGGTGCCCCGACGCCTCCGGTGGGCAACATCGGCACCGGCCCGCTGGCCGCACAGATCTACGCCGCCGAGACCCAGGTCGGCACGCTCGGCGAGGAGTTGCTGAAGAGTCGGCAGAAACGCACCGACGCCCAGGCCCAGCTCGACGCGGCCGGCAAGGTGCTCGCGACCGCGCAGGACGCCCTGCTCCGGGCTCAGCAGGACGCCGACGCGGCCGCCGCGGACGCCGTCAAGGCAGACGCCGCGCTGCCGCCCGGCGATTTCGCCCAGGACCTCCGTGGGCTGAGCCGCCTGCAGCAGATCACCCGCGGCGAGAAGGTCGACGGCGGCACCACCGGGGTGGCCGGGGCGTTGGCCCGGGCCCGCGCCGACGAGCAGGCCGCCTACCAGAAGCACACCGAAGCCAAGGATCTGCTCACCGCCGCCCAGTCGCAGTTCACGACGGGCGAGACGGCACTCCGCGCGGCCGAGGCGAGCCTGCTCACGCTGCGCAAGAACAACGCCACCCAGCTGATCGAGATCGAGCGCCAGCAGGAAGCCACCGAGCAGCAGTTCGGCGCCGGCTACGTCACCAACCAGAACATCAGCGGGATGGCCGCGCACCCCCGCGCGATGGCCGCGGTCCGCTACGCGCTGGCCCAGCTCGGCGACCCGTACAAGTGGTCCGAGGAGGGCCCGAATCAGTTCGACTGCTCCGGTCTGATGTGGGCGGCGTACCGGTCCCCGGGCGCCGACTACTTCGACCTGCCGCGGGTCTCCCGCGACCAGTACGCCGCCACCCGGAGCCGGACCGTGCCGCAGAGCGCGCTGCTCCCCGGCGACCTGCTCTTCTTCGCGTCCGGCAGCAGCTGGACGACGATCCACCACGTCGCCATGTACATCGGCAACGGCAAGATGGTGCAGGCGCCCACCACCGGCGACGTCGTCAAGATCTCGGTGGTCAGCTGGTCTCGGCTGTATGCCGCGACCCGGGTGATCGGCGCGGTGCCGGCACCGATCGTGACCGTTCCCACCGTGCCGGTCACGCCGCCCACCATCAAGCCCACCCCGAAGCCGACGCCCACGCCGACGACCAATCCGACGCCCACCGGGTCGGCCACGCCGCCGCCGAGCGGACCGACCAACACCCCGACGCCGACGGACAGCGCGACGACGCCACCGCCCACGACGCCGCCACCGACGACGCCACCGCCGACGACGACGCCACCGCCGCCCACGCCGACCGAGAGCGCCTCGGAGACCCCGCCGGCCACCCCGGACAACACGCCGTCGACGCTGCCCTCGGCGCCCACCAGCGCACCGAGCAGCGGCGAACCGCCGAGCACACCGAAGGCCAGCACGAGCGGGACGGGCAGCGGCAGCTCGACTGGCAGCCCCAGCGCCACTGGTTGATCCGCCACGACCGGCTCCGGCTGTCCGCTCGGGACGATCTGTGGCACCGTGACATCCAGGCACATCCGACCCGACGTCTCGGGTCCGGGTGCGAGCGTGGCACGGAGGGCGGAGATGGCCGAGCAGAGTGATCCGGCGGAGACTGTCGACCCCAGGGTCGAGCAAGCCGACCCATCCGGGCCGGGCACCGTCGACCCGGCGTCCCCCACCGACGCCTCCGCGGCGTCCCCTGCCGCCCGCCCGGCCCGCACCGCCTCCAGCCCGGCGGACCCTCACGCCGGCCCGGCCAGCACCGCCGCCAGCCCGGCCAGCACGGACGCCGGCCCGGCCAGCACCGCCGCCAGCCCGGCCAGCACGGACGCCGGCCCGGCCAGCACGGACGCCGGCCCGGCCAGCACCGCCGCCAGCCCGGTTTCGGACGACATCGCCACCGGTGACGACGCCTCCGGCGACGCTGGCGCTGCTCTCGGCAGCAGCGGGGTCGGCGCGGACGTTCCCGGCCCGGACGCCGGACAGCCGGTAGTCACCGGCCCCAGCGGCGGCCAGTCTGCCCCCGCCGGAGATCAACCGGAGCAGGCCGCCGCACCGGTACGCGCCCGCGCCAGCGTCGCGACCGCCGGGGCTCTCCGCAGTGACCTGCCGGCCAGCGCCCCGGTCAGCGCGACCACCTACCGCGCGACCGGCTCAGCCGGTTCGTCCGGGTCACCCGGCCCCGTCGACGTCTCGTTGCCGGGGCAGCGCAACGACTCGGCCGCGCCCGCCCGGGCCAGCGCCACGGTTCCCGGCAGCAGTCGGGCCACGCCCGATGCCCTGGGCGCTCCGGACGCCCGGAGCAGCACGCCCGGCGTGTACCGGGCCGGACCGGTGCGCCCCGAGCCAGCCGACCCGGGGCAGGCACCCGAGCCCGCCCAGCCGCCGGAGCCGACACCCCCGCCACCCGGTCCTGGGCCGACCCAGCCGTCGCCAGCCGAACCGGAGCCCGCTCCCGCCCCGGGGCCGTACCCGCCCGACCCGAGGCCGACGCCCGGGCCGGCCCCCCGGCCCACGCCGTCCCCCGGTCCGGTCCCGCCCGTTCCGGGTCCACCCATCCCGCCGCCCTCGCCGATGCCGCCCATTCCGGGTCCGCCGGCGCCGCCCATTCCGAGCCCGCCCGTGCCGCCACCCGGTCCGCCGGTGCCGGCGCCACCCGGCCCGCCCGGCCCGATGCCGGCACCACCGTTCCCGCCGCCGCCAGCGATGATCGACACGCCCGGCGTGCGGGCCAGCGCGGCGGTTTCCGCACCGTCGGGTGGGTGGCCGTCCACCGTCGGGACGGCACGCCCGGCCTCCGGCGACGGGTGGACCGGGGCACCCGTCTCCGCGCCGCCCGTGGTGCCCGCGCCCGCCCTGCCGAGTTGGCCGCCGTCCACCACCGGCGTTTCCCGGTCGGCCGGGAGTGACAGCGGACAGCCGCGCGTGGCCTCCGGCGCTTCCCGCTCGACCGGGGATGGCGGCGGAAGCCCGCTCGGGGCCGCGTCGACAGGCAAGCCTTCGGGTGGCTCCACCGCCCGGGGCGCGGCCAGCGGCGGCCGGCACGACGGCGGCTCTGACCTGGCCGGCACCGTCTACGGCAGCGGCGATGGGCCGGGCTTCGCCACGATCGCGATCCCCGCCAACGCGGTGGAGAATTCCGGGTCGCTGACCGGGCACATCCTGGCCCAGGGATGGGCGGACACGCCGGCCGAACGATCCCGGAACACCCGGGTGATGATCGTCCTGGCCGCCGCCCTCGGGCTGCTGGTGGCGATCAGCGTCATGGTCGTACTCCTCGCTGGTGACGCGCTTGACGGTCTGGTGGGCAACGTGCTCAACGGGTGAGCCACCGAGCGGGACGATGGTGAGTCCGCCCACTACCGTCCGGCAACCGGCTGGCGGCTTCGCCGGATCGCCGTACACTTGCTGAGATCACTGACCCGGCGCGCGTGGTGTGCGCCCCTGGGCGATCTTGCGGGCGATCCGGCGGCACAGCCGCGGCAGGCCATCGCGAAGATGCGCCCCGCTCGAAAGGCTTTTGTTGACCACCTCTGCTGACCCCAGCACTGTTACGTCCGTTACCCACTCAGCTCCGACGACCGACACCGCCCGGGAGCAACTCGACGCCTCCCCGAGCGAGGCCGGCACCGCGCCGGCCGAGACCGCCGCCCCGACGGTGGCCCCCGATCCGATCACCTTCGCCTCCCTCGGCCTGCCCGAGCCGCTGGTCCGGGCGCTGAGCCAGCAGGGCATCACCAGCCCGTTCGAGATCCAGCGGGCCACCGTTCCGGACGCGCTGGCCGGCCGTGACGTGCTGGGCCGGGGGCAGACCGGTTCGGGCAAGACGTTGGCCTTCGGTCTGCCGATGATCGCCCGGCTGGCCAAGCGCAACCGGGCCCGGCCGATGCGTCCGCGCGCCCTGGTCCTGGTTCCCACCCGCGAGCTGGCCATGCAGGTCAACGACGCGCTCCTGCCGCTGGGCAAGTCCGTCGGCATCTTCCTCAAGACCGCCGTCGGCGGTGTCCCGTACGACCGTCAGATCGACGCGTTGCGGCGCGGCGTGGAGATCATCGTCGCCACCCCGGGCCGGCTCGGCGACCTGATCGAGCGGGGCATCTGCCAGCTCGACGACGTCGAGGTCACGGTGCTCGACGAGGCCGACCAGATGGCCGACATGGGCTTCCTGCCCGAGGTGACCGACCTGCTGTCGAAGACCCCCGCGAACGGTCAGCGGCTGCTCTTCTCGGCCACTCTCGACGGTGACGTCGACGCGCTGGTCAGGCGGTTCATGACCGATCCGGTGACGCACTCCACGGCGCCCTCCACCGCGTCGGTGTCCACCATGGATCACCACATGCTGTTGATTCCGCCGCACGAGAAGTTCCCGGTGGCGGCCTCGATCGCCGCGCGGGACGGCCGGACGATGGTCTTCGCCCGCACCCAGCTCGGCGTGGACCGTCTGGTCGAGCAACTCGCGGCGGTCGGCGTACGCGCCGGTGGGCTGCACGGCGGCAAGACCCAGCGGATGCGTACCAAGACGTTGGCCGAGTTCCGTGAGGGCCGGATGAACGTGCTGGTCGCCACGGACGTGGCGGCTCGGGGCATCCACGTCGACGGCGTCACCCTGGTGCTGCACGTCGACCCGCCGA
The DNA here is from genome assembly GCF_040686315.1 of Micromonospora sp. NPDC085948. NCBI lineage: Bacteria > Bacillati > Actinomycetota > Actinomycetes > Micromonosporales > Micromonosporaceae > Micromonospora > Micromonospora sp. NPDC085948. The sequence goes on along the minus strand of NZ_JBFBJW010000004.1, from coordinate 558,968 downwards.
AGGACCCCAAGGACTACCTGCACCGCGCGGGGCGTACGGCTCGCGCTGGCGAGTCCGGCGCGGTCGCGACCCTGGTGCTGCCCAAGCAGCGCCGCACCACCCTGGCGATGATGGAGAAGGCCGGCGTCGCGCCGGCCGAGACCCGGGTGCGGGTCGGCGACCAGGCTCTGGCCGAGCTGGTCGGTGCCCGCGAGCCCAGCGGCGTCCCGGTTCGCCTCGAGGCGGAGCCCCGGGGCTACGGCGACCGTTCCGGCGGCTCGCGTCGCTTCGACGACCGCTCCGGCGGCCCGCGCCGGTTCGGTGATCGCCCGCAGGGCGAGCGGCGTTACGGCGACCGCCCGACCGGCGAGCGTCGCTTCGGCGACCGCCCGCAGGGCGACCGCCAGTACGGGGACCGCCCGCAGGGCGAGCGGCGTTACGGCGACCGGCCGACCGGCGAGCGTCGCTTCGGCGACCGCCCCCAGGGCGACCGCCAGTACGGGGACCGTCAGCACAGCGACCGCCCGCAGGGCGAGCGGCAGCACAGCGACCGCCCGCAGGGCGAGCGGCGTTACGCCGATCGGGACACCCGGGGTTACGGCGACCGGCCGCAGGGCGAGCGCCGGTTCGGCGACCGGCCGCAGTTCGGCGACCGGGACGCTCGTCCGACCGGCGAGCGTCGCTTCGGCGACCGTCCGCAGGGTGACCGCCAGTACGGGGACCGCCCGACCGGTGAGCGTCGCTTCGGTGACCGCGACACCCGGGGTGGCTTCCGCCCGGAGAGCCGTGTTCGGGACGACCGGCCGCGCGACGACCGCCCGCGCGACGACCGGCGCGGTTTCGGCGGGCGACCGCCAGCGCGTACCCACTGATCCACTGATCCACCCGAACGCCGTCGCGGAGCTCGTCCTTCGCGGCGGCGTTCGCGCATGCCCTGCCGATGTCGGCCCGGTCGCGTAACGTCCGGCTCATGCCGACCATGCCTAAGTCGATCTTCTGGTCCCGGACGGACACCGCCGGCAGCGAGCAGGTGCTGCTCGACGATGGTCGCGGGTTGACGGCTCGGGGCACGCTGCTCGCCGTGGACCCGATCCCCTGGACCGCCCGTTACCAGCTGACCACCGCGCCGGACTGGACCACCACGCGGGTCGAGGTCGAGGCCGAAGGGCTGGGCTGGCTGCGCAGGGTCAAGCTGGAGCGGTCCGCGGACCGGTGGCGGGTGACCACCGCCGAGCAGGGGGACCTGGACGCGGCACTGGTCGCCGCCGGTCACCCGCGGGCCGGTCTGCCGGGCACGGACGACCCGGACCGGCTGGCCGACGCGCTCGACGTCGACCTGAGCGGTTCGCCGCTGTTCAACACCCTGCCGGTCCACCGGCTCGGGTTGGCCGCCGAGCCGGCCGATCTGGCCCACCGGATCACCGTTGCCTGGGTGCTGCTGCCCGGTCTGGAGGTGGTGGCGGCGGAGCAGATCTACAGCGGGCTCGGGCCGGGTCGGGTGCGCTTCGCCAGCGGCACCTTCACCGCCGACATCGATCTGGACGACAGCGGTTACGTGGTCCGCTACCCCGGGCTGGCCGAGCGGATCGATCCGCGCTGACCGCGCCCGCCGATCTCAGCGGGGCCAGGTGCCGCTGGTCAGGAAATGTTCGATCGTGGCCAGGTGCGGCGTCAGGTCGAGGCCCTGGGCGGTCACCCAGTCGTCGGAGTAGTAGGTGTCGGCGTACCGGTCGCCCGGATCGCAGATCAGGGTGACCACCGAGCCGGTCCGGCCCTCGGCGAGCATCCCGGCGATCAGGCCGAACGCACCCCACAGGTTGGTGCCGGTGGAGCCGCCCACGCGGCGCCCGAGGAGCGTCGATCCGGCGCGCATCGCGGCCAGTGACGCCGCGTCCGGCACCTGGACCATCCGGTCCACCACCGAGGGCAGGAACGACGCCTCCACGGTGGGGCGGCCGATCCCCTCGATCCGGGAGCCCTTTCCGGTCCGTACCGACCAGTCGGCGGCCAGCCAGGCCGGGTAGAACGCCGAGTTCTCCGGGTCGACCACGCAGAGTTTGGTGGCGAGCCGGCGGTACCGGGCATACCGGCCGATGGTCGCGCTGGTGCCCCCGGTGCCGGCGCCCACGACGACCCAGGCCGGAATCGGGTGCCGCTCCAACTCCAACTGCGCGTAGATCGACTCGGCGATGTTGTTGTTGCCCCGCCAGTCGGTTGCCCGCTCGGCGTAGGTGAACTGGTCCATGAAGTGCCCGCCGGAGTCCTCGGCGAGCCAGCGCGCCTCGACCACCACTGTCGCGGGGTCGTCCACCAGGTGACACCGCCCGCCCTGGAACTCGATCTGCGCGATCTTCTCGGGCGAGGTGGAGGAGGGCATCACGGCGATGAACGGCAGACCGAGCATCCGGGCGAAGTACGCCTCGGAGACCGCCGTGGAGCCCGACGACGCTTCGACGATCGTGGTGCTCGGCCCGATCCAGCCGTTGCAGAGCCCGTAGAGAAACAGCGAACGGGCCAGGCGGTGCTTCAGTGAGCCGGTGGGGTGGGACGACTCGTCCTTGAGGTAGAGGTCGATCCCCCAGGCCCGGGGCAGGGGGAATGGCAGCAGGTGGGTGTCGGCCGAGCGGTTCGCGTCCGCCTCGACGGTGGCGATCGCCTCCGTCACCCAGGTCCGGCTGGCCTCGTCGCACCGGTCGAGATGAGTCACGCTCGGAAACGTAGCAAGCAGGTCAGGGGCGGTCAGCGCCGGTCCGGTGGCGTGGACCTGCGGAGTTGCCGGCGTTGGCCGGCCCGGCCGGCGGCCCGGACCAGCGGGGTGAGCGCGACGGCGAGCCGGGGCAGCGCGTCCAGCAGGCGTACCTGTGCTCCCCGCCAGCGCGGCAGGCTGACCACCGGGCGTGGTTGGCGGGCCAGCCGGACCGCCCGGGCGGCCACCCGCTGGGCGGTCAGCATCGACCCGGTGAACGAGGCCACCGCCCCCGGGTCGTCCAGCCGATCGTGCAGCATCGGGGTCCAGATGCCGTCCGGGCAGAGGCAGGAGACGTGGATCCGCCGGTAGCCGGCCATCCGCAGGTCGGAGAGGGTGCCGAGGCTGAAGGCCAGCAGGGCGTGCTTGCTGGCCGCGTACACCGTCTCGCCGGGCGCGGCGACCAACCCGGCCAGCGAGACGACGTTGAGCACGTGGCCGTGGCCCTGTTCGCGCATGACGGCCAGCGCGGCGAGGGTGCCGTTCATGGCGCCGTGGGCGTTGACGTCGAGCATCCGGCGGCGGGTCGCGCCGTCGTGCTCCCACGACGGCCCGGTGCTCAGGATGCCGGCGTTGTTGACCCAGAGGGCGAGGTCACCGCGGCCGGCCGCCGTCGCGGCGATGCCGGCGCAGGCGTCCTCGTCCCGGACGTCCAGGACGGCCGACCACCCGGAGAGCGGTGCCGCGGCGGCGCCCACCGCCCGGGCGTCGAGGTCGGTGAGCAGCACCGACCAGCCGTCGGCGTGCAGCGCGGCGGCGATGGCGCGGCCCAGGCCGCCGGCAGCACCGGTCACCACTGCCACGCGACGTCCCTGCGGGGTCATCGGCGCACGCTACCGCCGGCCGATCCGGCGACACCAGGGGTACGCGACGGTCAGGCCGTGGTCGGGCCGACCGACTGGGGGCGGTTCTCCCATTTCGTGGAGAGCGCGATGGCGGTGCGGGTGGAGGCCACCCCGGGGGTCCGGTTCAACCGCACGATCAACCGCTCCAACTCGGCGATCGTGCCGACCCGCGCCTTCAGCAGGAACGACTCCACCCCGGCCATGAAGTAGCAGGACTCGATCTCGGGCAGCACGCGCAGCGACTCGAGCATGTCGTCGCTGTCCGCGCCGGAGTCCTCGACGATGCCGATCAGCGCGGTGACTCCCAGCCCGATCGCCTCCGGGGCCACGTCCGCGCGGTAGCCGAGGACCACGCCGCTGCTCTCCAGCTTGCCGACCCGCTCGTGCACGGCCGGGGCCGAGAGGCCCACCTGCCGGGCCAACTCGGCGTACGACAGGCGGGCGTTGCCGCGCAGCAGGTCGACGAGGGTCAGGTCGATGGCGTCCACGGAGAGTGACCTTAGCCGGTTACGCGTAACGCGACGCCTTCAGTATCCGTTGGACCAAACAGTGAGTAACTGTTCAAGAACCGACGGTCAAGGCAGGGGTTGCACCAGTACCATTTACTAACTTCCCAGTCAGTGCATTTTTCGCGTTTGGCGGACAGGCCAGGTCCCTGGTGCTGTAATTGCCATACGTCCCTCATGACGGCTCTGGGCTCGCACCAGCCGGGGGCAGTGTGTTCAGCCAGGGGCTTCGTCGACGCGAGGAGGGGGCTGTGGACACTGGAGATCGCCTGCTGACACCGGGTGAGGTCGCCGCGCTGTTTCGGGTGGACCCGAAGACTGTGACGAGATGGGCGGCGGCCGGCCGGATAGGAAGCATCCGGACTCCAGGCGGGCATCGCCGGTTTCGGGAATCCGAGGTGCGAGCCCTGCTTGAGGGGGAGGGCATGCTGGACGAGGTGGACGAGGTCGGAAAGCCCCGCAATGTGGGGCCGGCCGCATCCACGGGGCCGGGTCCGGCCAACGCCGGCATGTACTGAACTGGTGCGGACTACGCCACGCGGACCGGACGTCAGTCCGGTCCGCGTACCGCTTCGGCCGGATCGGGTCGGGCGGCACGACGACACGCGCTGAGCCGACAGCTCAGCTCCGGTCCGCGCCGAGCTGGCCGGACCACCTGCGGAACAGGCTGTGCGGGACGCCGAGCGCGTCCAGCACCTTGCCGGCGACGAAGTCGACCAACTGCTGGGCGCTGGCTGCCGCGCCGGCACCGTAGAAGCCGGGGCTCGCCGGCAGCACCACCGCGCCGGCGTCGTGCAGCGCGATCAGGTGCTCCAGGTGGCTGCGGGTCACCGGTGTCTCCCGGGGGACCACCACCACGGGCCGCCGTTCCTTGAGGTTGACCTCGGCGGCGCGCTGCAACAGGTCCTTGGACAGCCCGATCGCGATGCCCGCGCAGGCCGCCGTGCTGGCCGGGACCACTGCCATGCCGCGTACCCGGTAGGAGCCGCTACTCGGCCCTGCGGCCAGATCGCCCGCCGGCCAGTACCGCACGTCCGCTCCGGTCAGGTCCCGGTCGAGCCAACCGGCGAGGTCCTCGGCCCAGTGCCCGTCGCGGAACGGTCGGCCGGTCTCGTCGAGCACGGTGAGTCGGGCCGCCCGGGACACGATCAGGTCCACCGCCTCGCCCGCGTCGAGCAGTCCGCCGAGAACGGCCGCCGCGTACGGCGTGCCGGAGGCCCCGGAGACCCCGATCACCCATGGTTCCCGCATGCCCCCAGCCTGCCTGGTCCGGCTGGTCCGCTGGTGCGCACCCCCGGGATCCCGGATCCGACAGGCCAAATGGGTGGGTGGGCGTAACGCCGACCTGACATGCTGCCGCTGGCGATTCGCACCGGACACATCTCGCGCAGGAGGCATCGGGTGACGACCGGCGAGATCCTCTGGGCGCTCCGTGCCGACTGTCCGATCCCACCGCGGCTCTCGCCCCACGCCGACCAGGTGCAGGAGTGGCTGCTCGGTGTGCTGCCCACGCTCGACCTCCCGCTGGACGACACCGCGCTGCACCGGCTGTCCAGGGGAGCTTTCGCCAGGTACGCCGGGCGGCTCTACCCGGCCGCGACCGAAGCCGACCTGCGGGTGCTGACCGCCCTATTCACCTGGTTCTTCCTCGTCGATGACGCCTGCGACGGGCCGGACCGACTCACCCCGGAGCAGATCCGGGCACTCCGCGACGGCACGCTGGCACTGCTGCACGACGGGCCGCGGGCGCGCCACGCCGGGCTGACCGGCCCGCTACGACAACTGCTGGTGCTGGCGTGGCGGGAGCCGCACCAGCGGATGCCGGCCTGGTGGCGGCTGCGCGTCGCCAACGCGGTGGCCCGGCATCTCGACGGCACCCGGCAGGAGGCGCTCAACAAGGAGACCGGTCACCGACCCGCCGTCCGCGAGTACGTCGAGCTGCGGCGGGCGACGTCGGCGGCCGAGGTGTCGTACCCGCTTGTGGAGTTCGCCGGCGGACGGCCGCTGCCCGACCCGGTCTACCACCACCCGCTGCTGCGCGAGATCGCCCAGGTCGGCAACGACCTGCTCTCCTGGTACAACGACCTGGCCTCCCTGGAGCGGGACCGGGCCACCGCGGGCGGGCACAACCTGGTCCTGGCCCTGGAGGGCGAGCTGGCCGTGTCGTCGGCGGAGGCGGTCGAGCTGGCGGCCGGCCGCTGGCGGGATTCGATGCGGCGCTTCGTCGGGTTGCGGGCCGTGGTGCCGTCGTTCGGCCCGGCGCTGGACGGGGCGGTCAGCGACCATCTCGACGGGATCGCGTACGCCGTCCGGGGCACCATCGACTGGACCGTAGAGAGCGCCCGTTACCCCGCCGCCACCTTCCAACGCGCCTCAGGGGCGTAGGTCGAGCCGGATCACCAGGTCGAGCAGGGCGAAGACGAACAGCGCGATGCCGACGAACCCGTTGGCGGTGAAGAACGCGCGGTTGACCTTGCTGAGATCGGTCGGGGTCACCACCAGATGTTGGTAGCCGAACGCCACGGCGGTCAGTGCGAGCCCGATCCACCAGAGCCAGCCCAGACCGATCAGCCCGCCGAACCAGACGAACAGCGCGAAGGTCACCACGTGCGCGACAGTCGAGGCGTGCAACGCGAAGCGCCGACCGTAGCGTGCGGGCACGCTGTGCACGCCGATCTCCCGGTCGATCTCGGAATCCTGGCAGGCGTAGATCAGGTCGAAGCCGCCGATCCACAGCCCGACCGCCGCGCCGAGCAGCCAGGCCGGCCCGGAGCCGTCCAGGGTGCCGGTGACCGCCAGCCACGCGCCGACCGGGCCGACCGCCTGGGCGATCCCGAGGATGGCGTGCGGCCAGTTGGTGAACCGCTTGGCGTAGGGGTAGACGACCAACGGCACCACGGCGAGCGGCGCGAGCACCAGGCAGAGCGGGTTGAGCAGGGCGGCGGCGGCGAGGAAGACCACCAACGCGACGGCCGCGCCGGTCCAGGCCGTCCGCACGCTCACCGCGCCGGTCACCAGTTCCCGGCCGGCGGTACGCGGGTTCCGCGCGTCGATCCGCCGGTCGAGGATCCGGTTGGCGGCCATCGCGAACGTCCGCGCCCCGACCATCGCCACCGTGATCAGCAGCAGGTCCACCCACCGGACGTGCCCCCCGGAGACCCGCATGGCGGCGAGTGCGGAGAGGAACGCGAACGGCAACGCGAACACCGAGTGCTCGATCGCGACGAGCTTGAGGAAGGACTTGACCCGGCCCGGCTTCTCGGCCGGTGCGTCGAGGACGACCATCAGATCCCGTACTCCTTCCAGCGCTTGTCGACCAGGGCCGTGACCTCGGGGGCCATGCTCATCTCCTCCGGCCAGCCACGGGTGTAACCCTCGGTGGGCAGCTTGCGGGTCGCGTCGACGCCGGCCTTGCCGCCCCAGAACTGCTGGTACGACGAGTGGTCGAGGTGGTCCACCGGCCCCTCGGTGAGCAGCAGGTCGCGGGCGTAGTCGACGTTGCCGAAGGCCCGGAAGGCGACCTCGTTGTAGTCGTGCACGTCGCAGTCCTCGTCGACGATCACGATGAGCTTGGTCAGCGACATGAGGTGCGCGCCCCAGATCGCGTTCATGACCTTCTGCGCGTGCTTCGGGTAGCGCTTGCGGATCGACACGATCGCGCAGTTGTGGAAGACCCCGGCGGCCGGCAGGTCGTAGTCGACGATGTCCGGGATCATCAGCTTGAGCAGCGGCTGGAAGATCCGCTCGGTGGCCTTGCCGAGGCCGTGGTCCTCCTGCGGCGGCTTCGAGGTGACGATCGAGTGGTAGACCGGCTTGCGCTGCATGGTCATCGCCTCGATGTGCAGCACGGGGAACGGCTCGACCGGGGTGTAGTAGCCGGTGTGGTCGCCGAACGGCCCCTCGGGCAGCCGCTCACCTGGCTCCAGGTAGCCCTCCAGCACGATCTGCGCGTGCGCCGGCACCTGCAATGGCACGGTAAGGCAGTCGACCATCTCCACCCGTTCGCCGCGCAGGAACCCGGCGAACAGGTACTCGTCGATGTCGCCGGGCAGTGGGGCGCTGGCCGCGTACGAGACGACCGGGTCGCAGCCGATCGCGATCGCGACCGGCAGGCGCTGCCCGAGTCGCTCGGCGACCGCGTGGTGGGCGGTCGAGTCCTTGTGGATCTGCCAGTGCATGCCGAGGGTGTTGCGGCCGTGCTGCTGGAGTCGGTACAGGCCGAGGTTGCGCTTGCCGGTCTCCGGGTGCTTGGTGTGGGTCAGCCCGTAGTTGTGGAAGATCCCACCGTCGTCGGGCCAGACCTGCAACCCCGGCAGCCGGTTCAGGTCGACGTCCTCGCCCCGGTAGACGACCTCCTGGCAGGGTGCGGTCTTGACCTTGCGCGGCGGCACCGACTTGAGCTGCATGACCTTGCCGAGGCCCTCCCGGATGCCGGACCAGCCGACCGGCAGCTCCGGCTTGACCAGCGCGCCGATCCGGGCGCCGATCTCGTCGAGCGACTCGACGCCGAGCGCCATCGCCATCCGCTTCTCGGTGCCGAACAGGTTGATCGCCACCGGCATCTCGCCCCGGGTCGGGCGTTCGAAGAGCAGCGCCGGGCCGCCGGCCCGCACCGTGCGGGTGACCACCTCGCTGATCTCCAGTGTCGGGTCGACGGGGACGTCGATCCGGCGCAGCTCCCCCGCGCGCTCAAGCGCCGCGAGGAAGTCCTTGAGATCGGTGTACGGGAAGCCACGAGCCGCCATGTCGCCCAGTCTCCCGCACCGGGTGCCGCACGGCCCAAGCCGGGTGCTGTGACACACGCGATGAACCGGGAAGCAGCACCCGGCCAGTGGACGCGGGCCGCGCCTCCCGAGCCGTCCGCGCGGTCCCGCCCCCGCAGGCATGGCGGGCGGCACAGCGGGTAGCCGGGCAGCCGGCGGACGGAGGCGGCGATGGGCGCGGAGCGGGTTCCGGCGGGGTTCACCGAGCAGCGGGCGCGGGTCGGCCAGATCGCCATGAACTACGTCCGGGGCGGCAGCGGCCCGCCACTGGTGTTGCTGCACGGGTACCCGCAGTGCTGGTACATGTGGCGGCACCTGCTGCCCGACCTGGGACGCTCCTTCGACGTGGTCGCACCCGACCTGCGCGGCTTCGGGGACAGCGACGCCCCGGCCGGCGGCTACGACAAGAAGACTGTCGCCGCCGACCTGCACGGCCTGCTCGACCAGCTCGGCCTGGTCGGTGACCTCCGGCTGGTCGGGCACGACCTGGGGACGATGGTGGCGTACGCGTACGCGGCCGCCCATCCGCAGCGGGTGAGTCGACTGGTGCTCAGCGAGGCGCCGATCCCCGACGAGAGCATCTACACCTTTCCCGCGCTCACCCAGGCCGGACCCGGGGTGTGGAACTTCGGCTTCTTCTCGCTCGGCAACGGGCTTCCGGAGGACCTGGTCAGCGGGCGGGAGTCGCGGTGGGTGGACCGGTTCACCGACGCGCTGATGGTGCGCAGGGGCAGCATCGCCGCGCCGGACATCGAGGAGTTCGCCGGTCACCTGCGCGACCCGGCGCATCTGCGGGCCAGCTTCGCCTACTTCCGGGCCTTCGAGCAGGACGTCGCCGACAACGCGTCGTACCGATCAACGAAGCTGACGATGCCGGTGCTGGCGGTCGGCGCGGCGGCCAGCCTCGGTGGGCAGGTCGCCGAACAGGTTCGCCGGTACGCCGACACCGTCCGCGGCGAGGTGATCGAGGACTGCGGCCACTGGCTGTACGAGGAGCGCCCGGACGAGATGCTCGCCCTGCTGCGCGACTTCCTTCCGGTGGCCTGACCGGTCAGGCCACCGGCGTCCAGGCGTGGGCGGCCAGGGGCTGGTCGAGCGGGGCGCGGGTGAGCCGGTTGGCGAATGTCGACATCGTGTACGCCCCGACGCCGAGCACCACGTCCAGCGCGTGCCGGGGCTGGTAGCCGGCGGCCAGGAAGTCGTCCAGCTCGTCATCCGGCACGGCGCCCCGGTGGTCGAGCACGGCCAGCGTGAAGCGGCGCAGCGCCTCCAGGCGCGGGTCGGGCAGCACCGAGCCGGCACGCAGCGCGGTGATCAGCTCGGGGGTCGCGCCGAGTCGGGTGAGCTTGTCGGTGTGCAGGGCAACGCAGAAATGGCATTCGTGACTGGTGGAGACCGCCAGGATGACCACCTCCCGGTCCAGCGGGGCGAGGTCGGTCTGCTCGAAGCCCGTGCTGGCGGTGAGGAAGCCGGTGAGCAACTGCGGCGAGTCGGCCATCAGCGCCACCGGGGTGGGCAGCCAGCCGAACCGGCCGCGTACTCCCTCGATGGACCGACGGGCGGCGGCGGGTGCGGTCTCAGCGGTGTGGGCGGTGAAGACGGGCATGGGTTACCTGCTTTCCAGAGCCCGGATCGGGGACCCGGTACGATAGTCAACGTGGTTGACGAAATAGTAAACGTGGTTGTCGAACATGGCAACGACTGATCCCGCGCGGCCCGGCTTCGCGCTGCCACTGTTGCTGCTGGCCGGCTTTCGGACGCTCATCGACGACCTGCACGCCGAGCTGGCCCGGGAAGGACATCCGGAGCTGCGACCGCTGCACGGATTCGTGCTCCAGGCCGTCGGCGCGGACGGCACCACAGCCACCGAGTTGGGCCAGCGGCTCGGCATCTCCAAACAGGCCGCCGGCAAGACGGTCGACCGGCTGGTCGCCGTCGGCTACCTGGAACGGGTCGACGACCCCACCGACGCCCGACGCCGGCTGGTCCGGGTGACACCGCGCGGGGCCGACGGGTTACGCCGCTCGGCCGAGATCTTCGATCGGCTGCGCGAGCGGTGGGTCGAGACCCTCGGCCCGGACCGGGTCGACGCCATGGAGGACGACCTGCTCACCGTGGCCTCGGCCAACTGGTTCCGGCTCGACGTGCCCGGCTGGTTCGGCGGCTGAACCGACGGCACGGCGATCCCACCGCGCAGAACGACAAGGCCGGCGCACAACGACCAGGCCGCGCAAAACGACAAGGCCGCGCGCGACGACAAGGCCGCGCGCCACGACAAGATCCACTCGGGTTTCATGAAGTCGGTGCCTCTGGCCCGCTGAACACCGCGACTTCACGGAAACCGAGTGGATCAACGGCCGATCCAGGCGCGCGGCACCGCGACTTCCTCGCAAGGCGAGTGGATCAACGGCCGGCTGGGCGTGCGGCACCGCGACACTGCCGACCGGGGCCGGGTCAAGCCCGGCGGACACATGTCACCGATCCTGGTGGATCGATGCGACGCCGGGGCAGGGTGGGCACATGTCGGACGCCTTCGTCTTCGGCGACCCGGACGGGTTGTCTCCCCTGCTGGTCGCGATTCGCGACGCCATCGCCCGGGAGCTGCACGCCCAACTGGCGCTGCGCGGCGAACGGATCGAGCTGGCCGACCTGCCGGAGGTGTCCTACCAGGTCACTCTGCGCGTGGACGAGACCCTGCACCGCACCCGAAATCCTCCCCAGCGATTCCGACGCTCTCAGTCGCCCGAATAGAGCCGCAACGGATCAACGAGGACGACATCGGGACGCTGACTGGCCGCGTGCCGCAGTTCGTCGGTGAACCCCGCGGCGCTCGCGAGCAGCAACCGGGTATCCCGCACGTCCAGGCTGGGACGCGCGGCGAGCAGATCACGTGCGCGGCCCAACCGTTCCAACTCGGGCCGCCCCAGCGTGCGACCCCACTTGACCTCTCCGATGGCGAGCAGCGGCCGAGCGCCGTCGCCGAATGGCGGCTCGCCGAACGCCACCAGGTCGAGTTCCTGGCTGGTACGGGTGGCGGGGTCGGTGAGGACGGCCGCGCTGGCGTCCGCAACGACACCACCGAAAGTGTCCGGCGTGGCGAAGCGCAGAGCCCACTGCCGGACGATGTCCTCGAACGCTGGCCCCAGCACCGCGCTCGAGTACCGGCGGTTGGAACGCCTCCAGACGTCCGAACCACGCCGTTGCTCCAAGGCCGTCCAGGAGGGCCGCATGACAGCCTGGTAGAAGGTGATCAGGGGTTCGGTGATGCGGTAACGGCTGCGCCCACTGCGGAGCGGATCGGGCTCGCGAAGGAGGAGACCGGCATCCTCGAGGACGGTGAGCGGATGCTGGAGGTCGGTGGCCTTCCGTCCGATGTACCCGGCGATCCCGCCTCGGGTGCCGTTGCCTTCGGCGACCGCGGACAGCACGGAATGGTAGAGAGCGGTGTCCCGCAGGTCGGGATCCTCGGCAAGCAGGTAGCGAGCCTCGCGGAACAACGGGCGGGCCGGATTCAGCACGGCGCGCACGACCCAGTCGTCGAAATCGTCTGGCCCGTCGGGCACGTCGTCCTGGACGTACTCCCGCCGGTAGGCCGGGGTTCCCCCGACGATGGCGAACACGCGGGCAGCGAGTGAAGGATCATCGATCCCCCAGAACGTCGCAGCGGCCCGATAGTCCAGCGGCGGGACGGGCAAAGCTTCACTGCCACATCCCCGCAAAATATAGAACTACGCTTCCAAGAAGTGTAGTTCTATATTTTGCCGACTGGGGTCAGTCCAGCCCGCCGTACGAGTGCAGGCCGGTGAAGAAGATGTTCACGCCGAACAGGTTCATCAGCATGGTGAGGAAGCCGAGCACCGCCAGCCAGGTGGCCACGTTGCGCTTGACGCTGGGCGTGGCACGGGCGTGCAGGTAACCGGCGTACACGACCCAGGAGATGAAGGCCCAGGTCTCCTTCGGGTCCCAGCCCCACGGCCGACCCCACGCCGCCTCGGCCCAGATGGCGCCGGCGATCACCGCGAAGGTGAAGATCGGGAAAGCGAAGGCGTGCAGCGCGAAGGTCAGCCGCTCCAGGCCCACCGCGCCGGGCAGGCGCTTGGCCAGGGTGTACGGGAAGCTCCGCTTGCCCCGCTCGTACCCGTTGCGCATCAGGTAGCCGACCGCCGGCACCACACCGAGCAGGAAGATGCCGGACGCGAAGACGATTGTCGAGACGTGGATGACGAACCAGTACGAGTTCAGCGCCGGCACCAGCGGCACGATCGGCACGTACAGCACCAGCTCGGCGGTGGCGACCAGCAGCACCATCACCAGGGTCAGGAACAGCCCGAGTTTGCGCAGCGACGGCCGCTTCCAGAGCACCACCAGCCAGGCGGCGACACCGATGAACGTCACCGTGAGCACGAACTCGTACATGTTGCCCCACGGCATCCGGTCCGCGGCGAGGCCGCGCGTGACCAGCGCCGCCAGGTGCAGCACGGCGGCTACCGCGGTGGCGCCCACCGCGACCAGGCCGGCGATTCGTGCCCGACGCGCCGAAGCGTCGGCCGACGGCGGGACCGGTGCGGGCGACTTCGGGTTGACGGTGACGCCGCCACCGACACCGACTCCCGCACCCACCAGCTCACGGACCGGAGCCGCCGCGGCGATTCGGGTACGCGCGTTGCCCAGCGCGTACTCGACGGCGTGCCCGATCATCGCGACCAGGTACGCGAAGATCGCGAAGGTCACCAGATTGTCGGAGAGTGCGGACATCACTCGGCTCCTTCTCGCACGCCGGCCCGGTCAGTGGAGTCAGCGTCAGCACCAGCCCGTTCGGCACCGCTGACGGCGGCGACGAGCTGGGTGAACTCGTCGGCGAACCCTGGGTAGTCGGTACGCGGCAACCCACCGACCTCCATCAAGCTACTACCGCTCGTCGGAGATCCTTCCGCGGGGTCGGCCGGTACCACCCGGAAGAACACGCGGCGACGTCGCCCGAACAGCGAGCCCATCAACCCGACAAGCAGAGCACCGCAGCTGAACAGCAGCGGAGTCGCGCCGGGATCGTGCCGGACGGAGAGGGTGACGTACCGCTTGGTGTCCAGGAACTCGACGGTGGAGCCGTCGTCCAACGTCCAGGTCTCGCCCTTGTGCAGCAGTTTGGTGCCGACCTCCTTGACCTTGCCGGACCGCACCTGCCGCTGGTCGAGTTGGTAGATCGAGCCGGGGATGCCGGCGTCCCGGCCGAGGTTGCCCCGGTAGGCGACCAGGTTCAGCACCGGGTTGCGCTCGTCCGGATACTGCGAGCGCACGAACGGCCCCTGCTCGGGTGCCGTGGGCAGGTAGATGCCGGTGAACGCCATCTGCTGATCCGGTGCGCGCTGCCCGGTGGCCGGGTCGACGTTCGCGTCCGGGAAGGCGGCCAGCCCCTCGCTGGTCAGACCCATGTCACCGGTGGTGAGGAACGGGTCGTCGCTGAGCTGGCTGTTGCCGAACCGGTCGGTGTAGCGGATCACCGGGGCGTACCCGTGGCCGAGCAGGTAGACGCTCGCGTCCCTCAACCGCAGCGGCGCGTTCACCGAGAAGTCCGCGCGGCGGGTCGGCTCGTCCGGGCCGTCGACGGTGACCGTGGCGTTGAAGAACTGCGGCTGGCCGGACGGCAGGAACCGGGCCTGGAAGTCGTCCAGCCGCAGGCAGAAGCGGGGCAGGTCCGCGCTGTCCACCCGAGGGCCGAGCTTGGCCTCGGCGAACTGCTGGCGGGTGTTGCAGAACGTGTTGTCCGCGCCGGCCACCAGCAGCCGGTTGCCGCTCCAGCCGTACCAGGAGCCGAGCGCGACGCCGATCAACACCGCGATCAGCGACAGGTGGAACAGCAGGTTGCCGGTCTCCTTGAGGTAGCCCTTCTCGGCGGAGACCTCGTCGCCGCGCACCTGCACCCGCCAGCGGCGCTTGCGCAGCACCTCGGCGATCGCCGTGGCGCCACCGGCCGGTGCGGGCAGCACGGTGTGCTGCGGCAGCCGCGCCATCCGCTTCGGCGCGGCCGGCGGCCGGGCCCGCAACGCCCGGACATGGTCGCGCAACCGGGGCGTGATGCACCCGATCAGGGAGGTGAACAGCAGCAGGTAGATCGCGGAGAACCAGATCGAGCCGAAGACCTCGAACGCGCCGATCCGGTCCAGTCGAGGGGCCCAGTCCGGGTGGTCGACGAAGTACTGGTTGACCTTCTCCGGGCTGATCCCGCGCTGCGGCAGCACCGAGCCGGGAATCGCGGCGACGGCGAGCAGGAAGAGCAGGATCAGCGCCGTACGCATGCTGGTGAGCTGTCGCCACGAGTTGCGCAGCAGGGCCAGCAGCCGGTTGGGCCGACGCCGTGGCGCCGGGGCCACGGTCTCCGGTCGGTCGTCGACGACCGTCATCAGATGCTCACCTCGCCCACCCCGACGGTGGTCTGCAACCAGATCACGAAGCTCTGCCATCCGCCGGTGACGAGCGCCAGGCCGATCAGGATGAGCAGGGCGCCGCCGACCCGGGTGACCCAGCGGCTGTTGCGCCGGACGGCGCGGAAGACCCCGAGCAGGCGTTCGAAGCCCAGCCCGAAGACGACGAACGGTATCCCCAACCCGAGGCAGTACGCCACAGCGAGCACCACCGCGCGGTCGCTCTGGCCGCTGGCGGTGGCCATGCCCATCACCGCGCCGAGCGTGGGGCCGGTGCAGGGCACCCAACTGAGCGCGAAGACCGCCCCGAAGACCGGTGCGCCGAGCAGCCCGGCCGACGGCAGCCGGGAGATCCGGAACTCCCGTTGCAGGGCCGGGATCATCCCGAGGTAGCTCAACCCCGCCACGATGACCAGCACGCCCACGCCGATCTGCAACTCGCGCTTGTAGTCGAAGAACACCCGGCCGATGCTGGCGAAGAGGATCGCGGTGGCCACGAAGACGACTGTGAAGCCGCCGATGAAGAGGAGTGTGCCCGCGAGTACCCGGCCCTTGACCGCGCCGACTCGCGCGACCCGCTCCTTGACCGCGACACCCCCGGTGGCCGGCGCGGGATCGGCCGCCGGCCGGCGGCCCTCCAGGTCGGCGCCGGCCAGACCGGTGACGTACGACAGGTAGCCGGGGACGAGCGGGAGCACACATGGGGACAGGAAGCTGACCAGGCCGGCGAGCGCCGCCGCGCCGATGGCGAGCAGCAGCGGACCGCTGAGGGCCAACTCCCTGAAGGTCTCGCCCATCAGCCCGACGCCGGCTTCTCGGCCGCGATCCGCTCGACGATCGGTTGCAGGCCCTCCTGCTTGACGGCGGCCCGGATCACCACGGCGATCCGACCCTCCCGGTCCAGCACCACTGTCGCCGGAACGGTGTTCGGCGGGATGTCCAGGTTGAGCGCCAGCTTGCTGCTCGGGTCGAAGAGGCTCGTAAAGGTGACCCGACCCTCCTCGAACGCCTTGGCCTTGTCCCGCTCGTCCTGCACGTTGATGCCGAGGAAGCTCACCCCGGAGCCCTTGGTGGCCTGGTAGGTCGCTTCCAGGTCGTCGGCCTCGGCTCGACACGGCGCGCACCAGGAACCCCAGAAGTTGAGCACCACCACCTGGCCGCGGGCCTGGCTGACGTCGTAACTGCCGCCGTCCAGCAGCTCACCCGCGAGCTTCGGGGGTGCCGAGCGCTGGTCCGGTGCGCACTCGAAGATCCCGTCGGTGGTGGTCGTGCAGGTCTTCTCCTGCCCCTTCGACGACGTGCAGCCGACCAGCGCCACCGCGGCGACGGCGGCGAGCAGACCGGCGGTCCACCTCCGGGCGTTCATCAGGCCCCCTTGGCCGTCCTGGCTGTCGCGGAGAGAGCGATCAGGTGCGCGGCCGGCTCGCTGTAGCCGATGCCCTCCACCTTCGCGCCGTCGAAGTGGAACGAGGTGAGGCTCGCCAGTCCGCACTGCCGCTTGCGCGGGTCGTGCCAGAGCCGCTTGCGCTCGACGTGGCGGCGCAGCGTCCAGATCGGGAGCTGGTGCGACACCAGCACCGCCTCACGCCCCTCGGCGGCGACCCGGGCGGCGTGCACGGCCGCGAACATCCGCTCGGCGATCACCCGGTACGCCTCACCCCAGGACGGGGTCACCGGGTCGCGCAGCACCCACCAGTTGCGCGGGTCGCGGAACGACCCGTCACCCGGGGACACCTTCTTGCCCTCGAACCAGTTGGCGCTCTCGATCAGCCGCTCGTCCACGCCGACGGGCAGCCCGAACTGGGCGGCGATCGGCTCGGCGGTCTGCTGGGCGCGCTCCAGCGGGCTGGCCACCACGTGCACGATCTCCCGCTCGGCCAGGCCCTGCGCGGCGGCCTTGGCCATCTGCACACCCAGCTCGGAGAGGCGGAAACCGGGCAGCCGGCCGTAGAGGATCTGGTCGGGGTTGTGCACCTCGCCGTGCCGGAGCACGTGGACCACCGTCTTGCTCAAGGTTTTTTACCCCCCGTGACCAGCCGCTGCCGCCGCGTTCGCCGCCGTGGGCAGCGCTGCGGCGATGTGCTCCAGAGCGGCGTCGTCGATCGCCGCCGACACGAACCACGACTCGAACGCGCTCGGCGGCAGGTAGACGCCGGCGGCGAGCATCGCGTGGAAGAACGCCTTGAACGCCGGCACCTGCTGGGTGCGGGCGCTGTCGTAGTCGACCACGTCGGCGTCGGTGAAGAAGATCGAGAACATGCTGCCCGCGTACGAGAGTCGGTGCGGGACCCCGGCGGTGGCCAGCGCGTCGGACGCCAGCTTGCCCACGACGGCGGCCGTGTCGTCGAGGCGGCGGTAGAGCGCGTCGTCGGCGAGTCGCAGCGTGGCCAGGCCGGCGGCGCAGGCCAGCGGGTTACCGGAGAGGGTGCCGGCCTGGTAGACCGGGCCGGCCGGCGCGAGCCGCGCCATGATGTCCGCCCGCCCGCCGAACGCCGCGGCGGGCAGGCCACCACCCATGACCTTGCCGTACGTCCACAGGTCGGCATCGGAGGCGTCGAGGCCGTGCCACCCGGCGCGGGAGACCCGGAACCCGGTCATCACCTCGTCGACCACCAGCAGGGCGCCGTGCGCGTGCGCGATCCGGGCGAGCTGCTGGTTGAAGCCGTCGCGGGGGGCGACCACGCCCATGTTGCCGGCGGCGGCCTCGGTGATCACCGCGGCGATGTGCGGACCCTCGGCGGCGAAGGCCTCCTCGACGGCCCGGATGTCGTTGTACGGCAGGACGATCGTCTCGCTGGCCGCCGCGCCGGTCACGCCGGGCGAGTCGGGCAGGCCCAGGGTGGCCACGCCGGAACCGGCGGCGGCGAGCAGCGCGTCCACGTGTCCGTGGTAGCAGCCCGCGAACTTGATGATCTTGGAGCGGCCGGTGAAGCCGCGGGCCAGCCGGATCGCCGACATGGTCGCCTCGGTGCCGGAGTTGACCAGGCGGACCTGCTCCATCGGGGTCCGGTCGACCAACTCGGTGGCCAACTCCACCTCACCCGGGGTGGGGGTGCCGAAGCTGGTGCCCCGGGCGGCGGCGGCCTGCACGGCGTCCACCACCTCGGGGTGGGCGTGCCCGAGGATCAGCGGACCCCACGAGCAGACCAGGTCGACGTAGCGGCGGCCGTCGGCGTCGTACAGCCACGGACCCTCACCACGGACCATGAAACGCGGGGTGCCGCCGACCGCCTGGAAGGCGCGCACAGGGGAGTTCACCCCGCCCGGCACGATGGCGCGGGCGCGGTCGAACAGGGCCTCGGAGGCCGGCGCATCGGCTGGGTAGCGGCCGGATCCGGCGGAAAAGATGTCGGTCACGATGCGGCCATTGTGTCAGCGCCACACCGTCAACCAGCAGCCACCCCGCGCTGGGGTTACCGGGCTCACCCTGGCCGGCGGTGGGCAGCGGCGGCAACGCGAGGTCGAGGCGACGGCTCGTGACCTCGGTGGGCGACGGCTCGCGGCCTCAACAGGCCGGGCCGGGCAGATCGCGCTAGGCTGACCGGGTGGATCGTGCCGAACTGTCCATCACGCTACACCGGACGGGCGACGAAGCAGTGCTGCGCCTGGCCGGTGAGATCGACATGCTCACGGCCGCCCAGCTCTCCACGGTGGTCAACGAGGTGCTGGCGGACCCACCCCCGCGGATCGTGCTCGATCTGGGCGGTGTCACCTTCTGCGACTCGCAGGGCCTGGGCACCCTGGTCGTGCTCAGCCGCAAGGCCAGCCACGCGCAGAGCCTGCTGATGCTGACCCACGTGGGCGATTTCCTGATCCGCGTCCTGGACATCACCGGCCTCCGCAGCGCCCTGATGATCCGCAACGACCAACCCACCGGCTAACCCCGGTCCCCGGTCCCGGCCTCCCATCCGCCCCCCCGTTGATCATGGGGTTATAGCGCCGACACGCCGGGAGGCGGACGGCAATAACCTCATGATCGACGAGGTCAAGGGGGGTCAGGGGGTGGGGATGTCTCTTGTGCGGAAGGTCAGCAGGGCTGCCGTCAGCAGGGCCGCCGCTACCGCCGTCAGGACGACCAGCGGGGTTGCCGGCCAGTCCTCGCCGAGGACCTGGGGGGTGTGGGTGAACGGGGAGATGTCCAGCGCCCACTGGTCCAGCCCCACCACCGCACCGAGCTGACCGAGCAGCAGACAGCCGGCGAGCACCGCCCAGGCACCCGCGGACAGGCGGGGCAGCCAACCGACCAGCAGCGCCGCCAGCCCGGACAGCACCCAGGCCGCGGGCACCTGGGCCAGCCCGGCACCGAGCAACCGCGGCAGCTCGCCACCGACGTCGGAGGTGCTGATCCCGTAGGCCAGCCCGGTGGCGAGCCCGGCGACGCCCAGCACCACCGCGGGGCCGAGCAGCGCGAAGACCAGGTGCGCCGCCAGCCAGCGGGTCCGGCTCACCGGCGTCGCGAGCAGCGGTTCGGCCCGTCCGGCGGTCTCCTCCGCCCGGACCCGCAGCGCGGCCTGGATGCCGTACCCGGCGGCGGCCAGCGCGGTCAGGCTCAACGTCCCACCGAGGTACGCCTCGGCGAGCGCCGACGTGCCACCCAGCCGGGACAGGATCTCGGCCACCTGCTGGTTGCCCCGCACCGCCTCCCCGGCGGCATCCGCCGCCCCGCCGAGCACCAGGCCGAGCAGCCCGAAGCCGACGGTCCAGCCGAACAGTTGGGTCCGGTGCAGCCGCCAGGCCAACCCGAGCGGGCCAGCCAGGCCGGCACCGGCGGTGGCGGGACCGAGCCGGGAGGGAAACACTCCCGCACCGAGATCACGGCGGACCGAGACGGGGTACGCGACGAGCGCGACCACCACGCTGAACAGCACCGGTAGCAGCAGCACCCACCATCGCTCGTCGGCGTAGGCGCGGCTGCGTGCCGACCAGCCCAGCGGCGAGAGCCAGCTCAGCCACTCGGTGTCCCCACCGGCGCCGCCGGACCCCCCGGCGTCGCCAGCCAGCCGCAGCACGAAGGCCAACCCGAGCGCACCCAGGCCGAGCCCACGCGCCCCACCCGCGCCCTCGGTGAGCTGCGCGGCCAACCCGCCGACCGTCGCGAAGGCCACTCCGGTGAGCGCCACGCCACCGCCGAAGAGCACCGAACCCGCGCCGGGCAGGCCGGCCGCGACCAGGCCGCCGGCGGCGAGCAGGCCGAGCAGCACATTCGCGGCGTACGTCACCAGCAGCGCGGCGGTCAGGCCGGCGTACCGACCCAGCACTGTCGCACCGAGCAGCTCCCGCCGACCGGCCTCCTCCTCGGTCCGGGTGTGCCGGACCACGGTGAGCACGCTGATCAGCCCGGCGATCAACGCCAGCAGGCCGGCGCGCTGGACGGTGAGCGCGCCGATGCTGTCGCCGTACACCGGGCCGAGCAGCGCGACGATCGAGGGGTTGCTCGCCGTTCCGGCGAGGTACGCGGCCCGCTCGGCGGCGGTTGGGTACAGCTCGGCGTACGCGCTGGCGTAGCTGGCCGGGAGCAGCGCCAACGGCAGGATCCAGACCGGCAGCAACACCCGGTCCCGGCGCAGGATGAGGCGCACGAGATGCCGGGTCCCGGTGAGGGCCGTCATGACCGCACCTGCTCGGCCTGGTAGTGGCGCAGGAACAGCTCCTCGAGTGTCGGCGGCTGGCTGACCAGACTCCGTACGCCGATCTCGGTGAGCCGGCGCAGCGCGGTGTCCAGTGCGGCGTTCTCCACGTCGAAGCGCACCCGGTGCCCGTCCACCCGCAGGTCGTGGACGCCGTCGAGTTGACCCAGCGCGTCCGCCGGGCCGGTCAGCTCGGCGTCGATCGAGGTGCGGCGCAGGTGGCGCAGCTCGGTCAGGGTGCCGGTCTCCACGTCCCGGCCGTTGCGGATGATCGTCACCCGGTCGCAGAGCGCCTCCACCTCGGCCAGGATGTGGCTGGAGAGCAGCACGGTGCGACCGTCCGCCTTGGCCCGGCGGACCCAGTGTTGGAACACCTCCTCCATCAGTGGGTCCAGCCCGGAGGTCGGCTCGTCCAGGATGAGCAGTTCGGCGTCCGAGGCGAGGGCTGCCACCAGGCCGACCTTCTGCCGGTTGCCCTTGGAGTAGGCCCGTCCCTTCTTGCGTGGGTCCAGCTCGAAGGAGTCCAGCAGTTCGGCCCGGCGGGCCGGGTCCAGCCCTCCACGCATCCGGCCCAGCAGGTCGATGACCTCGCCGCCGGAGAGGTTGGGCCAGAGCGTCACGTCGCCCGGCACGTACGCCAGCCGGCGGTGCAGGGCCACCGCGTCGCGCCACGGGTCACCGCCGAGCAGGCGGACAGCCCCCGCGTCCGTCCGCAGCAGGCCGAGCAGTGCCCGGATGGTTGTCGACTTGCCCGCGCCGTTCGGGCCAAGGAAGCCGTGCACCTCGCCGGAGCGGACGGTCAGGTCCAGACCGTCGAGTGCCCGGGTCCGGCCGAAGGTCTTGACCAAGCCGGACACCGCAATGGGAGTTTCCATGTATCGGAAGCTACACTCGTTTCACAAAGTTGTGAAGACTGTGAGATCTGGGCAGCATCGACTGTCACATCGGCAATGCGGGAGGGGACCACCATGGCAACCGGCGACGGCCACGACCCGGTCCACCTCTTCGTCGAGCGGATGGCCCTGACCTTCGCCGAGGTCGGTTTCCCGCGAATGGCAGCCCGGGTGCTGTTCACCGTGATGAGCGCGGACGACCCCCTCACCGCCGCCGAGATCGGCGAGCGGCTCGGGGTCAGCGCGGCGGCGGTCAGCGGCGCGGTCCGCTACCTCACCCAGTTCGGCATGCTGATCCGCGAGCCGGTCCCCCGGTCCCGCCGGGACCGCTACCGAATGCCAGACGACCCCTGGTACGAGGCGACCATCACCAAGACCGCGATCTACAAGACGTTCATCGACGCGGCCGCGGGCGGTGTCGTCGCCCTCGGCGGCCCGGAGACGCCGGCCGGCGAGCGCGTGGCCGAGATGCGCGACTTCTTCATCTTCGTTCAGGAGGAAATCGACTCACTGGGCGAGCGGTGGCGAATCCGGCGGGCCGCCACCGGCCACACCCGCCCCGGCGAGGTCTGAACCTCAGGCGGTGTTGCCCCAGCGGGCCTGCTCAAGCATGCGTACCGCCCGGTCGCGGGCCTCCCCGTCGTCGGAGCGGAGCAGCGTGGTCGCCTCGTCGACCGCGTCGGTGAGCCGCCGCCACTGCGTGTCGCGCTCCCGGACCAGGTCCGACTGGGTGGCCAACTGCCGGGTCTTCACCCACAGCTCGACGAAGACCGACACCTTGGCCCGCAGCACCCACGGGTCGAACGGCTTGGTCAGGTAGTCCACCGCACCCACCTGGTAGCCCCGGAGAGCGAGCTGGGCGTCCCGGTCCGCGGCGGTCAGGAAGATGATCGGCACGTGCCGGGTCCGCTCCCGGCGCTTGATGTGGCTCGCCGTCTCGAACCCGTCCATGTCCGGCATCTGCGCGTCCAGCAGGATCACCGCGAAGTCGTCCACCAGGAGCTGCTTGAGCGCCGCCTCGCCGCTCTCCACCGCCACGGACTGGACCGGCAGCCCCTGGAGGATCGCCTCCAGGGCCGTCAGATTCTGCCGCCGGTCGTCCACGAGCAGCGCCTTGGCGATCTGGGTCACGAAGTCTCCTCGGTCCGACTGCCGTTGATCCACGACGACATCAACTCGATCAGGTCATCCAGGTCGACCGGCTTGGTGATGTAGTCGCTGCCGCCGGCCGCGAGCGCCGACTCCCGGTCACCCGGCATGGCCTTCGCGGTCAGGAACACCACCGGCAGATCAGCGAACCGATGGTTGCGGCGAATCTGGCGGGTGGTCTCGTAGCCGTCCTGGTCCGGCATCATGGCGTCCATCAGCACGATGTCCACCTCCGGATGCTCGGCCAACAGGCGGACACCGTCCGCCCCGTTGTCCGAGTACAGCACGGTCATCCCGTGCAGCTCCAATGCGCTGGTCAAGGCGAAGACGTTGCGGACGTCGTCGTCCACGATCAGCACCGTGGCACCGTCCAGCTGACGGGTGACCGGCGCCTCCGGCCGCTCCGGCAACAACTCCAGCGGCGGCATCAGCAGCGACGACGGCAGGCCGGCGCGCTGTGGCGACGGTAGCTGGGGCGCGACCACGGCATCCGGGGCCAACACCTGCGGTACGAACAGGGTGAAGGTCGAGCCCTGACCGGGAGCGGACGACACGGTGATCGTGCCGCCGATCAACCGAGCCAGGTCGCGGCTGATCGACAGGCCCAGGCCGGTGCCGCCGTAGCGGCGACTGGTCGTGCCGTCGGCCTGCTGGAACGCCTCGAAGATGATCGACAACTTGTCGTCGGAGATACCGATCCCGGTGTCGATCACGGTGAACGCGATCACCTGCTGAGCGTTCGTCAACGCCGGTACGTCAAAGACCGCGTTCTCCGCCGCCGGGGCGATCCGCAACGTCACCGCGCCGTTGTCGGTGAACTTCACCGCGTTGGAGAGCAGGTTGCGCAGGATCTGCTGCAACCGCTGCGCATCGGTCACCAGCGCTGGCGGCAGATCCTTGCTCACCCGTACCTGGAAGTCCAGGTTCTTCTCCTCGGCCTGCGGCGCGAACGCCTGCTCGACGTAGCCGCGCAGCTCGGCGAAGCGGATCTCGGTCGGCTCGACGTCCATCCGGCCCGCCTCGATCTTGGACAGGTCGAGGATGTCGTCGATCAGGCGCAGCAGGTCCGAGCCGGAGCCGTGGATGGTCCGGGCGAACTCGATCTGCTTCGGACTGAGGTTCTGCTCCGAGTTCTCCGCCAGCAGGCGAGCCAGCAGCAGCAGCGAGTTCAGCGGCGTACGCAGCTCGTGGCTCATGTTGGCCAGGAACTCGGACTTGTAGGCCGAGGCCCGAGTCAACTGCTGCGCCTTCTCCTCCAGGCCCAGCCGCGCCAGCTCGATCTCCCGGTTCTTCGTCTCGATGTTGCCCTTCTGCTCGGAGAGCAGAGTCGCCTTCTCCTCCAACTCGGCGTTGGTGCGCTGCAACTCCGCCGACTGCTCCTGCATCTCGTGCGCCAGCCGCTGCGACTGGGCCAGCAGCTCCTCCGTACGACGGTTGGCCTGGATGGTGTTGACCGCGATGCCGATGGTCAGCACCAGCCGCTCCAGGAACGCGAGGTGCAGACCGGAGAAGGCCGACACGCTCGCGAACTCGATCACGCCGAGCAGCTCACCCTCGAACAGCACGGGGAGCACCACCAGGTCGGACGGAGGTGTCTCGGCCAGCCCGGACCGCAGGGTGAGCCGGCTGTTCGGAGAGGCGCTGACCCGGATCGTGCGGCGGGACAGCGCGGTCTGCCCGACCAGCCCCTCGCCCGGCCCGAAGGTGACGTCGTTGCCCCGTGCCACGTACCCGTACGACGAGGTCAGCCGCAGCCGCATGCTGCCGTCGGTGTCGTCGGCCAGGAAGAAGGCACCGAGCTGGGCGTCGACGAGCGGGGTCACCTCCATCATGATCATGCGGCAGACCTCGCCGAGATCGCGCTGGCCCTGCAACAGGCCGCCGATCCGCGCCAGGTTGGAGTCCAACCAGCCCTGCTCGGCGTTCTTCTTGGTCGTCTCCCGGAGGGTGACGATCATCTGGTTGATGTTGTCCTTCAGCTCGGCGACCTCGCCCTGCGCCTTGACGGCGATCCGCTGGGTCAGGTCGCCCCGGGTCACCGAGGTGGACACCTGGGCGATGGCCCGCAGCTGCGTGGTCAGCGTCGAGGCGAGCTGGTTGACGTTCTCGGTCAGGTCGCGCCAGGTGCCGGACACGCCCTTCACCTGCGCCTGGCCGCCGAGCTTGCCCTCGATGCCGACCTCGCGGGCCACCCGGGTCACCTCGTCGGCGAACGACGAGAGCTGGTCCACCATCGTGTTGACAGTCGACTTCAGCTCCAGGATCTCGCCCTGGGCGTCCACCGTGATCTTCTGGCTCAGGTCACCCTTCGCCACCGCCGTGGTCACCGAGGCGATGTTGCGGACCTGGCTGGTCAGGTTCGACGCCATCGAGTTGACGTTGTCGGTCAGGTCGCGCCACGTACCGCTGACGCCCTTGACCTGGGCCTGGCCGCCCAACTTGCCTTCCGTGCCCACCTCGCGGGCCACCCGCGTCACCTCGTCGGCGAACGACGAGAGCTGATCCACCATCGTGTTGACAGTCGACTTCAGCTCCAGGATCTCGCCCCGGGCGTCCACCGTGATCTTCTGCGACAGGTCGCCCTTCGCCACCGCCGTGGAGACCTGGGCGATGTTGCGGACCTGGGCGGTCAGGTTCGACGCCATCGAGTTCACGTTGTCGGTCAGGTCCCGCCAGGTGCCGGCGACCCCGCGCACCTGGGCCTGGCCGCCGAGCTTGCCCTCGGTGCCCACCTCACGGGCCACCCGCGTCACCTCGTCGGCGAACGACGAGAGCTGATCCACCATCGTGTTGACAGTCGACTTCAGCTCCAGGATCTCGCCCCGGGCGTCCACCGTGATCTTCTGCGACAGGTCACCCTTCGCCACCGCCGTCGTCACCGAGGCGATGTTGCGGACCTGGCTGGTCAGGTTCGACGCCATCGAGTTCACGTTGTCGGTCAGGTCGCGCCACGTACCGCTGACGCCCTTGACCTGGGCCTGACCACCCAGGTTGCCCTCGGTGCCCACCTCGCGGGCCACCCGCGTCACCTCGTCGGCGAACGACGACAACTGGTCCACCATCGTGTTGACGGTGTTCTTCAGCTCCAGGATCTCGCCCTGGGCGTCGACGGTGATCTTCTGCGACAGGTCGCCCTTCGCCACGGCGGTGGAGACCTGGGAGATGTTCCGGACCTGGCTGGTCAGGTTGCCGGCCAACTGGTTGACGTTCTCGGTGAGGTCGCGCCAGGTGCCGGAGACCCCGCGCACCTGCGCCTGGCCGCCCAGCTTGCCCTCGATGCCCACCTCACGGGCCACCCGCGTCACCTCGTCGGCGAACGACGACAACTGGTCCACCATCGTGTTGACGGTGTCCTTCAGCTCCAGGATCTCGCCCTGCGCCGCGACCGTGATCTTCTGCGACAGGTCACCGCGCGCCACCGCCGTGGAGACCTGCGCGATGTTGCGGACCTGGGCGGTCAGGTTCGACGCCATCGAGTTGACGCTGTCGGTCAGGTCCTTCCAGGTGCCGGCCACGTTCGGCACCTCGGCCTGGCCGCCCAACTTGCCCTCGGTGCCCACCTCGCGGGCCACCCGGGTCACCTGCTCGGCGAAGAGCCGCAGCGTGTCGGTGAGGTAGTTCATCGTGGCGGCCAACTCGGCGACCTCACCGCGCGCGCCCACCGTGATCTTCTGCGACAGGTCGCCCTTGGCCACCGCCGTCGCCACCTGCGAGATCGACCGCACCTGGCCGGTGAGGTTCGACGCCATGGTGTTCACCGAGTCGGTGAGGTCCTTCCAGGTGCCGGCGACGCCCCGAACGTCGGCCTGACCACCCAGCTTGCCCTCGGTGCCCACCTCACGGGCCACCCGGGTCACCTCGTTCGAGAACGAGGACAACTGGTCGACCATCGTGTTCACGGTGCGCCCGATGCGCAGGTACTCACCGCGCAACGGCCGGCCGTCGATCTCCAACGCCATGTGCTGGGACAGGTCGCCGTCCGCGACCGCCACGATGACCCGGGCGATCTCGGTGGTCGGTCGGCCCAGGTCGTCGATCAGCGAGTTGATGGCCCGCTGCCCCTCCGCCCAGGAGCCGTCCAGCCCCTCGTCGTCGAGCCGCTCGGTGAGCCGGCCGTCGCGACCGACGATCCGGCTGATCCGCCGCAGGTCCAGGTACTGCCGCTCCTGGAGCGAGACCACCTCGTTGAAGGCGTCCGCCACCTCACCGGCCGCGCCGGCGCGGCGGGGAAGCCGCACCTTCAGGTCGCCCCGACCGATCCGTCGCAGTGCCTCGGTCAACTCACCGAGGAGCGCCTCGTGGTCGGGCGCGGACGGATCCGCCACCGACTGCTTCGCCGTGGTCATCATTCCTCGCTCCACTCGGGGGCTGCCGGTCCGTACGGACACACCGGCACCCCATATTGTGCCCGCGCGCGCCGTGGTGCCAGGGTGCGCGACCCGCCAGGTGGCCCCGACCGCCGCCCGATCCGCCCGATCGGGGCGAGACTGGCCCGTGGCTTCGCAGACCTCGCAGAGCGGCTCAACAAGCCGCACCGGGGCGCGGCATGGGCAATCAGCTCTCCCCTCCGATGGGGGGACGGGCGACGCGCGACTGAAGATCGGCTTGGCACCCGACGGGGGAACGGTGGAGGATACGAGGGTGTCAGCCGAGGCGGGGCCCGCGACGGCCGGGGCCCGGGGCGGGGCGACCCGGCGCGTGCGCCTGCCCGCCGACCGCCGTACGCCGGCCGCCGCCCGCGCCGTGGTCCGCTCCGTGTTGACCGAGTCACACCTGGACGAACTGGTCAACGAGGCCCTGCTGCTCACCACCGAGCTGACCACGAACGCCGTCGAGCACGCCCGCACCGAGTTGGACATCGAGGTCGTCGCCGACCAGGTCGGGCTGACCGTCACCGTCTCCGACTTCGCCCCCGGCTCCGGCGACGAGCTGACCGTCGGCGCCCGCAACGACTTCACGGAGATCGACGAGGTCTCCGAACGGGGCCGAGGTCTGCTCCTGGTCGACCACTTCGCCAGCCGCTGGGGCACCACGTACCTGCCCACCGGCAAGGGTGTCTGGTTCCGGCTGGACCGCCCCGGCGCCGACCCGCAGACCGAGGGCACCACCGGTGGCGACCCCTGGGTGAGCACCGACAAATCCGCGCCGAGCGCCAGCGCGATGAGCGAACTCATGCAAACCGCCCCCGACCTGTACGCGGACGATCCGCTGCCCGACTTCGCCACCAGCCTGCTCAGCCGGGTCGCCGAGATGGTGGGAGCGGCCGGCGGCACGATCCGCCTGGACCGGGGCGACGGGCAGGGGCGCCAGGTGTTGGCCCGCTTCGGTCGGCCACCCCGCCCCGGCAGCGAACTGCTCCGGGTGCCGCTGACGGTGCACCGCCCGTACGCCGGGGAGCTGGAGTTGGACGCCGCGCCGTCGGCGTACGCCCGGCCGTTGGCGGTGCTCACCGCCGAGCGGCTGTCGCTGCACCTGGAGAACGACCGGCTGCGCCGGGCCGACGTTCGACGGCAGGTGTGGTTGACGTTCCTGGCCGAGGCGAGTGAGCTGCTCGCCCAGTCGTTGGACGTGGACCTGACCATGGCCCTGGTTCCGCAGCTGGTGGTTCCCCGGCTCGGCCAGTGGTGCGCGGTGCACACCGCCGACGAGTGGGGCCGGCTCCGGCTCGCGGCGGCCAGCCACGCCGACGAGTCGATGCTGCCGCAACTGCACAAGGTGCTGGCCGAGACCGGGCCGGATTCCATCCAGGCCCGCCTGCGTGAGGCGTCCCGCAGCGCGGCGCAGATTCCCCTCGGCGGGCCGATGGAGGGTTTCGCGGTCCCGCTGATCGCGCGGGGGCAGCGGCTCGGGACCCTGGCGGTGGGCCGGCACCAGCGGCACCGGCACGATCCGGACGAGGTGGCCGTGTTGGAGGACGTGGCCCGGCGGGCCGCGCTGGCCATCGAGAACGCCCGGATCCACGCCGAACGTCGCCGGGTGGCGCAGACGCTCCAGCAGTCGCTGCTGCCGCCGGTGCTGCCGCTCGTGGACGGGATCGGCTTCGCCGCCGAGTACGTGCCCACCGGCGACGACGCCGAGGTGGGAGGCGACTTCTACGACGTGGTACCGCTGCCCGACGGACGGTGGCTGGTGGTGATCGGTGACGTCTCGGGCAAGGGCGTCCAAGCCGCCGCGGTGACCGGGCTGGTCCGGGACGTGATCCGGGTGCTGGTGGGCGACGGCAAGCCGTTACCGGAGGCGTTGGCGCGGCTCAACGAGACGCTCGTCGAGCGGGGTGGCGGACGATACTGCACGTTGGCGCTGGCGGCCGTGGGGCCGGGCCAGGGCGGCCAGTTGGACGTGTCGCTGCATCTGGCCGGGCACGACCAGCCGGTGCTGCTGGCCGCCACGGGTGGCGCGGGGTTCGTCGGCACCAGCGGGACCGCGCTCGGCCTGCTCGACACGATCACCTCGCCGACGGCGAAGATCACGCTCGCGCCGGGTGACTCACTGATCTTCTACACCGATGGCGTCACCGAACGACGGCGCGGCCGGGAACTGTTCGGCACCGACCGACTGCGGGACGCGGCTGCGCCCCTGGCCGGATACTCGGCGGACGTGGTGGCCGCCCGGCTGCGCTCCGCCGCGATCAACTTCTCGGTGGAGCCGCCCCGGGACGACATCGCCATCCTGGTGCTCCGCAACGACGCGACCTGACCGGCACGTGCGGCCCACGATTCCGGGGCACGCTCGGTAGATTGACGGCCATGTCGAGTGTCGCGCAGGACATGTCGTACTCCCGGCCAACGGTCCGCGCCCTGATCGGCGCGCAACTGGTGGCCATCGGCGCGTTCCTCGCCGTGCTGCTGCTCTACCTGGGTCGGATGGCAGCCTCCGGCGTCGGCCCGGCCGAGATGCTGAGCGGCGCGTACGACCCGAAGGACATGCTGTCCTACTGGGTCCACGGCGTGCTGGCGATGCTCTACCTGGTGGGAGCGGTGGTCGGGCCGCCGCTGGCGATCGTCGCGGTGATCAGGGCAGTCCGAGAGCGGGAGAGTCTCCCCCGGGTAACCCGAACGCTGCTGCTGGCCGGCGCGGCGGGCACCCTGCTGGTGCTGGTGGTCCGGCTTACCCCGCCGCTGCTGGACATGCACAGCTGGTGGATGGACTGACCGGCCCGGGCGGGTCTCACAGACCGCCGGGGAGGCGCCCAGGGGCGAGCCGGTGGTCCGGATCGAGGTGCTCCTTGGCGGCGCGCAGTTGGGCCAGACCGGCCAACTCGCCCCAGAGGTCGACGGCCTGGCGGACCGCCGCCGGAGCGGAGACCACCACACAGCGGCCCTGCCGGGCCAGCAGCACCCCCCGGACGGCGGCCAGGATGGACGCCACCCGGTCGGGGGCCAACGCTCCGGGCAGTGCCGCGTGCACCACGCCCAGCCCGGCGGACCCGCGCACCGGCACCGGCGCGCCGGCCGCGTCGCGGAGCGCGTAGACGGCGGCGTGCAGGTCGCCGATCGGCACCTCCAGGCGCAGCGCCGTGTCGCCGGGCGCGAACGGGTAGCGACGCCACCACGTCGGCGCGGAGTGGGCGATCGTCGCCTCCCCGTGCAGCAGGCTGACCAGCCGCTCGGCGCGCTCGGTGACGTCGGCCGGCCCGCCCTCCAGCAGCACCACCAGGCTGCCCGCCCGGGACGGGACATCGGACCGCCCGGACATCGACGGATGGCGCTCCCGAGCCGCCGCGGACGGGTGGCCGGGCGGGTACGGCGTACGTGGTCGGGGGGTGGCTCCCGGCAGGTCCAGCTCGACGGCCGCCGGCTCCAGTCGGGCGGCGAGGATCGTCCGGATCAGCTCGTGCACCTCCAGCGGCGTCCACACCGGCCGCGACACCCAGAGCCGGCTCGCCGGCATCGGCTGCACCCGCAGACTCGCCGAGACCAGCACACCGAGCGCGCCCTGCGAGCCGCAGAGCAGCCGGGCCAGGTCGAGGCCCGGCTCGCCGCCACCGGCGCTGACCAACTCGCCGTCGGCGGAGAGGTAACGGAGACCGAGCAGTTGGTCGCAGGGGCTGCCGTGGCGGTGGCGCAGCGGACCGGCCTCACCGGCGGCGAGCACCCCGCCGAGGGTCGCGCCCGGTGACGGGGCGTCCATCGCCAGCCGCTGCCCGGTGCGCTCCAGCGTGGACTGCACCGCCCGCAGCGGGGTGCCGGCACCCACCTCGGCCACCGGCGCGCCAACCGGCTCGTGACCGATGCCGGCCAGCCGGCCGGTGTCGAGCATGATGTCGACCTGCACGGGCGTGGCACCCCAGTCGATCTTCGTGCCGGCTCCCCGGGGCACCACCGCCAGGTCGTGCGCGGCAGCCAACCGCAGCACCTCGGCGGCGGCGTGCGGGCCGCCCGGCACCGCCACCCAGCGCGCCCGCCGCCCCGCCACCTCGTCGGCCGCACCCCCGAGCCGGGAGAACGGCGGACCGCAGATCGCCGCCAGTCGTCGGGTGATCTCGAGAGCGCCGGACCGGCCGAGGGAACTCGCTGCTGCCGCCATGCCGGCTATCGTACATGTGTTCGAAAGCCGGAGTGATGCCGATCGGGATGCCGCTGGTTCGGCTCACCGCGGGCGCCGACCGGTAACGTGGCCGCCGTGACCACCGAGACTGCCCCGCCCGCGGCGAAGCGGGTGCCCAGCGAGCGCAGGCACCACGGCGACACCGTCGTCGACGAGTACGCCTGGCTCGCCGCCAAGGACGACCCGGAGACGATCGCCTACCTGACCGCCGAGAACGAGTACACCGACGCGCGCACGGCGCACCTGGCCGCGCTCCGCGAGGCACTGTTCGAGGAGACCCGCCGACGCACCAGGGAAACCGACCTGTCCGTGCCGACCCGCAAGGGCGGGCACTGGTACTACACCCGGACCGTCGAGGGACAGCAGTACGGGGTGCAGTGCCGGCGCGCGGTCCGCGACGGCGAGATCGAGCCTCCGGTCAGCACCGACGGTGCCCCGCTCGACGGCGAGGAGGTGCTGCTCGACGGCAACCTGCTCGCCGAGGGGCACGACTTCTTCTCGCTGGGCGCGTTCGACGTCAGCCCGGACGGTCGCTGGTTGGCCTACTCCACCGACTTCTCCGGCGACGAGCGGTTCACCCTGCGCGTGAAGGACCTGTCCAGCGGCGAGGTGCTGCCCGACGAGGTACCGGACACGTTCTACGGCACCGCCTGGTCGGCCGACGCGTCGGTGCTGTTCTACGTGACGGTGGACGACGCCTGGCGGCCCAACCGGGTCTGGCGGCACACCGTCGGATCCGCAGCCGGGGACGACGTGGTGGTCCACCAGGAGGACGACGAGCGGTTCTGGGTGGGTGTGGAGCTGACCCGGTCGGAGAAGTTCATCCTGA
Organism: Micromonospora sp. NPDC085948; assembly: GCF_040686315.1. Lineage (NCBI taxonomy): Bacteria > Bacillati > Actinomycetota > Actinomycetes > Micromonosporales > Micromonosporaceae > Micromonospora > Micromonospora sp. NPDC085948. The sequence goes on along the minus strand of NZ_JBFBJW010000004.1, from coordinate 526,665 downwards.
TCGACATCCACAGCAAGGTGACGAGCGAAGTCCTGGTGATCCCCGCCGGCAACCCGACCGGCGCGCCGGCCGTCATCGCTCCCCGCCGGCAGGGCGTCGAGTACGCGGTGGAGCACCACGGCCACCGTTTCCTGATCCTGCACAACGACGGCGCGGAGGACTTCGCGCTGGCGTTCACCTCGGCGGACGCGCCGGGCGACTGGGTGCCGGTGATCGAACACACCCCCGGCACCCGGCTGGAGGCCGTGGACGCCTTCGCCAACCACCTGGTCGTGTCACTGCGCACCGACGGGCTCACCGGCCTGCGGGTGCTGCCGGTGGGCAGCGACGACTCGTACGACATCGACTTCCCCGAGCCGCTGTACAGCGTCGGTCTCGACGCCAACCCGGAGTACCGCACCGGACAGGTCCGCCTGCGCTACTCCTCGCTTGTCACGCCCGACTCCGTGTACGACTACGACCTGGTCACCAGGCAGATGGTGCTGCGCAAGCAGAAGCCGGTGCTGCCCGGCCCGGACGGACGGCCGTACGACCCGGCCGAGTACGAGCAGCACCGGGACTGGGCACTCGCCGACGACGGCACCCGAGTGCCGATCTCGCTGGTCTGCCGGGTCGGCACCCCCCGGGACGGCTCGGCACCCTGTGAGCTGTACGGCTACGGCTCGTACGAGGCCAGCATGGACCCGTGGTTCTCGGTGGCCCGGCTGTCGCTCTTGGACCGGGGCGTGGTCTTCGCGGTGGCGCACACCCGGGGCGGCGGCGAGATGGGCCGACGCTGGTACGACCAGGGCAAGCTGCTGGCCAAGAAGAACACCTTCACCGACTTCGTCGCCTGCGCCCGGCACCTGGTCAAGTCCGGCTGGACGGCCAGCGACCGGCTGGTCGCCCGCGGAGCCTCGGCCGGCGGCCTGTTGATGGGCGCGGTGGCCAACCTGGCACCTGACGCGTTCACCGGCATCGTCGCGCAGGTGCCGTTCGTGGACGCGCTCACGTCGATCCTCGACCCGTCGCTGCCGTTGACCGTCACCGAATGGGAGGAGTGGGGCAACCCGCTTGAGGACCCCGAGGTGTACGCGTACATGAAGTCCTACACGCCGTACGAGAACGTCACCGCGGTGGACTACCCGGCGATCCTCGCGGTGACCAGCCTCAACGACACCCGGGTGCTCTACTCGGAGCCGGCGAAGTGGATCGCCCGGCTGCGGGCGGTCGCCCCGGACGGCGACTACCTCCTCAAGACCGAGATGGGTGCCGGGCACGGCGGTCCGAGCGGCCGCTACGACTCCTGGCGCGAGGAGGCGTTCATCAACGCCTGGATCCTGGACCGCATCGGTCGCGCCTGACCCGCCGATCACACCGGTGCGGCCCGGTACGCACGATAAGCGCTCGATCGTGGAAGTAGTCCCCTCGGCGGCTCGGGGAGACCACTACTTCCGCGATCGAGCGCGATCAGGAATGGATCACGTGTCTGTGAACGCCGCGCGACCTGGCCTTTCCGCTCGGGGCGGATGTCGCGGCCTAGACTTCCGGGGTGACCGGGACCACGGATGGTGACGGCGGCCCTGCCGAGGACGTCCGCCGGCCGAGCTTCGCCGCGATGGCGCGGGACCGCCGGGTCTGGTTGATCCTCGCGGTGGTCGCCGGCCTCCTGGTCTGCTGCTGCTCGGCTGTGGTCGGCACGCTGATCGCACTCTCCTCTGGACTACTCACCGCCTGACCGCGCCAACCGCGCGGCAACTCAGGCCCCTTCCGCCTTCCGCCCGTTGATCATGGAGTTATCGCCACGACACGCCGCGCGGACGCGCAATAACCTCATGATCGACCGGGGTGGATGGGGCCGGCGGGGGGTGGGGTTACGGGGTGGGGGGCCAGGTGGGGGTGCGGCCGGTTTGGGTCAGGAGGCGGGCCAGGTCGGGGGGCGGGGCCTGGGCGGTGGCTGGGGTCGCGACCGGGGTGGGCGGTGGGTCGGCGAAGACGCCCATCTTGCGGGCCGTCGGGCCCAACTGCTCGACCAGTCCGTGCAGCTCGGCCACCGCCTCCGGGGCCGGCTGGTACGGCTGACCGGTGGCGACGGCGAGGTCCCAACCGTGCACGGTCAGGTCCAGCAGAGCCATACCGCCGATGACGGTCTGCGGCAGGCCCATGCCCGGCGACACACCCTCCAGGGTCGACGGGTCCGACCAGGCTCCGATCAACTTGTCGGTCTCCGTCTTGAACCGGTCCCGCCAGCCGTCGGTCAGGTGGTCGGGCTTGTCGGCCCATTCCACCTGCCGCTTGGTGGCCAGGTCCTGAAAGTTGACCACCACCTCGAACAGGTGGTTGAGGAGATCGCGGACCAGGTAGTCGCGGCACGGGGTGGGCAGATCGAACTGGTCGTCGGCGATGCCGCGCACCACCGCGACGGTTCGCGGCGCGGCAGCCGCCAGCAGGTCGCTAGTCTGAGTGGTCATAGGGCCAGCGTATGAGGGTGGTCTTGAATAAATGCGACACCGACCGCGTGGCGACAGCCGGGGGATCCTCGACCCCGGGCGCATGCTGCGCGAGGTGCGGTTCCGTCGACGCCTGCCGGTAGAGTCGCTCCGCCCCTGGGTGGAGCACTACTGGCTGATCGACTGGGCGTTGAGCGCACCGTTCGAGCAGCGTGTCGTGCCACATCCGGCGGTGAACGTGGTGTTCCGGCGGGACGATGAAACACCCGAGTGCGGCGAGGTGGCCGGGGTGGGCCGCGACCTGTTCCGGATCACGCTCACCGGCACCGGCCGGGTGTGCGGGGTGCAGTTCCGCCCGGGTGGGTTCCACCCGTTCTGGCGTCGGCCGGTCAGCGAACTGACCGGCCGCCGGGTGCCGCTGCCCGCTGGCCGGCTGGCGGTACCCCACGACGGGGTGTGCGCCGCCACCGACGACGAGCGCTGCCGCGCGTTGGACGCCCTGCTCACCGCCTGGGACCCGGAGCCGGACCCGATGGCCGAGGAGGCCGTCCGGCTGGCCGAGGCGATCCGCGCCGACCGGACCGTGCTGCGGGTCGGCGACTTCGCCGCGCGGCACGACCTTCCGGTTCGCCGGTTGCAGCGACTCTTCATGGAGCACGTAGGGGTCGGGCCGAAGTGGGTGATCCGCCGCTACCGACTCCAGGAGGCCGTCGAACAGGCCGTCGGCGGTCCGCTGAGCTGGGCGGATCTCGCCGCCGACCTCGGCTACAGCGATCAGGCTCACCTGGTCCGGGACTTCACCGCCGTGGCCGGGGTGTCCCCCGCCGCGTACGCCCGCTCGGTGCACTGAAGCCGGCACCGCCGGGCAGCCGGCACCGCCGGGAAGCCGGCCCGCGCGCAGGACAGCCAGCCCGCGCAGGCTCAGCGGCGGCGCAGGACGACCACGGCGACGTCGTCCTGGATCTCCGGTGGGGCCAACTCGACAAGCAGCCGGGCGCAGAACCGGTCCAGGTCGTCGTCGACGGTGGCGGCGACCGCGGCCAGCGCGGCCATCCCCTCGTCGATCGTGGCGTCCCGCCGCTCGATCAGCCCGTCGGTGTAGAACACCAGCGTGGCACCGGCCGGCAGCACGAATTCCAGGTCGGCCGGGCGAGGCGCGCGGACGCCGAGCAGCGGCGCGGAGTGCTGCACGAACTCGACCTTGCCCCCCATGTTGAGCACCGGCGGAAGATGCCCGGCGCTGGCCAGCCGGACCCGCCCGGTCGGCGGGTGCAGCAGCAGTACGCAGAGCGTGGCGATCTCGTTGGGCAGCAGTGTCCGCATCAGCTCGTTGACCCGGTGCAGGATCTCGCCGGGCTGGTGCCCCTCCACGGCGTACGCCCGCACCGCGTGTCGCAGCTCGGCCATGACGGTCGCCGCGTGCAGCGAGTGGCCGGCCACGTCGCCGATCGCCAGCAGCAGGTGCCCGTCGAGCATCACCAGTTCGTAGAAGTCGCCGCCCACCTCGGTCTGCGCGCTGGCCGGCTCGTAGCGCACGGCGAGGTCCAGGCCGGCGACCGTGGGCAGCCCGCGCGGGAGCAGGCTGCGTTGGAGGGTGACCGCGATCCGGTGCTCCTCGTCGAAGGAGCGCTGCCCCTCCACGGCCGCCGCCACCGCCTGGGCCAACTGCTTGAGCACCGGCGTCCGAGCGGTCTGGGTGGCGGTCGGGACCACCACGTACAGCGGGGCGCGGTCCTCGCGCAGTCGGGCGGCGGCGATCGTCACCGTGTCGTCCGCCGGCCAGTCGACAAGCGCCCAGTTCGCCGGGGGTTCCACCCGAACGGTGGCACCGGTCGGCACTCCGGTGTCGTCGACGACCCACGGCACCACCTCGGCTGAGGCGTCGGGACCGGCGCAGATCCCCGCGAGGCAGTCCCCGTCGAACGTCTCGGCGATCACCGCCGCCGGGCTCTTGAAGATCTGGGCGGCTCCCTCCGCGGCGGCCTCCAGCAGGCGTGCGAAGGTCGGCGCGGCGTGCACCGCAACTGTCGTGTCGGCCAGCCCGAGCAGGCGCTCGGCGAGCAGTTCGGCGCGCTGCCGGGCCTGGTAGTAGCGCAGCACCGCCCGTGTGGTGGCGATCAGCTCTTCCGGCTCGATCGGCTCGGTCAGGTACGCGTCCGCGCCCCGGGTCAGCCCCTGCGCTCGGTCGGCCACGTCGACGGCGTGCGCCGACACGTGGATGACCGGCATCGCCGGGTGCCGCGCCTTGATCTGTTCGCAGACCTCGTAGCCGCTCAGGTCGGGCAGCCGGACGTCGAGGACGACCAGGTCGATCCGGTCCACCTCGACCCGCGCCAACGCCTCGGCGCCGTTCTCGGCTTCGAGCACGGTGAAACCGGCCCGCGTCAGCCAGCTGACCAGCAGGTAACGCTTGGTACGACTGTCGTCGACGACCAGGATGGTTGCCGGCATGCCGTCCATGCTCTCACTCCCCGCCGATGGGCAGGGAGACGGTGAATGTGCTGCCCCGGCCCGGCACGCTGGCCAGCTCCAGCGTCCCGCCGAGCAGTGTCACCAACCGCCGGGCGTACGGCAGGCCGAGGCCGGTGCCGCCGACCCGGGTGGCGCCCGGCACCTGGTAGAACTCCTCGAAGATCCGGTCGTGCAGCTCGGCGGCGATGCCGGGGCCGGTGTCGCTGACCTCGAAGTTCCACCGGTCGCCGTGCTGGCGGGCCCGCAGTCGCACCTCGCCGCGCTCGGTGAACTTCAACCCGTTGTGCAGCAGGTTGCGCAGCACCTGGCCGAGCAGCACCTCGTCGGTGCGCAGCATGGCCGGCGCGGCCGGCTCCTCCACCACCAACTCCACCCCCGGGCGGGTGGCCAGGGCGCGCAGTGTGCCGCGCAGTTGACCGAAGACCGGACGCAGGTCGACGTCCGCCCAGTCCGGTTCGATCCGGCCGGACTCCGCCTTGGCGAGGTCCAACAACTCGTTGACCAGGTTGAGCAGGTCCGCCGCCGACGAGCGGATCAGGTCGACCTGGCGGCCCTGCTCGTCGGTGAGCGGGTCGGAGGCGGAGTCGGTGAGCAGCCGCCCCAACCCGATGATCGCGGTGACCGGGGCGCGCAGCTCGTGGCTGACGTTCGCCAGGAACCGGCTCTTCGACTCGCTCGCCGCGCGCAGTTGCGCCGACTTCTCGTCCAGCTCGGCGTAGAGGGCGACGACGCCCCGGTTGGTCTCCTCCAACTCCTCGGTGAGCTGGTTGTAGAGCGCCAGCACACCCCGGTTGGTCTCGGCCAGCTCCTCGTTCAGCACGGCCAACTCGTCGCGCTGACTGCGCACCTCGTCGAGCGCGGCGATGAGCTGCCCGTTCTGCACGGTCAACTCGTCCAGCGCGCTGGCCGGCGCGGTACGGCCGAGCTCCGTGCGGAACTCGGCGAGCCGCTCCGGTGTGGGCGTCGGCGCGTTGGCCGGAACTCGTCGGGACATCCGTACGACCGTAACCCCCTCGACTGTCGACACGCTCAGTGTGTCGACCAGGCGGGACACCGCGCCGGACTGGGGCTGGTAGTCACCGTTCGGGAGCGCGGTCACCGGGGCCAGGTCGGCGCGCAGGTGGAACCGGCCGTCCGCGCCCTCGTCGACGTGGAAGGCGACGTCCGCACCGCCGGTCGTGCGCAGCAGATCCCGGGCCACCTCGCTGAGCGCGGTGGCGATCCGCACCTGGTCCTGACGTTCGAGGCCGACCACCGCGGCCACCTCACGGCCCCGCTGACGGATCACGAAGATGTCCTGCTCGACCCGCAGCGCCATCTGCAGCAAGGGCAGCGCCGGCTCGCCGGTCATGCCCAGGACCTCGCGACCAGTACGCAGGCGTCATCACGTCGTACACCAGCGTCGCGCAGGAGGGTCGCGGCCATAACCAGCGGGGACCGCTCCGCCAGACCTGGGTAGTCGGCCAACCGCCAGCGGTCGACCACTCCGTCGCTGTGCATCACCAGTCGGGCGCCCGGAGCGAACGGGTAGTCGTACTCCCGGATTGTCGGCCGCTGGTGGCCGGCGATGCCGGGCAGTGACACCAGCCCGCGGCGCTGACCGTCACCCTCGACGACCACGCCGGCGATGTTACCCAGCCCCGCGTAGCGCAGCATGCCGGCCGCCGGCTCCAGCTCGGCGACCGCGAGCGCGGCGCCCCGGGTGTGCGACATGCTGCGGTGCAGGTGACCCACCACCGCCGCCGGTGGCCCGGCCGGGGCGTTCCGGAACGCGGCGAGCGCCGCTTCGGTGGCGGCGGCGGCCAGCGGGCCGTGCCCCAGGCCGTCGCTGACCAGCACCTGATGCCGTCCGTCAACGATCCGGACGGCGTATCCGTCGCCGCTGACCGTCTCGCCGGTCAGCGGTCGGGTGAGGGCGCCGGTCCAGGACGGCAGCGCCGGCTCCGCCGGCCAGACCTGCACGGCGAGGACGGTGCCCCGGCCCGGCAACGAGTATCCGTCGAACCAGCTGGCCTGCCGGACGATGGCGCCCAGACCGATGCCGAGCGTGCCGGTGGTGGAGTGTCCGTCCTGCGAGGAGACGGTCAGGTCGGCCATGCCGGGGCCGGAGTCGATGGCGATCAACTCCACGCCGGCCTCTCCGGCCCCGCGTACCGGTCGGAGCAGCAGGACGCCGTCGTCGGCGTGTTTGACCAGGTTGCTGGTCAGCTCGGCGGCGACGATGGCCAGGTCGGCGATGCGTACCGCACTCATCTCCACCTGCGCGCCGAGGCGTTCGGCGGCGCGCCGCACGGCGCTCGCCGCGCTGCTGGCCTCCACCCGGAACCAGATGCCGCTGTCGGTGACCAGATCGGCGTTCACCGGGACCACTTGGTGACCGTGATCCGCGTGCCAGTCTCCGGGGACGTCTCGATCTCGAATTCGTCGACGAGTCGGCGGGACCCGCTGAGCCCGAGGCCCATGCCGCCGCCGGTGGTGTAGCCGTCGGTGAGGGCCATGTCCAGGTCCGGGATACCCGGCCCGGAATCGGCGAAGACGATCCGCACGCCCCTGCGCCGGCCGTTCTCCACGGTTGTCACCTCGACCGAGCCGCCGCCGCCGTACACCAGGGTGTTGCGGGCCAGCTCGCTCGCCGCGGTGACCACCTTGGTCTGGTCGACCAGGGACAGCTTGACGGCCACCGCCACGGCGCGGACCAACTGCCGGACGCGCACCACGTCCTCGTCGCTGCGGACCGCCTGTGCCTGCGGCTGGCCCAGGTCGATGCCCGCGGTCACGTCGTGGCCGTCTCGGCGTCCGAATCGTCGTCGAGCTGGTGGTCGAGCTCGTCGGCGTGAGCCGCCGCGATCAACTCCATGCCGCGCTCGACGTTCAGCGCGGTACGGATGCCGTTCAGCGACAGCCCCAGTTCGACAAGGGTGATGGCGACGGCGGGACGCATCCCGACCACCACCGTTTCCGCGTCGAGCACCTTGGAGATCGACGCGATGGTGGAGAGCATCCGCCCGACGAAGGAGTCGACGATGTCCAGCGCGGTGATGTCGATGATGACGCCGTGGCAGCCGGTGTCGACGATCCGCTCGGCGAGATCCTCCTGAAGCTGGACCGCCGTCTGGTCCGACATGTCCAGCTGGATGGAGACGAGCAGGATGTCGCCGATCTTGAGAATCGGCACCCGCTCCATCAGACGCCCCGGCGTGGCTGCTGACGGCGGGCGGTCTCCACCCCGTTGAGGCGCAGCACGTGACGCAGCGCGTCGGCGAGGCTCGCCTTGGTGGCGATGTCGCCGAACTCGATGCCGAGCGCCACGATGGTCTGCGCGATCTGCGGACGGATGCCGGAGATGATGCAGTCGGCGCCCATCAGCCGGGCGGCCACCACGGTCTTCAGGATGTGCTGGGCGACCTGGGTGTCCACCGCCGGGACGCCGGTGATGTCGATGATCGCGTACGGGGAGCCGGTGTCGACGAGCGTCTGCAACAGCCGCTCCATCACGACCTGGGCCCGGGCCGAGTCGAGGGTGCCGACCAGCGGGACGGCCACCACGCCCTCCCACAGCTTGACCACCGGCGTGGAGAGTTCGAGCAGTTGCTCGGCCTGATCGGCGATCAGGCTCTCCCGGGTGCGGACGAAGCTCTCGAAGGTGAACAGGCCCATCTCGTCGACAAGCCTCGAGAAGGCGACGTAGTCGTGCAGCGCGTTGGCGCCGCCGGCCTCCTGCACCAGCTCGGCCAGCACGTCCTTGAGCGCGAAGATGCTGACCGTGGTCTCGGTGGCGGAGAAGCCCTGCCGGGCCCGGCCACGGGACAACTCGGAGAGCGCGGCGCGCAACTCGGCGGCACTGTCGGCGGACAGGTCGAGGTCGCCCTGCTCGCCGGCGGCGACGAGGACGCGATGCAGGTCCTGGACCTGCCGACGCAACTCGGCCTGGCTCAGCCGTCCCCGCAACGAACTGGTGACGATCTCGGTCCACCGAGACGTGACCCGTTCGGCCTGCCCGCTGAGCAGCGCGGCGAGCCGACCACTTTCTTCGGTGCTCAACGCCATTTGGAACCCCCTTGACCTGGACCGGGCGGACTCTATCACCGGGGCCTGATCAACTACTTGCCCCTCAGCAACGGAATGACGACGGCCATCGGGTCCCGGCTCCCGTTCTGCGTACGACCCCGGTCGTGGGATACCGTTCCCCCGATAACAGGAGGTCTGGCAAATGTCCTTGACGGTGCACACGGAACAGCGCGGCGACGTGGTCGTCGTGTCGGTCGCGGGCGAGCTGGACATGGCCACCGCACCGCAGTTGCAGGACCAGATCACCGACCTGCTCGACAAGGGTCGCAACCGGCTGGTGTTCGACCTGGCGGACGTCTCGTTCTGCGACTCGACGGGTCTGTCGGTCTTCGTCCGCGCCAAGAACAGCTGCGACGAGGCCGGCGGCGTGGTGCGTCTGGCCGCCCCGCAGCGGGGTGTGCTGCGCATCCTCGAGGTGAGCGGGCTGGTCGAGGTGCTGCACACCTACCCGACGGTGGACGAGGCAGTCGCCGGCGAACCGACGCCGGCCTCCTCCTGAGCTCTGCCGTTCGTCACTCGTCCTCGACGTAGCGGGGACGAGCGATCGCCATACCCGCCGCCGTCTGCACGGCGAGCGCGCCCAGCAGGAACCCGAGCGGCGCGGTCCAGCCGCCGGTGACCTCGTAGAGGATGCCGACCATCAGCGGGCCGAGGGCCGCGATCACGTACCCGGTGCTCTGCGCGAACGCGGAGAGCGCGACCGTCCCCTCGGCGGTGCGGGCGCGTAGACCGATGGCGGTCAGGATCATCGGGAACGCGCCCTGGCCGATCGCCAGGAGGGCGACCCAGAGCAGCGCGGCACCGCGCGGGGCGAACGCCAACCCCAGGTAGGCGAGCGCCGACGCGGTGGTCAGCCCGAGCACCAACGGACGCAGGCTGCCGAGTCGACCGGCCAGGGTGGGCATCAGCAGCGCGATCGGCACACCGAGCGCGGTCACCCCGGCGAGCAGCAGTCCGGCCGACTCCGGCTGGTAGCCGGCGTCGCGGAACAACTGGGCCAGCCAGCCCATGATCGCGTACCCGCTGAGCGACTGTGCCCCGAAGTAGACGGCCATCGCCCAGCCGAGCCGGGTCCGGGCCGGCCGGACCCGCACCGGCGCGGCGACGGCCGCCGTCGGGGTCGAGCGCCGCGCGCCCGCCCGGGTCCGCAGCGCCAGTGGCACCCACGGAAGTACGGCCACCGCGGCCATCGCGGCCCAGACGCCCAGCCCCGCGCGCCACGAGCCGAAGGCGTGCGCGATCGGCACCGCGGAGGCCGCGGCCACCGTCGTGCCGAGGGTCAACGCCATCGTGTACGCCCCGGTGACCAGCCCGGTCCGGTGCGGGAAGTGTTGCTTGACCAGCATCGGCAGCAGGATGTTGGCGACCGCGATGCCGGCCAGCGCCAGAGCGCTGGTGAGCACGAAGATCCAGGCCGAGTCGGTGGTGGCCCGGAGCACCTGACCGGCGGCGAGGGCGAACATGGCGACCACCAGCACCCGGGCCGGTGCCACCCGGCGGACCAGCCACGGGGTGAGCGCGCCGAGCCCGGCGAACGCGATGGTCGGCAGGGTGGTGACCAGACCAGCCATGGTGCCGGAGAGCCCCAGCCCGTCGCGGACCTCGTCGAGCAGGGCGCCGAGGCTGGTCACCACGGCGCGCAGGTTGAGCGCGACCAGCAGCATCCCGACCAGTACGAGCGCGCCACCGGTCGCCGGGTGCGTCCGTCGGCCCGCGCCGGGGTCACCCGTCGAGGGTGGGTCGACGAGGACGGGAGCGGGAGGCGCCGGAGCTGCGGTGGGTGGCGGGGTCATGACCGCTAACCTACAATCATGGGATGAATTATGGGCCGGTGCTGTAACCAGTGCCACCGTCTGGCGATTCCCCCTCCGCACCGCAGGTGCCGCCCCGCGACCAGCCCGCCGTGCCGCCTCGCGGCCACCGGGTCCGGCAGACCATCGAGCAGCTCCGCGCCCGGATCCTCGGCGGCGAGTGGCCCGTCGGCGGGCGCATCCCCACCGAGCCGCAGCTCGTCGCCGCGCTGGGCGTGGGGCGCAACACCGTTCGGGAGGCCGTCCGAGCCCTGGTGCACGCCGGGGTGCTGGAGTGCCGGCAGGGCTCCGGCACCTACGTGGTGTCCACCGACGAGCTGGCGCCGGTGGTCGCCCGCCACCTCAGTGACGACCGGATGACCGAGGTCATCGAGGTGCGGCGCGCCTTCGAGGTGGAGGCCGCCCGGCTCGCCGCGCTGCGACGTACCCCGGAGGACCTGGCGGCGCTCGACGGCGTGCTCGCCGAACGCGAGGCCGCCTGGCGCGGCGGCCGGGTCGACGCGTTCGTCGAGGCCGACGCGGCCCTGCACGTCGCGGTGGTCGCCGCCGCGCACAACGCCATGCTCGCCGAGCTGTACGCCTCGGTCGGCACCGCCCTGCGCAGCACGGTCGCCCAGGCGATGGGGGGCGCGCTCACGTCCGAGCGCTACGTCGACCACACCCGGTTGGTCGAGGCGATCCGGGCCGGCGATCCGGGCCGGGCGGCGATCGAAGCCGGCGCTTTTCTGGAACCCGCCGAACGGGCATAGGTTGTGCCCGACAGAAAAGCGGACACCTCGGGAGTACGAATGCTCAAGGGCTTCAAAGACTTCATCATGCGCGGCAACGTCGTCGACCTGGCGGTCGGCATCGTCATCGGCGCCGCGTTCACCGGCGTCGTCACCCAACTCACCAAGTCGTTCCTCGAACCACTGATCAAGGCAATCGGTGGGGGCAGCGGCCTCACCGCCGGCAAGTGGACGCTCAACGGACAGGTCTTCGACTGGGCGGCCTTCATCAACGCCCTGATCACGTTCGTGCTGACGGCTGCGGTGCTCTACTTCTTCGTGGTGTTCCCCATGAACAAGCTGGCCGAGCGTCGGCAGCGGGGCGAGGAGCCGCCGCCGGCGGCACCGAGCGAGGAGGTCAAGCTGCTCACCGAGATCCGGGACGCGCTGGTCTCCGCCGGCCACACCACCCCCGGTCAGCAGCGCGGGGCGCTGGACGACGTGCTGGGCCGCCGCCCGGAGCCGCCGACGCAGCGCTGACACCGAACGGATGCACATCGGCCCCTGCGGGATTCCCGCAGGGGCCGCACCTTCTCGTACGTGTGTTCGATAGAGTCCCGCCATGGAGCAGCGTAAGCACTGGTGGAACGGGAAATGGGGGCGGCTGGCCCGACGGGACGTCTTCCTCCGGGTGGACGCCGACCGGTGGCACGTCGAGCAGCGGGCCGGCGGGGCCGAGGGCATCTCCCGGTTCTACGAGTACGGCAGTGCGGACGAGGCAGAGGACACCGTCCGGGCGCTTCTCGACGGTCCGGACACCTGGCGGGAGCTGTCCCCCCGCCCGCCCGGCGGCTGGACCCTCCCGAACGGCTGAGCACCTCCGACCTGTCGCCTCTCGCCATCGGCGCCGGACCTGTCGTCTGCGAGCCGCTGCTCTGGGACAAGGGTGCCGGCCCACGCCGAGGTTGCGGCTGCGCGTCGGGTCGGCGGCGGGCGGGCCGACCGGCGCGCGCGGGGCGGGCAGCGGGCGGGTGACGGCGTTTAGCGGCGTACCGCCCCGGGAACCGCAATGGGATGGACCAGCAGGACGAGCAGCAGGCGACCATCGCGCGGATCACCACCGGGATGCCGGTGATCGACTCAGCCGGCACCGAGGTCGGGACCGTGGACCTCGTCCAGCGGGGTGACCCGAACGCGGTGACCGTCCAGACACCGAATGCCGACCCGGGCAGCAGCCTGGACGAGCTGATCGAGGCGACCGCGGTCGAGGAGCCGGATGTTCCCGCCGATCTGGCGGCGCGGCTGCTGCACAGCGGTTACCTGAAGGTCTCGACCGAGCTGACCCGCACGGGCGCGGTCTACGTACCGGCCGACCGGATCGGGTCGGTGGCCGACGGCCGGGTCCTCCTCGCCGTGGGCGTGGCCGACCTGCCGCCCGAGGAGTGACCCCACCGCTCTGATCGACTCGGGTTCACGGAAATCGGTGCGTCCGGAGCCTCCGGACCGCCCGACTTCAGGACACCCGAGTGGATCTTCCCGGCACGGCGGGGGCCGGCTGGTCCGACGCGCTGAGGGCCGGCTGGTCCGGCGCGGCGGGGGCCGGCTGGTCCGGCGCGGGCGGCGCGGGTGGGCGGCGGTGGAAGAGCAGCAGCATCAGGCAGCCCGCGATCAGACCCCAGAACGCCCCGCCCACGCCGATCAGGGTGACCCCGGAGGCGGTCACCACGAAGGTGACCACGGCGGCCTCCCGGGTCGCCGGGTCGGTCACCGCCGCGGCGAGCGCGGTGGCGAGGGCACCCAGTAGGGCCAGCCCGGCGACCGCCTCGATGAGGATCGGCGGGGCGACCGCGACCAGCGCGGTCGCCACGCCAGCGCCCAGACCGAGCAGGGCCAGGCCGGCACCGGCGGTGACCGAGGCGACCCATCGTCGCTCCGGGTCCGGATGGGCGTCCGGGCCGGCGGCCAGCGCGGCGGTGATCGCCGCGAGGTTCACCGCGTGCCCGCCGGCCGGTGCGGCGAGCAGGCTGGCCAGGCCGGTGGCCCGCAGCGCGGCGCCGAACGGCGGCCGGTAGCCGTAGCCGACCAGCACCGCCATGCCGGGCACGTTCTGCGCGGCCATGGTGACCAGGAACAGCGGTAGGGCGAGGCCGACAAGCGCGGACGCGTCCCAGGCCGGCACGGTCACGGTGATCGACGGGGCCAGCGAGGCACCGGTCAGGCCGGTCGGCGGCGCGGTGAGCGCGATCGCGACCACCGCCACCAGCAACGCGCCGGGCACCGCCCAGCGGCGGGCGAACCGGTGCAGCAGCAGCCAGCCGACCACCACCGGACCCGCCACCACCGGCAGTTCCACGAGTGCGCGGACCGGGGCGGTGCACAACGGGAGCAGCACCCCGGCGAGCATCGCGCCGGCCACCGGCTTGGGGATGGCGGCCACCGCACGGCCGAGTGGCGGAAACAGCCCGGCCGCCACGACCAGCACACCGGAGACGAGGAAGGCGCCCACCGCGACCGGCCAACCGCCCGGCGGTGCTCCGGTGGCCACCAGCAGCGCCGCGCCCGGTGTGGACCAGGCCACGCTCATCGGTATCCGGTGCCGCCAGCCCAGCCAGGCGGCGGAGAGCCCGCACGCCACGCAGAGGGCGAGCAGGCCGGAGGCGGCCTGCGCGTCCGACGCGCCGGCCGCGCGGAGCCCGGCCAGCACGACGGTGAACGAGCTGGCGAAGCCGACCAGGGCGGTCACCACGCCGGCCAACACCGGTTGGACGCGTCCGGCCATGCCACCCTCCCGGGGTGTTCCGTTTACGGAACGACAGTGTGTAGCACGATAGCCGGGTGCCGCAGCCACCACCAGCCCGCCGTCCGGGCCTCGACGTGGATCCCGCCGTCGTCGGCCGCCGGGTCCGTGCCCTGCGCGAGGAGCGGGGAATCTCACTGTCCACACTGGCCCGGCTCGCCGGCGTCGGAAAGGCCACCCTCTCCGGCCTGGAGCGCGGCACCCGCAACCCGACCCTGGAGACGCTCTGGGCGGTCACCGCGCAACTCGGCGTACCGTTCACCGCCCTGCTGGCCGAGCCGACCGCCGGGGCCGGCCCCACCGCGCAGGGCACCGCGGTCACCGCCACCCTGCTGGAGGTGTTCGCGGACACCGACGCGACCTACGAGCTGTACCGGATGCGGGTCGCGCCCGGCCCGGCGCAACTCTCCCCCGCCCACCAGCCGGGGGTCACCGAGCACATCACCGTCTTCGCCGGGGTGCTGCGCGCCGGCCCGGCCGACGCGCCGCTGACCGCGCCGGCCGGCGGTCACCTCCGCTGGGTGTCCGACGTGCCACACAGCTACGCGGCGGTGGGTGACGAGGAGGTCGCCGCCAGCCTCCTGCTGCGCTACCCGCGGCACTGAGGCCCGGCCGACCGGTCACGCTCCGTCGGGTCCGTCGACGAAAATCGCAATCATTTCTCGACGCACGCAGGAGCCGTAGAGACGAAGGCGGGGTGTTCTTGGCAAGCTTGACCCATGACGCTGATCCTCCGCTCGGTCATCCTCAACGACATCGGCCTGGTCCGCACCAACAACGAGGACTCCGCCCTCGCCGGTGACCGCCTGATCGCCGTCGCCGACGGCATGGGCGGGCTGCCCGCGGGCGAGGTGGCGAGCGAGATCGTGATCCGGATCCTGGACGAGCTGGCCCCGCCCACAGATCCCGACGGTGCCGCCGACGCCCTGCGTGCCGTGGTCAGCACCGCCAACCAGCGCATCCACGCCGCCATCACCGTCGACCCGAGCCGCGACGGGATGGGCACCACGCTCACCGCGGCGCTGCTGGCCGGCGAGACGCTGGTCCTGGCCCAGGTCGGCGACTCCCGCTGCTACCTCTTGCGCGACGGCGAACTGACCCAGCTCACCCGGGACGACACGTTCGTCCAGGCCCTGGTCGACCAGGGCACCCTCGCCCCGGAGCAGGCCCGCCACCACCCACAGCGGTCCCTGGTGACCCGGGCCGTGCAGGGTGCCGACACCCCACCCGCGATCGGGGTGCTCACCGTGACCCCCGGCGACCGGCTGCTGCTGTGCAGCGATGGGCTCTCCGACTACGTCGAGGACGACGCCATCGCGGCGGCGCTGGGCATGTACGCGGACCGCCAGCAGTGTGGTGAGCAGTTGGTGAAGCTCGCCCACCACGCCGGCGCACCGGACAACGTGACGGTCGTGGTCTCCGACGTCGTCGCCCGCTGACCGGCACGGCTCCCCCGGCGGCTCGCCCGAACCAACCGGTTCGGGTTCCGCCGGCCGCAGTAGGTGGTTGTGCCATCTAGGTTGCGCCGCTACTGTCCGACGCGTGGATTCCGACCGGCGCGGGCAGTGGCTGCGGGGGGTGCTCGACATCTGCGTGCTGGCCCTGCTGTCCGACCGCGAGTCCTACGGCTACCAGCTCGCCCAGGCGCTCGACGCCGCGGGCGTCGGGCCCATCCAGGGCGGCACGCTCTATCCCGTGCTGCTGCGCCTACAGAAGACCGGCCTGGTGACCGCCCAGTGGCGGGAGGGCAGCGCCGGGCCGGCCCGTAAGTACTACCGGCTCACCGACGACGGGTACGCGGCACTCCGCGCGGGCGGCAGCGCCTGGCTCACCTTCGTCCAGCCGGTGAACGACATCGTCACGAAGGGGGTCACCCGGTGAACGCCGACGATTGGCTGCGCACGCTCACCGCCGAGCTGCACCAGCGCCGGGTCGCGGCGGACGCCGCCCGGCACGTGGTCGCCGAGGCGGCCACGCACCTGCGCGAGGGTGGTGGCGACCCCTGGGTCGTCTTCGGTCCACCCCAGCAGTACGCGGGCGCGGTCGTGGAGAGCATCGGCACCGCGCCCGGACCGCGTCCCGGGCCGGTCCGGCTGCACGCGGAGGGCATCACCAAGCGGTACGGGCGCCGAACGGTGCTGCGCGACGCCACACTCACCGTCCGGGCCGGACAGATCGCCGCCGTCGTCGGCGCGAACGGCTGCGGCAAGAGCACCTTCCTGCGGATCTGCGCCGGGCTGATGTCACCCGACGCCGGTGCGGTGACCGTCTCCGGGCGGCTCGGCTACTGCCCACAGTCCGGCGGCACCGCCGACTTTCTGCTCGCCGACGAGCACTTCGTGCTGGTCGGCGCAGGTCAGGGCGTGGCCCGAGGGCCGGCCCGCCGGGCCGGTCGGGCGGCGGCTCGGCAGCTCGGTTGGGAGGCGGGCGGGGACGTGCAGGCCCGCCACCTGTCCGGCGGCACCCGGCAGAAGCTCAACCTGACCATGTCCACCCTCAGCGCCCCGGACGTGCTGCTGCTCGACGAGCCGTACCAGGGCTTCGACCAGGGCACCTACGTCAACTTCTGGGACCAGCTCAGCCGACTGCGCGACGCCGGCGCGGCGATCGTCGTGGTGACCCACCTGCTCAACCACCTCGACCGGGTGGACATCGTGCTCGACCTGACCCCGGCACAGGTGACCGGGTGGCAGGCGCCCACTGTCCAGGGAGGCCACCGGTGAACCGGCTCGTCGTCGTCGCCGAGATGACCCTGCGGGAGTTGCTGCGGCGTCGGGGCGTACTCCTGTTGTTGTTGTTGATGCCGTTGACCTTCTACCTGATCCGGCGGGACGCCTACCTCGGGCAGTCGGTCCGGTCGCTGCTTCTCGGCGTCGGTTGGGCGGTGAGCACCGCCGCGCTGTTCGCCACCACCGCGGCTCGGGAGCTGGAGCCGAGACTGCGACTGGCCGGTTACCGTCCACACCACCTCTACCTCGGCCGGGTGCTCGGCCTGTGGACGGTGGGGCTGATCATCTCCGTACCGTTCTTCCTGCTCCCCATGATCGACGGCGCGGACCTGCGGTACGGCGGCCTGGCCGCCGCGCTGCTCTGCTCCGTCGCGGTGGCGGCGCCGTTCGGGATGCTGATCGGCGCGCTGCTGCCCCGCGAGATGGAGGGGACGCTGCTGCTGCTCACCGTGGTCACGGTGCAGATGTTGATCGACCCGGCCGGCTCCGGGGCGAAGTTGACGCCGTTCTGGTCGACCCGGGAGATCGCCACCTGGGCGGTGGACCACACCGACCAGGGTTACCTCTCCCGTGGTGTGCTGCACGGGCTCGTCGTCACCGCCCTGCTGGTCGTCGGTGTGGCCGCCGTGGTCAGCGTCCGCCTGCGTCGCCGCCGACACCTGCGGCACCTCCCGGTCGGATGACCGGCGTGGATACCGCCAATCCGGTTGCTCCGACCAGCACGGCAGGTTGAGATGGGCGGATGACCATCCGCCGAGTGACCGCCGACGAGCGTCTCACCACCAGCTTCCCGCTGGCCGCGTACGCCTTCGAGTCGTCGCCGCTTGGTGCCGCCCGGACCGAGGAGTTCCGCGACTACCTGGCCTACAACCAGGGCAACCGGACTTTGATCACCGAGGAGGACGGCGTCACCCTGGCCGCCGCCTCGTCCATCCCGATGCGACAGAACCTGCGCGGGGCGGTGTTGCCGATGGCGGGCGTCGCCGGGGTCGCCACCCACCCGTTGGCCCGCCGGCAGGGGCACGTGCGGGCGCTGCTGCACCAACTCCTCGACGAGGTACGCGACGAGGGGCACTCCCTCAGCGCGCTCTACCCGTTCCGGCCCAGCTTCTACGCCCGGTTCGGCTACGTCGGGTTACCCAAGGCGCGCAGGGCCACCTTCGCCCCAGCCCACCTGGGCTCGCTGCTGCGCGCGGACCTGCCCGGTGAGGTGAGTTGGGAACGCATCGGCGTCGGCTATCCGGCGTGGCGCGCGTTCACCGAGCGCTGCCTGCGGGAGCGGCACGGTTTCGCGCTCTTCCCGGACTACCGGGCGGACGGGATGCGCGACCGGGACGAGTACTGGCTGCTCACCGCCCGCGTCGACGGTGAGGTCACCGGCGCGGTGACCTACCGGATCGACGAGCACGGCGGCACACTGCACGGCAACGAGCTGCTGGTCAGCGATCCGCTCGCGCGCATGTTGCTGTTGCAGTTCTTCGCCCGGCACGTCGACCAGGTCGAGCGGATCACCGTCCAGGTTCCGCCGGACGAGCTGCCCGAGCTGTGGTTGACCGACCTGGACGTGCACGTCGAGGCACGGACAGCCGTGCCGGGTTCGTCCGCCCCGATGGCCCGGCTGTTGTCGCTTGACGCGTTGCGCGGGCTGCCGGCCGGCCCCGGTCGGGTGCGGGTCGAGCTGACCGGGGACCGCTGGCTGGCCGGCACCCATCTGCTGGACGGCACCAGCGGCGCCCTGGAGCTGACCGCCGACACCGCCGGCCGCGCGCCGTCCGCCACCCTCACGGCGGCCGGGCTCTCCGCCCTGGCGTACGGGGTGCTGGATCCTGCCGAGCTGCCGTTGCGGGACCTGGGTGTGGTGCCGGTGGACGCCGCCGCGGAGCTGCGCAGCATCTTCCCGCGCCGGGTGCCGTACGTCTTCGCCGACTTCTGAGCCTTCCTCACAACCGGGTTTGTCGCCCCGGCGAGCGTGGGTACCGTCCCGCGAATGCCGGAGTGGTTACAGGCGGGTGGGTGGGGGCTGCTGGCCGGATCGGCGCTGCTGGTCGGGGCGGCGGTCGGTTGGTTCGCCCGGGTGCCGCAGCGCGTCATCGCGTCGATCATGGCGTTCGGGGCGGGGGTGCTGCTCTCCGCCGTGTCGTTCGAGCTGATCGCCGAGGCACACGCGCAGGGCGGGCTGCTGCCCACCGCGCTCGGCGCGGGCGGCGGTGCGCTTGTCTACACCCTGGCCAACCTGGCCCTCGCCCGGCACGGCGCGCGGCACCGGAAGCGCTCCGGCGACCAGCAGCCCTCCGAGGGCGAGCAGCCCGGCTCGGGGTCGGCGATCGCGGTGGGCGCGCTGCTGGACGGCGTACCAGAATCCGTGGTGATCGGCGCGAGCCTGCTCGGCGGTGGCACGGTCAGCCTGGTCACGGTGGCGGCGGTCTTCCTCAGCAACGTTCCGGAGGGGCTGTCCAGCGCGGCCGGCATGCGCCAGGCCGGCCGGTCCCGGCGGTACGTCTTCCTGCTCTGGGTCGGGATCGCCCTGATCAGCGGGGTGGCCGCACTGCTCGGCAACACGTTGCTGGGCGGTGCGCCGCCGGAGGTGCTGGCCGGAATCACGGCGCTGGCGGCCGGGGCGATCCTCGCCATGATCACCGACACCATGGTCCCGGAGGCGTTCGAGAACGCCCACCTGCTTGTCGGTCTCATCACGGTCGCCGGTTTCCTGACCGCGTTCGCTCTCTCCCACGCCTGACCGCCGGCCCCGCCTTAACCAGGCATTAATCCCGCACGGTGGATTCGTCGCGACGCCGGTGCGACTCCTAGCATCACCTGGTGCGCATGATGTCGCTTGCCGCTCTGCTCGTCCTCGGTGTCGCCACCGCGACCCTGCCCGCCTGCGCGCCCACCGAGCCGGCCCCCGCCTTCGAACCCGGCGCGTCCGCCTCGCCGGTGGCCACGCCAACCACGGCCCCGACCCAGGCACCGCAGACCCGCGACGGTCTCGGCGGCCCAGGGGCCAGCGCGAGCCCGAAACCCGCCGCGAAGGTGCTCGCGGCCGGCAACCCGAACGGCAGGGCCACCGTGCCGGCCGAGGCACGGGCGGTGGACACCTCGAAGCCGACCCGGACCATCGGCACCGGCACCCCGGCGAGCTGCACCTCCGCGGCGGTCGTGAAGGCCGTCGCTGCCGGCGGTGTCATCACGTTCAACTGCGGACCCGCCCCGGTGACGATCAAGATGACCGCCACCGCGAAGGTCCGCAACGCCAACGGGCCGAAGATCGTGCTGGACGGCGGCGGCAAGGTCACCCTGAGCGGCCAGGGGCAACGCCGCATCCTCTATATGAACACCTGCGACGAGGCCCAGGGCTTCACCACCTCGCACTGCCAGAACCAGGACCACCCGCAGCTCACCGTGCAGAACCTCACCTTCGCCGACGGCAACTCCACAGGCGAGAAGGCCGAGGGCGGCGGCGGTGGGGCGATCTTCGTTCGCGGCGGGCGGTTCAAGGTGGTCAACTCGCGCTTCGTCCGCAACCGCTGCGACCGCACCGGCCCCGACCTGGGCGGCGCGGCCATCCGGGTGCTCAGCCAGTTCGAGAACAAGCCGGTGTACGTCGTGAGCAGCACCTTCGGCGGCGCGTCCGGCCAGGGTGGCTCCTGCTCGAACGGGGGCGCGTTGAGCAGCATCGGCGTCTCCTGGGTGGTGCTGAACAGCGTGCTCAGCCACAACGAGGCGATCGGCAGCGGCGCCAACCCGGCCAAGTCCGGCACGCCCGGCGGCGGCAGCGGCGGCGCGATCTACTGCGACGGCAACGAGTTCACCGTACGGATCGCCGGCACGATCATCGAGAACAACAAGGCCAACGAGGGCGGCGGCGCGGTCTTCTTCGTCAGCAACAACCGCACGGGCACGATGAGGATCGAAAGCTCGACCCTGCGCCGCAATCCCAGCGGACAGTTCGAGACCCGAGGCTTTCCCGGCATCTTCTTCCTGGGCGCCCAGAACCCCACGGTGACCAACTCCAAGCTCTCCTGACCGAGGGGGTCAGTAGGGGTTCCCCTCGCCGGGCGGGCGGGCGTGCAGGAGAGCGGCGGGGCGGCCGGGCAGGTCCCGTGCGCCGGACATCGGTGGGCTCGGCGTGTGGTCGCCGTCGGCCATCCCGGCGAAGAGTTCCTTGAGCGCCGTCAGCGCACTGATCTTGGGCTGCCAGCCCAGCTCGGTCTCCGCGCGCTCGCTGGACATCAGCGGGGCGTTCAGACCCAGCTCCACCCAGCCCGCGTCCACCGGTTGCAGGCGCGCCCGCCAGGTCAGCGCCGCCGCTGCCCGCAGCACCGGCGCGGCGACCGGCACCGTCCAACCGTGGAAGTGCCGGGCCACCAGCTCCGGGGTGAGCACCGGGTCCGCGGCGACGTTGAAAGCGCCGCGCACATCACTCATGACCGCCCGGGCGTACGCGTCGGCCACGTCGTCGGCGTGCACCGCCTGCATCCGCAACCGGCGGTTCGTCGGGACCAGCGGGATCCGGCCGAACCGCAACAGCCGCACCGGCGCCAGCGGGCCGAGAAAGTAGCGGGTGATCTCCGCACCGGCGGCCCGCTGGAAGATCAGCCCGGGTCGCATCCGCACCACCCGCAACGTCGGGTGATCACGCTCGATCCGGTTCAGCACCGCCTCCACCTCGGCCTTGTGCTCGCTGTACGACGAGCCGGGCACCCCGGTGGCCGGCCACCGCTCACTGATCGGGTGGTCCTTCGGACCCGGGGCGTAGGTGCCGACCGACGAGGCGTACACCAACGCCGGCACACCGGCCCGGATCACCGCGTCGAACACCGCCTGGCTGCCCTCGACGTTGGTCCGCCGCAGCACCCGCTGATCGTGGCTGGGCTGGATCTGCCAGGCCAGGTGCACCACCGCGTCCGCACCCGCGAACACCTCGGCGAGCTGCTCCGCCGCGCCCGGCGCACCAATGTCGCAGGAGTGCCATTGGACCTGGTCGTACGGCTCACCGGCATCCGGGCCGGGCAACCGCCGGACCACCCCGGCCAGTTCCACGTCCCGCTCCTGGCGCAGACGCCGCAGCACCGCCGTACCGACATTGCCGCTCGCACCCACCACCACGATCCGCATGCTCGACCCCGTACCCGCCCAGCGGCCGCTCAATCGCCCACGCCGCCCGTGCGGACGGCCGCGCGGGCGACGAGCTCCCGATCCGCGCCTCGCCGGCGGCCCCGCGGCTTGATCCACGGCCCCACGCGGTTTGATCCACGGCCCCACGCGGCTTGATCCACTCGGCTTCCGGAAAGTCGCGGTGTCACCGCGGGCAGGACAGCCCGGTTTCCGGCATCCCGAGTCGATCAAGGGCGAGCGCTACCCCGCCGACGCGTCGCTCGCCGCACTGGACCGGAAAGCACGCGAGGTGGCGCTGCTCTCCACGAGGATCAGACGAGCAGCTGCCGACCTACCTCCGGAGGACGCGCCGTCGCCACGCCGATCGAACCAACCGTCCGCACACACCCCAGGAGACGACGACGATGATTCCCGACGACGATCCCACCCGCTCGCTGACCGTGGCGAACCCCGACGATCCCGACACGACCTACATCTCCCTGGTGGGCAACACCTACGGCATGTTGATCACGGGCGAGCAGACCAACGGCGCGTACTGCCTGATCGACATGCGCATCCCCGACGGCGGCGGCCCGCCGCCGCACCGGCACGACTTCGAGGAGATGTTCACGATCCTCGAGGGCGAGATCGAGTTCACCTTCCGCGGCGAGAAGCACGTCGTGCGGGCCGGCTCCACGATCAACATCCCGGCCAACGCGCCGCACAACTTCCGCAACACCTCCGGCGCGCCGGCCCACATGCTCTGTATGTGCACCCCGGCCGGGCAGGACGAGTACTTCACCCGCATCGGCGACGTCGTCGCGGGCAAGGACGGACCGCCGCCGCAGCTCTCACCGGACGAACTCGCCGAACGCCGCCGCCGCTCCGTCGAGCTGGCCTCGGCCTACCGCAGCGAGTTCCTGTGACCAGCCAACCGCCGGCGCTCTGACGATATCGAGCCGGGAAGCAGCCGTCGTACTGACTGCGGAAGGGGTCCGAGCCGCCTGTGCGCGGCTGGGACCCCTCGCTGGACGGCCTGCGCCTTCCCCGTGGTAGGCCGCCTGGGACTCGAACCCAGAACCTAAGGATTAAAAGTCCTCAGCTCTGCCATTGAGCTAACGGCCCTCTGCGCCTCAGGCTACCCGACCACCTGTGCCCGGGTTGATGTCCGCCCCCGCCCTGACGAGCGATGCTGATCTACGCCCGCCACGACTCTTGAGAGGTGCTGATCGGCGGCTGAGGTTAGGCCTACTCGCTGCCGGACGCCAGCCAGGTGACGATGAACGGCGCGGCGGCAGCCACCAGACCGCCGAAGAAGGCGACCACACTGGCGGCGACCCCGATCCGGCGTCGCCACGAGCGTCGGTCCGAAGTCCACCGCAGGTAGGCGAGCGCCGCAGCACCGAACAGAACTCCTCCGAGCATGAACCAGGGACCCCAGAACATCGCGTACCAGCGGAGTTCGGTGGTCATCGTCTCGCCCTTGATCAGGGCGCTCAGTCCGAAGCCGACGAACGTGCCGCCGTGCGCCAGCAGCAGAGCAGAGGCGCCCGAGCTGGGTACGAGCAGCAGCCAGTTCGGCACCCGCCGCTTCGCCACCACCGGCACCCACTGCGGAAACACCAGGCCGAACGGACGCACGAGCGCCAGACCCAGAACGACGCCGAACAGCTCCAGCACCACTGTCATCCACAGAGCCGCGAAGAGCATCCGGTCGCCCTGCGCGTGCAGGTCCTTGATCCCCTCGGAGAGGGTCGCGAGTCCGACGCTGCCGCCGAGGGCCCAGTAGATGCCGCGGATGGCGAACAGCAGTGCCCAGATCGCGGCGGCGTAACCCGCCCAGACCGGTCTACGGCGAGTAGGAGTCTCAGTGCCAGCCATCAACTGAGTCATCGACCAGGTACCGACCTTCCGTCCGCGCTTTCATCCTCGTGGCTCCGACAACGGGCAGCACGATCGATCACCGCAGATGCGCTCATCGTGATTCGATCACCGAGCATACGGAGAACGTCACTCATCGTGGTGCCGGTCGATCCGCTCCACCGCCAGCAGGGCGGCGACCTGTCGGACCGGTCTCTCATGACCGGTCGGCGGCCGGGGCCGAGGTCTCGGCAGCCCGCGTCTGCCGGGGCCAGATGGTGTGGCTTCCATCCACCGAGGTAGCTGGGCCGGGCCGGTTGGCGGCGTACGCCTTCCGGCCAGGAGTCACGCGCCGTCGGTGGCGGGCAGCACACTCGTCGCCGCGTCCCGTGCCGGGGCTTACGCAGTTATCCTCGTCAGGTGCTCGTCCGCGTGCGGCGCGTTGACACGAGTCCGGCATTTCGAAGGGACTATCGACATGCCCCGTGTGGTATCGGCGGTCATCCGCGCACTCGACATCCTCGAACTGTTCCTGGACCATCCCCAACTGTCGGCCCGCCAGGTGATGGAGCGGCTCGACCTGCCCCGCACCACCGTCCACGAACTGCTCGTCACGCTGGAGGCCCGCTCGTACCTGATCTCCGTCCCGGGCCAGCCGGTGCAGTATCGGCTCGGCATGCCGCTTTTTCAGCTCGGCGCGGCGTTCTCCGGTCGTCTTGACCTGGTCCGCGAGGCGCAGTGCGTCGCGCGGGACGTGGCCGCCGCGTGCGACGAGGCGGTCCACGTGGCCGTGCTCGACGGCGCCAATGTCATCTACCTCGTCAAGTTCGACAGCACGCACCCGGTCCGGATGGTCTCCGCGGTCGGGCGGCGGCTGCCGGCGCACTGCACCGCGGTCGGCAAGATCCTGCTGTCGGGCCTCGACCAGGCGGCTCTGGACGAAGTCCTGAAGGGTGACCTGCCGGGCATGACGCCGGACAGCATCACCGACCCGGACCGCCTGCGCGCCCACCTCGACCAGGTCCGGGCGGAGAGCGTCGCGGTCGACGTCGGCGAGTCGGACAGCGCCATGCGCTGCGTCGCCGCGGCCATCCGAGATCATTCCGGTACGACCATCGCCGGGATGAGCCTGTCCGCGCCGATCATCCGCTGGACGCCCCAGGCGCACGTGCGGTGGACCGGGCTGGTTCGTGAGGGTGCCGCCGCGCTGTCCGCCCGGATGGGCTACCGGGCTCAGCCTCGATAGCCAGCCTCGCGCTTTCGGTTCGAAACACCATCGAAACATTGACACTCGTCACAATCCTGCTCTAGCGTCGCGACCACTCGATGCGGTATCTCGAACTCAGTTCGAAATCTCGAACGGTGGTGGTCCCGTGGCCCGGCCGAACGTGAACGTCAGCGCCACCTCCTCGGCCCGGTCGCCGATCACCTCCACTTCGGCGCGTCATCCGGCGAGCGGCATGCGACATCTCTCCCGCGGTCGCCGACCAGAGACACACCTTGGAGCACGAGCATCGCACTGTTCGCCATGAGCTCCTTCGGCGTCCGGCGGTGCCGAAAACGAAGGAGGCGAACGTCCATGCAGGACAACCCGGCGTGGTCCCGGCGCGGCTTTCTCGGGATGGGGGTGGGGGTGCTCGGCGCGGCCGGCCTGGCCGCCTGTGGAGGCACCTCCGAGTCACCAAGCAAGGTGCAGCCGGAAGTGCCGCAGGAGCTGATCGACGCCGCGGCGGCGATGAAGGGCTCCTCGATGGGGATGCTGTCGCAGAAGTTGTATTCGACGGCGGCGAACGAAGCTCTCGACAGCTCGATCAAGAAGTTCGCCGACAGCACCGGTACGAAGATCGAGAACAGTCTGGTCCAGGCCGACGCCGGCGACGTGGTGGCCAAGATCGATGCCGAGGTCAAGGGTGGAGTCGCCCGTGACCTGGCGTTCATGACCGACTCCCGATTCGTCGCGCAGTTCCAGGCGTTGGGCGACCTGGAGGACGTGACGGACGTCGTCCAGGCGCTGACCGCGAAGTACGGCGAACCCTGCGCCGAGGCCAAGAACTTCTGCGTCTTCGACGGCAAGTGGTTCGCCATCCCGTACCACTTCATCGGGATCGGGTCGTTCCTGCGCAAGGACTGGATGCAGGACAAGGGCATCTCCCCCAAGGACATCTACAGCTGGGAGGAGCTGCGAGACCTGTGCCTGGAGATCTCCGATCCGGCCAAGCGCCGGTTCGGCTGGGGCATGACGGTGAACCGGTCCGGTGACGGCAACGGCATGATCGAGGCATTGATCAACGCCTACGGCGGGTCGATCGCCGCCAATGACGGCCGGAAGGTCACGTTCGACTCCCCCGAGACAGTGCAGGCAGTCACCTTCCTGGGCGACATCTACACCAATGCCAAGTACAAGCCGATGTTGCCGCCCGGGGTGGCCAGCTGGACCGACACCAGCAACAACGAGAACTGGCTCGCCGGGGTCCTCGGTTACACCCGCAACCAGTTCAGCGTCTACGCGGACTCCCGGACCAAGAAGAACCCGGTGCACGCGAACACCCACGTGTTCTCCGACTGCATCGGGCCGGCGACCGACAATCCGCTGCTGCTCGGCCAGTCGCAGGGCTTCGTCGTCTTCAAGGGTGCCAAGAATCCGGCGCTCGCCAAGCTCCTGGCGCAGTACCTGGTCAGCGCTCCCGCGCTGCTCGGGGTGGCGAAGGAAGCGCCCGGCCTGGTGATGCCCGCCTGGCAGAAGGTCTGGGACGCCGACCCGTTCTTCACGAGCGGCGACCCGGCGTTCCCCATGCTGCGCAGGATCACCGAACTGAAGCTGCCGCTGAACACGAAGAACGGCCTGGCCTTCCCGCAGAAGGCCAGCGCGGGCCAGCAGGCGGTGGGGTCGGCCTACGTCCTCACCGACATGATGCAGCAGGTCGTGCAGGGAGCGGCGCCGGCGCAGGCCGTGACGGCCGCCCACGCGAAGATGGTGCAGATCTTCAACCAGCAGGGGCTGCCGCAGTGAGGTCGGTCCGTCCTGCGCGGGTCCCGGCGGCGACGAATACCCGGCCGCCGGGATCCGGCTCTCTCACCGCGACCCAGCGGCGGCTGGGTCGTGACTGGCGGCTGGGTGCGCTGTTCCTGGCACCCATGGCCGTACTGGTCGGCGGTCTCGTTCTCGTGCCGATCGTCCGGTCGATCATCACCAGCACCACGGAACGGCACGGGCAGGACTCCGTGTTCGTCGGCCTGGACAACTACCTCGCCCTCGCCAGCGACGAGCAGTTCCACACCGGCGTGGTGAACTCGTTCGTCTTCACCGCGTACGCCGAGGTCTTCAAGGTCGTGCTGGGGTTGGCCGCGGCCCTGCTGCTGCACCATCGACGCCGCGGGCGGGCCGTGCTCGCCGGGCTGCTCCTGCTGCCGTGGGTGGTGCCGACGGTGGTGACGGCGTTCAGTTGGCGCGCGCTGCTCGACCCGATCTTCGGCAGCGTCAACATTCTGCTCACCGCCTCGGGGATCGGGCCGCTGCTGGCCAGCGCGCACCTGGTCGACAGCTGGCCGGCGGGCTGGTTGTCCGACCCGTCGCTGGCCATGCCGTCGGTCATCCTCGTCAACGTCTGGAAGGGGGTGCCGTTCTTCACCGTCTGTTTCCTGGCGGGGTTGAAGGCGATCCCGGCGGACCTGTACGAGGCGGCGACCATCGACGGCGCCTCGGCGTGGCAGCGGTTCCGAAACGTGACGCTGCCCGGACTGCGCCACGTGATCACGGTGACGGTGACCCTGTCGTCGATCTGGACGTTCAACAACTTCGACCTCGTCTGGTTGCTGACGCAGGGCGGCCCGGGCGACGTGACCGCGCCGTACGTGCTCGTCGCCTACTCGAAGGCGATCCTGCAACTCCAGTACGGCGCGGGCGCGGCGGTCACGCTCGTCATGCTGCCGATCATCGGCGGGCTGGTGTTCGTCCTGGTCCGGTTGCTGCGCCAGGACACCAACATCAAACTGCCCCGGCGACGCCGGACAGCGCGGTGGATCGGGACACAACGGTGGGCTCCGACGGCGCGCAAGGCCCTGCCGTGGGTCGTCGCCGCGCTGGTCACCGGTCTGCTGGCCTGGGCGTCACCGAAGATCTTCTGGAAGGCGGCGGTGGCCCTCGGGGTGATCCTGCTGATCGCTGCGGCGGTCGGCCGGGTGGTCTCGACCCTCCAGTCCCGAGGCGGTCGCCGGTCGTCGTCAGTGGTGTCGGGCCTGGGTTCCTGGGTCGCGCTGGCCGGGTTGCTCTTCTTCGTGCTGGGTCCGCTGTACTGGATCGCCGTCACGGCCTTCAAGTCCGAGGGCCAGGTCGTCATGCGTACCGACGATTTGTGGCCGACGCCGTGGACGCTCGAGCAGTTCGGCGCCCTGTTCGACAACCAGCCGTTCGGCCGCTGGTACCTCAACACCCTGCTGGTGTCCGTGGCGTCCACCGCGGTGGCACTTGTCTGCGCCGCACTGGCGGGGTACGCGCTGGCTCGGCTGCGGTTCCGGGGGGCGCAGGGCTTCACCGTCACGGTGCTGCTCACCTATGTGATGCCGGGCGCGCTGCTGTTCATCCCGCTGTACCAGATGCTCATCGGCGTGCGGCTCACCGACTCCCTGTGGTCCCTGGTGCTGACGTACCCGACCTTCACGCTTCCGTTCGCCACCTGGCTGCTGGTGGGCTACTTCTCGTCGATCCCCATCGAGTTGGAGGAGGCCGCGCTCGTGGACGGCTGCACCCGCGTCCAGGCGTTCGGCCGGGTGGTGCTGCCGCTGGCCAAGCCAGGGTTGCTGGCGGTCGCGCTCTTCACCCTGACCAATGCCTGGAACGAGTTCCTCTTCGCCTTCGTGTTCATCACGAAGGACGAGTACAAGACGCTCCCCGTGGGGATGCAGTCGATGATCGCCGGAGACGTGGTGCCGCAAGGACAGCTCGCCGCCGCGTCGCTGCTCGTCAGCATCCCCGTGGTGATCATGTACGCCTTCGGGCAACGCTTCCTCACCGAAGGGCTCACCGCCGGCGCGGTGAAGGGCTGATCGAGCGGACCGACGGGCCGCTGGTGTCGATCGGGCACCAGCGGCCCGGCATCGGGAACCAACGACGTGCCCCGTCGGCATCGGGTCAGGCAGTGGCGTCGGCCGGTTCGACATCTGTCGCGATCATCGAGAAAACGGCCAGGTCATGCGCCTTCTCGCCATCCCAGTCGGCCAGCCGTAGGGTGCCCTCGCGCTGGTATCCGGCCTTCTCCGCGACCCGCAGGGACGCAGTGTTGTCGAGCCGGGCGCGCAACTGGACACGTCGCATGCCGCCGTCGGTGAGCGCCCATCGACCGACCACGCGGCCCGCCGTGGTCGCATGGCCTCGGCCGCGACGACTGGCCCGTACCCCGTAGCCGATTTCGCCGCGTCCGGCCTTCCAGTCGATGTCCCGCAGCCCAATGCTGCCGACGATCTCACCATCGGCCGCGTCCACGAGAGCCAGGAGCAGCCCCTCGCCGTCCATTCGTCGGCGCACCGTCCCGGTCAGCCACTCGTTCACATCCGTGACGGTTTGCGGTGAGCCTGGCGGCAGCGCCGTCCGGTCGCCGGCCGCCACGAGCGCCGCCACCTGGGCGGCGTCCTGCGGCCCGAACTCACGAATCTCCAGACCACCCGAGGTGATCGTCACTGGTGGGAACATGGTGCGGAGCGTAGAGCCCGGTCCCCGGGTCGTCGAAGACCTTTATCCCGCCCGGGGCCGCATGGCCGCCACTCACTGCCAGGCCATGTTGATGGCCCGTTCGAAGTTGACATAGCCGGCGCGGGTGAACGCGGCCGCCATGGGCACGTTGCCCAGGTCGGTGGCGGCGCGGATGCGGGGGACGTCCTCGGCGGCGAGGATTCGGGTGCCTTCGGCGAGGAGGCCGTCGACGTACCCGTGCCCCCGGTGTTCGGGTACGACGCCGAGATAGGCGATCACCGGGTGGTAGGCGTTGCGCGCCGGGATGACGAACCCGGCCGGCTCACCGTCCTCACCCACCGTGCCGATCCGCCACCATTCGCGAGGGCTGGAGTACGTGGCGAGTTCCTCCTCGTAGTGCTTGACGGCAGCCTCGTGCGGCGACATCCGCGCCAGGTCGGTACGGCTGTGCGCATCCAGGGTGCCGTCCAGGGCGCGGGTCATCAGGGCGATCAGCTCGTCGGTGTCGAGAGCCGAACGGAAGGCCAGACGCGGATCGGGCGCGGGCAGACCGCCGTCGGGCTGCCACTGAAGGCGCAGTCGTTCGACGGTCAGGCGTGCGCCGGTGCTCTCCAGGACGCTCATCCTCGTGCGCACCGCCCGGTACGCGTCCGGGTCCTCGCGCCAGTTCGCCGGGATGAAGCGGCCGTACTCCGGTGGGTTGGCACCCGCTGGCAGGACCTGCTTCGCGGCCGTCTCGTACAGCGTCCGTGCCACCTCGGTCAGGTCGTCGGCGCCGTCGTCGACGTCGAGGATGTCCAGGAGCAGCGGGCTGCCGTCGTCGCCGCGGCCCCACCAGGCCACCCTGGCGAGCAGGCGATCCCCGTCCAGCGCCACCCACATCCACTCCGGTCGGCGGCGGTGCGCGGCCAGGTCGTCGGCGAGTTCGTGGTTGATGGTGTACGGCAGACGGTTGAACAGCGCCACCTCGTCCGGCCCGGTGATGGGACGGATCGTGACGGTGGCGGGGGTTGTGCTCATGCGGACTCGTTTCCGGTCTGGGCGTGGGTGTAGGTGAGGAACAGCGCGCCGCTGTCCAGGACGGTGTGGTCGGTCAGACGCCAGGTACGCGGTGCGAAGACGGCGTCGCGACCGAAGAGCGGGATACCGGCGCCGATGGTCAACGGGGCCAGCTTGACGATCAACTGGTCGATCTCGGGGTAGAGGGCACCGGCCAGGGCGCCGCCGCCGATCACCCAGACGTCCTTGCCGTCGTGCCGCTTCAGCTCTCGTACCGTGGCGATGGGGTCGGTGGCCAGGACCTCGACGGCCGGGTCCGGGCTGTCGCCAAGCGTGCGGGAGAACACCAGGTGGCGCAGGTGCGGGTACGCGTCGGTCACGCCGGCCCGCAGACCCACCTCGTAGGAGTGCCGCCCCTCCAGGACGGTGTCGAACCGGCTGCCCTCGTCGGTGATGCCGAACGCCTGCCGGGCCGGGCCGGGCAGGGTCTCCGGATACTCGGCGACGAGGTGGTGCAGGTAGTCGTCCGGGACGGGCCAGAATCCGTCCGGTCCGGTGGGGTCGGCACCGTCGGGACCGGCGATGAAGCCGTCCAGGGTGGCGGCGATGTAGTAGACGAGCTTGCGCACGAGCATCTCCTTGGCTGAGGCGTGTTCCTCGCTCCGACGCAGATCAGCGTGCGCGTTGACCGGCCCGTCCACAAGATCACATCTGGTAACGTGCCATAACCCTTCACTAATTCACGAACGGGATCAGCGGTGGAGCTCCGGGACGTCGAAATCTTCCTCACCCTGGCGGAGGAGCTGCATTTCACCCGCACCGCGCAACGACTGCACGTGACCCAGGCCCGGGTCAGCCAGGCGATCAAGAAGCAGGAACGGCGAATCGGCGCCGCCCTGTTCGAGCGGAACAACCGACGCGTGGCGCTGACACCGATCGGGCAACGGCTCTTCGACGACATCCAGCCCATGTACCGGGGACTGTGCGAGGGGATGGACCGGGCCAGGCTCGCCGCCCGCGGCAAGACTGGGGTGCTGCGGGTCGGGTCGATCGCCGTCAACCTCCACGACTTCCGCGAGCTGTTCACCGCGTTCGCGCAGGGCCACCCCGAGTGCGAGGTGCAACTGCGGCACGTCGACTTCGGCGACCCCTTCGGTCAGCTGCGCGCCGGCGACATCGACGTACAGATCGTGTGGTTGCCCGTCAGGGAGCCGGACCTCACCGTCGGGCCGGTCATCTACACCGAACCCATCGTGCTGGCGGTCGGCGCGAGCCACCCGCTCGCCACGCGGGAGTCGGTCTGCTACGAGGACCTGGCAGACGTGACGGTGATGGGCGGTGCCCGGCCGGACTACTGGCGGGAGATCCTGGTGCCCCTGCGCACACCCAGCGGGCGTCTGATCCGCATCGGCCCGTCCGTCTCCAACTTCCAGGAGATGATCCCCATCCTCGTCACCGGCGAAGCCGTCTCGCCGGTCCATGCCCAGGCCGCCCGCTACTACGCGCGCCCGGACATCGCGTACGTGCCGATCCGTGACGCCCCGCCGGGCCGGTGGGGGCTGATCTGGCGCACCGACAATGAGACGGAACTCATCCGCTCGTTCGCCGACACCGCACAACGCCTCAGTTAGCTGAAGGCCAGCCACACCACGAAGCCGAGCCCGATGAGCAGGGCGGTCACCCAGCTCAAGCGGGACAGTGACAGGTCCCCCTCCACCTCGCGGGCCACCGTCGCCAACGTTCCGGGGAGTTCGGGAAGCGACGACGGCCGATACACCACAGCGGTGACCTGCCCCTCCGCGACCGAGAAGGAGCCGTCGACCTGCCGCCCGGACCGGCCGATGCGCAGCGGCAGCCAGGTCGCCACCTCGACGGTCCCGGCGAGGGCCACGATGTCGTACGGGTCCCAGCCGGGCAACCGATGCTCGACCTCGTCGACGACGACGACCGGGGTGGTGTCGTCGCCGTAGGCATCGGGGTCGAGCCACAACAGGGGCTTGACGGCGAGGATCCGCAGCACCCCGTGCCCGGCGGTGATCGGCACCGTGGCGGGCGCTTCCCGCATCGCCGTCAGCTCACGCTCGACCTCGGGAGTAATGGCCTTGTCGCGTACGAGGAACAGTTTTGCGAACAGGTCCGCGCCCAGCAGGGAGACGAGAAGGCAGAAGGCGCAGAGCATCACTCCGGCGTAGGCGACTTGGATCCCGATCAGGCGCAGGATGGCACCGAGAAGTATTACCCCGTCCAGATACGCGCCGAGAAACAGCAGGCCGAGGGACGACACCCCGCAGACAGCGGCGACGGCCAGAGCGGCGCCGAACCCCAGGGCACGATCTCGCCACTGACCGGGACCAGCCTCCTCTGCCACTCCTCCGACCGTAGCGATGCCCGGCAATGTCTTACGCCCTGTGGACGGGATGCCGCAGCGTCGCAATTGTCGGCGGCCGCCTGTTATTCGACGCTGGCGAGGATCGCCCCGCCGACGGTGTCCACATACCACCGCTGGTACTGCTCGATCTCCCATCCGCGTTGCCGGACGAGCCAGTCGAAGTTGCGGACGTCCTGGGCCAACCAGAGGATGTCGGCCACCTGATCGACGCCCAGGTCAGGGCGTACGCCTCCGGTGCCGACGAGTTCGGCGGCGAACATGGCCATGCCGCGGCGGCGGTCGTCGACGTTCTTGCGCCAGATCTCGGCGACGTCTGGGTCGGCCGTGGCCGCGCCGGCCAGCGCGAGCATCACCTGGGCCTGCCGGGCGTTGACCTCGGCCAGGTGGCGGGCGTAGCGGACGAGCTTGGCCCGGGGGTCGGCGAGTGCGCGGATCTCGGCGACGAAGGGCCGGTCCGGCAGGGCCACCGGTTCGTCGTCGCCGGCCAGGGTGACGTCGACCAACTGGGAGAGCAGGTGCCGCTTGCTGCCGAACACCGCGTACAGGGTCTGGACCGCGACGCCGGCTTCCACGGCGACAGCGGTCAGCGGTGTGGCCGCGTAGCCCGGGTCGACGAACAGCCGGCCGGCCGCTTCGAGGATCGCTCGCCGGGTCTGTCGGGCCTGCTCCTGTCGGCGAGAAGACTCGTAACGTCTCTTGACAACCACGCTTCGAGTGTAGTGCTCTATTGGATAGAGTCTCACTCTATCGAGAGGTGGTGGCCATGCCGTTCGGTGTGTTGCAAGAGATGCCCGGCGTCAGCGAGGCGGAATACCGGCAGGTGGAGCGACACCTTGGACCGGATCGACCGCCGGGTCTGCTCGCCCATGTCGCCGGGGCGACCGAGGACGGCTGGCGGATCATCAACGTCTGGCAGGACGAGGCGGCATTCCGTCGGTTCCAGTCCGAACGACTGGTCCGGGCTGCTGGCCTGGCGGCACAGGAGGACGGCTTCGACCCGACGAAGGCGGCGCACTTCCGCTCGATGAGCGTCGACGGCGCCGAGATGCCGTTCTGATGGCCGACACCGCCAGCCTGCGGGCCCGCAGCGCCGCTTTCTGGGCGGGAGCGGCGGCTGGCTGGATTCGGCACGCGGATCGGCAGGACGAGACCGGTCGACCGCTGGGAGCGGCGGCCCTGGATCGACTGGCCGCACGACCCGCCGAACGGATCCTCGATGTGGGCTGCGGCTGCGGCGGCACCACGGCCGAGATCGCCGCCGCGGTCGGCGCGGCCGGCGCGGCGACAGGTGTCGACATCGACGAGACGATGGTGACCGCCGCTCGACGCCGGTTCCCCACCGACCGGCACCCGGGCATCCAGTTCCACGTGGCCGACATCGAGACTCTCGATGTCGTGCCGGGTGCTCCGTTCGACGCGGCGTACTCACGAATGACCCTGATGCTGTTGGCGGACCCGGTGGCCGGCTGTCGCGCGATCCGGCGATCACTGCGCCCGGGAGGGCGCCTCGCCGCGACCGTCTTCCGCGACAGCGGCGTCAATCCGTGGCTGTCCGCGGCGATGCTCGGCGCCGCACCGCATCTCGGACCGTTGCCACCGCTCCCGGTCGGTGACGAGCCCGGTCCGTTCGCGTTCGCGGACCCGGCGCGGCTCGACCGGATCCTCACCGAGGCCGGCTTCACCGCCGTCACGATCACACCGTGCGACGTCGCCCTGGAAACTCCGGACGACGCCGACGCGGTGGCCGAATGGCTTGTCGAGGTCGGCCCGGCCGGTGCCGCGTACCGGGCGGCTCCGCCGGCTGGGCAGGCATCGGCTCGGGCGGGGGCCGCCCGGCTGCTCGACCGTTTCCGTGCGCCCGGCGGCGGCTACCGGCTGCCCGCCGGCCTCTGGCTCGTCGCCGCGAACTCCGTCGAGGACTGACAACCCATCCCGCAGTCGCTACCCACCAACAACCACGTCAGGACGAAACCCGATGAGAACGATCCGTTTGCTCGCGCCGGTCGTCTGCGTTGTCCTAGCCGCGACGGCGTGCACCGACACCGACACGCCCGGTCCCGGGGCTGCGGCGCCGAACAACCCCACCGCAACCGCCGCCGCGTCCAGCGCGGCCGGATCCGCTCCGCAGGGCGACTCCACGCCGGTGTCGGCGAAGGCGGTGTGCGCCTACCTGGACGGCCAGTTGCCGACCCTGAAGGGCATCGGGTCCGAGACGGGCGCGATGGCCAACCTCACCGTGAATCTCTATTCCTGGTACGAGTTGCAGGGTCCCGTGCCGACCGGCCGTCAGATCGACGACCAGACCCGGCAGGAGTGCCCGGCGACCCGTACCGAGGTGCTGAAACTCGCCGGCATGGAGAGCTTCGAGCGGCTGTAGTAGTCCCGATGCGGCCCTCACCGCTCCAACCGCTTGCCGAACCAGTGGTGGGCGTAGTGCTCGGTGTTGTACGGCTCGATCTCCACATAACCGGCCGCGCGGTACATGGCGATCGCCTCGGTGAGGTTGCGGTTGGTGTCCAGCCGGACGGCCGTCGCGCCACGCTCCGCGGCGTACCGCTCCAACTCGCCCAGCAGCCGCCAGCCGATGCCGAGCCCGCGCACGGCGTCGGCCACCCAGACGCGTTTGAGCTCGGCCTGGCCGTCCGGGAGGAGTTTGACCGCGCCGCAGCCGATCGGTTCGGCGTTGAGGGTGGCGAGCAGGAGCACACCGGCGGGCGGGACCAGCGCCTCGTCCGGGACCGGGTTGCTCAGCTCCGGGTCGAACCCGTCGTCGAACCGTCGCCCGATCTCCCGGGCGTACGCGCGCAGGCAGGCGCGGGCCCGCGGGTCGCTCGGCGGGCACGCCTCGATGACGACCATCGAGCCGATGAGCAGCCGTTCGACCTCCGCCATGGCCGCGACGAGTCGTTCCCGACGGTGCTCGGTGAGCGGTTCGAGGATCGAGGCGGCGAGGTCGTCCGACCGCTGGTCGAGATCGGCCCACGCCGTACGACCGGCGGCGGTGAGCGTGGCGGTGCGGACCCGGCCGTCGCCCCCGGCCTGATCGGCCGGTCCCACGGTGACCAGGCCGTCGTTCTCCAGAGCGCGCAGGAGCCGGCTGAGGTGGCCGGAGTCCAGGTTGAGCCGGGCCCGTAGCGCGGCGACCTCGGCGCCGGAGGGGCCGATCTCCCAGAGCACACGCGCCTGCCCGAGGGGTCGCCCCTGTGCCATGTACTCGTCGTCGAGCGCACCCACGCGCTGGGTGACCGTCCGGTTGAACCGCCGCACGGCGGCGATGAGCGCGGAGTCCATACGTCTGACTTTAGTCAGGGATTTTTGACGCGGCGATAGGAGCGGATGCCCGCGTGGTCCAGGACGACCACCGTGAGCACCACCCCGGTGGCGACCGCGCTGACCGCCAGCAGCGGCAGTCGCAGAACGGCCGCCGCACCGGACATCACGAACAGGGCGGCGACCCGGGGCCAGGAGAGTCGCCGGTGGATCGCCACCGAGAACAGGGTCCGCCCGAGGAGGAACAGCGTCGGACCTCCCAGGATGACGACGGCCGCGGTCAGGTCACTCGCCTTCGTGGGGTGGGCGATGCTCAGTTCGGCCCCGACGGCGGTGACCACCAACCCGGCGATCATCACGAGGTGCAGGTAGCCGATGATGACACCGAGCCGGCCTGGGTCGGCGCGCTCGATGGCCGGGCCGAGGCGCTGACCGGCGGGCGTCACGTAGAGCAGACCGATCAGCACGGCGGTGGCGAAGACCAGCAGGAAGGCAGCGGTCTGCGGAAGGTCCAGGTGGGTGCCGGCGTACGAGAGACCGGCGACCAGGACGAGTTCGCCGAGCGCGATGATCATGATCTGCTGGTACCGCTCGGCGAAGTGTTCGCTGGCGAGGCGTAGTTCCTGCCGGGACGTCCGTCCCAGCCGGGGAGTGGGCCAGCCGATTCGTGGACCGGTGAAGTCGATCGCGAGAGCGAACAGCCAGAGCGGCACCCGCCACTCCGGCAGGAACCCACCGACCAGCCACGGCACGGCGGACACGCTGAACCAACAGAGGATCCGCAGCGCCCTCCTCTGTCGAGGGTGACCGCGCAGCGCGAACGCGGTCACCGCGCCGCGGGCGATGTGGACCGCGACGTACGCACCGGCGAAGAGCAGGCCCCGCCCGTCCAACGCCTGCGGAATCGCCACCCCGGCAAGCAGGCTGCCCAGCGCGGCAGCGACCAGCAGCCACCGGACCCACGGGCTGTCCGGGTCGTACCAGTCGGCGAACCAGGTGGTGGTCACCCAGATCCACCACACGCCGGCCAACAGCAGGGCGGTACGCAGTGCCCCGGGCAGAGTGAGGTCGTGCAGCAGGTGCCCCGCGAGTTGACTGAGGGCGAGCACGAACGCCAGGTCGAAGAAGAGCTCCAGGAACGAGGCGCTCAGCGGTGCGTCATCGCCCCGCAGCAGCCGTTCGGGCCTGCTCGCCATCGGCGCTCCTCCCGGTGGCCCGCACGTCAGGCCTCCGTCGTACCACCCGGGGCCGGCCACCGGAGGCGGAAACGGGTCAACGGCCGACCCCCTCGACGACGACCCGTCGACCCCTCGAGTCGTTGATCCGGCAGCGCCGAAGGTCGTCGGTGACCACGGTGGGGGCACCGACTCAACGAGAGGGGACGACGATGACCGCTCAGCGGGAGACCGTGCCTGTCGACCACGACCTGTTCCGCGCCGTGTACGACTCGCCCGCGGCACTGCCCGGCCGACACCGCTGGACCACCCCGGAGGCGGACGTCCGGCGGCTGGAGAAGCTGCTCGGCATGCCGGCGCGCAGCATCGGCGCCCCGCTCTGGGTCAGCGGCGACGAACCCGACTGCCCGAAGTGTGGCCGACGCGTCACCTGGTACGACATCGTGTCGTCGGCACTCTCCGGCGTGCACGACAAGGTCATGATCGCCACCGTCATCCTCGGCGAGCGCAAGTACGTCAACACCGGGATTCCGGCAGCCATCGCCGGTGTGCGCTGCGCCGACTGCCACACCGCGATCGACGGCCTGCGCAGCTTCAAATGCCACAACTGGGCGTACGCCTTCGAGGCGCTGGAGGCCGTCCGCGAGCGCATGGCCGGCCGCCCCGGACCGACCTGAGCCGTGCCGCGCGGAACGCCGGGCCGCGCCGCGCGGGCCTGAGCCGTGCCGCGCGAACCGCGGGCTGACCGTCCGTGGCTCAGTCGGCCGAGCGGCGGGCGGGGCGGCGGCCGGGCGGGGAGTGCGGCTCCGGCCCGGGGTCGGGCACCGCCGGCATCGGCCGGGTGGCCGGTTCGGCCTCCGTGATCCGCAGCGACTCACCGTGGTGCCACAGCTCGACCTCGGCGTCCGGGCCGGCGCCGGGCAACTCGTAGCGGGCCTCGGTCGGAGTCACCGTGACGCGCAGCCGGTGGCCACGCCAGTGCAGGCTGAACGCCAGTCGGTCGATCCGGCGCGGCAGCCGGGGGTCGAAGGAGAGCACACCCCGGTCGTCGCGCAGCCCGCCGAAGCCCTGCACCAGCGCCAACCACGCACCGGCCAGTGACGCCAGGTGCAGCCCGTCGGCGGTCTTGTCCCCCAGGTCCGCCAGATCCTGCAGGACCGACTCGGCGAACAGGTCGTACGCCAGATCCAGGTGCCCGACCTCGGCGGCCAGCACCCCCTGCGGGGCCGCCGACAGCGACGAGTCACGGACGGTGCGAGCCTCGTAGTAGGCCAGGTTGCGGGCCTTCTCGGCGGCGGTGAACTCGCCGGGGCAGAGCTGCATGGCGAGCACCAGGTCGGCCTGCTTCACCACCTGCTTGCGGTACAACTCCAGGTAGGGGAA
The DNA here is from genome assembly GCF_040686315.1 of Micromonospora sp. NPDC085948. Taxonomy (NCBI): domain Bacteria; kingdom Bacillati; phylum Actinomycetota; class Actinomycetes; order Micromonosporales; family Micromonosporaceae; genus Micromonospora; species Micromonospora sp. NPDC085948. The sequence continues at coordinate 487,796 of NZ_JBFBJW010000004.1, read as the reverse complement.
GTGCAGCAGCAGGGGATAGTCGTCGTCGCCCGTGTTCGCGAAGTCCCACTCGGGCTGCTCGGTGAACCCGGCGGCCTGCTGGTGCACACCGCGCTCGTGGTCGTACGGGACGAACATCGCGTCGGCCGCGGCCCGCCAGCCGGCCACCTCGTCGTGCTCCACGCCGAGCCGACCGGCCACGTCGGGGTGGCGCTCGGCGGCGTCCGCCGCTCCCCGCAGGTTGCGCCGGGCCATCAGGTTGGTGAAGACGTTGTCATCGACAAGGGCGGCGTACTCGTCCGGGCCGGTCACCCCGTGCAGGTGGAAGGCATCCTCGCCGGACCAGTGCCCGAAGCCGTGCCAGAGCCGGGCCGTCTCCACGAGCAACTCCAGCCCCGCCTCGGCGAGGAACCGCTCGTCGTCCGTGGCGGCCAGGTAGCGCAGCACCGCGTCGGCGATGTCGGCGTTGACGTGCAACGCGGCGGTGCCGGCCGGCCAGTAGCCGGAGCACTCCCGGCCGCCGATGGTGCGCCACGGGAACGCCGCGCCGGTCAGCCGCAGTTCCGTGGCCCGCTCGCGGGCCTCGGGCAGGTGGGTGTGCCGCCACCTGAGCGCCGAACGGGCCACCGCCGGGGCCAGGTAGGTGAGCACCGGCAGAACGTAGGTCTCGGTGTCCCACAGGACGTGCCCGTCGTAGCCGTTGCCGGTCAGCCCCTTCGCCGCGATGGTCCGGTCGGAGTCCGGGCGGCCGGCCTGGATCAGGTGGAACATCGCGAACCGGATCGCCTGTTGCAGCTCCGGGTCACCGTCGAGCTGCACGTCGGCGACCTGCCAGGCCGCGTCCAGGGCGGCCCGCTGGTCGGTGAGCAGGGCGTCGAAACCGTCCGCGCGCGCCGCGTCCGCCTCGGCGGTGACCAGGGCCGCCAACTCGTCGACCGACGTGCCGTCGATCATCGCCCATTCGTAGGCCGCGAACTTCGTCAGCCGCAGCCGCTCCCCGGGGTGCAGCCGATCCGCCACGGTCAGCCGTACCCGGTCCGGAGTGCAGTCACCGGTGACCGTGACCGTGTCCGGCCCGTCCACCAGGTGACTGACCGCGACCGCGACACGCTGACCGCTGCGTTCGGTGCGGTGTACCAGCACCCCGTCGAGGTCAGCCGCGCGGTACGCCTCGGCGGTCAGCGGGTTGTCGGGCACCGAGGCGGCCCGGGGGTCGTCCGAGCGCTCCGGCACCGTCTCGTTGGCCAGCAGATCCGAGCAGACCCGCACCTCCACGGGGGCGTCCAGCGGCTCGACCTCGTACTGGACGGCGGCCACCGGGCGGCGCGGCAGGGACACCAACCGGGTGCTGCGGATGCGCACTCCCCGCCCGCCCGGCGAGATCCACTCGGTTTCCCGGCGCAGCACGCCGGCGCGCAGATCGAGCACCTGTTCGTGGCCGCGTAGCGTCCCGGTGCGGATGTCCAGCGGCTCGTCGTCGACCCAGAGCCGGATCAGCGCGGCGTTCGGCGCGCTGATGACGGTGTCGCTGGCCTGCGGAAACGCGTACCCCTCCTCGGGGTAGCTCAGCTCGCGCCGCTCGTGGAAGCCATTGACGTAGCTGCCGGGCATCCCGCACGGCGCACCCTCGTCGAGCACGCCACGCCAACCGACCCACCCGTTGCCCACCGCGAAGATCGACTCGGTCTCGCCGAGCCGGTCCAGGTCGGCCTTCGTACGCCGGATCCGCCAGGCCTCGTCGTCCACCGTCCCGCTGGCGGGCGGCGGTTGGTCGGTGGCCGAACTGGTCTGCACAAAGCCTCCCGTGAATGCCGACGTCCTCGACCAGCCAAGCAGAGCCGCCTGAACGAATCCTGGACGAAGGTCAGGGTGCCCGACCGACCTTCGACTGCTCCGCTACCCGCTGCGGCGTTCCTAGGGTGTCCCCCAGGTGAACAGGGTATGAACGAGAGGTGAGGTGATGCATGGCCGCCAACGGCAGCGTGGACGTCCCGGAGATCAGTGCTGAGTGGTATCGCGATGTCGTCGACGCCGCTGCCAGCAGTCCGGAGCCGGTGCAGTGGTTCGTCGGGCACGCCACCGAGGGGGTGATCCTGCTGCTCGGCGCGCTGCTGGTGCTGGCCGCGCTGACCCGATGGTCGGGTGGTCCGCACGACCGGGCCCTCGCCCTGGTCGCGCCGCTGCCGGCCATCCTCGCGTACGTCGGCAGCGAATGGTTCAAGACAGTGGTGGACGAGGACCGCCCCTGTCGGACGGTCGGCCGGGCGATCATCGCGGGCACCTGCCCACCCCCGGGCGACTGGTCGTTCCCCAGCAACCACGCCACGATCGCCGGCGCGCTGGCGGTGACCACGCTCCTGCTCTCCCGTCGACTCGGCCTGGTCGCGCTGCCGCTTGCCGCACTGGGTGCCTTCTCCCGGGTCTTCGTGGGCGTGCACTACCCGCACGACGTGATCGCGGGCGTGCTGTTCGGTGCGCTGGTCGCCGTGGTGGCAGCCCCACTGCTGGCCCGCCCGGCCGCCGAGGCGCTCCGCCGTCGAGGCGACCGCGCCGACCCCCCGGTCCCGAAGCTGGCGAGCCGCACCCGCCAGTGACCTCCGCGTCGGAGAAGATCACGCTCGATCCTGGTTGTAGTGGTCTGCCAGCCCGCGCGATGCCACTAGATCCAGGATCGAGCACGATCTTGGCGAGGGGCGGGCGGCGGGCAGCGGCGGCGGGCGGCGGGCAGCGGCGGCGGGCGGCGTCAGCCGGCCAGCAGGAGCGCGCCGACCGTGCCGAGCAGCAGGAACGGGCCGAACGGCAGGTGTGTGCTCCAGTTGACTCGGCGCGCGGCCAGCAGGCCCACACTCACCAGCGCGGACAACCCGAAGGCGAGCAGCAGCCCGAGCAGCAGCACCGGCCAGCCGTACCAGCCGAGCAGCGCTCCCACACCGAGCGCCAGCTTGGCGTCTCCCAGCCCGAAGCCGCGGTTGCCCAGCAGCAACGTGGTGGTGGCGAAGAACAGCGCCAGCCCCGTGCCGCCGACGGCAGCCCGCAGCCACGGCCCCGGCTCGCCGGCAAGGGCGGCGGCGACGCCGAGCAGCAACCACGTCCCGGCCGCCGCCGGCAGGGTGAGCCGATCCGGCAGGCGGTGCACGGCCAGGTCGACGAAGACCGCCGGGATCGTCCAGCCGAACCACCAGGCCAGCGCCGGCAGCGCCCCGCCCGATGGGCCGACCAGGGCCAGCAGCAGCACCGCGGCGAGCCCGGCCAGCTCGACCGTTCCCGGCGGTGGGCCGACACGTGCGCGGCAGCGACCGCACCGGGCCGCCGGACCCAGCGCGGGCCAGGGCCGGGTCAGGCCGACCGCCGCGCCGCAGGCGTCGCAGCCGGTCCGGTTCGGCAGACCCGGGGGTACGGCGTAGCGCAGCGCGGCCATCCGCATCAGCGGGCCGACCGTGAGGAACGCGAGCACGGTCGGGACCCGGACGTGAGCCACGGCTGCGCGTGCCGTCGAAGGGGTCCGACGCCCCGGGGACGAGGAGGTCGTGTGCGCCGAGCCGCCGGATGTCGTCGTGCTTTTCCCGGGTGCGGCTGCCGGCGGGCGGGCGGGTGCGGTCGGGCCACCGGACGACCGGGGCGCCGGGCTCCGATCGGGTGGGTTTCCCCGACCAGGGAGGGCGGCAGGGGGGCCGGTCAGTGCCATGTCACCGCCAAGGAGCCCCGATGCACCGCCGGGACGGCGCACACGGATAGTGACTGGACGATCGCTACGGTGTGGCGGATGGCGCAGAAAGCGACCTCCCCCGCCGACCATCGGCGGGTGCCTCCGGCGAGATCGGGGCCGGGCGCTCCGCCGGACGCGGCGGATCGTCGACCGGTCGACAACTCCGCCCGGATGCCGGGATGAGGCCGCGATGTCCCACTCCCGGGACCGCCGACGAGACGCCGCTGGCCCCAGGCGGTCCGCCGACGCCGGGTCATGGACGACCTTCCGCCGGGCCATTGCGCGGGACGCGGCACGGACACCCGCCACCACCACCCTTCATCACTCAGAGTATTCGCTTGAATTGCCTCTGTTGCATCGGCGAACGTCAGCCTATGCTCGCCCCTTGGGTGTGACGCAAGCCTCACCTTAACCACCCGACGGCATGGGACCTGCATTTGTAGAAGATCCGTAACGGTGAATGCAGAGGCGCAATGATCGTTCCGGGATGTGCTGATCCGGGCGCGCTTCCGCATGCCCTGCGGCGGTGATCCTTCACCCCGCCGGGCGACCACGAGGAGGCTCGACGGTGCGCGGACGGCAGCTCAGACGAGCGGCGATCTGCCTGCTGGCGGTCGTGGCGGCGGTGCCGGTCACCGCCTGCGCCAGTGGGCGGGAGGCCGCCGAATGGCCGGCGGCAGCCCAGGACGACGGGCAACCGGTGGCTCCCGACGTCGACCGACGCGCTGCGGAAAAGGCGGCGCTTGACGCGTACTCCGGTTATTTGGCGGCCTCGCGGACGGCGAGTGGACGCAGTGATCCGCGTGCGCCGGAACTGTCCCGTTTTCTCGCTGATCCACTTCTGACCCGGGTGCAATTGTCCATTCGCGACGCTAAGGAGCACGGTGCTGTGCGTACCGGGACGTTGAAGTCGGACCCGACCGTGACCGCCGTCAGCCTGGACGCGAACCCGGCCACCGTCGAGATCCAGGACTGCCTGGACCTGACCGGCTACCGGCTGGTCTACGCCAAGGACAAGCGCGTCGTCCCGGGCAGCGGGGGCGGCCGGCACCTCTCCACCGCCACCGCGACGCGGTATCCCGACGGCCGTTGGCTGATCAACTCCGGCACGCTGCACCGGGACCAGCCATGCTGACCCGGGCCGGAGCGGACGCTCCGACGCGTACTCCCGGGGTCTCGGCGCCTCGGCGGACCCTCGCCGGGATCGGGCTCGCGCTCCTCCTGGTGGCCGGCACGACCCTGCCGGCAGCCGCAGCTCGGCGCGCCGGTCCGGGGGCCAGTTGCCCGCCCGACCAGCCCGACTGCAGCGTCTGGGACGACGAACCCGGCAAGCCGGGCGGCGGCGGCAACAACGGCGGCGGCGGCGATGACGAAGACGACGGTGGCGGTGACGGTGACGGCGTCTGCAAGTGGGACGGGCGGACCGTGCCCTGCTACGACGATCTCAAAGGCTGGTTCAACAGCGGCGACGGCTGCTACTACGAGCTGGCCGAGCCGCAGAACGAGGCACCCGAGGGCCAGCACTGGTACGTGCAGACCTGCAACGACGGCACGGACGTCGGCAACGTCACCGTGGTGTTGCGGGAGGCGCCGCCCGGCTTCGGCGCGCCCCCGAACCCGGCGGAGTTGGCCCGACGCGCCCTGGCGAAGATCACGCTGAAGCGGGCGCCGCTGGCTGTCGCACCCCGCAAGGACAACGGCCCCGGCCTGGTCGGCCTGCCGGTCTGGATGTGGTCCGACAACAAGGACCGCGGCCACTTCGGCCCGCTCCACGCCGACGAGACCGATCGGGACGTGACCGTCGAGATCACGGCGGAGGTTAGCGAGATCGTCTGGGACATGGGCAACGGCGATCGCGTGTCCTGCCCCGACGCCGCCACCCCGTACGTCGCAACGGACCAGAACCTCGCCGGCCGCACCTCCCCGACCTGCGGCTACGACAAGGGCTACCAGAAGGCCGGCAAATACGACGTCACCGCCACCACGCACTGGAAGGTGACCTGGAACGGCGGTGGGCAGAGCGGAGAGATCCTGGTGACCCGGAACAGCGGCGTCGTGCAGATCCAGATCAACGAACTCCAGGTGGTGACCCGATGAGTCTCGCGACGCACAACGGAACGGGGTCGGTCGACGCACCGGTCAGCCCGCCCAAGGTGGTCCGGCAGCGTCGGGTCCGCCCGGGGTTGCTCGGTCTCGCCGTACTCCTGATCGCCCTGGGTGGGCTGGGCGCGGCGTTCGCGGTCACCTCGGTCCGGGCCACCGGCAGCTATCTCGCGGTCGCCCGGCCGGTGGAGGTGGGTCGGGAGGTCAGCGCCGCCGATCTGATCACCGTGCAGGTAGCTGGCGGTCAGGGGTTGCGTCCGGTGCCCGCCGGCCGGCTCGACGAGGTGGTCGGCAAACGGGCCGCGGTGAAGCTGGTCCCGGGCACCCTGCTCACCCTGGGGCACGTCACCGACGATCCGCTGCTCGGTCCCGACCAGCAGCAGATCGCGCTCGGCCTGAAGACCGCCCAGGTGCCGGCCCGGCAACTGCACCCCGGGGACAAGGTGCTGCTGATCAGCACCCCGGACCGCGGCGCCAACGGGGACCCGGCCGCCGCCAGCACCAGGTTCCCGGCCATCGTGATCGACATGGTCAGTCCGGCCAACAACGACAAGGTGCTGTACCTGGCGCTGCCCACCCGGGACGTGCCCGCGGTGGTGGCTCTCACCGCGCAGTCGCGCGTCGCCGTCGTGCTGACCGAAGCGGCCTGAGCATGGCGATCATCGCGCTGGTGTCCGCGAAGGGTTCGCCCGGCGTCACGACGTCCGCGCTGGCCTGCACACTGGCGTGGCACCGACGGCTGGTCCTCGCCGAGTGCGACCCGGCTGGCGGGTCGATCCTCGCCGGCTATCTCGGCGGCCAGTTGGACGGCCCTCGCGGCATCGGCGAACTGGCCGTCGGGGAACTGCGCGACGGCAACCTGGAGACCGCGTTCTGGTCGCAACTGGTCGACCTGGACGCACCCCACCGGGAGCGACTGCTGCTGCCCGGCCTTGTCGACCCGGCCCAGGGCGGCAGCGTCACCCCGCTCTGGCAGCGGTTCGCCGACTACTTCAACGCCCTCGATCGCGGCATCCCCGGCTACGACGTGCTTGTCGACTGCGGCCGGCTGCACGTGGCCGCACCCCCGTGGCCGGTGCTGCGGGCGGCCTCGGTGGTGCTGCTGGTGACCCGGGCGCACCTGCCGGACCTCTCCGGCACCCGGGCGGTGGTCACCGCGATCGAACGGGACTTCGCCGAGCACCGGGTTCCACCCGGCACCCTGCGGCTGCTGCTGGTCGGTGGCGGACACGGGCGAGCCGAGATCAGCCGAGCCCTGAAACTGCCGGTCGTCGCGCGGCTGCCCCACGATCCGCGTACCGCCGGGGTGCTCACCCTGGGCGGGACCGTGCGGACCGGACGGCCGCTGATGCGCGCGGCCGCCGCGTTGGAGGTGCCGATCGGCGCACTCCTGGAGCGGCGGCAGGCCCGGCTGGCGTGGCCCGTGCAGCAGGGGGTTCCAGATGCGGTTTGAGCCGGTCTCCGCGGATCCTCGTCAACAGCCGCCGGGCGTGACCTCCACCGAGCCGCCGCTGGCCGGGCCGAACGGCCGGCACCAACAGTCCGCGCCGACGCCGCAGCCGACGCCCACGGCCGCAGCGCCGACGGCATCGACGCCGCGACCCCGGATGGACTTCCAGGTGGTCCGGGAGTTGCGCCGGGAACTCACCGAACGGCTCACCCTGTGGCAGCGCGGCCGGGAGTTCACCGCCGACGAGGAGGACACCGAACGGGCCCGGCTGGCCGTCACGGTGGTCGCCCAGTACGCGGACTTCGTCCGCCGGGCCGGCACCCCGATGGCTGCCGGCGAGGAGCGCCTGCTGCTCGACCAGGTGACCGCCGAACTGGTGGGGCTCGGTCGGCTACAGACGCTGCTGGTCGACGACACCATCGAGGAGGTGCACATCCTCGGCTGCGACCAGGTGCGCATCACCAGGCACGGCGGTGGGGTGGACTGGGCCGAGCCGATCGCCGACAGCGACGCCGAACTCGTGGAGATCCTCCAGGCGGCGGCCCGCCGGGCGGGCGCGACCGAGCGGTCGCTGTCCACCGTGAAGCCCACCCTCGACCTGCAACTGCCCGACGGCAGCCGGCTGGCGGCGGTGTTCCTGGTCAGCCACCGCCCGTACGCGGTGATCCGCAAGCACAACACACTGGACGTGAGCCTCGACGACATCGCGGGCACCCGTGGCGACCTCGACGAGATGATCGACCCGCTGCTGCGCGACTTCCTGCGCGCGGCGATGCGCGCCGGGTTGAACATCATGGTCGCCGGGTTGGCCGGTGCCGGTAAGACCACGATCATCCGAGCGTTGATGAACGAGATCCCGCCGGACGAGCCGTACGTGCTGCTGGAGGAGAGCCGCGAGCTGCTGCCGGCCCGCCGCCGGGAGCGGCACCGGGCGGTGATGAGCTTCGAGGCCCGGGAGGGGCACGGCGAGCGCGGCTTCGACGGCCGTCCGGCCGGTGAGGTGACGATCGCCGACCTGATCCCCCTGTCGCTGCGGATGGGCGTGCTGCGGATCATCGTCGGTGAGGTGCGGTCCCGGGAGATCGTGCCGATGCTCCAGGCGATGACCACCAGCCGGGGCTCGATGTGCACCATCCACGCCCGTACGGCCGCCGGGGTGGGCGAACGGATCGTCGAGCTGGCGTTGGCACACGGCCGCGAGATGACAGTCGACCAGGCCCGCCGGATGGCCGGCAACGCCCTCGACCTGATCGTCTACGTCACCATCGAGGACGAGACCGCCATCGGCGGACGGAAACACCGGTTCGTCTCCCATGTGGAGGAGGTGATCGGGGCCGGCGAAGCCGGTCGGATCACCACCACCACGGTGTTCGGTCCCGGCCCGGACGGTCGGGCGGTCCCCCGGCACCTGCCGGAACGGGTCCGCGACCAGTTGCTGCGGGTGGGTTACGACGCGCGGTTGCTGACCCGGTGGGTCGAGGCCGGCGCCGGTGCCTGGCGACGGCCCCGGCAGACCCGACTGGCCCGGCGGTGACCTGATGCTGGCCAGCGTCGAGTTGATCGCCGTGGTCTCCGGGGCGGCCTGTGTGGCCGGGCTGCTGTTGGCCGTGGTCGCGCTCGTCGGCACCCGCCGGCCACCCGGACCTCGTCCGGGAGCCGGGCCGGGTCTGTCTCGACTGTGGCGCGGACCGGGCGCCACGCCGACCGAGCAGCGGGCCTACCAGGCGCTGCTGGTCGCCGCGCTGGGTGCCGGCGCACTGGCGTTCCTGCTGACCGGGCTGCCGGTGGTGGGCCTGCTGGTGGCGGTGGCGGTGCCCGGCACCCCGTGGCTGTTCGGGGTGGGCAGGGCCGAGCAGAGGGCGATCGCCCGGATCGAGGCGGTGGGCGAGTGGACCCGTCGACTCAAGGACGTCTCCGGCACCGGGCAGGGCCTCCAACAGTCGATCATCGGCACGATCGGCAGCGTGCCACCCGGCATCGAGGAAGAGGTACGGCTGCTCGCCGCCCGCCTACAGGCCGGCTGGCTGGCCCGATCGGCGTTGCTGGCGTTCGCCGACGAGATCGCCGACCCGGTCGGTGACCAGGTGGTCGCGGCGCTGATCCTGCACCTGTCGGACCGGGGCGAACGGCTGGGTGACGTGCTGGGCTCCATCGCCGGCGCGGCATCCGCGGAGGTGGCCACCCGCCGGGAGATCGAGGCCAAGCGGACCCAACCCCGGTTCGCGGTCCGCTTCCTCACCGCCATGACCCTGGCCACCCTGGCGTACGGGCTGCTCAACGCCGAGTACATCAAGCCGTACGGCACACCGGTGGGTCAGGTGGTGATGGCCGCCCTGGGCGCCGCCTTCGTCGGCCTGTTGGCGTGGGTGCGGTCGATGAGCCAGCCACAGCGGCCGTCCCGGTTCCTGCCGGCGCCCGACCCCGCCGAGGTGATCGCATGATGCTGAACTGGCAGCTCACCATGGCCGTCTGCGGTGGTGCCGGCGTCGGGTTGGGCGTGTTCCTGGTGGTCCGGGAGTTGGTGCCGGCGACCCCGGCGCTGGGGCCGGCGCTGCGTCGGCTGCACCAGCCACCGGGCACCGGCCGGCTCGCCACACCCGCCTCCCGGCGACTGGACTCGTTGACCGGCTTGGCCCGCTGGCTGCGACCGCCGCACCGGCAGCTCGCCCTGATCGGCCAGACCCCCGAGCAGTACGCGCTGTCGGTGCTGCTCTCCGCACTTGTCGGGCTGGCCACGCCGACCCTGCTCGGGGTGGCGTTGCTGGTGCTCGGCGTCTCGTTTCCGCTCGTCGTACCGGTGCTCGGCAGCCTCGGCCTGGCACTGATCGGCGGGCTGCTGGCGCACCGGGCCGTACTGACCAAGGCCGAGGCCGCCCGGGCCGAGTTCCGCGCCGCCGTCTGCACCTACCTCGACCTGGTGGCGTTGCAGCTCTCCGCCGCGCACGGGCCCGTGCAGTCGCTGGAGCGCGCCGCGGCGGTCTGCGACGGCTGGGTGTTCGACCGGCTCCAGGAGTCGCTGCGGATCGCCCAGATGCAGATGCACGCGCCCTGGGACGAGCTGCGCGACCTCGCCGACAAGATCGGCATTCCGGAGCTGGGTGACGTCGGCGCGATCATGCGCTCCTCCGGCAGCGAGGGCGCACAGGTGCACGAGACCCTGCGCAGCCGGGCCGACTCGCTCCGCGACCAGATCCGCACCGACAACCTCGCGCACGCCGAGGGGGTGACCAGCCGACTCGACATCCCGGGCGCGCTGCTCGTCTTCGTGTTGCTCGGCTTCGTCCTCTACCCGTTCGTCGCCCGTCTCTGAAGCCCTCCCCCTGAAGGAGTTACGCCATGTCCATCCTCAGCTACCTGCACGTCGTGCTGACGACGCGCCTGGCCGAGCTGCGCCGCCACGGTGAGCGCGGTGACAGCCCGGTGCCCACCGCGGTGATCATCGCCGGCCTGGTCGCCGTCGCCATCGCCGTCACCGCGTTGGCCCTGACCAAGGCCGAAAACTGGATGGACAACATCCCGGACTACACGGAACCAGGCACGGGCGCCGGCGAAGGCGACGGCGAGTAGCCGGGATGCGCCGAACCCCGTTCCCCAGGTGGCGCCGGGCGGTCAGCGCCACCCGGCGCCGCCTCACGGGCAGCGAGCGGGATCGGGGCGCGAATCCGGTGGAGCTGGCCGTGATGATGCCGCTGATCCTGGTGCTGCTCTTCGCCTCGGTCCAGATCGCGGCCGTCTTCCTCGCCCGCTCGACCGCCTTGCACGCCGCACAGAGCGGTGTCAACGCGCAACGGCCGTACCAGGCGCCCAACGGTGCCGGTGTGGACAGCGCGACCAGCTTCCTCGAGGCCGCCGGCGGCTGGCTGGTGGGCTGGGACAGCACCGACCTGACCTGCGTGATCATCGACGAGGCCGAGGTCACCTGCACGGTGAGCGGCCGGTCCCTGTCGGTGGTGCCGGGTGTGGACTTCGCGGTGCAGCAGAGCGCCCACGGGACGGTGGAGAGGTTGACCGAGCCATGAGCCGCACCGCCGAGCAGGGCTCGGTCTCCATCGAGGTGGCGGTGCTCGCCCCCGCGTTCATCGCGCTGATGGTGCTGGCCGGCGTCGCCGGGCGTACCGCGGTGGCGGCGGAGGCGATCGAGGCCGCGGCCCACGATGCCGCCCGGGCCGCCTCGATCTCCCGGGACTCGACCACGGCCCGAGCAGCGGCGCTGAAGGCCGTCCAGGATCAGCTGGACTGGCGCGGGTTGGCCTGCGCCAACGAACTGAATCCGGAACTCACCGCCACGGTGGCTGGCCAATCGAGAAACTTCGACGATGCCTTCAGCAGCACGGCCGGTACGGACGCGACGGTGACGGTGACGGTGGTCTGCCTGGTGTCGCTCCAGGACATCTCACTCGATGTCCTGCCCGGAATGCCGGGCGAGAAGCAGGTCAGCGCGACGTTCACCTCGCCACTTGACCGCTACCGGAGTCGGGAATGACCGCGGACGTCCGCCGCCCCCTCGCCGGCGACCACGGCCGGGTGAGCATCTTCCTGGCGGTGGCGATGATCGGCGTACTGGCCATCGTGGGTCTCTCCTTCGACGGCGCCGGCCAGCTACGCAGCCTGCAACGTGCCGAGAACCTGGCCGCCGAGGCCGCCCGCGCCGGCGGTCAGGCCATCGACCGGGGGGCCGCGATCGACGGCCGGCCGACGCGGATCGACAGGGACGCGGCGCTCGTGGCGGTCACCAACTATCTGGAGGCCGCCGAGGGCACCAGCGGCCACACCGTGAGCTTCCCCGAGGTCGCCGGGGAGACCCTGATCCGGGTCACCGTCACGATCACCTACGACCGCACGATGATCGGGCCCTTCGTCCAGGACAAGACGGTCACCGTCACCGGCGATGCGACCGCGCGCGCCATCACCGCAGCAGCACCGTAGGAAGGAAGGCAGCCATGCCCGTATCGGCTGGGTCCGTCGCACGGCGGACCGGACGCGTCCTCACCGGCCTCGGCGCACTGGCCGTGCTGTGTGCGCTGCTGGTTGGCGCGCCGATCGCACTGCTGGCCTTCGCCGGCAATCCCCTGCCTGATCACCTTCCCACCGTCGCCGAGATCGGCACCGCGCTGACCAGCAGGGACGACGGCCAACTCTTCCTGCGGGCACTGGCGGTGGCCGGCTGGTTCGGCTGGGCCACGTTCGCCTTCTCCGTCCTCGTGGAGTTGGGGGCGCAGACCCTGCGCCGCCCGGCGCCGAAGCTGCCCGGGATGAGTCGCCAGCAGAAGGCCGCCGCCGCGCTTGTCGGCTCGGTCGCGCTGATCCTCGCGGCCAGTCCGGCCGCCGCCAGCGCCGCCGCGGTCTACGGCGCTCCGGCGTACGCGAGCACCAACGCACCGGCCGCCGCCACCCTGGCCGCGCCGACCCGGGTGGGCGCGACGCCCGACACGGCGGCCCCGCTGGCGCAGGGCGGGCTGGCGGGCCGGGCCGCCGCTCCCGGTGGCACGAGCGTCAACCACGAGGCCGCGCCCGTGTACCGGGTCGCGCGGGGCGACTACCTCGGCGAGGTGGCTGACCGTTACCTGGACGAGTTCGGCGACTACCGACAGCTCGCCAAGCTGAACAAGCTCGACGACCCGGACCGCATCCGCCCTGGTCAGCTGCTCCGGCTGCCCGCGGAGGCCGCCGACCAGGGCAACCGGAAGCACGCCACCGGACGGCTCGTCGACCGGCCGGCGGCACCGAAGCCGCCCGCGCCCCGGCCGGCGCCCGAACGGGCCGCACCGGAGCAGCCGGCCCCGCCACCATCCAGCGGTACGGAGTCGGCGGGCCAGCCACCCGCGATGACTGTCGGGGCAGCCCGGGCCGGCACCGAGGACCGGGTGAACCGACCTCTCGCCGTCTCGGCCGTACTGGCGGTGGCCAGCATTGTCGGCGCACAGATCGGCGCGGTCCTGGGGCTGCGCCGCCGTCCGGCCGCCGCCGGAGCGGCTCCCCGTCTGGCCGCGGCCCGCACGCCCCGGGGCGGTACGGCCCGGAGCATCGGCGGGAGCACGAGCAGCAGCGCGGGGCGGACCGGTGGTGGGGCGGCGGGAAGTGGTGCCGCCTGGGCCGCCAGCCGGGCGGCGGCGGCCCTCGAAGCGCCAGCAACACGCGACGGCGGCACGGCGCCGACCGGTGGTGGTGGCATGGCGTCTCGCGGCGGCGGTACCGCGTCGTACGGCAGCGGGATCGCACCTCCGGGCAGCGGAACGGCGCACACCGGTGCGTCCGCCTGGGGTGGCGACGACGGTTGGGCTGGCGACGGGGCTGACGGCGGGTTGTTCGATGGTGGGCACGGCCTGGACTCGATGCCGGAGGGGCCGTCGGTCGGTCGACACCGACGCAGCTGACGTCCCGGCGGGCGGGTTTGGAGACGCGGTCAGGGCAGGCGGGTCTGGAGCACGCCGTTCTGGATCCGGGTGGGCAGGATCTGCTGGTCGTTGCCGGAGGGACCCTGCATGACCTCGCCACCGTTGAGCCGGAACGCGCTGCCGTGCCACGGGCAGACCACGCAGGCGTGGCCGTCGATCTCCTGCACCTCGCCCTCGCCGAGCGGCCCGCTCTGGTGCGGGCAACGCTCCAACATCACGGTCACCTCGTCACCGTGCCGGTAGAGGATCACCGAGATGTCGTCGTCCACCTCTCGGGTGATCAGGGTGCGCTGCGGCAACGTCGCCATGTCGGCGAGCGAGTGCCAGCCGTCGGTCATCCGATGCAGCTCGGAGACGCTCTGGTTGACCTGCGCCCCCTGCTTGTACGCGAGGTGACCCCCGATGTACGCCCCGAGGCTCACGGTCGAGAGCCCGAGGAACCCGAGCGCGCGGCCGATGCCGTGCCGACCGGACAGCCGCGCGGCCAGCGAGCCGGCGTACAGCGTCAGGCCGACGGTGTTGGCGGCGGCGTGCACGAGGCCGACCCGGCGCTGGTCCCGGGCGAGTGCCGCCCAGTCGTTCAGTCCGGCGACCGCCGCCGGCACCGCGCTGACCGTGCCCAGGCCGACGAGCACGGTGGCGGGTCGACGTTGTCCGGGCATGAGGTCCAGCACGGCGGCGCTGATCCACGCGCCGACCGGCACCTGCACCATCGCCGGGTGCAGTGGATGCCCGAGCGTCACCCCGTGCAGCAGGTCCCGCAGCCGCCGCGGACGCAGCGTTCCCAGGACGACCTTCTGCAACCGGTCACCCGCGCGGTCCAGCCGGGATTCCTGCTCAACTTTCGTCAAAAGTGCTCGCACGAGTACCGACTTCCCGGCGATCGCCGTCGCAAACCGGTCGGCGACGACAAACCTGCCGCCCCGCCCACGCCGCCGATCTTGCACCTCCTGCCCCGACAACTCGGGACACAGGCCGCGAACCGGCGACCGAAAGTGCAAGATCGACGGGGATTGTGGGGTGGGGGTGGGGCGGGCATGCTGGCGGGATGGGTGTGCGGGTGACGCGGGTTGGGGCGGTTTGCACTGTGGTGCTGGATCGTCCGGACGTTCGGAACGCCGTCGACGGTCCTACGGCTCGGGCGCTCGCCGACGCGTTCCGGGCCTTCGACGCCGATCCGGACGCGTCGGTGGCTGTGCTCTGGGGGGCCGGTGGCACGTTCTGCGCCGGCGCCGACCTGAAGGCCCTCGCAACGCCGAGCGGCAACCGGGTCGAGCCGGAGGGGGACGGCCCGATGGGTCCGACGCGGATGACGCTCAGCAAACCGGTGATCGCGGCGATCTCCGGGTACGCGGTGGCGGGTGGGCTCGAGTTGGCGCTCTGGTGCGACCTGCGGGTCGCCGAGTCCGACGCGACGCTCGGGGTGTTCTGCCGCCGCTGGGGGGTGCCGTTGATCGACGGTGGCACCGTGCGGTTGCCCCGGTTGATCGGCGAGAGCCGGGCCATGGATCTGATCCTCACCGGCCGCCCGGTGCCGGCGGATGAGGCGTACTCGATGGGGTTGGTCAACCGGTTGGTGCCACCCGGCCAGGCGCGGGCCGCGGCCGAGGAACTGGCGGCGGCGATCGCCCGGCACCCGCAGACCTGCCTGCGCAACGACCGGGCGGCGGTCCTGGCCGGTGCCGGACGGCCCGAGCCGGAGGCGCTGGCGACCGAGCTGGCGTACGGGATGGATTCGCTGGCCACCGACGCGGCCAGCGGCGCGGCCCGGTTCGCGGCCGGCGAGGGCCGGCACGGCACGATGCCGCCGGGAGGGGTGAACCTCCCGGCGGCATCCGGTGCCGGCTGGATCAGTTGCGGTTGATGGTGAAGGTTGTCGTGGGGTTCTGGATGTCCACCGCGTTGTTGCTCAGCCGCAGGTTGTTGAAGGTGACCGACCCGACGGCCGGCCCCTGCCCGGCCTCCGGCATCGGGTTGGCCCAGATGGCGAAGCCGGACTTGGCGTCGTAGGCGTCACCACTCTTGCGCGCCCCGCTGATCGAGATGTTCGTGAAGACCGTGTCGGTGATCGGGTTCTGCGGCTGCCCGCCGACGTAGTTGGTCTGGAACATGATGCCGCTGTAGGTCGGATCGACGATGTCGACATCGCTGACCCGGATGCCCTGGAACACCTTCGAGGCGGAGAAGACCCAGATGGCCGGGAAGGTCTGCGAGCCCCAGAAGTGCCCGCCGGCCCGCACGATCGAGATGTTCTCGAACCGGGTCGGCGGGCTGGCACCGAAGCCGTTCATCGGGTAGCCGAAGTCGAGCGAGCTGATGGTGATGCCGGAGTAGACCAACGTGTCCGCGATGTAGATGTTGCGGAACGTGTTGCCGTAGCCGCCGTAGACGGCCACACCGGCGGCCCGCCAGGTGAGGGTCGAGGTCAGGTTCTCGTAGACGTTGTCCCTCATGTCGGCGCCGCCCGCGTCGATCGCCGAGAACAGCGCGAAGCTGTCGTCACCGGTGGCCCGGGCGTCGTTGTTGCTGACCAGGTTGTTGGTGCTCCCGTTGGTCATGTTGATGCCGTCGGCGAACATGTTGCGGATCCGGGAGTTCTTGATCGTCATGTAGTCGGTGTTCGCGCCCCAGTAGAGGCACACCATGTGCTCGTTCCAGATGTTGTCGATCACGATGTTCGACACGTTGGAGAAGTCGAACACCTTGCCCGGACCGTCGATCCGCGAGGTGTAGTTGCCGAAGTAGGCGAAGTTCTTGAAGGACGAGTTCGCCGCCGAGTTCTCGGCCCGGAAGCCGATGTCGGTGTTGTCCTGGCCCGACGGGGCGTTGAACCGGGTGTACCAGGGGCCGGCACCGGTCACCTGGACCGCCTTGCCGTACACCTGGAACTTCGACGAGGTGGAGTAGTTACCGGCCGGCAGGTACACCCCGATCAGGTTGCCGGTGGTGTCCATCCGCACCCGGTCCAGGGCGTTCTGCACGTCCTGGTGGGTGAAGCCGCCCGGCGTGGTGTAGCGGGTCGGGTCCGGGTTGGCGATCGGCGACACCTGCTCGGTGTTGATGAAGTCGATCGCGTAGTTGGTGGTGTTGGCCGAGTCCTTCTGGAGGCGGATCTTGCTGCCGGCCGGAACCGTCGAGTTGAGCATGACGTTGGCTTCGTCGTAGATGTGCCGCGGCCCGCCCGCGCTCGGCGAGTTGCCCGGGCTGGTCTCGTTGCCGTAGAGCCAGGCGTACCGGGACGTCAGGTCGATGGCCTTGTGGAACGTGCCGTTGACGTAGACGTTCAGCGTGGAGTTGATCCCACCGCCGCCCGGGGCGTCCGGGATGGAGAAGCGGGTGACAAGCGTGTTGGTGCTGGCCCGGGTGGTGAACTCGACGTAGCTGCCGGTCGAGTTGAGGGTCACCGCACGCCGACCGGACGCCTCGCCGGCCAGGTCGCCGACCTCCCGGTTCGGCCCGACGACGCTGGCGCCGCCGCCGACCGCACCGTCCTCGGCCTCGTACATGTCGTACGGCATGTTGGCGCCGCGACCGACGAAGAGCGGACGGTCGCTGGTGTTGTTGGCCTGCTTGACCGGCAGCTCGTTGCCGTCGGCCGCGAGCACCACCCGGACGGTGTACTTGCCGTTCGCAGCGGTCCAGGTGCCCAGGTTGACCGGGCCGACCGTGGCGCCGGCGTTGATCACACCGGAGTACGAGCCGGTCAGGGTACGGACCACGGTGCCGGACTCGTTGAGCACGGTGAGCGTGATGCCGTGCGAGCCGGACGCGGACGCCACAGTGCCGGCGTTGCGCACCGACACCGAGAAGGTGACCGTGTTGCCGGCCGACGGGTTGCCCGGCGACCAGGCCACCGACGAGGCGACCAGGTCCGACGTGGCGACCGCGCTGACCACCAGCGGGCTGGGGTTTGAGTAACTGTTGTTGGTGTCGTCGGACTCGACGACGGTGTGGGACTCGTCGACCTTCGCGCTGAGCGGGTAGCTGCCCGCGTCCCGGGTGCCGATGCTGGCGCTGACCGTGGTCGAGGCGCCGGCCGCGAGGCCGCCGACCGACGCGGTGCCGACCCGGGTGGAGCCCAGGTAGAAGTTGACTCCTGTCGCGCCGGAGGCCGCCGAGCCCGCGTTGCGCACGGTCGCGGAGAGCGTGATGGTGCTGGTCTCCACGGGTGCCGACGGGCTGAACGACATGCCGGTCACGGTCAGGTCGGGGTTCGGCGCGGGGGTGCCGAAGACCTGGAACTCGGCGACCTGTCCGGCCGGGGCGCCGGTGTTCGAGGCGATCGAGAGCCGGACGTCGGCCGCCGCACCGGAGACCGGGATGGTCACCGTGTTGCCGCTGCCCGGGTTGAAGCTGTAGTTCGCCGCACCGGCCAGAGTGGTGAAGGACGACGAGCCCTGGTCCCGACCGAGCACCGCGATGTTCTGCGTACGGGCACCCCAGGCCGAGTCCGGGTTCAGTTTCACCACGACCTGGCTGAGGCTGGCGTTCGCGCCGAGCTGCACGGTCAACGTGCTCGGGTTGCCGTTGCCCTCCCAGTAGGTCGCCACGTTGTTGTCGTTGGCGTTGGCGGCCACGAACGTGTGCACGTACCCGGAGGCGGTGATCGGCTTGCCGATCGCCAGGTTGCTCCCGGTCGGCGGGTTGCCGGTGCCGGTCCGGGTCACCGTGTTGCTGTTCGACGACTGGTTGCCGGCGGCGTCCTTGGCCCGCACGTAGTACGAGACGGTGGCGCTGTCGGACTGGCTGTCGGTGTAGGTGAGCGTCGAGCCGTTGACGCTGCCGCGCAGCGCGCCGCCCGCGTACACGTCGTAGCCGGTCACCCCGACGTTGTCGGAGGACGCCGACCAGGTGAGCCGGATCTGCCCGCTGGCGGGCTGGGTGTACGCCAGGTTGCCGGGGGCGCTGGGAGCCTGGGTGTCGGTGCTGCCGGTGGCGCCGTACACCTCGACCTCGGAGAGCTGCGCGGCCGGCCAGCCGGTGTTGCCGGTGACCTGCACCCGTACGTAGCGGGTGCTGGCGGCGGTGAAGCTGACGGTCGCGGTGTTGCCGCTGCTCGGGTTGAAGGTGTAGCCGGCGGACGCCTTCAGGGTGGTGAAGGACGAGCCGTTCGTGGAGCCGAGCACCGACAGCGTCTGGGTGCGGGTCTGCCAGTCCGACGCGGGCGGCAGCTTGAGCACCACCCGGTCGACGCTGACCGTGGCGCCCAGGTCCGCCTGGATCCACTGCGGGAACGCATTGTTGTTGCTCTCCCAGTAGGTCGAGGCGTTGCCGTCGTTGGCGTTGCCCGCCACGTAGTTCTGGTTGTAGCTGCTGGCGGTCATGGTGGCCGAGAGCCCGGCGAGCATCGCCATGCGCGCGGCGGCCGCGGACGGGTCGGCCGCCGGTGCCGCGGTCGCTGCGGGGGTGACGACCGGGGCGGTGGCGAGGAGCATCCCGGCGAGTGCGCCGGCGAGGAGCCGCCGGCTGCGGGCGGTGCGGGGGACGGGATTGGGCGCGCCGCTCGGCGGCGTGCCTCGTCTGGTGCCGTTACTGGACATGGGGTCGCTACACCTCTTTCGGGGGTGGGTGCGGGTGCGTTGCCCGGCGACGGGTGCAGGGGTACGCCCGTCGTTCCGCGACAGGTGGGGGACGGTGCGGGTGGGACGGGGTCGGCGGGCCGGGGCCGCGTCGCCCCGGAGCGCCGGATCGGGTGGCCCCCGCCCGGATCGGACGGGGGCACCCGGGCTAGCTGGAATAGACCTCGAACTCACTGAGCTGACCCGCTGGCCAGCCGGTGTTGCCGGTGACGGTCAGCCGCAGGTACCGCTGGCTGGTCGCCGTGAAGGTCACGGTGACCGTGTTGCCGCTGGCCGGGTTGAAGGTGTAGCCGGCGGACGCCTTCAGGGTGCTGAAGGACGAGCCGTTCGTGGAGCCGAGCACCGACAGCGTCTGCGTACGCGTCTGCCAGGCCGACGACGGTGGGAGTTTCAGCACGACCCGGGACACCGTCCGGTTGGTGCCCAGGTCCACCGTCAGCGACTGCGGGAAGGCGTTGTTGGCGCTCTCCCAGTAGGTGTTCGGGTTGCCGTCCACGGTGTTGGCGGCGGCGTACACGTCGGAGTGGCTGGTCTCGGTGACCGACCTCCCGGCCGCCAGGTTGCCGCTGGGCGGCGGGGTGGTCGGTGGGGCCGTGGTGGGCGGGGCCGTGGTGGGCGGCGGGGTGGTCTGGGTGCCGCCGTACACCTCGACCTCGGAGAGTTGCGCGGCCGGCCAGCCGGTGTTGCCGGTGACCGTCACCCGGAGGTAGCGGCGGTCACCGGAGGGCAGACCGATCGACACGGCGTTACCCGAGCCGGGGGCGAACACCCGACCGGCGGACGACGCCAGGGTGGCGTACGACGAGCCGTCGGTGGAGCCGAGCACCGACAGCGTCTCGGTGCGTTGCTCCCAACCGCTGGGTAGCTTGAGCACCACCCGGTCGACCGATCGGGCCGAGCCCAGGTCGACGGTGACCGACTGCGGGAAGGCGTTGTTGGCGCTCTCCCAGTAGCTGGCCGCGTTGCCGTCCACCACGTTGGTCGCCGTGTAGCTCTGGTTGGTGCTGGTCGCGGTCGCCGACCGGTTCAGCGCCAGGTTCCCCCCGCTGGTGGGCGGCGGCGTGGTGGTCGGCGGCGGCGTGGTCGGCGCCGGGGTGGTGGGTGCCGGGGTGGTGGGCCCCGGGGTGGTCGGCGGCGGCGTGGTGGGTCCGCCGCCCCACTGCGGGTTCGGCCACGGGCCGCAGTACGGAGTCGACGTGTACCAGCCGGAGTTGCCGCTGCCCTGGGTGATCTGGAAGCCACCGCCCACGCAGTTGTGCATCGGGTTGCTCTGCGCGATGTTGGTGGCCCGCACGTTCGTGAAGGACACCTGGCTGGGTGCCTGCACCTGGAGCGCGTACGTGCCGGCGCCGTCGATCCGCACGTTGCTCAGGTTGATGCCGCTGGTCTGGCCCTCGATCCAGTGCAGCGCCGCGTACGAGCTGTCCAGGATGTCGGTGTCGGTGATGTTGATGGTGGCCTGCTGGAACGACTCGTTCAGTGCGGAGAACCAGATCGCCCCGACGCCGAAGTTCCAGTTGTAGTCCGAGTTGCCGTTGCGGATCAACGTGTTCCGGGCGACCGTCCAGGTGCCCCGGACCGCGGTGTCGCCCTGCACACCCGGATAGCGGTTCGCGACGTGGATGCCGCCGCCGTTGGTGAGCGAGTCGGCAGTCACGTTGTCGGTGATCTTGATGTCCCGACCGCCGTAGCTGACCAGGTGGTTCGCCAGCAGGGTCACGCCGATGGTGTTGTGCGTGAAGGAGTTGTTGACGTTCGGCACGCTCTGCGCCCACATCGCCAACGCGTCGTCCCCGGTGTTCCGGACGAAGGTGTTGGTCACCGTCGAGTTGGTCACGCCGGTGTGGAAGTTCACCCCGTCCGCGGTCTGGTCCAGGATGCGACTGTTGCGGATCGTGAAGTTGTCCATCGGGCCGTCCATCCACGCCCCGACCTTGGTGTTCTCCAGCCACAGGTTGTCGACCACCGAGTTGGTCATCGCCCCACCCAGGGCGTTGACCTGGTCGTCGTCGATCCGCTCGCGGATGTCGCCGATGATGGCGAAGTCCCGCAGCGTCACGTTGCGGCTCGGCCCGTTCGCCTCGTGCGAGCGGACCGGGCCGGTGTAGCCGCCACCGGGGACGTACTTGCCGTAGATGCCGACGGACCGGTTCCGGTCCGTGGGATGCCGGCCGCCGAGCACCGAGTACCAGGGGCCGGCGCCGCGCAGGGTCACCCCGTCGACCACCACGTGGTCCCAGAGGGTGAAGGTGCCGGTCGGAATCCAGACCGCCCGGCCCTGGGCCTTACCGGCGTCGACAGCCGCCTGGAACTTCGCGGTCGAGTCGGTCGCGCCGCTCGGGTCCGCGCCGAAGTCGGTGACCACGTCGAGCACACCGGAGGGTTTGGTGATCGCCGGGGCGACCAGCTCGAAGTCGGCCAGGTCGATGGTGAACGAGGGCGACTGGGCGGTCGAGGAGACCTGGAACCGGATCTTCGTGCCGGCCGGCTGGGTGCTGCCGAACATCGCCCGGGTCTCGTCGTAGAAGTGGTGCGGGTTGGTGTCACCCGGGTTGTTGTTGAACGGGTATCCGCCGTAGTACCAGCCGTACCTGGACGTCACCGGGACCGACTTCAGCAGCGACCCGTTGGCCCGCAGATCGATGGCGGCGTCCCGGCCGGTGCCGGACGGGCTGTCCGGCAGGCTGTACCGGAAGGTGACCGCGTTGGCCGGCGCGGTGAGGGTGAACTCGACGTACTCACCGACGGCGTCGAGGGTGACCGCCTCCCGGCCGGACGCCTCGGACGGCAGCGTGCCGTAGCGCCGGTCCGGGCCGATCTTCGAGCCGTTGTGGGCGGCCTCCTCCGCCTCCTGCTCGAGAAACGGGACGGTGGCGCCCCGGCCGGAGATGTCGAAGGGGGACAACCCGGCCGCCGAGGCCGGAGTCGCGGTGCCGGTGACCGCGAGGGCGGTCACCGTTGTGGCGGCGAGCAGGGTGGCGGCGATGGCGGCCAACCCTGCCCGGGCCGGGTGTCGAAGGTGGTGCGGGGTGCCGGTGGTGTGGTTGGCCATGAGCTGCGCTCTCCCTTTCGTCAGGCAGGCCAGATCCCCCCGTGTCGGTGCGGTGTCGCGCGTCTCCCTCGTACCTCCTTCCTGGTGGCGTGGTGCCGGCGGCCGGGACGGGCCGCCGGCACCACGGCGAGCGGAGTCAGGTCAGGCCGGGCCGTCCGCCCCGCGCGGCCCGTCGGTGGATTCGGCGGTACGCAGCCAGACCGCGGTGTCGGACGGCAGCAACCCGTCGTCGAGCGGTCCGCTGGCCAGCAGCAACTCCCCCTGCACTGGCATCGACACCGCCTCGGCGGACAGGTTGACCACACAGCTGAAGCCACGGCCGCGGCTGAAGGCGAGCACCCCGTCCGGGGCGGGCAGCCAGGTCAGCTCGCCGTCACCGAGCGCCGGTTCGGCCCTGCGGGCCTGGATCGCCGCCCGGTACAGCTCCAGCATCGAGGTCGAGTCGCCGGTCTGGGCGCTGGCCGTCCGGTCCTTCCAGTCGGCCGGCTGGGGCAGCCAGGGCGTCGCGGCACCGGCGGGGCTGAACTCGAACGGCGGCTGGTCACCGGCCCACGGCAGCGGTACGCGGCAGCCGTCCCGGCCCGGGTCGATCCGGCCGGACCGTTCCCACATCGGGTCCTGCCGCAGCGCGTACGGGATGTCCTCGACCTCGTAGAGGCCCAGTTCCTCGCCCTGGTAGACGTAGGCGGCACCGGGCAGCGACAGCGAGAGCAGTGCGGCGGCGCGCGCCCGACGGGTGCCCAGCTCCAGGTCGGTGGGGGTCCCCTCGCGCTTGGCGGCGAAACTGAACCGGGTGTCGGCCCGACCGTAGCGGGTGACGTGTCGGGTGACGTCGTGGTTGGAGAGCACCCAGGTGGCCGGTGCGCCGACCGGCGCGTGTGCGCTCAGCGTCCCGTCGATGCTCTCGCGAAGCGCCGAGGCGTCCCACGCGCAGCCGAGGAAGTCGAAGTTGAACGCGGCGTGCAGCTCGTCCGGGCGCAGGTAGTTGGCGAACCGCTGCCGGTCCGGCAGCCACACCTCACCGATCAGCGCCCGCTCACCCGGGTAGGAGTCGGCGACCCGCCGCCAGCCCCGGTAGATGTCGTGCACCCCGTCGAGATCGTGGAACGGGTGCGGGTGGTCGGGTCGGACCTCGGGCAGCTCCCCGTCCTTGACCAGGAGCCCGGCCGAGTCGATCCGGATGCCGTCCACGCCCCGGTCGAACCAGAACCGCAGGATGTCCTCGAACTCCGCCCGTACCCGGGGGTGGTCCCAGTTGAAGTCCGGCTGCTGCGGGGCGAACAGGTGCAGGTACCAGTCGCCGGGGGTGCCGTCCGGGTTGGTGGTGCGGGTCCAGGTCTCGCCGCCGAACTCGCCGATCCAGTCGGTGGGCCGCTGGTCACCGTTGGGACCCCGGCCGGGCCGGAACCAGAACAGGTCGCGCTCCGGCGCGCCGGGTCCACCGGCGAGGGCCGCCTGGAACCAGGGGTGCGCGTCGGAGCAGTGGTTCGGCACCACGTCGACGATGGTCCGGATGCCCAGCTCGTGTGCCTCGGCGATCAACGCCTCCGCCTCGGCCAGGCTGCCGAAGACCGGGTCGATGTCGCGGTAGTCGGACACGTCGTAGCCGGCGTCGGCCATCGGGGAGGGATACCAGGGGCTGAACCAGATCGCGTCGACGCCGAGCGCGGACAGGTGGTTCAGCCGGGACCGGATGCCGGCGATGTCACCGATGCCGTCGCCGTTACCGTCGGCGAAGCTCCGGGGATACACCTGGTAGATCACGGCTCCACGCCACCACGGACTTCTGTCAGCTGTGGACACGAGCACCTGCTTTCTGCGTCAGTACGTCGGCGGGTCAGCCGGACCTGGATATGTGGCGGGCGAACGGTCGTTGTTCGCCGCGCGGGAGGATGCGGTGGTGGCTATCCCTTGATGCTGCCCGTGGTCAGACCGGACATGATGTTCCGTTGGAAGATCAGGAAGATGATGACAGTCGGGATCGCGGCGATGACCGACGCGGCGATCACCACGTTCATCGGCGTGCCACCGGCGAAGGTGTAGATGCCCACGCTGACCGTCCGGGTCTCCGGCGACGGCATGACCAGTTTCGGCCAGAGGAAGTCCTTCCACACCGCCGTCACGGCGAAGATCGAGACGACGCCGAGGATGGGACGCGACAGCGGCAGGATGATCGACCAGAGGGTGCGCAGTGACGACGCCCCGTCCATCAGGGCCGCCGCCATCAACTCCTCGGGAATCGAGTCGAAGAAGCGCTTCAACAGGAAGATGTTGAACGCGTTCGCGACCATCGGCAGCCAGATGGCGAACGGCGAGTCGAGCAGGTTGATGTGCAGGATCGGCAGGTCCAGCACCGTCACGTACTGCGGGACGATGAGGACCATCGCCGGGATCATCAGCGTCCCCAGCATCAGCGCGAGGATCACGTTGCCGAAGATCGGCCTCAGCTTGGACAACGAGTACGCGGCAGCCGCGTCGAAGACGAGTTGGAACAGCACCGCGCCGATCGCGTAGTAGAACGTGTTGAACAGCAGCTTGGCGAGGGCCAGGTTGTTCCACGCGTCGATGTAGTTCTGCGGCTGCGGATCCTTCGGAAACAGCGTCGGTGGGGTCTGGGCGATCTCCTGGCCGGACTTGAGCGCGCCGGTGACCATCCAGTAGAGCGGTCCGAGGAAGACGAGCGTGAACCCCGCCACCACGACGACCAGCAGCGTCCAGTAGATGACCTTGCCGCGCCCCCGGCTGAGCTGGGAGTGGGAGATGAGGGTCCGGGTTCCGGAATCCTGTGCCATTCCTCGCCGTCCTAGTCCTGTTTCGCAGTCAGCCGCACGTACACGGCGGAGAAGCCGGCCAGCACCACGAGCATGATCACGCCCAGGGCAGCGGCGCCGTTGAGGTCGTTCTGGAAGAACCCGTGCTGGTAGATGAGGTACGCCACCGAGGTCGCGGAGTCCTCCGCGCCCGCGCCGTTGGCGAGGATCAGTGGCTCGATGAAGAGCTGCATCGTGGCGACGATCTGCAACATCGCCAGGAGCGCGAGGATCAGCCGGGTCTGCGGGATCGTCACGTGGACGATGCGCTTCCAGATCCCGGCGCCGTCGAGTTCGGCTGCCTCGTACAGCTCCCCGGGGATGTTCTGCAACGACGCCAGGTAGATGAGCACCGCGCCGCCCATGTTCATCCAGGTCGACGCGACCACCATGGCCGGCATCGTCATCTCCGGCGACTGCATCCACTGCGAGGTGGGCAGGTGCAGCGCCTTGAGGATCGCGTTGAAGAGCCCGGCCTCGCTGGGGTCGTACGCGTAGAACTTGAACAGGAACAGCGCCGAGGCGGGCGGCAGCATCACCGGCAGGTAGACCAGGATCCGCAGGTAACCCTTGGCGTGCCGGAACTCGTTGAGCAGGATCGCCACGAAGAACGGCACCGCGTACCCGACGACGAGCGCGAGCACCGTGAAGTAGAAGGTGTTCTGCCAGGCCGTCCAGAAGCTGGGGTCGGCGATGATGCGGGTGTAGTTGTCCCAGCCCACCCAGGTCGTCTCGCCACGCCGGGTGCGCTGGAAGCTCATCACGACGCCGCGGACCATCGGGTACCAGGAGAAGACGACGAAACAGAGCACCGCGCCGATCAGGAACGCGTGACCGGTGAGGTTGTCCCGTACCTTTCGGCCGAGGCTGGTGCGCTGCGGCCTCGCCGAGTACGGCGACGGCGGGCGGCCCGGTTTCCTCGGGGTCTCCGGGACGGTGGTGATCGCCAAGGCAACTCCTGGTTGAGTCGGTGACGTCGACGAGGTGCGGCGGATGGTGTGGGGGCCGGGTCGGCGTCCCGGCCCCCACACGATCGGTCAGCTCTCTGCGGCGAGGAGCTGGTTGACCTTCTGCTCGGCGGTCTTGAGCAGCGCGTCGATGTTCGCGTTCGGGTTGGTCAGCACGCCGGACATCGCAGCGTCGAGCACCGCGTAGACCGCCTGTGCGTTACGCGGCTCACCCTTGATCGGCACCGGGGTGGCCTCGAAGAGCGCGAAGTTCGCCGTGTCGACGTTCGCGTTCGCCTTGCGCAGTTCCAGCTCCTGCTTCTGCGCCTCACTGCCGTTGGCGAAGAGCAGCGGCTGGGGCAGGCCCACCGGGTAGTTCTGCGGCTTGGCCCGGACGTAGTCGAACTGACCCTTGCCCGGCGTGAGCTTCTGGTACGCGATCCACTTCATGCCGGCCTTGACCTGCTCGGGGGTCAGGTCCTTCTTGAAGAAGTAGCCCTCGCCGCCACCGAGCGTCCCCTTCGCCGGGCCGTCCTGGCCGGGCAGCGGGCTCATCGCCCAGTCCTGGAACTTGCCCTGGAACTGGCTGACGATCGCCTGGGTGGCGTCCGGTGCGCCGATGAACATGCCGACCTTGCCCGCGCCGGCGTTCGTCAGCAGGTCACCCCACTGCAGCAACTGGCGGGCGCCCATGCTGTTGTCGCCGTAGCGCATGTCCTTGATGTTCTGCAGGACCTGCTTGCCCTGGGCGTTGTTGAAGTCGGCCTTCTTGCCGTCCTCGGTCAGCATGCGGCCGCCCTGCGAGTAGAGCAGGGAGGTGAAGTGCCAGCCGCCGGTGTTGCCGGCGCTGTACTCCGAGTAGCCCGCGATGCCGTTGCCGAGTGCCGAGATCTTCTTGGCGGCGGCCCGGACGTCGGCCCAGGTCTTCGGCGGGTTGTTGGCGTCGAGCCCGGCCTGCTGGAACAGGGCCTTGTTGTAGACCAGACCCATCGAGTAGTTCTTGACCGGCACGGCGTAGAGCTTGCCGCCGTCGGTGAAGACCTCCTTGAGCGCCGGGTCGACGCTGTCCCAGGTGGAGATGTTGTCCTTGTTGGCGTACTGGGTGATGTCCATCGCCTGACCCGAGTCCAGCACCTGCTGGAGGTCGGTCATGTAGCCGTAGAACACGTCGGTCACGGTGCCGCCGGCGAGGCGGGCGGTGAAGTCCGGCGGGTTGTTGCACTGCTCCCCGACGCTGACGCTCTTGACGACGATGTCCGGGTTCTGCCGCTGGAACTCGGCGACGTCGTCGTTCCAGTTCTTCAACAGCTCTTTCTGGGCGCCGACCGGCTGGCAGTCGACCGTGATGGTGACCTTGCCGCCGGCGGTCGTGTCCTTGTCGTCGCTCTTCGTGGAGCACGCCGTGAGGCTGAGCCCCAGGCCGGCCACGAGCGCAACCGCCGCAGCCTTTCGGTATTGCGGTACGGACATCTGTCCATCCCTTCGGGAACGGGTGACTCCAATGACCTTCGCTGATCTGCGGTGATACGACCTGACGCCCAGTAGCTGCGTCGGAGCCAGGTGTGAGTGGAGTCACTGTAGCGAGGGGGACTCATTTCGGCAAGGTATCGACCCTGTTCCGAAAGGACACGACGTGATTACGGCAGATGTTGGCAAACTCGTGAAAGCAGCCGGATATGGCGGCCTTTGACCCGTTATGAAGGGCCATTCGGACAGGTCGATGCTGCGCGACGTTCGCAGCGACGAAAACGGCCGCCGACCGCCGGGAGCGGTCGACGGCCGAAGCGTCGGGTGGAGTGGTCGCTAGCGACCGGGCGCGGGAGCGGTCGAGCCGCGGACCACCAGCTCGGGCTCGAACAGCAACTCGTCGTGCAGCACGCCGGCACCCTCGATCTGGGTGACCAGCAGGTCCACGGCAGCCTGCCCCATCGTCTCGATCGGCTGCCGCACCGTGGTCAGCGGCGGGTCGGTGCACGTCATGAACGCGGAGTCGTCGAAGCCCACCACCGACACGTCGGCCGGCACCGAACGCCCCAACCGCCGGGCCGCACGGATCGTGCCCAACGCCAGTACGTCGCTGGCGCAGATGATGCCGGTCACGCCGCGCTCGACCAGTTTCGTCGCGGCGACCCGCGCACCCTCCATCGAGAAGCTGGACCGCTCGACACACTCGGCGTCGGCCTCGTCCCAGCCCGCGGCCTGGATCATCGCGTCCAGCTTGCGGCGGGACGGCACGTGCCCCTCCGGGCCGAGGACCATCCCGATCCGTTCGTGCCCGAGCGAACGCAGGTGCCCGTACGCCTGCTCGACCGCGACCGCGTCGTCGGTGGAGACCCGGGGGAACCCCAGCTCGTCCACGCCCGCGTTGACGAGCACGAC
Source organism: Micromonospora sp. NPDC085948 (assembly GCF_040686315.1). NCBI lineage: Bacteria > Bacillati > Actinomycetota > Actinomycetes > Micromonosporales > Micromonosporaceae > Micromonospora > Micromonospora sp. NPDC085948. Next base: position 459,396 of record NZ_JBFBJW010000004.1, on the reverse strand, counting down.
GGGAAGGCCCCGGTCGGTCAGTCGACGGTAGTGGTCGTGTCGAGCGTCGGCGAGCGCGTACGAGCCACCGGCGAAGATCACCCCGGACACCTGGTGGTCGAGGAGCATCTCCACGTAGTCCATCTCGGACACCCCGCCGATGGTCCGGGCGCAGAGAGCCGGGGTGTAGCCCCGCTGGGCGAGGGTCCCGGTGACGACCTCGGCCAACGCCGGGAAGATCGGGTTCTGCAATTCGGGCAGCACCAGCCCGACCAGCCGGGCGCGTTCGCCACGCAGCTTGGTCGGCCGCTCGTAACCGAGTACGTCGAGCGCTGTCAGCACGGCGGTCCGGGTCGCCTCGGAAACCCCGTCACGGCCGTTGAGCACCCGACTGACGGTGGCCTCGCTGACGCCCGCCTTCTTGGCAACTTCAGTCAACCGCTTGGTCACGGTCGCAATCGTACGTCACCGCGATGAAAGAAATGAACAGCAAAATGCCCGACGTTTGCTGTCCGGCTGCCGCAATCTTCCGTTCGTCGTACGGGGGGCATCGGCCGACGAGGCCCGCAAGCTGGTCGTACGCCAGATGCCACCGAGCGCGCCACGAGCAGCGGCCCCACAAGTGAAGACCCGACGCCGCCCTCCCCTACTGGGGTGTTGGTAAGAACCGAGACACCAGGGGCCAATTAGTTGATCTTCGTGGGCGGCCGGCGGGGGTTGAGCTGGTGTCCCGGTAGGGGACCGCTCACCGGGCATCGGTCGAGGTAGTCGGCGTGGTCGCTCCACCGGCTTTGCAGGGTCGGGGCAGGCGACTGATGGTGCTCCACTGTGTGAGTCGGGGTGCCTGCGCCATCCCAGCCCAGGGCTTTGTCAACGCCCGGGATGACCGCGGGCCCGTTACCCCCGGCACCGGGGGTAACGGGCTCATCTGCGAGCTGGTCTACCCGAGACAGATGGCGACGGCCGTAAGGTTTTGAGCCGTCGTTCCCCGGTTGGAGCCTCGTACCGCCCAGCCGTTGCCTGACGCGAACGAGTCAGTGAGGAAGATGTCGAACCCGGATGTCTGTCCGCCTCCTCCGGTGATGATCGTGCCAGCGGGGCAGGTAGCGAAGGAGATGTTGTTCGCGCCGGCCAGCACTGTTACGGAAGTCCCTGTCGTTTGAGACAGTGCAGTCATCCCGGACGGCTTCTTACTCGAGGCGGGACTGGTGTCAGCCGCGTTCGCCCCGCTCAGAGGAACGACCAGCAGAAGACCACTGATCGATATTGCCGCTGCGCTGCTGATGAACAACTTCTTCTTCTGCACGCCTGGTTCTCCCATCGATTGCTGAACAAGAGAGACATTCGACCGGACGGTCCGCAGCAGACTACTAACAGCCAGTGATCAGTCACATCGTCAGATGCAGATCTAAAGATGGGCCAAAGTTCGACGCATGACCCCGGCAGGCAACAAGGACGTGACAGGCCTAGACCTTCCACCCACTCACCGACTTTGGCACCGGGGCCGGATCCGGCGCCAGCAACAGATCCACCCCGCCGCAGCGGAAGCCCGAGAGTCGATGTGCGACCCCGGCGTCCAGGTAAGGCTCCCAACTCCACGACCCGCACGCGCCCGGGTACACCCCCGCATCAACTGCGCCACTCCGGGCTGACCCATCTGGCTGCCAAGGCCGGCGCCCAAGATTCGCAGCAACATCAGGGATGTTGCTGCCTCACGCAGGCCGGAGGCAGCAACATCCGGGAAGTTGCTCGGATCTTGGGCGAACGGCGCGAGGCGCACGGCGCACGGCGCACGGCGGGCGTCAGGACAGGTCGTGTAGCGCGGACTCGATGGCCCGGTGGAAGGTCGGGTATGCGTAGATCATGTGGCGGAGCTGACTCAGCGGCACCGCCGCGTGCACCGCCACGACCAGCGCGGAGAGCACCTCGCCGCCGGCCGGACCGACCGACGTCGCCCCGATCAGCACCCCCTGGTCGGCGTCCGCGACGAGCTTGATGAAACCGTCGTCGCCGACCCGGTGGATCCACCCCCGGGTCGAGCTGCCGAGCTTCGTGAAACCGACCTGCACGTTGATGCCCCGCTCGCGGGCCTGCCGCTCGGTGAGCCCGACCGCGCCCACCTCGGGATCGGTGAAGGTCACCCGGGGCAGCGCACGGTAGTCGGCTCGCGGAACGGTGCCGGCCGACCCGCTCGACCCGCTGGCGGCCAGCGCGCTGGACGCCCCCATCGCGCCGCCGACCACGCTTGAGGTGCCGCTGGCGTCCGCCCCCGCCGCTGTCTGTCGAGCGCGGGCGAGGATGTCGGCGATCACGATCCCCGCCTGGTACATGGCGATGTGGGTGAAGGCGCCCTCGCCGGTCAGGTCGCCGACCGCCCAGACCTCATCGGTGACGTGCAGACGGTCGTCGACCGGCAGGTACCGCTGGCTGGCGTCCACACCGATCGCGTCCAACCCGAGTTCTTCCAGGTGCGCCTTGCGCCCGGTGACCACCAGCAGCCGGTCGGCGGTGAACTCCGTGCCGCCGCCACCGCGCAGGGTGAACCGGGTGCCGTCGTGCTCGACCCGCTCGGCGCGTACCCCGGTGTGGATCTCCACGCCGTCGGCGCGCAGCGCCGCGGCGGCGACGTCGGACGCCTCCGGCTCCTCGACGGCCAGCACCCGGTCGAGTGCCTCCACCACGGTGACCCGCACCCCGAAGCGGGCGAAGACCTGCGCCAGCTCCAAGCCGATCGCGCCGCCGCCGAGCACCAGCAGCGACTCCGGCAGTTGGTCGGCCTCGATCGCCTGGTGGTTGGTCCAGTACGGGGTGTCGGCGAGGCCGTCGATCGGCGGCACCGAGGGCCGGGTGCCGGTGCCCAACACGATCCCGTGCCGGGCCTGGAACACCTGGTCACCGACGCGGACCCGACCGGGACCGTCGAACCGGCCGCTGCCGCGTACGAGCCGGCCGCCCTTGCCGACGAACCGCTCGGCCGCGACCGTGTCGTCCCAGGTGTCGGTGGCCTCCTCCCGGATGCGCTTCGCCACCGGCGCCCAGTCCGGCTGGACCTGCGCCGTTCCGGCGAGCCCGTCGACCCGGCGCGCCTCGGCGAGCGCGTTGGCTGCCCTGATCATCATCTTGCTCGGGATGCAGCCCCAGTACGGGCACTCCCCACCGACCAGGTCCCGCTCGATGCCGACGACACTCAGGCCGGCCTCGGCGAGTCGCCCGGCGACCTCCTCGCCACCGACCCCGAGCCCCACCACGACCACATCCACCAGCTCCGGCTCCGCCACCGGAACAGCATCCCCCAGCGACACCACCGCGACCACCGGGGTAGGCGAAAAGTCGGCACACTCACCGGTCCGGGGCGCCTACGGTGTCGGGATGCACGCACGCTTCGCTCCGGTCCGGGACTGTTTCCACGACCTGTTCACCACCGGTCGGGAGACCGGTGCCGGCCTGACCATCTGGTACGACGGACAGCCGGTCGTCGACCTGGTCGGCGGTTTCCGCACCGGCGCCGGACCCGACGGTGAACAGTGGCGGACGGACACGCTGGCCAACGTCTACTCCGTTGGCAAGCCGGTGGCCGCGCTCTGTCTGCTGATGCTCGTCGACCGGGAGCGGGTCGACCTCGACTCGCCCGTCGAGCGGTACTGGCCGGAGTTCCGTACCCCCGCCACCGTGCGTCAGGTGCTGTCGCACACCGCCGGGCTGCCGACCTTTCCGGTGCCCCGGCCCGCTGCCGCGATCGCCGACTGGGCGCTGCTCGCCGGCGACCTGGCCGCCGCCGACCCCGAGTGGCCGCCGGGCTCGGTGGCCGGCGAGCACGCCTGGACGTACGGGCACCTGGTGGGCGAGCTGGTTCGCCGCGTCGACGGGCGGTCGGTGGGCCGGTTCCTGGCCGAGGAGATCGCTGGCGCGTGGCGGCTCGACCTTGGTTTCGGGCTGGCCGAGACGGACCAGCGGCGCTGCGCCGAGATGCGCTACGGCGACCCGGGGTGGCCGGGTCGGAAGCTCGGCGAGCCGGGCTCGCTACGGGCGCGGGCGCTGGGCAACCCGGCCGGTGGACTGGACGTGGCCGTGCTGAACAGCCCGCTGTGGCGTAGCGCCGAGATGCCCGCGGTCAACCTGCACGCCACCGCGGCCGGCCTGGCCCGGCTCTACGCCGGCCTGCTGGCCGGCGGCGTCCTGGACGGCGTCCGCCTGTTCAGCCCGGAACTGGTGGCGGAGGCGACCGGGGTGCAGTACGACGGGCCGGACCTGGTGCTGGACCGCCAGGCCCACTGGACCCTCGGCATGCAGTGGGAGCCGGACGGCAGTTGGGGCATGGGCGGCATCGGCGGCAGCAGCGCGTGGGCCGACCCGCAGCGCGGTTACGTCCTCGCGTACGCCACGGCGCACCTCGCCGAGCACGACCGGGTCGACGAACTGGCCGAGGTGTTGCACTCCTGCCTCTGATCAGCGCAGCCAGACCGGGTCGGTGCCCGGCACCGAGAGCGGCGGCGGATAGTCGAGCGTCTGGCGCAGCGCCTCGGGCAGGCGCCACGGTTGGTGGATGGCCTTGCCCTGCACCGTCGCCAGCTCCGGCACCCACCGGCGCACGTAGTCGCCGTCCGGGTCGTACCGCTCGGCCTGCCGGACGGGGTTGAACCCCCGGTAGGGCTTGGTGTCGTTGCCGGTGCCGGCGACCCACTGCCAGTTGCCGGAGTTGTTTGCCACGTCCCCGTCCAGCAGCCAGCGGAAGAACACCCTCACCCCCGCACGCCAGTCCTGCCCGAGGTGCTTGGTCAGGTAGCCGGCGGTGATCAACCGGGCCCGGTTGTGCATCCAGCCCTGCGCGCGCATCTGCCGCATTCCGGCGTCGACGATCGGCATCCCGGTCCGTCCCTCGGTCCAGGCCGCCAACGCGTCGTCGTCGTAGCGCCACTGCTCGGTGGCACCCCGCCGGTACGCCGCGGTCGAGATCTCCGGAAAGGCGGCGGTGACCTGGTAGTAGAAGTCCCGCCAGCAGATCTGCCGAACGAACGGCCCGGACCGGTCCCCGGCGCGGTTAGCCACCGCCAGCGGGGACACGCAGCCGAAGCGCAGGTACGGGCTGAGTCGGGAGGTGTCGTCGCCGGCCATGTCGTCGTGCTGGTCGCCGTACCGGTCCAGGTCCGGCAGCCAGTCGGTGAGCCGTGCCTGGGCGACCCGCTCGCCGCCGACCGCCGCGTCCGGCGAGTCACCGGCCGGCAGCGCCGGCAGTCGGCCCACGCTCACTCGGTCGGGCAGGGCGATCCGGCGCGGCGCGGCCAACTCCTCGCGCCACCGGCTGGCCGCCCAGGCGCGGTGGTAGGGGCTGAACACCCGGTAGTGGTCGCCGCCACCACCGGGCCGTAGGGCGCCCGGCTCGACCACGGTCAGTCCGGGAAACAGTCGGAGGTGCAGCCGGTGCCGCTCGCACTCCGCGCGCAGTCGCCGCTCCCGGCGTCGGGCGTGGTGGCTGACGTCGGCGGAGAGCGCGACGGCCGAGGCATCGACCTCACGGGCCAGCCGGATCGTCTCGGCGACCGGGTCACCGTGGCGTACCACCAGGTCGCCGCCGCGCTCGCGCAGCTCGGCGCGCAGGTCGGCGAGGGCCTGGTGCAGGAACCGGGTGCGGTTGGCCGACAGGTCGGCCAACTCCGGGTCGAGCACGTACAGCGGCACCACCCGGTCGAAGGCCGCGCAGGTGGTGGCCAGCGCCGGGTGGTCGTGCACCCGCAGGTCGCGGGTGAGGAGCACGATCGCGGTGCCGACGGTCACCGGGCCTCCGGGTGGACCGTCGGCCCGGGGATGGTGACCGGCGTACCGGTCGCGGTGAGCAGTGCGCGCGCGGCCACCGCCATCCGTCGCCGTTGCGGCACCAGGGCGCGCCCGGCGAAGACGTCGTAGTCCAGCGCGGCGACCTCGTCGAGGATGCCGCCGTACAGGGCGTACGCGGTGCGCATGCAGGCCTGCGAGGCCGGCTCCAGCATGGTGATGCCCGGCGCGGCGGCCGCGTAGTGCGCCTGGGCGCGGGTCACCTCGTACTCGATCAGCTCACGGGTCCGGGGCGTGCCGCGGCCCCGGGCCCGGGCCTCGGCCAGCTCGTCGCGGGTGACGCCGAACTTCGCCAGGTCCTCGTCCGGCAGGTAGGTGCGCCCCCGGTCGAGGTCCTCCGCGACGTCCCGGATGAAGTTGGTGAGTTGGAAGGCGAAGCCGAGCTGTCGCGCCGGCTCCCGTGCCGCCACCGGGTCGGAGGTGCCCAGGATCGGCAGCATCATGGTGCCGATCACCGCCGCCGAGCCCTCCATGTAGTCGAGCAGGTGGTCGTAGGTCGGGTACGCGGTGACGGTCAGATCCATCGCCATGCTCTTCAGAAACGACGCAAAGTCGTCCCGGTCGAGATCGAAGACGGCGATCGTGTGCAGCACGGCCGGCAACAGCGGGTCGTCGACGGCGGCGCCACGCAGGCCAGCCATGAACTGGCTGGCCCAGTCGTCCAGGCGGGCGGCCCGCTCGGCCGGCGGCAGGTCCTCGGTGCGATCGACGATCTCGTCGGCGTAGCGGGTGAACCCGTAGAGGGCGTGCACATGTCGCCGTTTCCATGCGGGCAGCAGTCGGGTGGCGAGATAGTAGGTGCGGCCGTGACGTCTGTGCAGCTCACGACACCGGTCATAGGCAGCGGTGAGATCTGTTTCCACCGGCCCTCCCTCATTTATCGACGCACCAATCGACGCAACTCGTAGCCTAGGGTACGCTCAGCCGCATGGCCAACGACGCAGTTGCGGGCAATGCGACTCGTGTGGCGGCGGCAGAGCCGGTCGACCGGGACGACCCGGTCCAGGCCGTTCTGGCCGCGTACACCCATGAGCTGGTCACGGCCGTCGAGGAGACCCTGACGGCCTTCCTCGCCACCGAGGTCGACTCCCTGAGCGAGATCGACGCCTCGATGGGCGCCTTCGCCGCCTCCGCGCGAGAGGCCGTCCTGGTGGGCGGCAAGCGGATCCGGCCCACGTTCGCCTACTGGGGCTGGCGCGGGGCGGTCGGCGGCGACGAGGCCCTGTCACCCGTGCTGCCCGCGCTGGCCGCGCTGGAGTTGCTGCACACCTTCGCCCTGGTGCACGACGACGTGATGGACGCCTCCACCACCCGTCGCGGCCGGCCCACCGCACACGTCGCCCTCGCCGACCAGCACGTCCAGGCCGGCCACCGCGGTGATCCCGGGCGGTTCGGCGAGGCCGTCGCCGTGCTCATCGGCGACCTCTGCATGGTCTGGGCCGACCAGTTGCTGGCCCACGCCACCGTGCCACCGGCCCGACTGTTCGAGGTGCGCCGCTGCTACGACCAGATGCGGGTGGAGACGGTCGCCGGGCAATACCTCGACGTGCTCGGCGAGAACGATCCGGCCAGCTGGTCGGTCGATCGGGCGCTGCGGGTGGCTCGTTACAAGACCGCCAGCTACACCGTCCAGCGCCCACTGCTCTTCGGTGCCTGCCTGGCCGGGGTGCCCGCGAACGACCCACTGGTCTCCGCGTACACCCGCTACGGCCTCGCCGTCGGCGAGGCGTTCCAGCTCCGCGACGACCTGCTCGGCGTCTACGGCGATCCGGCCGCCACCGGTAAGCCGGCCGGTGACGACCTGCGCACCGGTAAGCCGACCGCGCTGCTCATGCTGGCTCGGGAGTTGGCCACGCCGGCCCAGCTGAGCGCGTTGGAGCGGGCTGGCGACGAACCGGTCGACCGGCTCGCCGAACTGGTGGCCGAGACCGGCGCGGTGGCGCGGGTGGAGCGGATGATCGCCGAGCGGGTGAGCGACGCGCTGGCCACGCTCGACGCCGCACCCGTGGACCGGACGGCGCGGACCGCGCTGACCGGTCTGGCCACCGCCGCCGCCAACCGGCGGGCCTGATGAGCGACTTGAGCAAGGAGGTGGTCACGTGCGGACGGTGACAGGACGGACGGACCGGGTGGTGGTCGTCGGCGCCGGGCTGGGCGGGCTCGCCTGCGCGCTGCACCTGGCCGGCAGCGGTCGACAGGTGACCGTGCTGGAGCGTGAGCCGGTGCCCGGCGGGCGGGCCGGACGCCTCGGCGTGGACGGCTACGAGTTCGACACCGGCCCGACCGTGCTCACCATGCCCGACCTGATCGCCGAGGCGCTCGGCGCGGTCGGCGAGGAGTTGCACGACTGGCTCGACCTGACCCCGCTCGACCCTGCCTACCGGGCGTACTACCCGGACGGCTCGACCCTGGACGTACTCACCGACACCACCCGGATGGCCGCCGAGATCTCCCGGGTCTGCGGGCCGCGCGAGGCCGACGGTTATCTGCGCTTCGTCGAGTACGCCCGCGAGCTGTGGCGGCTGGAGCGGACCGACTTCATCGAGCGCAACCTGGACGCGCCGACCGACCTGATCACCGGCAACCTGCTCAAACTGCTCGGCGGCGGGGCCTTCCGGCGACTTCAGACGAAGATCAACCAGTTCTTCCGGGACCCGCGTACCCAGCGGATCTTCTCCTTCCAGGCCATGTACGCCGGCCTCGCACCGCACGACGCGCTCGCCATCTACGCGGTCATCGCGTACCTCGACTCGGTGGCGGGGGTCTACTTCCCACGCGGCGGCATCCACGCGGTCTCCAAAGCCATGGCGGGCGCCGCCGAGAAGCACGGCGTGCAGATCCGGTACGACACCACGGTGACCCGGGTGGAGACCGCGAACGGCCGTGCCACGGGTGTGCTCACCGCCGACGGCGAGCTGGTGCGGGCGGACGTGGTGGTGCTCAACCCCGACCTGCCGGTCGCCTACCGGGACCTGCTCCCCGCCGCGCCACGGCGCCGGCTCACCTACTCGCCGTCCTGCGTGGTTCTGCACGTCGGCTCCCGGCAGGGCTATGCGAAGATCGCCCATCACAACATCCATTTTGGACGCGCGTGGAAGGGCACCTTCGATGAGGTCATCCGGCGGGGCGAGCTGATGACCGACCCGTCGCTGTTGGTGACCAACCCGAGTCGGACCGACCCGTCGGTGGCCCCACCGGACCGGCACACCTACTACGTGCTCGCCCCGGTGCCCAACCTGCACCGGGCCCCGTTCGACTGGCGCGGCGACCTGACCCAGCGCTACAGCGACCAACTGATCGGCACCCTGGAGGAACGCGGTTACGTCGGTTTCGGTGCCGGCGTCGAGGTGCTGCGGGCCATCACCCCCGCCGAGTGGGAGGAGCAGGGGATGGCCGCGGGCACCCCGTTCGCCGCCGCGCACACCCTCTTCCAGACCGGCCCGTTCCGCCCGTCGAACCTGCACCGCGACCTGCCGAACGTGGTCTTCGTCGGCTCCGGCACCCAGCCCGGGGTGGGCGTACCGATGGTGCTCATCTCCGGCAAGCTCGCCGCCGGCCGAATCAGTGGGGAGATTCGATGAAGAGTCGAGAGGAACACCTGGTCGAGCTCGTCGACGAGACCGGCAAGGCCCACGGCGAGTTGACCGTCGCAGCCGCACACCAGCCCCCGGGGCAACTACACCGGGCCTTCTCGGTGCTGTTGGTGGACCCGGACGGTCAGGTGCTGCTCCAACGCCGGGCTGCCGTCAAGACCCGTTTCCCGCTGCGCTGGGCCAACTCCTGCTGCGGCCACCCCCAGCCGGGCGAGTCACTCGCCGAGGCGGCCAATCGGCGCCTGCGCGAGGAGTTGGGCGCGGGCCCGGTCGAGTTGACCGAGGTCGGCGTCTACGTCTACTACGCCGAGGACCCCGCCACCGGTCGGGTCGAATTCGAGTACGACCACGTGCTGCGGGGCGATTTCCTGCCCGCGGCCCCCCTACTGCCGGACCCGGACGAGGTTGCCGAGCTGCGGTGGGCCGACCCCGCCGCCCTCGAAGCCGACCTGGATCGCGACCCCCGGTCGTACGCGCCCTGGCTGGGCGGGGTGGTGAGCCGGCTACTGCGCCCCTCGGGCGCACCCGCTCCGGTCGTGCCCCCGCCCGGATCGTCGGCGGATGACACGGCGGAGCGGTCGGGTGGTCGATGAGGCGCTGAGCGCGGGCGCGGTCGCACGCCGGCTGGGGGTGGCGGTGACCACCCTGCGCACCTGGCATCAGCGCTACGGGCTCGGGCCCAGCGAGCACATCCCCGGCCACCACCGCCGGTACACGCCCACCGACCTGGCCCGCCTCGAGATCATGCGACGGCTCACCGCCGAGGGGGTGAGCCCCGCCGAGGCGGCCCGCTGGGCTCGCCAGGCACCGGAACCGGTGCCCACCGACACCGTCGCCCCAAGCCGGATCCATCGAGCGGGCCGGGACGGCGGCGGAACCATCCCGGTGGGCCGCGCCGGCCCGGCAGCCCGTGGGTTGGCCCGCGCCGCCATGCGGCTGGACGCGGCGGCGATCAGCGAGACGATCGCGCACGCCCTGGCGGCTGGCGGTGTCGTCGCCACCTGGGACGGCCTGCTGCGCCCGGTCCTCGCCGGCATCGGCGAACGCCACGCCGCCAACGCCGGCCTCATCGAGGTGGAACACCTGCTGTCCCGCTGCATCTCGGAGTCGTTCGCGGCGGCCAGTCGGGCCAAGGTTCCCACCGGACCGGCCCGCATCCTGCTCTCCTGCGCGGACGAGGAGCAGCACACCCTGCCGCTGGAGGCGTTGGCCGCCGCTCTCGCCGAGGCCGGGGCCAGCTACCGGACGCTGGGCGCCCGGGTGCCGGTCGCCGCCCTCCTGGAGGCGGTCAACCGGACCGGGCCGGCCGCTGTGGTGCTCTGGTCGCACACCCGGGCCACCGCCGACCCGGGTCAGCTCAGCGCGCTGCTGGCGGCACCGCGCCGCCCGTTGCTGGTGCTCGCCGCCGGGCCCGGTTGGCGAGCCGACACGGTGCCGGCGGGGGTGGTGCGGCCCATCGACCTGGCCGAGGCCGTCTCGCTCGCCGTCGCGGTTCGGGACTCGCTGGACCAGTCAAGGCGTGACTGACCGCACTGTCGCCCATATCGCGGCGTGAACTACCGTCGGGGGTCCGCCCACCCCGACCCCCGGGAGCGAGCAGATGCAAGCCCGCGCCGTTCTGGCGTCCGTCCTCGCCATGGCGCTGGTCTTGTCCGGATGCGCCCAGCCGGACCGCACCATCGCAGCCGCCGGCGCACCGCAGCCGGTGACATCGCCCACGCCCCCGGCGTCGCCGCACCCGACCGTCGCCAAGCCGCCCAAGCCCCCGTTGCGACCGTTGCCGGCCAAGCTCCCCGCCGGCCTGCGGCGCAACACCGGCGCGCGCCCGGTGGTCCTGACCTTCGATGACGGACCCAGCCCGGCCTGGACACCCAAGGTGCTCGACCAACTGAAGGCCTCCGGCGTGACGGCCACCTTCTGCGTCGTCGGTCGTGAGGTGCAGCGTCACCCGGAGTTGGTCCGTCGGATCGTCCGCGAGGGACACCAACTCTGCAACCACAGTTGGCGGCACGACCTCGACCTGGCTCGGCGACCGGTCGCCGAGATGAAGGCCGACCTGGAACGCACGAACAACGCCATCCGTGCCGCGGTTCCCGGGGCGAAGGTGCCCTTCTACCGGCAACCGGGCGGCAGGTGGACGGCGGAGGTGCTCGGGGCGGCGAAGGATCTCGGCATGCGCCCCCTGCACTGGTCGGTCGACCCCCAGGACTGGGACAAGCCGAACGCCGCCACGATCGGCAAGCGCGTCCACGCCGCCGCCCGCCCCGGCGCCATCGTGCTGCTGCACGACGGGGGCGGCAATCGGGCTGCGACGCTCGCCGCCTGCCCCCACCTGATCGCGGACCTGAAGCAGCGCTTCGGCATCGCCCGACTCCGCTAGACCACCTTTGACCTGCTGTTATGGCCCGATCCGAACCCCTGCCGATACCGATTTTGTTCACCGACCAGGCATCACGTATGCTTTCCAAGCCTCCGGCGGGGCCGGATGGGAGCAAGTCCGCTTGAAGTTGCAAATGTGCAATGATGGCGGGGCCGCCCTCATCGTCTAGCGGCCCAGGACGCCGCCCTTTCAAGGCGGTAGCACGGGTTCGAATCCCGTTGGGGGCACGACCGGCGCAAGCCGGAGCAACACAAGCTAGGTCCTGTGGAGCAGTTGGAGTGCTCGCCGCCCTGTCAAGGCGGAGGTCGCGGGTTCAAGTCCCGTCAGGACCGCAGCGCTGACGCCGCGCCTCGCGCGGCGTTCTGCGTATCGGAGCATGTCTCCCTACCGCCGGTTCGTCCGGTTGTTGGGTAACATGGTCCGAGCGACACGGCCAGGTAGCTCAGTTGGTACGAGCGTCCGACTGAAAATCGGAAGGTCGGCGGTTCGACCCCGCCCCTGGCCACATAGCCTTTCGCCGGGCTACAGAGGTCCCCACCAGCGGAAACGCAGGTGGGGATCTTGCTGTTCCGGCGCCTTTCTCGGCGGCCCGCCGAAATGTGATCGGCTCGACTTCCCGGAATCGGGGCGTCCGAGTCGGCGGAACACCGCGCGCCAAAATCGATGGGATCATGGGCCGGTGGCGGGGCCGAGCGCACGACCATCAGTCGTCGCGGCCCTGCTGGCGGTGCTGCGCCACACCGGTCTGGATCGCCTCCCACACGCTGCGCCCGGCCTGCCGCAGCGTCTCCCCCGCCTGCTCGGCGAGCTGCGCAGCGCTCTGCGCCGCGGCCTGCGCCCCACCCAGAGGACCACCGCCGCCGTCACCGGCTCCGGACGTGCTCGGGCCGGCGGCGGGCGATGTACCGGGTCGGTTGCGCCCCTGCCCGGTCGACGACTCCGCCTCGGTGCCCCGACCCGCCCCGGACGGTCGCTTCCCGTCATCCGAACCTGCCGGCCGTTGCCCTTCCGGGTGGTGCCGCTCCCCGTGTCGCCGGCCGATCGGGTAGTGGCCCGGCATTCCGCCGGACTCCGGTCGTACGTGATCCCCCGGCCGAGGGCCACCGGTTGGGGACCCGGGTCCCCCAGCGCGGGGTCCCGGTCCACCAGCGTGCGGCTCAGAGCTTCCGGCAGGTGGCCCCGAGCCCGGCCGACCCGCTCCCGGCCGACCCATTCCCGGGCGGTTGCCGCGCACTCGGTCGCCGCCCGACTGGTCGGCGTCCACCCGACCGGCGCCCTCCCGGACCGGGCCGACGACGGTGCCGGCAGTGCCCCCCTGCTGGCCCGGCCCGCCGAGTACGCCGTCGGAGCGGCGCACCGACGTCTCGACCGCCCCGGCCCCGTGTGCTGCCTGCTGTGCGGCACGGTCCACGCCGTCGAGGGTGGTGCCAGCCGTCCGAGCGAGCGCCTCGATGATCTGCGGGTTGTGATCGAGGGTGTCGAGTGCTCGTCCGAGAATCGTGGTCAACTGCTCCAACCGCACCCGCAACTGCGCCTCGGCGTGTACCCCGTTGATGTCCAGTTCACCGCTGTTCAGGCGCACACGTACGCCGGCGTCGACCTGGATCAGGTTGGCCACCCGGGCTCGCAGCGACAGGTCAGCGTCCAAGCCGTCGACCGCCACCCGGATCGAGTCGACGGAGACCTTCGGAATGTCGAGCAGGACGTCCGGGTCGACCCGGTCCGGCTCCCGCTGCTGCGCGCTCTCGCCCATGCTCTCCCGCCCGCCTGCACACCGGCCCGGTCGTCCGGGCCGTTCGGCGCGGTTACCCGCTTTCCGGCCGGGCATCCCGTCCGTGGGGCATCGACCGACGACATGTCCGGAACCGGGCATCGCACGAAGCTGCACACGCGGGCATCAGCCGGTATGGTCCGGGCCTATGGGACAGGAAATGACTGATCCGGCCGACATCCGGCATGACGTCGACCAGTTCTCCTTACGGTGCCGCCTGCATGTCCCGAGTTCCGCCGAGCGCGCGTTCGCGGTCTTCGCCGACGAGCTGACCGACTGGTGGGTCACCGAATACACCTGGTCCGGCCCGGACGCGCTGGCCGAGCTGGGCATGGAGCCGCGGGCTGGCGGCATGCTCTACGAGATCGGCCCGTACGGCTTCCGCTCCGACTGGGGTCGGGTGCTCACCTGGGACCCGCCGCGCCGGTTGGTCTTCGTCTGGCAGATCGGCCCCGACCGGGCGCCGGTGCCGGACCCGGCCCGCGCGAGCGAGGTCGAGGTGCTGTTCCACAGCGAGGGGCCGGAGCGCACCCGGGTCGAGCTGGAGCACCGACACTTCGACCGGCATGGCGAGGCTGCCGAGGGATATCGCGAGGCGCTCACGGCCGGCTGGCACGAGTTGCTCACCCGCTACGTCGCGACGGTGTCACGCCACCAGCCCACCACCCCCGCCTGACCGTCCGCGCCACCAGCCCACCACCCCCACGGCCATCGGGGACCGAGCCTTCACACGGCCTTCAGTGGCCGAGTTGCCGGGCCGGCGTGGTGGCGCCGCCGAGGTCCCGACCACCCAGGTCCGCGTGGCGACCGGCCTCCGCCCCCGACCCGAAGCCGGTGCCGCCCAACCTGCGTGGCGGTGCGGTGCGCAGTCGCGGGTACTGCTCGGCGAGCCGCCGCTGCACCCGGTCGGAGCGGTCGGCCAGCACCAGCGCCACCGACGGGACCCCCGACTCGCTGGCCGCCGCCGTTTCCGCCGCCCAGAGCCGGCCTCCGATCACCTCCGCGAAACCGGCCAGCCAGGATCGGCGGAAGGCGGCGGGATGATCGTCGGCCGGCACCGCGGTGGCGGCCAGGCCGTGCGCCGCCTGCACGAGCAGTGAGGTGAAGAGCAGGTCCACCCGTTCCAGATCACTGGCGAAGCCGAACAGGTGCAGCGCGAAGCCGTTGCCCTGCCGGCGTCGTACGCAGCGGCAGCGCAGTGGTTCGGCGACCGCGGCGAGCAGGCCGACCTTGTCGCGGGCGTAGGGGGCGACGATGTCCAGGACCCGGTCGCCGACCGGGTCGGTGGTCGGGTCACGGGCGGCGAGCAGCGCTCGGTCCACGCCGTAGCGGGCGATCAGCTCGGTCGCCTTGGCGGTGAACGCCTCCGCCTCGGCGGGTGTGCAGGCCGGGTCCTCGGCCTGGGCGAGCAGCTTACGCACCTTGCTCAGTATGGCCTCGGACATGACTAAGAGCTATCACACGAGTCGGATGCCACCGGGGCCGCGCCACGATCAATCGATCGTTATCATCGTCACTGATCGATGATCAGTCCAATACGGACGGTCAGTCAACCGTTTCCGGAGGAACGCATGCCATCCCCAACCGCTCGACTGTTCGCCGTCGCCACGGCCACCGCACTGCTCTTCGCCAGCGCGCCCGCACAGGCCGAACCGACCGGATCGGTCGCACCTGTCACCGCCGGGCCGAACGCCTTCGCCCCGCTCGCCACCTGTTACGGCGGGGCGGTCCGGTCCTTCTTCCAGACCGGCCGCTACGGCGGCCAGGCCGGCCAGTTCCGCACCACGACCCGCTGTCGCGACATCAACGTCCGCAACGCGAGCGTGTACGCCACCGAGGCGTGCGTGATCTTCGTCGACAAGACCAGTGGCTGCAACTACTGGACCTACCTCCCGGCCAACTCGGACTGGACCACGGTGGCGACGAACGTCCGGGACGGGGTCAACTTCCAGGTCCGCTTCGAGAACCTGCGGTACGAGTACGAGCCGCTGATCGCCTACCACGCGTTCTGAGCGACCGTGCGGGCGCGGCGTCCGTTCCGCCGGACGTCGCGACCCCACGGCGGTCACCCGGCGCGGCTGCGCAGGGTGGCGATCGTCGAGCCGGCCAGGGTGAGCAGGCAGTCCGGGAGCAGCCCGTCGGCCGCCGCCGCACCGAACAGCGCCTCTCCGGTCGGTTCGTCCCGATTGGCGTACGCGCTGACGAAGCGGGCCACCCAGCGGGTGTCGTAGTCAGCCTGATCGATTCCCGGGAAGTCGAGCGCCGCCCCGCTGGCGGCTGGCGCGTCGCCGACCATCGTCGCGGCCAGGCACCAGGCCACCCCGTACGCGCCGCTCAGGCCGGCCCGGTCGACGACCGCGTCGAATGCTCCCACCACCGCGTCTCCATCTCCGGTCAGCGCCGAGCGGAGCACGGCGGTCGCGTCGTCGAACGTCTGCTGTGGTAGGTCCGTCACGCAGCGCACAGTAGGACTGGCGGTCAAGTGATCCCGACGACCGTCACTGTCCGTGTTCAACGCGAGCTACCTGCGCTTTACGCCACCTCCACGGTCCCGCCGATGGCCTCGGCACGCTAATGTGCGCAGCGGACCTTCGCCGGAGGAAGGACGACCATGTTCGTATCACGCCGCTCGCGGGTAGCCTCACTGGCTGCCTGCGCGACGATCCTGCTCGCCACAAGCGCTTGCGGGGATGACAAGGCCAAGGAGTCAAGCGCCCAACAGGTGCGCCTCTACGGCACGGACGGCAACATGCTCAACTCCTACCCAGCGGAGTTGAAGGAACGAGCGAGTCTGGTCGACGGAATGAAGGGCACCACGCCACTCGTACCGCTGCCCGAGGACTTCAAGAGTCGGCTGAAGACCGTCAATCCGGCGCTGACGGACTATGTGTACTCCGCCGAGACGTACGACGCGGTGGTCGTCGCCGTACTCGCCGCTCAGCTGGCCGGAAGCACCGACCCGGCTGCCATCGCGAAGCAGATCGTCGCCGTGACCAACGACGGGCAGCGCTGCGAGGACCCGGCGACGTGCCTCGCCATGGCCCGTAACGGGCAGGACGTCGAGTACCGCGGTGTCTCGCTGACGCGGGCGGGCTTCACCGACAAGGGTGAGCCGGCCACCGCGAGCTACGCGACCCTGACCTTCGACGGGCAGCAGATCAACGACGGCAAGACCGAGTTCGTCGGCGCGGGTATCGAATCGGCGGCGAGCACCAAGACGCCGCCGAAGCCGAAGAAGCAGCGGCCGACCGTGGACCCCGACCAGCAGCCGCTGATCCTGGGCGGCCTGCTGCCGAAGACCGGTGACCTGTCGATCGCCTACCCGCCGATGGCGGCCGGCGCCGCGCTGGCGATCCGCGAGATCAACGCCGCAGGTGGCGCACTGGGCAAGCCGGTGACGTGGGTGGACGGCGACGACGGCACCAACCCGGCGGTGGCCAAGGCGACTGTGGCCAGGCACGTGACCGAGGGCGTCAGCGTGATCATCGGCGCGGGCGGTTCGGGCATCTCCCGGGCGGTGCTGCCGGACGTGGTGCAGGCCGGGAAGATCCTCTTCTCCCCCTCCAACACCGACAGCAGCCTGACCGACGTGGACGACGGGGGCCTCTACTTCCGCACGGCGCCGCCGGACAGCCTCCAGGGTCGGGCGCTGGCCGACGTCATCCTCCGCGACGGATCGCAGAAGATCGTCATCGTCGCCCGCAAGGACTCCTACGGTGAGGGCCTGCAGGGCACCGTGCGTGACGAGCTGGACAAGGCCGGCATCACCAGCGACCGCCTCAAGCTGCTCACCTACGAGCCGCCCGCCGACGCCAAGGCTCCCCCGGTGGACTTCTCCGGCGGCGCCAAGGAGATCAAGGACTTCGGCGCGGACGCCGTACTGATCATCGGCTTCGGTGAGTCGGCCTCGGTGATCCGTTCGCTGGCCGACAGCGGAGTGCAGATCCGGCAGTAACACCACCACAGGCGAGAACGGCCGCACCGATGCGAGCGTCGGTGCGGCCGTTTCGTTTGCGGGAATCACCGCGGCCGACGGCGCTCCAGGAACTCGGTCATCCGCCGGTGCTTCTCCTCGTCCTCGAAGAGCACCGCCTGACTGACCAGGTCGAGGTGAGGGTGCGCGGCGGCCGGCGCGTCCACCGCCAGCTTGGTCAGCCGCAGCGCCAGCGGGGAGCCCAGGGCGATCTCGTCCAGCACCGCGTGCGCCACCGTGAGCAGCTCGTCGGGCTCGTCCACCACCTGGTTCACCAGGCCGATGCGCAGCGCCTCCGCGGCGTCCACCCGCCGGCCGGTGAAGAGCAGCTCCTTGGCCCGGCCCTCACCGATCAACGCCGGCAGCCGGTGAGTCGCGCCCGCGCCGGCCAGGATCCCCAACCGCACCTCCGGCTGACCGAAGACCGCGCGCGCCGTGCACACCCGCAGATCGCAGGCGTACGCCAGTTCGGCGCCACCGCCCAGCGCCGGGCCGTCGACGGCGGCCACCGTGGGCATCGGCAACGCCCGGATCCGCGCGAAGGCGGCGGAATTGATCGCGGCCAGGGCGTCCGTGCGACCCCGCTCCCGGAGCTGGGCGATGTCGGCGCCACCGGCGAAGATGCCCGCCGTCCCACCGGTGAGCAGCAGCAGCCGGGGCCGCGCTTCCAACTCGGCGCAGACCTGGTGCAGCTCGGCGATCAGGTCAGCGTCGATGGCGTTGCGCTTCTCCGGCCGATCCAGGGTCACCACCAGCCGGTCCGGCCGCTCCTCGATTCGCAGCCCGCTCGTCGCGCTCACTGCTTGACCCCGCCGTTCCACTCGTAGAAGCCGTGCCCCGACTTCTTGCCCAGCCGCCCCTCGTCCACCATCTCCACGAGCAGTGGCGGCGGCGCGAAGCGGTCCCCGTACGCGGCCTGGAGGGTGCGGGCGATGTCCAGCCGTACGTCGAGGCCGACCAGGTCGGTGAGCTCCAACGGGCCGATCGGGTGCCGGTAGCCGAGCACCATCGCCTTGTCGATGTCGGCGGGGCTGGCCACCCCGTCGGCGACCATCCGGATCGCCTCCAGCCCGAGGGTGACCCCGAGTCGGGAGGTGGCGAAGCCGGGCAGGTCGCGTACGACGACGGGGTCCTTGCCCAACCGGCCGGCGAGCGCGACGGCCGCGGCGGTGGTCTCCTCGGCGGTGGCCGGGCCGACCACGATCTCCAGGAGGGCCATGGCCCAGACCGGGTTGAAGAAGTGCAGGCCGAGGAAGCGCTCGGGCGCGTCCAACCCGGCGGCCAGGTCACCGATGGCGATGCTTGAGGTGTTGCTGGCCAGCAGCGCCGGGCGCAGCGCCGCGGCGTCGCGCAGCACCGCCCGCTTCAGGTCCAGCCGCTCCGGCACCGCCTCCACGATCACCTCGGGGGCCGGGGCGACCTCGGCGAGCGCCGGCCGCAGCGTGACCCGCTGCCGGTGCGTGGCGGCCTCGTCGGCGCTCAGCTTTCCGCGTTGCACGGCCCGTTCCCACAGCTCGGCGAGCCGGTTCTGCGCGGCCCTGCCCCGCTCCGGGTCCACCTCGACCAGTTCGACCGTGTGCCCGGCCCCGGCCGCCACGTACGCGATGCCGAGCCCCATCGTGCCGGCACCGACGACCACGAAACGTCCGCTCATCACGCCTCCCTGTCCCGCCGGCCGGCGCGCGGGGTCCCCGCCACACCGAGCTGGGTGTTTCGCCTGCTCCGCTCGCTCATGTTGCGACCCTAGACAGCTCGACGATCCGGCCCATGCTTGGGGGAGCGCGGGATCGGGTAATGACGGCCCGTCAATCGAGGGAAGGACCAGTCGACATGAGCCAGGCACCGGAGAGCGTCACCGACTCCGCGATCGTGGAGACCCGGGGCGACGAGCGGGTCGAGCTGCTGCGCGCGGACACCAACAACGACGGCAAGACCGATGTGTGGGTGGTGGACACCGACGGCGACGGCAAGGCCGACCTGTTCCAGTTCGACACCGACGGTGACGGCAAGGTGGACATCACCATGGTCGACATCGACGAGGACGGCCAACCGGACGAGGTGGTCGACGGCGACGGCGGCCTCCCGCCCGAGCAGCTCCCCCCGACCGTCCAGGTCTGAGCGGTACGACGGCCCCTGCGCCCGCCGGCGCAGGGGCCGTCGCTCATTCGGCGAGGCGCAGGGTGGCCAGGTAGTAGGGGGCGTCCCGATCATCCACGTCGGTCAGCCGCCAGCCGGTGCCGTGCACCAGCGCGGCGAACTCGTCGGCCGAACAAACCAGGTAGTCGAACCATTCGGTGCTCAGCTCGCGGTAGCGCAGCCGGAGCCGGAGTTGACCGCCGAGCCGGCCCCGCCGGCGGTTGCGCTCGTGGTAGCTGGTGTGCAGCGGGTCGCGGGTGCCGTACGGGTCGGTGCCGTGCGCGATGATCTGCGCACCCGGTCGGGCCAGCGCGGCGAGCGCGGCCAGGAACTTGGGAGCGTGCTCCCGCCCCTCGAACAGCCCGAGGTTGTTGCCGAGCAGCAGGAACGTGTCGTACCGCCGTCCGTCGGCGACGTGGGTGTCGACGGTGCCGTGCACCAGCCGTCGGACGCCACGACGCCGGCTGACCGCCAGCGCACCCGCGGAGGTGTCCAGCCCGGTGACCGGTACCCCGCGCTCCTGGAGCAGTAGCGCGATCCGGCCGGCGCCGGTGCCGATGTCGAGCGTCTCGCCGCGTACCCGGTCCACGGCCCGGTGGTCGTACGGCTGCCACTCCTGCGGCCCGTCCAGGTAGTGCGCGGCCGGGGCGCCGTTGATCAGACCGTCGTCCCGCTCGATGATCTCGATGACCGGCCGGGGTAGTCGGCCGCCGACAAGCGGTCGCGGACCCACCCCGGTGGCCACGGCAAGCGTGTCCCGCAGCAGTTCGCCGATCACGTCACCGATTTGAGGCTCGCCCGTCACGGCGTTCACGCTATCTGTCCACTCGGCGGCCGGTGGCGGCCGTATCCTGGCGGCGTGACGACGCTGGACCGGCTGTCCGCCGAGAAGTATCTGCTGCTCACGACCTTCCGCAAGGATGGTCGGGCGGTGCCGACCCCGGTCTGGGCGGTCCGCGACGGTGAGGCGCTGGCGGTCTGGACCGGGGCCGACTCGGGCAAGGTCAAACGGATCCGCAACAACGGCAAGGTGACCGTGGCGCCCTGTGACGTGCGGGGGCGTCCACACGGGGCGGAGGTGTCAGCTCACGCCACGATCTACGGCGGCGGTGACACCGGTCGGGTTCGTGATCTGCTCAAGCACAAGTACCGGCTGATCGGCCGGCTGAGCCTGCTGGGCAGCCGCTTGCGCCGCGGCGAGGGCGGCACGGTCGGCATCCGCCTGACGCTGACCGAGGACCCGCGCCGAGGGTGACGCCGGCCTCGGGCGGCGCTGAGGTCGGTCATACCTGGCCCCGGCCATGGAAAGGGGCGGTGGATCGAGATCCACCGCCCCTGACCGGAAAAACTGGAGCCGCTCAGTCGCCCTGCCGTTGCTGCGGGATCTGACCCTGCAGCAACGCCCTGACCTCCGACTCGCGGTATCGACGGTGGCCACCCAGAGTGCGGATGGCGCTGAGCTTGCCCGCCTTGGCCCACCGGGTCACCGTCTTCGGGTCGACACGGAACATCGACGCCACCTCGGCCGGCGTGAGTAGCGGCTCTGGTTCGTGCGTTCGCGATGCCATCGGTCACTCCTCCACATGTATAGACATCGGCCGGGGTCCCGCCGGCCGACGCGTCTCCCATGGTCCGGCTAGTCCCCGATGTCCGACATGGGCCGAACGGATGAAGGTCCCTAGACGGACGGATGAACCATGCCCGATTTTTACGACTTTTACACGGCAGAATCTATCTTAATGGGACTCATGATCACGGTTCGTGATGCGTCGACTACGAGCACACTTCACCTTGGGAGCGCTCCTACGGGCATTTGCCCTAGTTGCACCGCTCCAGCAGCTGCACCGCACGCCACCGGGCCACCAGTTTGTCGTACGCGGCGGACGCCTCCTCCGCCTCACCCCGCGACAGCCCCGCCAGGCCCTCGGCGACCAGCTCGGGCGAGTCGTCCGCCGCGAGAGTCTCGTCGGGAAGCAGGTCGACCAGGCCGCCGTAGTCCAGTTCGACCACCGACCGAGGATGGAACTCCTCCAGCCAACGAGCCGCCTCCTCCACCGCCTCGGTGATCGGCGCCTCGCCCACCGACTTGCGCAGGACGGACAGCGCCCGGGACGACCGACGGCGGGCCTTGGAGATCTCCGTGCGGTAGCGCAGCGCCCGGCGACCGGGCTGGGTGACCAGGTCCCGCTCGGCCGGCTCGAAGAGCACGAACCAGCGCAGCGGCACGCCCCACGTGGCGATCTGCTCGTGCACCCGGGGCACCCCGTGCTCCAGCACCCGGGCACCACTGCGCCAGTCGTCGATCACCGCCCTGGCCTGCCCGGCCAGCACCGGCGGCACGAAGGCGTCGGCGAGCACCGGGGGCACCCCGTCCCGGGCGCTGAGCGCCGCCTCAGCGACCCGGATCCGCAGGTTCCAGGGGCAGACCAGCAGACTGTCGTCCGTCTCCAGGACGTACGCCTCCTCCGGCAGGTCCGGCAGTCGGGTCCAGCCAGCGCCCAGCGCCTCGATCACCGCCGTCCGCTGCCGGCCGGGACCCTCGACCGGAGCCACCGCCCGCCCCTCGGAGACATAGCGACGCCAGTAGCTCTGCCGGTCTCGGTCGAAGGCGGTCAGCGGTTCGTACACGCGCAGGTAAGAAGCGAAGAGCGACGGCACGGCGCGATCCTCCCACGAACCGCACCCGTACGCGGTCAGCAGCCGGACCACGCGCGCCGCAACGTGGGACGGCGGCGGCGCGTCGAGCGCTCGCAGGGCGGCCGATACTAGGCTCGATCACACCGGCAGCATCCCGCCGGCGTCCACCCGGTCCGCGTCCCACAAGGGCGCACACCACTCCAGGAGCCAACAATGGGTGTATTCGCGAGCACCGACGACCCGGTATCGACAGGTCACGAACAGGTCGTGTTCTGCCAGGACAAGCAGAGCGGCCTGAAGGCGATCATCGGGATCTACTCCACCGCGCTGGGGCCGGCGCTCGGCGGCACCCGCTTCTACCCGTACGACAGCGAGGACGACGCCCTCGCCGACGTGCTCGACCTGTCGCGCGGGATGGCGTACAAGAACGCGCTCGCCGGGCTGGACCTGGGCGGCGGCAAGGCCGTCATCTGGGGTGACCCGGAGCAGATCAAGAGCGAGGCGCTGCTGCGCGCGTACGGACGCTTCGTGGAGTCGCTGGGCGGTCGCTACTACACCGCCTGTGACGTCGGCACGTACGTGGCGGACATGGACGTCGTGGCCCGGGAGACCCGCTACGTGACCGGGCGCAGCGTGGAGCACGGTGGTGCCGGCGACTCGTCGATCCTCACTGCCTGGGGTGTCTTCCAGGGCATGCGGGCGGCCGCCGAGCACGTCTGGGGCACTCCGAGCCTGCGGGGCCGGCGGGTCGGGGTGGCCGGGTTGGGCAAGGTCGGCAAGTACCTCACCGGGCACCTGCTCGAAGACGGCGCCGAGGTGGTCGCCACCGACGTCAACCCGAAGGCGCTGGCGTGGGTGCGTACCAACCACCCGCAGGTCACCCTTCTGGACGACGTCAGCGCGCTGGCCGCCGCGGACATCGACGTGTACGCGCCCTGTGCGCTGGGCGGCGCCCTGAACGACGAGAGCGTGCCGGCGCTGCGCGCCAAGGTGGTGGCCGGCGCGGCGAACAACCAGCTCGCCCACCCGGGCATCGAGAAGCTGCTCGCCGACCGGGGCATCCTCTACACCCCGGACTACGTCGTCAACGCGGGCGGCGTCATCCAGGTGGCCGACGAGATCGAGGGCTTCAACTTCGAGCGGGCGAAGCTGCGGGCGACCCGGATCTACGACACCACGCGCGAGATCCTGCGCCTGGCTGACGCCGAGGGCGTGCCGCCGGCGGTGGCCGCGGACCGGCTGGCGGAGCGGCGGATGGCGGACATCGGCCGGCTGCGCGGGATCCACCTGCGCTGAGCGTTCCCGGAGGCCGGATCGACGGGATCCGCCTCCGGGCCTCCCGGGCCGGCTCGCCTGGGTAAGCTGACGTCGGGTCAACTTTGATGCGGTTTGTCCGGTGTCACGGGTGCTAACCGATCCGCTCCTTACCCGGTACACTGGGTGACGGCCGGATCGACGCGACGCGCAGAGCCGGCTGACGGTAACCCGAGGTGCCGAACGGTGGCATCCCCATGTACCGTAAGAGCCACGAGAGATGCCTGACGTCATCGGGGCCCGCCTTCGGGCTGCCCCGCATTCTGTGCGAGGGGGTCGAGCCATGGGGCGCGGCCGTGCTAAGGCCAAGCAGACGAAGGTGGCCCGGGAGTTGAAGTACCACTCCCCGAACACCGACCTCACCGCCTTGCAGCGCGAACTGGCGGGTGCTGGTAAGTCTGAGCACCACTTCGACGACAACTCGAAAGAGTCCGTCGACGACGATGATGAGGATCACGCGGACGACGACCCGGATCCCTGGGTCCGTCCGACCCGCTGACCTCTCGACGCAACTGAGCACGCGGTAAGTCCGCGTGCTCACGCACGTTCCGTGCAGGTGTAGTAGCCGACGATCAGGGGCCTGACCCGACCGGAGTGACTCCGGTCGCCCGACAGGCCCCCGATCGTGGCTCACCTCAGCGTGGGCGATTGTTCCAGTTGTAGAACGTCGGGATGTTCTCGAAGTGGTTCCAGGCGCAGACCGCGCTGGCGCCGTCGCTTCCCGAAACCTCCGAGCGCAGCCTCCGCGCGTCTTCGGCCTCCTGCAACAGCGCGACGAGCGCGGGACCCGCCTCCCGCACCCGTTCGGTGACGCCGTCGTCCGCTTCGCGCTCAGGGCGCCGGTGACTGGTGGTCTCGGGCATGCTCCAACACTCCCTCCAATAGGCGGATCTTGCTGTTGCGGCAGTGCTCGGTCTCCGTACCGTCAAAACGCCCCAGCTCGAAGTAACGGTTGGCGGCGTGGCCACCCCCGCAGAAACCGAAGTACGGGCAGGACACCCGGCAGGCCTCCACCCCGGCCAGGAACTCGCCGACCCACGGCGTCGCCGCGGCACCGGCGATGATCTCCGCCAGCGGGGTCCGCAGCACGTTGCCGCTGCTGAAGTCGCCGTAGCGAGGGTCGCTGAAGCCGGCCAACTCCGGGGACAGCACGATCACCGAGCCGTCGTGACCGATCGTCGGGATCGGGTCCAGGTGGCGGGGCAGCACCCCGTCCGCCGAGTTGTCGAGCACGGCCGCGGCGTAGCGCAGCGACCACTCGATCTCGCGCAGGTGGATCCGGGGATCCCGACGCCAGGCCGCGACCAACTCGGCCCAGAAGCCGGTCACCGCAGCCGGGTCGTGGCTGTTGTCGCGGGTGTTGACCCCCTCGGTCTCCTCGATGTTGACGCCCAACACGTCGCAACCCAGGTCGAGGAAGTAGTCGTACAGCTCGGTGGCGAGCCCCGGCTCCGGCCGGGACACCACCGCCAGCGCGGAGAACGGCAGGCCGTGCCGACGCAGCGCGTCGACGCCCCGCAGGATCCGGTCGTACGCCGGCTGGCCGCCCCGGTTGACCCGGTCACCGTTGCGCGACCGGGGACCGTCGACGCTCACGCTCACCCGCATCTCGTGCCTGGTGAAGAAGTCACACCAGTCGTCGTCGATCAGGGTGGCGTTGGTCTGCACGTGATGTTCGACGTCGGGCCCGAACGGTGCCATCAGGTCGGCCAGGTGCTCCCGGCCGGCCGCCAGCGGCTCACCGCCGTGCCAGACCACCGAGAACCGGCCCGCCGCCGCCCAGGGGTTGACCGCCGCCGCGACCGCTGCGGCCACCGTCACCGGCATCCGCCGGTCGGCGGCCCGAAACGGCAGGTAGCAGTACGTGCAGTCGAGGTTGCAGAGGGTGGTCGGCTGCATGACGACGTACGACGGGACGGCCGCCAGACCGCGCATCCCGCTGAACGACTGTCCCCGAGCAGCCATCGCCCTCCTCCGCCAAGCCTGAGCCCTTCAGGCTAGGCGGCATTGGCCACTCGGGTGAAGCCCTGATCAGGTGCCCGTACGATCACCAGCGCGTGATCAGCCGCGGGTGTGCTGACCGACCATCTGCACGTTGCCGGTGCCCTCGATGATCTCGCCGGCCTGCCACGCCTCGACCCCACGGCCGGTGAGCGTGGCCAACGCGCGGTCAGCATCCTCCGCCGACACGATCGCGAACATGCCGACACCCATGTTGAAGGTCGACTCCATGTCGTGGTCGTCGATGCGACCCTTCGACTGGATCAGGTCGAAGATCGGCTGCGGCTTCCACGTGGACCGGTTGACCACCGCGTCGACGTGCTCCGGCAGCACCCGGACCAGGTTGCCGGGGATGCCGCCGCCGGTGATGTGGGACAGCGCCCGCACCTCCGCCTCGGCGATCAGCTTGAGGCAGTCCTTGGCGTAGATCTTGGTCGGGGTGAGCAGCTCCTCGCCGAGGGTCCGCTGCCGACCGAAGTCGTCGATCACGATGTCGAGTCGCATCCGGGCCGCACCGAGCAGCACGTGCCGGACCAGCGAGTAGCCGTTGGAGTGCAGGCCGGAGGAGCGCATGGCGATCACCGCGTCGCCCACCTCGACCCGCTCCGGGCTGAGGATGTCGGCTTCCTCGACCACGCCGACACCGGTCGCGGAGATGTCGTACTCGTCCGGGCGGAGCACGCCGGGGTGCTCGGCGGTCTCCCCGCCCAGCAGCGCGCAGCCGGCGTAGCGGCAACCGTCGGCGATGCCCGCGCCGATCTCGGCGACCTTGTCCGGCACGACCTCGCCGGTGGCGATGTAGTCGAGCAGGAACAGCGGCTCGGCACCACAGGCCACCAGGTCGTCGACGACCATCGCGACCAGGTCGATGCCGACGGTGTCGTGGATGTCCATCTGCTGGGCGATAACCAGCTTGGTGCCCACCCCGTCGGTGGAGGACGCCAGGATCGGGCTCTTGTACTTCTTCGTGTCCAGCCGGAACAGGCCGGCGAACCCACCGAGGTCACCCATCACCTCAGGGCGGCGGGTCTGGCGCACCTTCGACTTGAGCAGTTCCACCGCGCGGTCGCCCGCGTCGATGGAAACTCCGGCGTCGGCGTACGAAACCGAGCGTTTGCGGGCCTGCCGGCTGGTGCCGGCAGTCCAGGGCTGTCGGTCGCCGCCGGCGCCGGTCGGGCTGCTTCCTGCGCCGTTGCGCTCGGACACGTGCGTCACGGTTCTCCCCTTTGGTTCTCGGTGCCGCGCCGACGGTGGCCGGGCCGCGCCGGTTGGTGCTACGGGCGGTTTGCGGTAACGCCACCCGGAGTGGCGACGGACGAGCCGTTTGTGTGCGGGGCTTCCGGCGCCGAGTTCGTGACCCGTCGACCCACCCCTTCGAGCACGTGCTTGCCGATCAGGTTGCCGGCCGGCAACTCGATCGGGTACTCCCCATCGAAACATGCCCGACACAGCCGGGTCTTCGGCTGCTCGGTTGCGGCGATCAGGCCGGGAAGGGAAACGTAACCCAGCGTGTCGGCGCCGATGGAGCGCCGGATGCCGTCGTTGTCCAACCCGTTGGCCAGCAGCTCCGCCCGGGTGGCGAAGTCGATGCCGTAGAAGCACGGCCAACTGACGGGCGGGGAGGAGATCCGGACGTGCACCTCCAGCGCCCCCGCCTCACGCAGCATCCGGACGATGGCGCGCTGGGTGTTACCCCGGACGATCGAGTCGTCCACGACCACCAAGCGCTTGCCCCGGACGTTCTCCCGCAGCGGGTTGAGCTTGAGGCGGATGCCGAGCTGACGCAGGGTCTGCGACGGCTGGATGAAGGTGCGACCCACGTACGGGTTCTTCATGAGGCCGGCGCCGTAGGTGATGCCGGACGCCTCCGCGTAGCCGATCGCGGCCGGGGTGCCGGACTCCGGCACCGGGATCACCAGGTCGGCCTCGACCGGGTGCTCCTTGGCCAACTGTCGACCGATCTGCACGCGGGCCGCGTGGACGTTGCGCCCGGCGATCGTGGCGTCCGGACGGGCGATGTAGACGTACTCGAAGAGGCAGCCCTTCGGCTCGGGCGCGGCGAACCGGGTGGAGCGCAGCCCGTTCTCGTCGATCGCGATCAGCTCGCCCGGCTCGACCTCACGGACCACACTCGCACCGACGATGTCCAGGGCGGCCGTCTCGCTGGCCACCACCCACCCGCGCTCCAGGCGGCCGAGCACCAGCGGGCGGACGCCGTGCGGATCGCGGGCCGCGTAGAGGGTCGACTCGTCCATGAAGACGAAGCTGAACGCGCCGCGCAGCTGCGGCAGCACCTCCAGGGCGGCCGCCTCGACCGACAGATCCGGTCGGCCGGCGAGCAGCATCGTCACCAGGGAGGTGTCGTTCGTCGAACCGTCCGCGACGAGGCCGCGCTCGGCGACCTCCTTCTCCAACTCGGCGGTGTTGACCAGGTTGCCGTTGTGGGCCAGCGCGATGGTCGTACCGGAGGTGGTGGACCGGATCGTCGGCTGGGCGTTCTCCCAGTTGGACGCGCCGGTCGTGGAGTATCGGGCGTGCCCGATGGCCAGGTGGCCGCGCAGGCTCGCCAGGGTGGGCTCGTCGAAGACCTGGGCCACCAGGCCGAGGTCCTTGTAGACCACCACGCCGGAGCCATCGCTCACCGCGATGCCCGCCGCCTCCTGGCCGCGGTGTTGCAGGGCGTAGAGGCCGAAATAGGTCAGGTTGGCGACCTCTTCGCCGGGCGCCCAGACGCCGAAGACACCACAGGCGTCTTGGGGGCCAGGTCGTTGGGGGTCAAGGTCGTGGCTCAGCCGGCCGTCGCCTCGGGGCACCTACCGCTCCCTCATGCTGGTCTGGACCGGCTGGGCGGGATCACGGGCGGATCCACACTCGTCTGCCGGGACCACTCTCATCGCCTGACAGTGTACGCGAATCGCCATCGGCACAGATAGTCACGTTTCCCATGCTGAGCGTCACGGTGAGTAGGACATCAGACGATCAGAGGGGAAGATAGGCCGAGAGGTCCGCCCGGACGCCGCTCATCTGGACGCGACCCTCGGTGACCGCCTCCGCCCATCCGATCCGCCCGGTGGCCAACTCCAACCACGTGTCCGCAGCCATCTCGACCACGTTTGACGGGTTTCCCCTGGTGTGTCGAGGGCCGGGTACGCACTGGATCGCACCGTATGGTGGTACGCGCACCTCCACCGATCGGCCGGGGGCGCGCTCCGCGAGGATGGCCAACAACGACCGGACCGCCTCCCGGAACACCGGCCGTTCGGGTGTACGCCCCTCATCGAGCGCCGACAACGCGGCCGCAACGGCAGCGGACTTACTGTGCGGAGAGGACACGAAGGGACGATACGACCCGAAGGCCAGCCACCTGACGTTGGCCCTGGGTCGCGCCAATCCAGTTGGACAAGGCATAGTTGCCGACGGCGTATTCGAACCGTGATGATCCCCGGCCCGGCGCCCCGCCGGTCAGAGGGAAGTCAGCCCGGAAGGCGGTGGACGTGTCAACACACCGACGTGCCTGGAAGCAGCGGGCCGGTGTGGTCGTAGCGCTGGTTGCCGGCGCTCTGCTCGCCGTCCCCGCCACACCAGCAATGGCCGCCAAGATCAGCACAGCTGACAACTCGGCCACGATCGACGCGGGCAAGAGCAGCACCGTCAACGTGCTCGTCCGACCGGACCCGGACGAGAAGTCCGCGGACATCGACATCACCGACCTGCCCGATGGCGTCACCTGCGGGGGCTGCGGGCCGATCAACTTCGACTCGGCCGACCCGAAACCAGTGACGCTGACCCTGACGGCAGCGGGCGACGCGCCTGCGGCCAACGGCGCCTCGGCGAAGATCACGGTGTCGGGAGACGGTGGTTCCCGCACGCTCCGGGTCACCGTCAAGGCGGCCGCCGCGCCGCCGCCGCCGCAGACGCCGACCGTGCAGTCGGTCTCCGGCAAGGTGGTCGTCCAGGCCGACAGCAAGGCAGTGCCGAACGCGGTGGTCATGCTGCTGGACAGCACCGGCAAGCGCTTCGACACCACGAGCGACGGTAGCGGCAACTTCCGCTTCACCGGCACCACGGAGAAGCCGATCGCGCCGGGTCGGATCGACCTGGGTGCCACCTTCGACAACGTGCAGGCCCGCAAGACACTGACCGCCTCTGCCGGACAGGCCATCACCGGGCAACGGATCAGCCTCGCCATCAAGGTCGAGGGGACACCCACCCCCACGCCGTCCACCACCGCCGAGGTCACTCCCTCCGAGGAGCCGGCCGATGAGGGCGCGGGCGACCAGGCCGCCGACGACGCCAGCGCGGGCCCGCCGGCGAACGCCTCGAAGACCGAGGAAGGCGGCAACGGCGCGGGCTCGTACCTGATCATTCTGCTCGGTGGTCTGTTGGTGGCCGCCGGCGTGGGAACGATCGTCCTGCTCTGGATGAAGCGCAAGGAGAACGGCGGCGACGACGACGCCCCGGCTGCGGCTGGTGGCGGCGCTGTGGTGCCGCCGGCACGGGGCGGTTACCCCGGCCCCGACGACCAGGCCCGGATGGCCGGCGGCCGGCCCGTCGGCGGCGCGGACCCGACCATGGTCGGCGGTGCGGCGCTGAGCGAGGCACCGACGATGATGCACCGCCCGGTGGTCGACGACGTTCCACCGGACCCGTACGGCGCTCCGGCGCAGGCGTACGGCGGCGCGGGGCAGCAGGGGTGGGGCGGCGCCGGATACGGCGACGAGGCCGCGCCCGGCGGGTACGGGGCCGGCGGCTACGGCAACGCACCCGCGTCCGGTGGCGGCTACGGCTCCCCGGCAGGTGCCGAGGGCGGCTATGGTGCCGCTGACGGCTACGGTGCGGCACCGGGTTCTGGTGCTGGTTACGGCAACGCACCCGCCTCCGGTGGCGGCTACGGCAACGCACCCGCCTCCGGTGGCGGCTACGGCAATGCTCCCGCGTCCGGTGGCGGCTACGGCAACGCGCCGGCTTCCGGCGGTGGCTACGGCAGTCGCGACTACCCGGCCCAGCCCGGGGGGACCGCCGCCTACCCGCCCGCTCCCGCAGGCGGAGCGGCCTACGGCGAGCGGTACGACGAGCCGACCGGCCGGTACACCGGCGACAGCACCCAGTACCCGGCACCGGCCGACCCGTATGCCACGGGCGTCTACCAGCCGGAGCAGGGGCAGGGGTACGGCCAGCCCGATCCGGCTCCGTACGGCGGCGGTCGGGCCGCCGAGCCGACCGGAAGGTACGGCGGCCAGCAGGCCGGCGGGTACGAGCCGGGCGGCTACGGCCAACCGGCCGGCG